>NZ_KI632495.1:659764-918703 GCF_000504145.1 Bacillus cihuensis | reverse complement strand
GACGAAAGTGGGGATGAAAGTTTGAACGAGAGCGTGTATGAAAGTGCCGACGAAAGTGAGTATGAAAGTGCCGATGAGAGCGAGTATGAAGGTGCCGAAGAAAGTGTAGATGAAAGCGCCGACGAGGGCGAATATGAAGGTGCCGAAGAAAGTGTAGATGAAAGTGCCGATGAAAGCGCTGACGAGGGTGAATATGAAGGTGCCGAAGAAAGTGTAGATGAAAGCGATGACGAGGGCGAATATGAAGGTGCCGAAGAAAGTGCCGATGAAAGCGCTGACGAGGGCGAATATGAAGGTGCCGAAGAAAGTGTAGATGAAAGTGCCGATGAAAGCGCTGATGAGAGCGAGTATGAAGGTGTCGAAGAAAGTGTAGATGAGAGTTCAGACGAGAGTGTGGACTAAGACGAATAAAAAAATGTAGTTATTTAGAAAAACTAAAAAAAATCTTCTTTAGGGGGGTCAACTTAAAGTGATCCCCCTAATATTTTTATTCCGCATTAGTAAGACCCCCACCTCAAGGCTTAGATGAATTCTAAGAAGTGTTGGTGGGAGACAACTGACGGTAAATACCTTGTTGGTTCAACTAAGATCAGTGGGGGATGAAGAACCCCTCTCACTGATTGAAATTTCACTTTATTAATTTGTCTAAAAATACTTTTGCGAATTGGACAAGCGTTCAAATTAGCTGGTAATTTCATTTCTTAAATAAGTAAGAATTTCAACTTTCCAATTAAGTTGAGACAATGATAGCTTGTTGAAAGATGAATTATTCAAATTTGCCTTATGCTTCTATGCAACTGTCCTATACAAATATTTGATTAGTGCATAATTTAGTTAAGAGTATTTAATTCTGCAAATGGGTCCTTGAAAAAATTATAAACTAATACCAATTTCCCTAACATTACAAATAGCCGAATACACTTAGACTTCTTATATTAATAACTTGGAGAAACATCATCTTTTACCTGAATTTTATTAGGATCCATGGGAATAATTCTTCGAATAAATTACAGGTGCATATGAAGAAATATATTTTTTAGTAAAGCGTTGATAAACCTATATGGTTTCCATCGTAAAAAATTGACAGCGCTTATTTCTTGCAGAAACTACGATTTAATTCATAGGAGGGATATGATGGATAATTTAATAATTGAACCATGGGAAACCGATGATTTAACTGATGAATTTTTTGTACCTGATTATATTGAGCAAATAGCACAGGAAGTTCTTAAGAGTTACGATCTTTCTGTTAATAGCAAACAAGTCATAACTACAAAAGCAGATAAAGGCGGTGCGATTTGGAAACTTGAAACAACTTCTGGTCCCAAAAGTTTAAAGCTGTTACACAGAAGGCCAACGAGAAGCATGTTTAGCTTAGGAGCTCAGGAGTATTTAGTTAAAGTACAAGAAGCGAGAGTTCCGCCACTTGTAAAAACAAAGGATGAAAAGGATTATGTCGAAGCAGGAGGGAAGTTATGGTTCGTTGCAGAGTGGATTGAACCGTTAGCACCTGTTACGAAAGATTTAGAAGGTGCGAAACATTTATGTTATGCTCTCGGTGAATTTCATCGTTTAAGTAAGGGGTATGAGCCACCGCAACAATCTGAAGTAGCTTCACGACTGCGTAAATGGCCATCTAGTTATGAAAAGATGATCAAAAAAATGGATTGGTTCCGAAACATTGCTAACGTCTATCGTGAATTACCAGCAAGTACACATTTATTAAATGTAGTTGATATGTTTGAAGAGCAAGCAAGAAATAGTTTAACAAGGCTTAATCAATCGAGTTATTCCGAATTGATAAAACAAGGAAATGCTTTTTGGGGACTTGTTCATCAAGACTATGGCTGGTCAAATGGGCAAATGGGTAGTAATGGAATGTGGATTATTGACCTAGATGGGGTTGCGTTTGATCTTCCGCTTCGCGATTTAAGAAAGCTGATAAGTGGCACAATGGCAGATTTATATAGATGGGATGTACATTGGGTTCGGGAAATGATTAAGTCTTATCATGAATCAAATCCCCTAACAACTGAATTATATGAGATTTTAATGATTGATTTGTCACTCCCAAATGAATTTTATAAAAATATTAAAGAGGTTGTCTATGATCCTGAATTATTTTTAAATGATCAAACAACACAGTTGATCCAAACAATTGTCGATACTGATCAGACTAAATGGCCAGTGCTTGAAGAAATCGCAGGCGATTGGAGGGGGATGGAATAACGATGAAAATATTAATGATATGTACAGAAAAACTACCAGTGCCTCCGGTGTTAGGTGGGGCGATTCAAACGTATATTTCGGGGAACCTCCCTTATTTATCCCAATTTCATGAAATTACAGTTTTAGGGATTAGTGAACCATCACTTCCAAATCTAGAAACTATAAATGGTGTTCATTATGTACGCGTACCTGGTCAAATATTAGAAATCTATCGAGAAGGCGTCATCAAGTATCTAGAATCGACATCCTTTGACTTAATTCATATTTTCAATCGGCCGCGTTTGATCCTACCAGTTCGGAAAGCAGCTCCTGAAGCCAAAATTACTCTAAGTATGCATAATGATATGTTCAATCCTGACAAAATAAGTCCAGAAGAAGCAACTGCTGCATTAGAAGAAGTATCTAATATTGTAACGGTAAGTGACTATGTTGGTAATGTAATTAAGAATCTTTATCCACAAGCAACAGCGAAAATTTCCACAATTTATTCTGGCGTAGATACTGAGCAATTCTTACCGGGAAATCATCCTAAAATGCAAAAAATACGCAATGAAATTCGTAGAGAACATGGCTTAGAAAACAAAACTGTCATTTTGTTTGCAGGTAGACTTTCACACAATAAAGGCGTAGATCGATTAATTCGGGCATTGCCAGAGCTTACAAAAAAATTTAAAGATTTAGCAGTAGTAATAGTAGGGAGTAGTTGGTTTAGCAAAGATGAGGTAACTGATTATGTTGCCTATGTAAGAGCAATGACAAAGAAACTTTCAATACCAGTAGTAACAACAGGTTTTGTTTCTCCAAGTGTCATTCAAAACTGGTTTGCAGCGGCTGATTTATTTGTATGCACGTCTCAATGGAACGAGCCATTGGCACGAGTACATTACGAAGCGATGGCAGCAGGTCTACCTATTTTAACGACTGCAAGAGGTGGAAATGCAGAAGTCATTCAACTTAATGAAAATGGTCTAGTTGTAGAAAATCCAGATAATCCAGTTGGTTTTGTCGATAAGATTACTGAAATTATAGCTGACAAATCAAAAATGAAAAATATGGGGATAAAAGGGAGGGAACTTGCAGTATCTCTTTATAAGTGGGACAGAGTTGCTTCGGAGATACTTGCAGTATGGGATAAGGCGATTCATACGTCATCTTCATCAGGACCACAAGATCTACCCAATAATGATGAACAATTAATCAGCAAAGCTTTGGTGATGAGCCCTGATCCTATTGAAGCTAAGCCATCTGAAATTAAATCCCAAAATGAGCAGAATTATAAAATGGAGACTAATTCTGAAGATGAAGTAATAGAAGAATCAATAATAACCTTAGATAATAAACCAGAACCAGAACCAGAACCAGAACCAGTACTAGTACCAGAACTAGAACCAGAACCAGAACCAGTACTAGTACCAGAACTAGAACTAAAACCAGAACCCAAAAAAGAAAAAGGAATTAAAAATAATAGAACTAAAAGTAAATCGAGAACTGTTACTGTTAGAGATTTGATTAAAGAGTCTCTTAGAGATTCTTTAAGAGAGATGATCGTAGAACAAACGATTAACGATATGAGTAAAATTTCGTCTGAAAATTCGATAAAAAATTTGATTAGAGAGCTTCAAAAAAGAAAAATTGATTAAGTAAACCTTAACATCACAAATATAGACCCGTTTTTTAGGAAGCGGGTCTATATTTGTGAAAAGTATTTCGTAAAAAATTATAGAGTGTGTTCCAAATGAGGTGACTTAAATATCTATATACATAAAACTGTATATTACAATTAAAGTTTTTTACAATATGTACGTTGGCAATAATCTCTTCTCATTTTCTTAAATGAAAATGTATTAAACTCTTCCGTAACGTGTTCCATTAGAGCTTACGAAATTGACATAAGGATTAATAGATAATAAACGATTTTTTTTTTTATAAAACGAACTTCTTACCCATATTTATTCATACTACATAAAAAAAACCTGTAGAGCAGCCCTTTTTTAGAGTCTACTCTACAGGTACAATTCGCAATTCATTTTCTACCTTTAAAGGATAATAAATGTTCTTCACTTTTAGAGGATAGTGTGAGTGTAAGCTTATATTACAACTTCTGCAATAACGTGTCTTATAAAGGCATCTTCCTATGATTTCTTTCTTTCCAGGGAAGTTGCATATAGATGTTCCAAACGTTGAGATACATGCTCAAATCCATAATTTGATTCAACGAATAACCGGCCTGTTCTGGCAATCGAGTCGGCCACTTTTTCATTGGATAATAAATAGGTAATGGCGTCTGCAAATGATTCTGAATTTGTATAATCATCTATGACGATACCGTTTTCTAGATGTTTAATAATTTCTGCATTTCCTCCTCGGTTCGTAGTAATGATCGGTAACCCGGCCCCCATCGCTTCGTAATGTACTCGAGCAAGGGGTTCTTGCCATTGGGAACTGCAGACGAATACATCCCCAACTAGGAAATGAGCAGGAATTTCGCTTGGGGGTATAAAACCTGTAAATACAACTTTATTTTTTCCTAACTTTTCAGCAAGTTTTCGCAAATTTAATCCAAATTCATCAATTCTATCGTCACTAAACCATTTACTACCCACAATGACTAATACCGCATCAGGATGCTCTTCAATGACTTGCTTCATGGCTTTTAAAAGTATATCAGGTCCTTTTACGGTACTTAAGCGCCCAACGAATAAGACAACTTTCTTATCCTTAACCCCATACTTTTTTCGAAGTTCGTTCCTTAGAGGATTTGCAACTTGATCCCAAATAGGTTTATATCTTTGCAAATCAATTCCGGAATAAATAACCTTAACCTTGTTTTTGGCTAAAGGAAAACGAGATAAGATTGTTTCTCCGATATATTCACTGATAGTCATGATACTATCCACGGCTCTAATGACCAAATTCCCCATTTCTGTAGAGATTCTTTCTTTCCCAAACATTTCATTATGAAGACTCAACACAAAACGGCTCGCAGGCATAGCGTTTTTATAGAATAAGAGATCACGAGGACGGTTGAATACATGGATTACATCGTAGTATTGCTTGTTTGCCATTTTTTCTGCCAGTTTTTTTCCTACATTAAATGGGTAATTATCACGGGGAACACGAATATATTTGACACCATTTACTTCTTCCATGTCGGGAAGATCCGGATCTGTAATGCAATAAATTGTTACATGATGTTTCTTGTTAATATAAGGTGTCACTCCATCGATTAAAACTTGAATAGCACCACCTCTAATAGAAGGAACGGTGAGTTTTTCTGTGCAAATCAATGCGATATTTATTGGTTACACTCCCTTTCATTGAAGAATTGGTCAAAGTGGTATTAAACCACTTGTTTTAAATCCACATATGGAACGTTCCTTTTCAAATTCTATACTTATATATGCACTACTCCATAAATGGTTGAATGTATTGATTGGCAGCTAGAAACTCCTCAAATCTACTAATATCAAAGCGATCTCCAACAATCGTCGTACCAAAGAAACTTTCTGCCTTCATCATTTCATTAATGGCATCAGTTAATTGAATTTCTTTTCCTACCCCAGGTGTTAATCCTTCTATATAGGAAAAAATTGATGGATTGAAGATGTATCTGCCAATGACAGCTAAATTTGACGGTGGATTTTTTTGTGGTTTTTCAACAATATTAACTATTTTACTAATTTTCTTCTCAATTTTTCGACTTTCGACAACACCATAATTTGACAACAGGTGCTTTTCTACTTCATATAGACCAAGTACACTTTTCTTTTGTTTTTCATAAACCTTTATTAACTGTTTTAATCCGTTTGTTTTATTATTAAAAATAACTTCATCCGGTAATAAAACAGCAAATGGATCATTACCAACAAAGTTTTTCCCTAAGAGGATTGCATCACCAAGCCCTCTAGCATATGGTTGGCGAATATATTGGATATGAATATCAGGAATTTTGTTTTTTTCTAATAAATGAGTAGATTGTTTTTTTTCAAGAAATGCTTCAAGTTCAAGTGAGCGATCAAAATAGTTTGCAATCAGATTTTTTGATTGTGAAACTACGAATAAGATCTCCTCAATTCCAGAGGCTAAAGCCTCTTCTACGACATAATGAATAGCAGGTTTTACACCGATCGGAAATAATTCTTTCGGTACAACTTTTGTTATTGGTAAACCCCTCGTTCCATATCCTGCTGCAGGGATAATTGCCTTTTTGATCATTTCTTAAATCACCTCGAATGCTATTTATTATTTTATGAAACAGTAGAGATTTATGACAATGTTAAAATTATGTTAACTTTAGTATTAAATGATTTTTTCTTTGTTATTGGAAGTGCAATAGTCTAATTTCTAAGTATTTTTTAAATTTGAATAATTATTTTTGTCAAAAGTAGCTGAGATAAATAGGGTTATTCTTGGTTAAACAGATCCTATATAAAGGAAATTTTTATTGTATATAGGCATTTGTTAAGTCACAGAAATTTGTCCATTAATATGATATAGAACTTTAGATATATAGAGAGGGGACTATGTGGTATGGAAATCTGTGTGATAGGGGCGGGCTATGTAGGCTTAACGACCGCAGCCGTTCTGGCAGATCTCGGACACTCTATTTGTTGTGTTGACACAAATATTGAAAAAATTAAACAACTAAAACGCGGTGAAGTTCCAATTTACGAACCTGGATTATCTGAATTAATAAGTAAAAACAAAGATCAATTGACATTTAGCTCGATGATTGTTGAAAACATTCAAAAAGCAGCGGTAATTTTCATCGCTGTTGGCACTCCATCATTATCGGATGGGAGAACCGATTTAACATATATTCAATCAGTAGTAGATGAAATTGCTAAAGCGATAAGCTCTTATAAAACGATTATTACAAAGAGTACGGTGCCACCTGGGACCAATGAAAATATAGATAAAATGTTAAAAGAAAAAGGAGTGGATCCAAAGCTATTCAACGTCGTATCTAATCCAGAATTTCTTCGAGAGGGTACTGCCATTTCAGATATGATAAAACCAGACAAAATTGTCATAGGCAAACAGCAAGACGATCAAAAATCCCTTTCAATCTTAAAAGAAATATATAAAAGCATTACAGCACCTTTCATAGTCACAAGCCTTAACGGTGCAGAAATGATTAAATATACGTCCAATGCTTTTTTAGCGACAAAAATCTCATTCATCAATGAAATAGCAAGAATCTGTGATAAATATAATGTGAATATTGAAGATGTTACAAAGGGAATAGGTACTGATCCGAGAATAAGTCCCCATTTTCTTTCGTCGGGAATTGGGTACGGCGGTTCCTGTTTTCCAAAGGATGTTCGTTCATTAGAATACAGTGCATTAGATAAAAATGTAACTCCACTGTTGTTACAAGCTGTTCAGGCAGTAAATCAATCACAAGTTAATCTATATATAGAGAAACTAAGTGCTTTCATAGATGACTTTTCAAGGAAAACAATTGCTGTATTAGGTGTTGCTTTCAAACCAAATACGGATGATACAAGATATTCGCCAGCTGTTTCATTAATTGAAAAATTAAGTTCACTAGGCTGCATTGTACAAACGTATGATCCTAAAGCTCAACTTCCTTTCGAAAAGGTGGAAACGGTCAGCCAGCATGCCAAATTAGAAACGGCAATTATGAATGCTGATTGTGTGATTATCGCAACAGATTGGGATGAATTTAAACAGTTAAATTGGTTGAAAATAAAAGCGCTAATGAAAGGTGATTTCATTTTGGACGCACGTAACTGTATTGATCCACAAGTAGTCAGGGAAACAGGTTTAACATATATCGGAGTTGCCCGTTCATGAAAATATTGGTCACAGGGGCGGCGGGATTTATTGGTTCACATCTTTGCGAGAAGCTTTTAACAGACATGAATAATGAAATTGTTGGAGTTGACATATTTACTGGTCCAACACCTAATAAACTGAAGAGAGTGAATCTGGATAACTTGCTCTTAAACAAACGTTTTAAGTTAATTGAAGCGGATATATTGACAGCTAACCTAGAAAAATTACTTGAAGATATTGATGTTATTTATCATTTAGCAGGAATACCTGGTGTTCGTTCGAGTTGGGGAAAAGATTTTGATCCTTATGTAAAAAATAATATATCCGGAACACAGCGTCTTTTAGAAGCCGTTAAGAATAAAAAATTAGTTAAGTTTATTTATGCCTCCACTTCATCTGTTTATGGAGAAGTAGATGGAAAAGTCGCTGAAAATGCCTATCTCACTCCACTCTCCCCATATGGAATCACAAAATTAACAGGTGAACATTTATGTTATGTTTATCATAAAAGCTTCAACATCCCGATTGTAACTGTAAGGTTTTTTACTGTTTACGGGCCAAGACAGAGACCAGATATGGCGTTTCACCGCTTCATTACACAGATTTTGAAAGAAGAAACACTTTCCATATTTGGTGATGGGACACAGACGAGAGATTTCACCTATGTAACGGATTGTGTTGAAGCTATAGCGTCGATTATTTACAAGGACAATGTGATTGGCGAGACCATCAATATTGGAGGAAAAGAACGTGCCTCGATTAATGAAATACTTACAATCATAGAAACACTTACAGGAAAAAAAGCAATAGTTGATTACTTGCCAAAACTACTTGGAGAGCCAAGGCACACTTGGGCAGATATCTCAAAAGCAAAAAAATTGCTGAACTACAATCCAAAAATTTCTTTAAGAGAGGGAATTACAAAGGAAATAGAATATATCCAATCTATATTTACGATATAGGAGGGATAAAATCGGGTTCGTATTGTCATTTTATTCAGCCCTAGATTCGCCGAGCAACTGCTTATGCATCCATATCGCAGCTTGTGAGCCATCACCCATTGAAATGGTCACTTGTTCGGAATGAGAAATTAAGTCACCACCTGCAAAAATCCCTTTGATATTCGTTTCTTTTGTCCGCGGATTAACGACAACATGATTGCTTTCATTTAATTGTACGCCAATTTGTTTAGCTAAATTGTTGTTTATTTGATTGCCATTAAAGCCGCAAAATCCGCGGTCAGCTTTAAGCATATCACCATTATGTAGGAAAAAACCAATAAGTTCTTTGTTTTTATTTAATACAATTTCACTAATTGGTTCATCAATAATTGGAATTTCTAAAGCTTTTAATTTTGAGCGGTTCTCTTCACTAATTTCACTTTTATCATGATTGATTATTGTTAGTTGATTAGACCAATATGTAAGGGTAATCGCCATCTTAGCAACAGTGTTTCCGCTTCCAAAAACAATCGTCTTTTTATCAGTTATTTCATAGCCATCGCAATCAGGGCAAATAAAGATTGAACCACCAAGGCATTGTTGGAGATTGGGTAAGTCTGGTAAACGATCCTTCAATCCTGTGGCTAAAAATACGGTGTTTGCTGAAAAGGTTTGCTTTTGTAAAGTGCGTATAGTAAATGTATTGTTATATTTTTCAAGTGTAATTACTTTGTCATTGATAAATGATACACCGTACTTCTCTGCATGCTGTTTACCGAGACTTCTTAATTTGGGTCCACTAATTCCATCCGGCCAGCCGAGAATATTATGATATCCCCGGGTAATTGTGGATCTGCCTTGATTTGAATCGATTACGAGAACGGAATGTTTGTATCTCCCCATTTGAATGGCGGCTTGTAACCCAGCGATACCGCCACCAATAATGATACAATCTACTACCTTCATATGCTTCACCACCTGTAAAAAAATCAAATAATAGTTCCTAGTTTTAAAAAATGTACCCATATTACTCTAAAACTATTCCTAGAAAATAGTTATAAAAAATAAAAAAGCAACCCAACTCAAATGTATTGGATTACTTTCATTGTTATTTATACTCAAACTTCTTCATTACTCATTTTCGATCCATTCTTGAGACCATTTTTGGATTTCTCTGACAGCAGGTGCAAGGGCATTTCCTTTATCAGTTAGAGAATATTCAATACGTACTGGTGTTTCAGCGAAGACTTCGCGTTTAATGATGCCTATTTGCTCTAGGTCCTTTAGTCGTTCTGATAAAATACGTCCGCTAATTGGAAAGGCAGATTCTATTTGGCAAAATCGTTGAGGTCCGTTTAATAATTGATTGACGATCAGTACCGTCCAGCGTTTTCCGAGTATTTGCGTACCCTTTTCAAAACGAGGGCATAACAAATCTTCAGTTTTATTCATATAATATCACCCCATAACAGTAGTATAACTCTTTACTCATAATGTAACAACATAACAGTTTAGTATTTAGTGTCATATAGTAATTATGAAAAGTTTTTCTTTTGTTAGGAATAAGATGGAGTCGTTGTTTAGAAGTTTTCAGATAGTGGTATAAAGAAGTAATTTAAAAGGAGGTTGGTAGTGATGGGATTAGTGAAATCTGTACGTGGATGTATCATACTTAGCGTAGGAATTGCGGGTGTTTCTTTAGTATCAACGAAAAACAGTCGGGAGAAATTGGTACATGCATGTTCTAAAATAAAAACGAAAACACTGAATTATTGGAAAAAACAACCAAGTGAAGTAGTTCTACTATTAGAAAAAGCAGGTCATCCTAATCCATACGATATCGGAGATTCAAGAATGATTGATGAAGGTAGTCTGACGGGTATTCAATATTACAATAAAATACAGTAAAAATGGTGTTCTAATCGTACGTGTTACGTATACGTATAGGAATGATTATACATGCTAAGAAGAATATCAGCCTGGCCATTCAGATAAAGAGGATATCCAAAAGGGTCTGACCCTTTTGGATATCCTCAATATGTTTACTGATTAAAAAAATTTTCAATTTCTTGCTTACTAATTCCTTCTTTTTGTGCTAAATATGGATTTTCTTCGTCGGAATTTTGGTCCAAATTCGTTGAGATCACAAGTTTAGGACTGTCTGAAGGTTCAATATAAAGTCTTGTATGTTGTTTTGTATTCCTTTTTTTAGTCATCTGAGTCACCATTTCTTAATTAGTTAGTTCTTTAGAATATAAGGGTATGATAGGTGATTAACTGCGTTTTTGTTTCTTGTTTGATGAAGGTACTTGAATCGAACCTGTTTCATGAGTGGTGGTACCTTGACCTTCTACTTGTGAAGAACGTAGGCTTGCTTTGGAATGATCCTTTTTAATTTTACTCATTATGTTCACCTCCAACGTTACTTTTTGCTAAGAGGTGAGAAACTATACAAGACTAAAAATGATTTACAGAGTGGAGGTAGAGTTTCTAAATAGGAATTTGAAGGGCTATTTAGTTTTCTTTCTCTAGCTTGCAGATGTGATCTCTACTTCTAAAGAAATTTCTACATTCCCTTTAAGGGCTCGTGAAATCATACACGATGTCTCAGCTTTTTCGGCGAGCTTTCTTGCTAAATGATGCTCACTTTCATTGGCAACTTGTTTAAGAACGATTGTAGGTCGATGAATAATTTTTTTATATGTAAACACACCGTTAGTAACATCAACAATGCCTTCTGAATGAAGGGTGATTTTTTCTTTTTCCAGCTTACTTCTTTCCATCATTGCCGCTAACGTTATGATGTAGCAAGTTGCTGCTGCTCCAAGAAGCATTTCATCTGGATTTGTTCCGATACCTGGTCCATCCATTTCAGGAGGAATACTTATTTTTGTTTTAAGATTGCCAGCCTCTATTATCCCAGTATCGTTTCGACCACCTTCCCAAATAGCGTGTAAATGAAATTGATGTTCAGCCATATTTATAGCCTCCTTGATTAGTCTTTACTACTATTGTATAGGAAATGACGAGTAATTCCTTGGATTTTGTTTTGAAAAACGGGAAACCTTATAATATTCTTTATTCAAAACGAAAACGGTGTTAAAACGCCACTTTTTACCCTAAAGGAAATTTCATGAAGCACGCTACACTCGCCTAATCTCAACGGTGGCGGTGCGGAGCCGGAATTTTTGGACGAATTCAATAAAAATAGTATACCTGATAAATTGATTGGCTATTATACTAAGTCGTTAAGCCCCGACCCCATGTCCTTCATACAAAAAAAGTATAAGGAGTATTGACAACATAAAAAAAAAGAGTTATCTTTAATTCGAGATATTTGAACGAAGATAATTATGGATGAGTTTGTCCCTCAAAATAAATTGAGGCAAAATAAAAACCATTGAATAAAAAAATAACAAGTAAAGGTAGTATCAATATGCAAAAGCACACGTCAGGAATACACCATATTTCTGCTATTGTCGGTAATCCGCAAGAAAACGTCGACTTTTATGCGGGTGTCCTTGGTTTAAGAATGGTTAAGAAAACTGTAAACTATGATGATCCAGGCACGTATCATTTATATTTTGGTAATGACACTGGTTCTCCTGGGTCAATTATTACTTTTTTCCCTTGGCCAAATGCTTATCGCGGTCGTTTAGGGTCTGGACAAGTTGGGATTACTTCCTATGTAGTACCTGAAGATACATTGGGATTCTGGGAGGAGCGTTTAACAAAATTCAAAATTACCTTTAAAAAACGTAGAAGATTTGACGAGGATTATCTTCAGTTTCAAGATTCTCATGGTTTACATGTAGAACTTGTAGCCCGTAAAGCTGGAGCGAATAGCGAGTGGGGGTTTGGAGGCGTACCTTCTAATAAAGCCATTAAAGGGTTTGGTGGCGCTGTCCTACTAACGGCTGCTCCAGAAAAAACAATGAAAACTTTAGTAGAAGTCATGGGACTAGAAAAAGTAGGAGAAGAAGGAGAGTTTGTTAGATTTCAATCAAATTCTGATATTGGAAATGTGATTGATGTGAAAAAAGTCGCTTTACCAATGGGCTCGATGGGTGTAGGAACAGTTCATCATATTGCTTGGCGTGCCAATGATTTTGCTGACCATCACGAATGGAGTAAGCATATAAGTCGCTTTGGCTTTGGGGTAACGCCGATTAAGAATCGGCAATATTTTGATGCGATTTACTTTAGAGAACATGGTGGCATATTATTTGAAATTGCCACTGATCCACCAGGGTTTGCTTATGATGAATCATATGAAACGATGGGGAGTAATTTAATGCTCCCGTCATGGTTGGAAGAGAAACGAGAATCAATGGAAACAGCTTTATTACCGGCAATTCCGAGAGTATTGGAGGAAGATAAGTAATGATGAAACATATTTTTCAAAAAGGAAGTAATTTAGAGGCACCTGTTTTATTGCTTTTACATGGGACAGGAGGGACTGAAACCGATTTACTAGGAATAGCAGAGATGGTATCGCCTGAATCATCTGTTTTAAGTGTTCGCGGAAATGTGTTAGAAAATGGAATGCCTCGTTTTTTCCGCCGCCTTGCTGAAGGTGTTTTTGATGAAGAAGATTTGGTGTTTCGCACACAGGAATTAAATGAATTTATTGATCAAGCAGCTAAAGAATACGAATTCGATCGCAAAAATATCGTTGCGCTTGGCTATTCAAATGGTGCCAATATTGCTGCAAGTTTGCTATTCCATTATGAGAAAGCGTTGAAAGGGGCCATCCTTCATCATCCGATGGTGCCAAGACGAGGAATTGAATTATCGAATAATAGCGGGATCCCTGTCTTTATTGCAGCAGGTGTGAATGATCCAATATGCCCAGCGAGAGAAACCGAAGATTTAAGTCAATTGCTTCAATCGGCTGGCGCGATGGTTGAAGTGAAGTGGGAAAACTTTGGCCACCAGCTGACACGTTCTGAAGTAGAAGAGGCAGGGGTTTGGTTTCAAAAACATTTTGGTTAAAAGGGTGATCAGATGATTTCTTTGAATCCAGAAACGATGAGTGAGCGGGATAATTACAAATTTCTGGTTGGGAGCATTATTCCGAGACCGATTGCTTTAGTGACTACTTTATCTAATGAGGGCGTCATTAACGCAGCTCCATTCAGCTATTTCAATATTGTTAGTTCAAATCCACCATTGCTTTCTGTGTCGGTACAGCGTAAAGCTGGCATTCAAAAAGATACTGCACGAAATGCTCTCGAAAAAGGTGAATTGGTTATTCATATTATCGATGGTGATCTTGTAGCCGGTGCAAATGAAACAGCCGCAGAATTACCACTAGATAAAAGTGAATTGGAAAGAACGAATTTTACCATTATTGAAAGTGAACAAATTACTGTACCAGGAATTAATGAAGCAAAAGTTCGCTTTGAATGTAAACTTGAACGGGCAATTTCATTAGGTGGTAATGATTTGGAATTGGGTTGTGACTTATTGATTGGAAGAGTAGTTCGTTATCATATCGAGGAATCTCTTTATCATGAAGGCCGGATAGATGCGCTAGGGTTAAATCCAGTAGCGAGACTTGCAGGTAATAATTATTCCAAGCTTGGTGAACAATTTTCGATTGAACGTCCCAAATAAGCGAGCAATCGTTGCTTGATGACAAATAGTTCGTTAAAAATGGGTGTCTGATAAGGGCAGGACAATATATTAATTACTAAATTTGCAACCAATTGAATGCAACTGCGCAAATATATTTTTTTAATTGTTATAGGAAATGAAAAAATGTATTATATTATTCTCATAGCAGGAGCTTTAATAGTTCTATTTGCTGTAGTTTTCATTATTTATAAGTATGTTGATAAAGTATTTACATTAATAAATGTAGTTAAGACCATTATCAACATGTTCGTCTAATTCACCATACCCGGTAATGTTGTCAGCTTTAACTTCGTGATATTCAGTTCCTGAGATATCAGTCTTAGGTGATTCTTTTTTCATAATATTCACCGCCTATGAGGTATAATTTGTTTAAATCAGAAATTTATTCTTTATTGAAATTACAATAGCCATAAGTTATGATGTTATTTTATAGAATATAGATGTAAAAAATCACAGTAATTTGTTATAATTGTGTTATTGATACATTTAGGAGGAAATTATTTTAATGTCAATCGAAATAGGCAGCAAGACACAAGGTAAAGTTACAGGAATTACAAATTTTGGTGCATTTATAGAATTGCCGGGGAACATAACGGGGCTTGTTCATATTAGCGAAGTAGCAGACAGTTATGTAAAAGATGTTAATGATCACCTTAAAATAGGAGATCAAGTTGAAGTAAAAGTACTAAGTGAAAAAGAAGGTAAAATAGCATTATCAATTAAAAAAGCTATTGATAAACCTGAGGGACAAACGCCGTCTTACAATAAGCGTCCGTTCCGTAAGAATGATAGTCATAAAAGTAATTTTCAACCAAGAGAAACCTTTGAAGATAAAATGTCTAAATTTTTAAAGGCTAGCGAAGATAACTTATCATCTCTTAAACGCAGCACCGAATCTAAACGCGGCGGTAGAGGCGGAAGACGAGGATAAACCTTTAAAATAAATAGATACTTGCTTTTAGCCCTTGTACAAGGGCTTTTTTTATTGAATCAATCAGATAAAACATGGAATTTATTTTGAATGATCCTAAGTAGAAGCACGAAAACTTAGTGTGTTTTCCCTGTAGGCTATTTTTTTTAGGCTCGTTTCTAAAAAAAATTTGCTATTGAAAATGAATAACAAATTGTTATTCATAAAATCGATTCGAAAAAAGAATTTGTCCAATGCTGTTCCATACAGGTTTGTCTGATAGTGTATTTTTATCAGTCATCCAAGCCTCTATCGCATTTTTTCATAAATATCCATTTCATTACTTCAAACATCATATAATTTGTTGCAGTATCAGTGCATACAAAGAGAAGGATCTATATGATATCCTAATACCTCGTCTAATGTTGTAAAGGAAATACGATCTATCCCTACTACTTGCAAAAGGATTTGACCGTTTCTATCGTGTGCTACGACAACGCAAATTTGTTCTATGGAGATGCCTCTTATTTGTTAGAAAGGATAAGGAGAAATAGCTAATATTTGAGGATTTTTGTTCTAATTAGCTTGTCTACATATATACAGTAAAGTAAGAAATTTGTGAGGAGATGAGCTAATGGCGAGTGGTTTACATAGTGTAATAATACCATTATCTATTGAAAATATTTGGAAATTTGTTAGTGTGATTGATAATTGGGCTCCACTAGTACCAGGATATATTACACATACGGTTATGGCAAAGAACCAGTCTACATGGGAATTCATAAGTGATCTTGGGTTGCTTAAGAAAAAGGTAAAGCTGCTAGTGGATATAACAGAATGGTCGGGACCAGAGATTGTCAAATTCCACCTAACAGGAATGAATGAAAATTTCTTAGGCAGTGGATATTTCAAAGCTGAAATGATTGATGAGAACAAAACGAAAATGACTGGGCATTTGGATATTATTGCAAAAGGATTGAAAGCACCTATGGCTAATTCGTTGTTAAAATCATACGTTCCTGAAACTGCTAAAGCACTTGCAGAAGCGGTTGCAGTGAAGTTACTAGAAATTCATCATGTAGCAGGATAAGATACGTACTTTGTACAAAAAAATAGAAATAACTATTGTCATTATGAACAATAGTTATTTGTAATTGGATACATTCAAAATTGTTGAAGGGAATATGATTAAAAAAGAAAACTAACCATTATTGATGGCGGAGCGAGTAAATTTGTTAAAATTTACAGAGCCCGTCTCCTTTTCTTTTATAGAACAGAATAAAAATTGAAACTTTTACTAGATGATTATCGTATATGCTACTATATCGGTAAAATATAAGATACAAGCAGATACACTTTTCTTATCCGTACTTGCATGGTATTGTTAATAATACTAAGAAATATTTGAAGGTGTTGATTGAGATAGAGGCGCAAATAACTTCAATATTATTTAATTTTGTGCTGGGATTAAATATTCTTTTTGCTTTGTTTGTTATTTTTTGGGAAAGGAGAGATGCAGGAGCTTCTTGGGCTTGGTTACTTGTGTTATTCTTTCTTCCTGTGGCTGGTTTTATCCTATATTTAATTTTCGGCAGGACATTACGACGTGCTCATCACTTTGAATGGGAAGGTCGCGAGAAAATCGGGATTGATGCTATTCTAAAAAATCAACAGGAGCAATTGAATTTAAATCAATTTGATTTTAGGAATCAGATCACCGAAGACAATAAAGAATTGATTTATATGCATTTACGAACGAATGATGCAGTACTAACAGAAGACAATTCTGTTGATATCTTTATAGATGGCAAAGAAAAATTTGCTCAATTGTTTGAAGATATTAAAGCGGCAAAAGATCATATACATATTCAATATTATATCCTTAAAAAGGACGAACTAGGTAAAAGGTTTATTGATCTGTTGACGTTGAAAGCAAAGGAAGGCGTCACAGTACGCATACTCTATGATGAGCTAGGTTCCCGTGGATTAACGAAGCGTTTTTTTAAGGAGTTTCGGAAAGCAGGAGGTTTAGTTGAAGTTTTCTTCCCTAGTCGTTTGCCCTTTATTAATTTGCGCCTTAACTTCCGTAATCATCGTAAGTTGGTCATTATTGATGGTAGGATCGGCTATATCGGTGGCTTTAATGTTGGTGATGAATACATAGGATTAAATCCGAAATTTGGCTATTGGCGTGATACCCATCTGCGAATTCAAGGATCGGCTGTTTATGCTATTCAGACGGTGTTTATTCTTGACTGGAACGAGGCGTCTAAGCACCATGATATTGGCTTTGTTCCTGAGCACTTTCCAGAAATAGAATCTCCTCTTGATTCCATTGGGATGCAAATTGTTACAAGTGGTCCAGATTCCAAATGGGAACAAATAAAAAATGGTTATATCAAGTTAATTATGTCGGCTAAACACTCCATTTTGATTCAAACTCCTTATTTTGTTCCTGATGCAAGCTTGTTAGATGCCCTCCGTATTGCAGCATTGTCGGGTATTAAAGTAAGCATAATGATACCAAATAAACCAGATCATATATTCGTATATTGGGCTACTTATTCATATATTGGGGAGTTGCTTGAGGCAGGAGCATCGATTTATATTTACGATAATGGCTTTATACACGCAAAGACGATTATCGTAGACAATGAAACTGCTTCAGTAGGTACATCGAACATTGATATGAGAAGCTTCAAATTAAATTTCGAAGTAAACGCCTTTATTTACAATTGCAAATTCGCCAATACACTTACAGATGCTTTTGATGAAGACATTAAAGTTTCAAAGCAACTTACTCTTGAAGACTATCATAAACGCTCATTATGGCTTCGCTTTAAAGAATCTATATCGAGATTATTGGCACCAATTTTATAACCGGAAGCTCTATTAGAATAAAAATTTCAATAAAAAGTGAAACTTCAATCAGAAGTGGAGGCTTCATCCCCCACCTACGATTCCTCGAAGACATGAGGTGGGAAGGGTACTGCTTGTTAATGTGGAAAAAAATACAAATTACTTTAGCGAGACTGCATGTATTACACCCCGTGTTTTCCTTAGTCTGGTAGATAGGTAAATGTTGCAACTAAAATTATTTTGTAAGTGGGAGTGGAGGGAACAACTTGTTTAAATCGAAGTCAAAATTACAGTTTTGGACTTTACAGTTATTATTGATGGCTCTTTTGATTTTCGTTTCAACAAAAATCTCTTTTTTGTTTGAGCCGATCGTAATCTTTACTACTACATTGTTTTTTCCAGTCTTAATCGCTGGCTTTCTTTACTTTATTTTCAATCCAGTAGTCATTTTTTTGACGAATCAAAGAGTACCCAAAGGCTTAGCGATCTTATTGATTTTTGTCTTATTTGTAGGAATCATTGCCATCCTCGGCAGTCTAATTGGACCAGCATTAACTAAACAAATCACGGACTTGGTGAATAATTTTCCAGAATATATTGGGCAAGGTCGAGAATTTTTAAATAATTTCCTTGCTTCTAAGCAATATCAATGGTTATTGAATCAAAATTATGTATCACTTGATAAGATGGAAACAACATTAGTAAATTTTGTGAAAGACTTACCTAGTTACTTAAACACAAGTTTATCTTCGGTATTTAGTGTAGTAACGAATATTACATTAATTATTGTTACGGTGCCATTCGTTCTATTCTATATGTTGAAGGATGGACATAAATTGCCCCATGCGATCGCAAAATTCATTCCAGCTCATTATCGAAGTGAAGGAATTACATTATTAAGTGAAACAGCAGCAACATTGTCCACTTATATTCAAGGTCAGTTCTTAGTTTGTCTGTTTGTCGGAGTAGCAACATTTATCGGCTATTTAATCATTGATCTCCCATATGCCATTGTCTTGGCATTAATCGGGGCATTTACAAACATTATTCCCTATGTTGGCCCATTTTTAGGAGCAGCACCTGCTGTCATAGTTGGATTAATAAATTCACCTTTACAAGCTGGCCTGGTCATAATCGTTGTTGTTATTGTTCAACAGCTTGATAGTAATCTTATTTCTCCGCTAGTAATTGGAAAGAAATTAAATACACATCCATTAACGATTATCTTTGTGTTACTCGTAGCGGGTAATTTATCAGGAATTTTAGGGATGATTCTTGCGATCCCTACCTATTCCGTTATCAAGACGATTGTGTTAAATATCGTTAAGTTTATTCGACTAAAAAGACGTTCTGAAATTGAAAATCCAGATTCCGCTCCACCTTTTGTTGAATAAATTTTTTAAGACGCCTGGTTTTCGTAAAGATTTCCAGGTGCTTTTTTAGATAGTCCATAAACATGAAGATGATGCACATTTTCATACAAAATAAGGAGATGCGGGAAAATATGAAAACATTTATTATAACAGGAGCTTCTAACGGACTAGGTGCTGCATTGGCAAAGTTATGTCTTGATCGAGGCTTCCGATGTATACTAGTTGCAAGAACCATTAATCAAGAGCTTTATCATAAAACCACGCAAACGAGTGGGAGACTTACATTTGTTAGCGCAGATTTAACGGAAACAAATCAATTGGAAAGTGTTATGGATGAAATTATTTCTCATTTGAAAAATGATGTAGATGAGCTATATTTCATTAATAACGCTGGTATGGTTGAACCGATAAACCGAATTGGAGAACTAGATATAGACACATTTGTTTTACAAGCAAAACTGAACTATTTGGCTCCGGCGATTTTAACTGATTCATTTATAAAAAGAACACAAGGGTACAATAATAAGAAAATAGTTGTCAATATTTCAAGCGGGGCAGCTAAGAATCATTATGAAGGCTGGGGCGCATATTGTAGTTCGAAAGCGGGTCTTGAAATGTTTACAAGAGTCGCTGGAATTGAACAACAAAGAGAGGAAAATCCCGCGTACGTCATTTCGTTTTCCCCAGGTGTAATGGATACAAATATGCAAAAAGTGATCAGGTCGGCAAATGAGACTGATTTTGCAGATTCTGCGAGATTTCATACGTATAAGGAGAAAGGAATGCTACGGTCACCTGAATTTGTTGCAAATATCTTGATCGAGTTGCTGCTTGAACCAGAATTGGATAATGGGAAATTTTATGATATTAAAGAGTTAATCAAATAAGCAATAATCAATATTAATAAACCCTTGCTTTACTAATATAGCGATTAAACGCTTTATTCTTGAAAGTCCATAATCATAGAATGAAGCGTTTCTGCTTCGCAGTATGTATGTAAATTGTTCACCTCAAATAAATGATCGAAGATATTCACCTTACTTCTACATAAGATGTAATGGGTTCCTCTGTGATCCCCGACATCCCGTACAATTGAAAACGTCGACTTTCCTACATCATTACTAGTATACCCTTCCATTTTGTTTAAAGAAGATTTTGCATCTATGAAAGCTATTATGCAAGTCAGAAGAAGGGGAATTAGGCTTATAACCCTTAAATTACGCATTTTTAATCCTCCAATTAAGTGAGTCTTCTTATAATATTAGACGTTTTATTCTTGGAATAGGTTTCAACAAAATATAATTTTTATAATAGACATAACTAAACGAAAGAGATCCATAAACTTATAGAAAGGAAAATTACAATAACGTAAGGGGAAATCCAGCCTTTTGGAGCCAAAAAATGCGCGATTTTAATTTGTAAAGTTAAAAATCAAACATGGAGATATGGAATGAGGTGGAGAAATGGCAATTCATGTGGTGAATACCGGTGATACACTCTGGTCAATTTCACTCATGTATAAGATTGATATGACAAGACTTATGACTATAAATGGTTTAAATTCAAGCAAGGCAATCGTACCTGGACTTGCGCTTTATATCCCAGATCATACATTAAGAAATCGGTTGTATTATATAAAACCTGGAGATACACTATTTGAAATTGCGAACGTTTACGGGACGAATGTGCAAGCAATCCAGCAAGCAAATCCGGGTATGGAACTGAATAACCTTCAAATCAATCAAAAGATTAGCGTGCCCTCACCGTACAAAAATCAGCTAATTACACTCGGTTTTGCATTTCCCGTTAGCGGAGGAACGGTATTTAATAACCTTGAAAAGCATTCCTACCAGCTGACTTATTTGGCAATCGTAGCTTACTCCTTTACTAATGAAGGAATTGCATATGTGGATGGAGACGACCGTCCGCTCTTAGAGAAATCCAAACAAGTCGGAGTGAAACCACTATTGATGATTCGAAATTTTCAAGACGGAGACTTTAATGCTGAATTGGTTGGAACTGTATTAGCCAATCCTGTCTATCGTAACAATTTAGTAAGATCGATGATGAATTTCATCGAAGAAAAAGGGTATAGCGGTGTAAGTATGGACATTGAATTTATCCCGCCAGCAAGACGAGGAGATTATGTATTATTACTTAGAGAATTAAAAAATGCACTTGGGAATCGCATTCTTCATGTGAATCTTCATTCAAAAACAAATGATAATTTTACCAATCGAATTGTTGGAGGGCATGATTATCGTGCGATTGGGCAAGTGGCTGATCTTGTTGCGATAATGACAATTGATTACGGTTATCCAACGGGACCACCGAATCCCATTTCTCCCCTTTGGTGGATGGCTCAAGTAATACGGTATGCGCTTGCCAATATCCCATCAAATAAGCTTCAGATAGCTATGCCATTATATGCATATGACTGGATGATTCCAAGTAATACTACAACAGCTACTTCAGTTAATAATGCCCAAAATCAAGCCATTGTAAAATGGAGTGAAATTGAGTACGATCAGGCTGCAGCATCGCCTTGGTATACATATTGGGAAGCTGGAATTCAGCATATCGTTTGGTTTGAGGATATTCGGAGTATAACAGCAAAATATGAAATGATTGACGGCTATCGATTAGCTGGGATCACATTTTGGCATATCGGCCTGTCATTTCCACAAAATTGGATGTACATGAATGATAATATACTTGTGTTGAAATAAAAGTAGCCCCAATGTGAAGTCTGACCTCACATTCGATATCTCGTTTAATATGTCAATTAGTAATAGAAAAAAGATAGTTAGAAATGTGGATCTGATCCAATCGGTATCAAGTAGCTTAGCTTTTGAAATATGAAATCATTGTTATTTCCATTAATTTAAGTTGAAATATATAACATTCGAAAAGTTCTATTATTAATGGAAAGTATAGGGTATGTTAAAAATAAAGGCTGTTTTCACATACTTTGTTGCTTTTCAATCATTTTTTCACTAATATCCCGGGTTGATTTCCGTTGCAGGTACTCGCTTTCCGCGGGCGGTCTCAGAAGCCTCCTCAGTGCTTTGCACTTGCGGGGTCTCCCTCAACACGCTTTTCCCGCAGGAGTCTCGCACCTTCCACTACAATCAACATCTGTTCGAATTGGTTTCTTGCTAAAAACAACAATGTTTACGAAAAGAGACAAAATAAAAGATATATTTATCTCGCAAAAACGAGCAGTAAAACCCCTCAAGGCTTAGATGAGAGGAATCATAGATGCGTAATGGGGGTACAACTGCCTAGCCTATTTGCGGCTACTAGCCCTTCTTCAAGTCAGAAGCTGTTATGCTCTGTGGCAAACTACGCCGCGGTATTCATCTTATGCTTGTCTGACTAGGATCGAATGTGATGGCGTATACGTTGCTCAAAGGCGTCGCTTTTTGGTATTAAAGGACAACTAGTAAGATAAAGTGAAACTTACCGAGAGTTATGCATAGGTAAAGTTTGCGCCCATAGGATGTGGATCACACAGATGAAAGACTAAAGGACACGTCATACTTAGTCTGTGATTCGTTGAACCTTAGTTCGTAGTGGAGATTAATCGAAGATTTAGCGAAAGTAGAACTGGACTAACATCAGTGGTGGATGACGAACTCCCCACTAATTGATATCACTTTATTACAAAGAGGAATATACTTATATCTTGACACCTACAATTTAGGTTGGAATTTTATTTTAAGTTTGCAAGTTGAATAAATTAAAGTAAATCATAAGATCATTTTTTTCAAAATCGAGATGATTACCACCTTTAGTTGTTGTACAATAAATTAAGAATAAACACTTTAGAGAATAAGTAAATGTTAATAAAACGAATTCTTTTAAGAGAAATTGATTATTCATTTTACTATGATCTATGTTTTTAACATCGAGGAGTGAGCAACATGCAAACATTAGTGAAAATTTCGGAACGTTTTTTTTATTTAACGCCTGTTCAAAAAACGGATCGCCCTGTATTAGCTGCGGTTGTCGGAGATGATCACACGCTATTGATTGATGCAGGAAATTCTGTGAACCATACAAAATTGTTTCGAGAGCAATTGGCAAAACACGCAGTAAAAGGTGATTATCTTGTACTTACCCATTCAGATTGGGATCATGTTTTTGGATTAAGTGAAATCAAAGTTCCTGTCATCGCGCAACAAAAAACTGCTGAAAAGCTTAAGCATATGCAAACATTATCTTGGGAAGATTCTTTTTTGGACGAGCGTGTTGAGGCTGGAATTGAAATTCCATTTTGTGCAGACGCAATTAAGCTTGAATTAGGGAATGAACGGGCTATCGTTCTTTCACTACCTCAGATTATTTTTAATAAAACACTCCAAATTAATCTTGGCGGTGTTACATGTATGATTGAGCATGTAGGCGGAGATCATGCTGAAGATTCGACTATTATTTATCTGCCAGAAGAGAAGATATTATTTCTAGGGGATTGTTTATATGCCAATCTATATGCGGAAAAATGGAATTATACGGTGGAAAAATCATTACAGCTAATACAGAAATTAGAATCCTTTGAGGCAGAGACAGTTTTTCTCTCCCATCATCAATCTCCATTAACTAAGGATGAATTCCAAAAGCAATTGTCCTTCATGAAGCTATCAGCACAGCTTACTAAAAAACACGAAGGAAATAAAGAAAACATTGAACAAGAACTTGCACAATTGCTTGCAAGAGTGTTAACTGATGAAGAAATAGAAACTGTAGAATTTTATGTGAACGGTTTTTAAATTGTAGCAGGTTGATACTGAAAAAATGTCCCTAAGAAGAATAATTTTCTTAGGGGCATTTATATTTATCTACATCGTTATTACTTCAAACAGAAATGAAACTAGCTTATTTTCTGACGAAAGAAGCCGATCTAAAGGTGGAAAAGCAAAGACTCCATTAGCAGTAATAGTGTTAGTCCAGATCTTTGGAGTACTTGTTTATTTCCTGCGCTGGTTCTATAATTCTAGTATTATATGAAAGGGGATATGATAAATGATTCAACGATTTTATTCTTATTATAAACCACATCGACGTTTGTTTATAGTTGATTTTAGCTGTGCTGTTATTGTGGCTTTGCTTGAATTGGCCTTTCCACTTGCTGTACAATGGTTCATCGATAGTTTGCTACCTGGGGAAGATTGGCCAACAATTGCAACTGTGAGTGTTGGATTGTTAGTGCTATACATAATCAGTACATTATTGCAGTATATCGTGAACTATTGGGGTCATATGCTCGGAATTAATATTGAAACCGACATGCGTCAGCAGTTGTTTCAACATGTACAGAAGCAATCTTTTAAATTTTTCGATAATACGAAAACAGGTCATATTATGAGTCGAATTACGAATGATTTGTTTGATATCGGTGAGCTTGCCCACCATGGACCAGAGGATTTATTTATTGCTGTTATGACATTCTTTGGTGCTTTTTGGATTATGATGACAATTAATATCCAACTTGCTCTTGTGACAGTTTGTATTTTACCGTTTCTTGTAGTACTTATAATATTCAGTAATATGAAAATGAACAAAGCTTGGAAGCAAATGTATACAGAAGTAGCAGATGTGAATGCACGTGTGGAAGACAGTGTTTCAGGTGTGCGAGTAGTCCAATCTTTTACAAATGAAAATTATGAAATGGATCGCTTCTCTGGCAATAACAAGAAATTTAGAAAAGCAAAGCTACGCGGCTATAAAGTGATGTCCTTCAGTTCATCAGGAATTTACATGATGACTCGCTTTATGACACTTGCCGTATTAGTAGTTGGTGCTTGGTTAGTCTATGAAAATCGTTTATCGTACGGGGAAATGGTAGGATTTGTTTTATATGTGAATGTGTTATTTAAACCAGTTGATAAAATTAGCGCCTTGATGGAGTTGTATCCAAAAGGGATGGCTGGCTTTAAGCGGTTTACTGAACTTCTTGATGTCGACCCAGACGTACAAGATAAACCAGGGGCTGAGATAGTTGAATCGTTACTAGGTGACATCTCGTTTTCTAAAGTAAGCTTTGGTTATGACGATAAAAGAACGGTTTTGAACGAGATAGATCTGACAATTCATGCAGGTGAAACAGTTGCCTTTGTCGGTCCATCGGGAGCTGGAAAAACAACAATCTGCTCCTTAATTCCAAGGTTCTACGATGTAACTAATGGTAGCATTAAAATCGACGGGATTGATGTTCGAGAGATGACAAAGCAATCACTTCGATCACAAATTGGCATTGTGCAGCAAGATGTGTTTTTATTTACAGGAACTTTGAAAGAAAACATTGCATATGGAATGCTAGGTGCAACAGACGAACAAATTTATGATGCCGCAAAAAAAGCTCATCTTGAAAGCTTTATTGCTGGCCTTCCAGATGGATACGAAACCCAAATTGGAGAACGAGGTCTAAAATTATCAGGTGGACAGAAACAGCGGATCGCTATTGCACGGATGTTTTTGAAAAATCCGCCAATTTTAATTCTCGATGAAGCCACGTCGGCATTGGATACAGAAACTGAGATGATTATTCAAGAAGCGTTGACTGAGCTTGCTGTGAATAGAACGACTTTAGTTATTGCTCACAGGCTAGCGACGATTCGAAACGCTGATCGGATCGTAGTTGTTACTGAAGAAGGAATTGCTGAGCAAGGGAAGCATGATGAGTTGATTGATCAGGGTGGAATATTCGCGAATTTGCATCGCGTACAGTTCCAAAGATAAAGTGAAACTTCAATCAGTGGGAGCTTCATCGCCTACTGATTGTTAGCCCCGCTCTAGTGTCGCGCTTTATTTACTTTCACGCAGCGAAGGTAAATAAAGCGCGACACTAGGAACCCGATTCAGCGAACTTAGACTAAGTACGCCGAGCCCTGCGACAACGTCTGAGTGACCGACATCCTGTGGGTCTCAACTTAACCTTTGAAGACCACAAAGGTAAGTTTCACTGTATCTCACCAATCGGCCTTTTATGGGCAGTTGCCCCACTTACGCATCTTTAATTCCTGTAAACCTTGAGGTGGGGGTCTTACTGCCCGTTAATGCGGGATAAAACAAAAGAGTGAGGATGTCCTTAAAGGGTCTGATTCAGCACGCCAGACAGTTTATAGTGTTACTTACACTTTTACTAAACTGTATGTACTAGTTGCGGAGTCTGGCCACTAAACTTCTGGGCTATCCTCATTTTTTTGTATAAGAAGCTTTAAAGCATTAACACATTGTTATACCAATGATAACCACTGTTGTTAAATGTTCTGAGATTTTGATAAACTGATAAAAAGAAGATTTAGAGGAGTGTTTTGTTTGGCAAATGCTGTATATATAATTCCGCCTGTTGGCGAATTTTTAACATTTGAAAATAGAGAAGAATATATTGAAAAAGGCATAGAATGGAGTTTGTTTACCGCCAGATCGGTTAAAGATGATCTATGGTATAAAACGCCCTATTATCAAGGAAAAGTAAAACTTGCAGGCTACCAAGCATACTCGAACGGATTTAATACAATTGTTGTTGAATTTGAAGATGGTTCACTAAGCTGTATCCATCCAGCCTTTTTGAAGGAAATGCAAAGTAACAACTTCGGCAAAGAATTATTGAGTGGTACTGTTTTTGATGCAACATCTGAGGTTACTAATGACACCATTGAAGTGCCAGTTGAAGATATTGTAGCTAAAAAAGAAGAGAAGCCTAAAGAAAAAAAACCAAAGAAAGAAAAGAAACCTAAATTAGCGCTGCCTGAAGATAAAGTTCACTTCACCGCAAAAATTAAAGAATTTACCGCGAAAATGAACCATTTCACTGGTGAAGAAGATGAAGTGATTTTGTTGGAAAATGTCCAGATTACGGGAGAAGCAGAATTGTTTATTGGCGATGCGTGGTGTGCCTACAGCAAGACTTTAAAAAAACTTGAGTTAGAAGAACAAGATCAGCTTGAATTTGACGGAAAAATTGTTGATAAGAAATTCAACAAAGAGATCTTGTATAAGGTAAATAATCCGTCAAAATTAAAAAAAATAGTTGACTAATCATGTAAATTATCTAAATTGGAGTCAAAACCACTACTAAACATTACAAAATAAGCATTGTTTTTATTTGGCTCTTTTCCAAAAGTTTGTTGTTTTAGCAAGAAACCAATTCGAACAGTTGGAGCGGATGGCAAGATTCCTGCTTAGAGAAGCCTGTTTTAGGGATACCCCATAAGTGCAAAGTACGGAGGAGGCTTCGTTAGAAAGCCCGCAAATAAGCGAGTACTTCCAACAGAAATCAACCTATGTTGTTTGTATACATATAATAGAAAAACAACAAGGTATGTGAAAAAAACTTTTAATTATATAAAGCAGGTAGGAACCCTAAAATCAGAAATCAATTTTGTTTTTTAGGGTTCCTTTATTTTTGAGGCAATTAGATGAAGCAGTTACCATTACTCAAAAGGAAGTTACACTTTATTGAAATAGCTATTAGAAAATGAAAGGGTGAATGGGCTTGATTATTGAAATCGAAGAACAAGCGAAAAAGTGGATTGAAGCGAAAGGGAATACAATAACTGTAAAAAACTTAGTAGTGAATGGTTGCTGTTCGGTAGGTATACAAGAAATAGTCGCTGTTCCTGGTAAGCCAAAATATTTAGAACAATACAGGGAAATGAGAATGGATCATCTATCTGTATATGTGCAAAATAACATTACTGTGCAGAATAAACTTCTGTTAAAACTTTCAGGCATTAGTTTCTTGAAATCCATTTCCGTAACTGCTCTACAATAATCAGGAAAATTTTCTTGCTGTATTGTTAATTGAAAAGTTAGATGGAATAATTTCAAAACATTAGAGGTAGTTTACTAAAATAAAATGGTTCATATATATAAAGAATTTAGAATAAAAGAATAAGGGCATATTTCTTCAAAGTATAAAAGTAATATGACTGTTTTCAACCATCTTTAGGCTTTAACAATACAAAAAGAAAGAGGAATCTGCCTATGAGTGAATTACTTAGATTATTAAAACAAGGTAATAAATCAGCAATTATCGCTGCATGTGTTAATGCAATTATTGCCATCTTAAAAGCTGTTGCTTATTTTATTACCGGAAATGTCGCGATGTTTGCAGAAATGTTACATAGTATAGGAGATGCGGCCAATCAATTTTTTGTATTCATCGGCTCAGCACTTAGTAAGAAAGCACCTACAGACCGTTTTCCTGAAGGATTTGGTCGACTTGTCAACCTTGTTTTATTAGGAGCTGTATTGATCGTAGGCATCATGTCATATGAAACCGTTAAAGAAGGAATTCACCATATCATTCATCCAGCTCATTCAGCTGGGATTGTGATTAATCTTACAGTTCTTATTGCAGCAGTCATTCTTGAAGCGTTTGTATTATTTAAAGCGATGAAAGAAGTACTTCATGAAACAGGTGTGGAGGCATCCGGGATTCAAATTGCTACGAAAAGCTTTGGAGCTTATAAAAAAGCGAAACCAGCAACAAAACTCGTTTTTTTAGAAGACTTCGTTGCTACTGCTGGAGGAGTCCTCGCAATTGTGGCTATTCTGCTGTCACACTACACTATGTTTGCTCAAGCAGAAGGGGTTGCCTCTGTCATGATTGGGGGGATGATGTTCTTTGTAGTTGGGAGGGTCTTCCTTGATAATGCAGCAGGTGTACTTGGAGAATCTGATACAGAAATTCGTAATAAAATTGGCGATATGGTCATTAAAGATCCCGATGTGAAAGATATTCAAGAAATCACTGTATTAAAAGAAGGGGAGCATCTTCATGTCGAACTAGAAGTAGAATTGGATGCATCAATTACGATTGCCGAAGCAGATGATATAAAAGACCGTTTAGTTGAAGCAATCAGCAATGAAAGAGGTGTTACGGACGTCATCGTCGAATTCGATGAAGATGATGGGGTTCAGACATGGAAGGAGAATTCCTTACAAACAAATGATCCTAAGGGAAAATGATGGAATCATTGAACTTTCTTAAAAAAGCCTGCTTATGGCTTTTTTTGTTGAATAAATTAGCACTTTCCAGTATGGTTTAAATGATAGTTAGCGAAATTTTCGTGTAGAGGTGGAAAATGAAACCGGTAATACTCCAAAAATTAAAGCGAATTGAACTAGAATTTGATGTGAAGATTGTTTATGCATGTGAATCAGGAAGTAGGGCATGGGACTTCCCGTCTAAAGACAGTGACTATGATGTTCGTTTTATTTACGTTCATAAACCAGAATGGTATTTATCCATTGATAACAACAAGCGAGATGTGATTGAACATCCTATCCATAATTTACTTGATATAAATGGATGGGAAATCACGAAAGCTTTACGTTTGTTCCGCAAATCCAATCCAGCCCTTTTAGAATGGATGCATTCAAGCATACAATATTACACGGCATATTCTACGATCCATCAAATGCGCAATATGGAGAAAGATGTGTTTATCCCAAGCTCCGGCGTATATCACTATTTACATATGGCCAATGGCAATTATCGGGACTATCTGCAGCAAAATTCTGTGAAAATTAAAAAATATTTTTACGTTTTACGTCCGTTACTAGCCGCAAAATGGATTGAAACATACAATACATTCCCGCCAAATGAATTTCAGGTTTTATTAGCAGCATTAGTTCCCGATGGGAAATTGAAGGACGAAATCACTACATTGCTAGAAAGAAAAATAGCAAGTGTCGAGTTAGATTATGAGCCAAGAATACAAATCATCAATCAATTTATCGAAAGTGAAATTCCTCGACTTGAACAATATGTAAAACATTTACAAAAAGAAGCTGTTGATCCAACAACAGATTTAAACCTGCTATTTAGAAACACATTGCAAGAGGTATGGACCCATTAATAATATATCACGGATGAACAGGTTGAATCCCCCACTGATGGAAGTTTCGCTAACAGGATTGGATGAAAGAAACGACAAAGTGAATGTAATGAAAATCAATACTTGCGAAAGGATGGTAGCGAAATGTCAGAATACATATTGAAAAATGAAATAAAATTAATTGCTTTGGATATGGACGGAACACTCTTAGATCCAGACAATAAAGTAACGGAAGAGAACCGGCAGGCAATTAAGGCGGCTGAGGGACAAGGGGTTCATGTTGTTCTAAGCACAGGACGCACTTTTGCAACCTGTAGTGACTATGCGAAATCATTAGAACTATCTTCATATTTAGTTACAGTAAATGGCAGTGAAATTTATAACGAACAGGGAAAACTAGTCGAAAGAAATATTATCCAAACCGATTTTGTGAAATGGATGCTAGACATATGTAACCAATTTAAAACAGACTACTGGGCCGTCAGTTGTGATCGAGTGTATCGAGACGATATTCCTGAAGACCTTTTCGCCTCAGAGTGGTTGAAGTTCGGATTTAATACGAGTGATAATAAAGCACGAGAAGAAATTATCCAGCTCCTTAAAGGGAATGGCCAGCTTGAAGTTAGTAATTCAAGTCCAACGAATATTGAAGTGAACGCACTTGGAATTAATAAAGCCAAAGCCATTGAAGTCGTTTGTAATCGCCTAGGTATAAACATGAACGAAGTGATGGCAGTTGGCGATAGCTTGAATGATATTATGATGATTAAGGAAGCAGGCCTTGGTGTTGCGATGGGGAATGCACAGGAAATCGTGAAGGAGACAGCGGACTGGATCACAGCAACAAATGAAGAAAATGGTGTCGCTAAAGCGATTGAAAAATGGGTTTTAAAATCATAAAAAAAGTAAGTCTGACAGAAATTTTGTTAGACTTTTTTTGGTGGCGATAAAAAGTCAGAAATCAGGATTTAATACCTAAAAAATAAAATTTACATATTAGTAAAATATTAGTGTTTTTTAAAGGGGAAATAAAGTAATTGTCGAATTTGTAATATTGAGATAATTCTGAAATAGAAAGGGTGATTCTATTTTTTATGGCTGACGATGGCTTTTGTGAGAATGGGGGGATGTATTTTTGTAAATCTAATGTTTGGCAGTCATGTGGGGTTTTTGTAATAGATTTGCAATGAAAGGCATTTCGTTTTTTTTTAACTATTATGAGAAATAAGGAGGAATTTATTTGAAACGAAATAAATTTTCATTTTTTGCTCTTGTTATTGGGTTAATGGTAGTAATTTCGGGATGTAATAGCTTTGGAGAAACAGAAAAAACATCGACTAAAGACTCAGGTAAAAGTGATGGGAAAAAGGAAGCGGTAGAGAAGGTTTTGAATCTAAATAACAGCTCTGAACCAGGATCACTGCATCCAGGAACAGCAGAAGGCACACATGATTCATGGATATTAGAGCATGCGTTTGAAGGATTGACGAAGAAAACGCCTGAAGGAGAAATCGTAGATGGAATGGCGTCTGTTCCAACAAGTGAAGATGGGATAAATTGGATTTTCAAAATAAAAGAAGGCATGAAATGGTCAAATGGCGATCCTGTAACAGCACATGATTTTGAATTCGCTTGGAAATATGCACTTGCTCCTGAAACCGCTTCCGAATATGCGTATCAATTGTTTTATCTTGAAGGTGCTGAAGCTTACAATGCGGGTACTGGAACAGTCGATCAAGTTGGGGTAAAAGCAAAAGACGATACAACACTTGAAGTGAAGCTTGCTCAAGCTACCCCATACTTCCTTGATTTAACTTCTTTCTATACGTACTATCCGGTGAATAAAAAAGTTCAAGAAGAAAATCCGAAATGGTTCACAGAAGCTACTAGCTACGTTTCAAATGGACCGTTCAAGTTAACAGAGTGGAAACATAAAGAAAGTGTGAAGTTAGAGAAGAATGAAAATTATTATGAGAAAGATAAAATTAATTTAGATGTTGTAAACTTTGTCATTCTTGAAGATGAAAATACAGCATGGCAAATGTATCAATCTGGCGAATTGGATTTATCGTATCCTCTACCACAAGATGTTCAAGGACAACTGGCACAGTCTAATAATAAAGAATTCCACAATGGACCAGATTTAGCTGTTTATTACTACAATTTAAATAACGATGTAAAACCATTTAACAACATAAAAGTAAGAAAAGCATTAAGTTTAGCGATTGACCGTAAAACAATTACTGAAAATGTCGCACAAGGTGGTCAACAGTCTGCTTATTCAGTAGTCCCACCAGGGATTCCTGATGTAAATGGGGACTACCAAGAAAATACCGGAAATCTTTTCACTGAAGATGTAGAAGAAGCGAAGAAGTTGCTAGCAGAAGGGTTGGCAGAGGAAGGAATGGATAAACTGCCAGAATTCTCAATTTTATATAATACGTTAGCAGGCCACCAAAAAATTGCAGAAGCAGTACAAGAGATGTGGCGTAAGAACCTTGGGGTAACTGTAACGCTAGAAAATACTGAATTCCAAGTGAAACTTGATAGAGAAAAAGCGGGTAAATATCAAGTTTCTCGTGCTGGCTGGGTTGGCGATTATGTTGATCCGATGACATTTATGGATCTATGGACTTCAGATAATCCACACAATGATGCGAATTGGAAAAATGCTGAATACGATCAATTGATTAAAGAAGCAAAGCAAACAATGGATCAACAAGTTCGGATGGACAATATGCATAAAGCTGAAAAACTTCTTATGGCTGAAATGCCGATTATCCCAATCTATTTCTATACAAAACCGCATATGGTTAAAGAATATGTGACAGGTGTTTATACACCAATCAACAGATATCCTCAATTTATTTATGCAGATGTTGATATGGATGCAAAAGAATAATTGAAGAATGTCGGAGGTGTGCTTATGTCTTGGCACGCCCCCTTTTTTCCTTTGGAAAATCACCAATCAAAAAGGTCTTCATTTAAGAGGAATGGGGTGATTGATTATGATTAGATATATTTTACATCGCTTTATGTGGGCGATCATTACGTTATGGGCGACCATTACGATTACCTTTATTATTATGCATAGTATTCCTGGTGACCCGTTCGCGAAAGAAGGAACAATGACAGAATCAATGTACGAAAACTTACAACGATACTATAATTTGGACAAACCAAAAATTGTGCAGTATGTCATTTATCTCAAGCAAGTGGCTTTGTTAGATTTTGGTCCTTCAATAAAGTCTAAGACATTAACAGTAAACGATTATATAGAAAAAGGTTTCCCGGTCTCCTTTCATCTTGGAGCTCAGGCTATGATTATTGCTATCTTCTTTGGCCTAATATTAGGAGTCATCGCTTCATTATATCGAAATCGATGGCCAGACTATACATCTATGATTATTGCAATTATTGGCATATCAGTTCCAAGTTTTGTATTGGCGACCTTACTTATTAATTTCTTGGCAGTAAAATGGTCTTTTTTTCCGGTAGCGACCTGGAAATCTTGGAGCCATACTGTATTACCGTCTATTGCACTTGCAATGATGCCGCTTGCTTATATTGCAAGATTGATGAGAACAAGCATGATTGAAGTTTTAAATCAAGATTATATTTTAACGGCTAAAGCAAAAGGATTACGAAAGAATGCAGTGATCATTAAACATGCAATTCGTAATGCTTTGATGCCTGTCGTTACGGTCTTAGGTATATTAACAGCGAATGTTGTAACGGGAAGTTTCGTAATTGAACATATATTTGGGATTCCAGGAATTGGTGAGATGTTTGTAAAAGGTATAATGAACCGTGATTATCCAGTGATTCTTGGATCAACAGTTTTTTACAGTGCGATTCTCATCTTTTTAATTTTTATCGTCGATGTGGTTTACACATGGATTGATCCTAGAATTAAAGTGACGGGGGCGAGCAAATAATGGCGGGGAAAATAGATGTAACCGAAGAAATGTTTGCTCCAGCAGAAAATAATTTTCTAGAGGCCGAAAAGATTTCTAGGCCCACGATTTCCTATTGGAACGATGTATGGCGGAGATTGCGCGCAAATAAACTAGCTATGATTGGTTTGGTGCTGATTATTCTGTTGTGTCTGATGGCAATTTTTGGTCCATATATGAACGGTTTCACATATTATGAGCAGGATTTTACGAAGAAGAACTTAGAGCCGAATGCAGAGCACTGGTTTGGTACCGATGCGTCAGGAAGGGATTTGTTTACGAGAGCGTGGTATGGCGCGCGGATTTCATTATTTATTGGTTTGATGGCAGCCTTAATTGACTTCGTTTTAGGTGTAGTATATGGCGGGATTTCGGCAATTAGTGGCGGTAGAACAGATAATGTAATGATGCGAATTGCAGAAGTAATTTATTCTATTCCATATTTATTAATGGTGATTCTAATCATGGTTGTACTAAGGCCTGGTATTTTCCCAATCATTATTGCCATGACGATCACCGGTTGGATTCCGATGGCACGCCTTGTCCGTGGGCAAGTTCTGCAATTAAAGGAAAATGAATATGTTCAGGCATCTAAAGCGGCTGGTGCAAAGTTAAGTTGGACATTAAGAAAACATTTAATTCCGAATTCAATGGGACCCATTCTTGTAAATGTTACTTTAACGATCCCGACAGCTATTTTCGCTGAAGCAACCTTGAGTTTCCTTGGGCTTGGTATTCAACCACCGCAAGCCAGTTGGGGAAGTCTAACAAGTGATGCGCTTGGAAGTATATTAATCGGTAATTTCTATCAGTTGGCGATTCCAGCATTTCTAATCTCTTTAACGATGTTTGCATTTAATGTTTTGGGTGATGGACTACAAGATGCATTAGATCCAAAACTGCGTGAGTAAAAAAGCCTAGTAAGAGGTCCTAAGTAGATAAAAAATAGAGAGAAGGTGGACCGAAATGAAGAGTTTATTAGAAGTGAAGAATTTACGAATTGACTTTAAAACGTATGGCGGCGAAGTTCATGCTGTAAGAGGCGTCAATTTTGAAGTTAAGCGAGGAGAGACAATCGGGATAGTAGGTGAATCTGGCTGTGGTAAAAGTGTGACAGCAAAAGCAATTATGAAACTATTAGCCTCACCACCTGCTCAATATAAAGAAGGATCGATCACGTATAATGGAATAGATTTGATAGAAGCATCTGAACGTGAAATGGAAAGAATTCGAGGAAACGAAATTAGTATGATTTTTCAAGATCCAATGACTTCCTTAAATCCAACAAGCAAAGTTGGCATGCAGATCATGGAGTCTGTATTAAAGCATAATCAAATGACTAGGAAGAAAGCATATAATCTTGCATTGGATACGTTAAAACTTGTCGGCATTCCTCAACCTGAAAAGCGAATGGAGCAGTACCCGCATGAATTTTCTGGGGGAATGAGACAAAGAGCGATGATTGCGATGGCATTGGTCTGTCAGCCTAAATTATTAATAGCAGATGAACCGACAACAGCATTGGACGTTACGATTCAAGCCCAAATACTAGAGTTAATGAAAGACATTCAAAAGCAATCAGAAACAGCCATTATTTTAATTACCCATGATTTAGGAGTAGTTGCGGAAATTTGTGATCGAGTCGTTGTCATGTACGCGGGGAAAGTAGTTGAATCAGGCACTGTTTTAGAGATCTTTCAAAAACCAAAGCATCCGTACACGAAAGGGTTGTTAAAATCTGTACCCCGTTTCGATATGGATAAATCCGTTCCTTTAGCTCCGATTATTGGTTCGCCACCAGATTTATTTTCGCCGCCAAAGGGCTGCTCCTTTTATCCAAGATGTGATTACGCGATGAAGATATGTATGGAACATGACCCCGATCTTGAAGATGTCGGAGATGGTCAAATTACCGCTTGCTGGTTACAGCATCCAATGGCTAAGGCGATGAATGTAAAAAAAGCAATAAATGCAGGGAGGGGGACGAACCAATGACAACTATTGAGAAATACACGGACCTAAATGACGAATTAATGAAGAAAAATCCCCTCGTTCAGGTGAAAAATTTAAGCAAATACTTTTCAGTAGGAAAACAAAACCTAAAAGCAGTAGAGGGGTTAAATTTTGATATTTATGAAGGTGAAACAGTTGGTCTAGTAGGGGAATCAGGTTGTGGCAAATCGACTGCCGGTAGAACAATGATTCGTTTATATGAACCTACAGATGGTGCAGTATTGTTTCAAGGAAAGAATATTTATGATTATTCTGAAAAGCAAATGGCAAAAGTGCGTAGAGACATTCAGCTTATCTTTCAAGATCCTTATGCGTCGTTAAATCCAAGAATGACAGTAGAAGAGATTATTGGTGAGCCCTTAACAATCCATGGTGTTGTAAAGGGGAAGGCAAAAAAGAAGCGGGTGGAGGAATTATTAAAGCTTGTTGGGCTTAGTCCAGAGCATATTAATCGATTCCCACATGAATTCAGTGGCGGGCAACGTCAAAGAATTGGCATTGCACGGGCACTTGCTTTAAATCCCAAATTTATCGTCTGTGATGAACCAATTTCTGCATTGGACGTATCAATTCAGGCTCAAGTAGTGAATTTGCTCAAAAAATTACAGAAAGAATTGGGTTTAACTTATCTATTCATTGCACATGATTTGTCAATGGTAAAATATATATCTGATCGGATTCTTGTTATGTATCTCGGGAATATGATGGAATTCTCAGATAGTGATACATTATGCAATGATCCGCTTCACCCGTACACTAAAGCATTACTTTCTGCTATACCCGTTCCAGATCCTACACTGAAACGAGATCGAATTGTTTTAAAAGGGGAAGTGCCTAGTCCTATTAATCCGCCGAGTGGCTGTGTATTCCGTACACGTTGCCCCTCTGCGATGGAAATTTGTTCATCATCCACTCCAAAATGGCAGGAGCAAAAACCGGGACATTTTGTAGCATGTCACCTATACTGGTAGTTTATTTGAGGATATGATTTTTATCAAAATTTCAAAAACGCAATCTTCCAATTAAGGTAAAAGAGGGTGTTCAATAAGAATTCTAACCTTCTATACACCGTTTATTGTGTCATTAACAGGACATAAAAAAATCGAAGTAATGTTGTGGGTTTAGATCAATTCCTTAGGCTGTTTTCGTATACTTTGTTGCCCTATTATCCTGGGGTGATTTCCGTTCCAGGTACTCGCTTTCCGCGGGCGGTCTTCAGAAGCCCACACCAGTGCTTCGTACTTGCGGGGTCTCCCTCAACACGCTTCTCTAAGCAGGATTCTCGCACCTTCCACTACAAGCAACATCTACTCGAATTAGTTACTTTGTAAAAAACAACAAGCTTAACGAAAAGAGCCGTTCCATAAGAGAACGCCTCTTTTACTATTTTGATTTACTAATTCCTTGCTCGGTTTTGTTTAGATCGTCCAACTAATACAAAGTAAATGACTAAAGCACCTATTTCAGCTGTAGCAATGATAACCCCAAGAGGCAAAGCAGTATTTTCTCCTGCTATACCAACGAATGGAGCGACGATTCCTCCAAATAAAAATGTCATTAATCCAAGTAAAGCAGAGGCACTACCTGCAGAATTTGCCTGGTCTCTCATAGCAAGTGAGAAGATGGATGTATTGACAACACCGACACAAGATACAAGAATGAATAAAGGAATCAGGATGGCAATTAATCCTATGTTTAATAAAATCATAAGAAGCAAACTAGTTCCCGCTACAGCACTAAGTCCAAGTCCAATCATTAGAAGTTTTGTTTCGCCAAAGCGCGAAGCCAATTTTCCGGTTAGTTGAGTAAAAATAATAATTCCGACCCCATTAACTGCAAAGCATACACTGAACATTTGCGGTGAAAGCTGATAAATATTTTGGAGAACAAATGGCGAACCAGCAATATATGCGAATAGTCCAGCCCCGATAAATCCTTGAGTAAGTGCGTAGCCCATAAATAAACGATTACTTATAATCTGCCTAAACGTTTGGAAGGTTTGTTTAAGCCCACCCTCGGAGCGACGTTCTTTCGGGAGTGTTTCACCTAAACTAGAAAAAACAAAGAATAATGTTATCATTCCAATTAGACTAAGAACAAAAAATATACCTCGCCAAGATGTAAACTCTAGAAATTGACCACCAGCAATCGGTGCTAAAATCGGAGCAGATCCATTCACAAGCATTAATAGCGCAAAAAACTTCGTGAGCTCCGTACCAGAGTAGAGGTCTCTCACAATAGCTCTTGAAATGACTATACCAACTGCACCCGCCCCACCTTGAATGAATCTTAAAATAACAAATATCTCGATCGAGGGTGCTACGATACATAGCAATGATGATAAAATGTAGAGAAAAAGTCCGACAAGAAGTGGTGTCCTGCGACCTTTAACATCGCTTATCGGTCCAGCGAATATTTGCCCAATGGCAAGCCCAACCATGCAAGCAGTTAAACTGAGTTGTGCATATGATGCACTTGTACTTAAATCCTCTGTAAGTACGGGTAAAGCGGGCAAGTACATATCAAGGGACAATGGTCCAAATGCAGATAATGTCCCTAGAATTAGTGCAAGCCATAACCGCTTTGATTTACTTTGAATTTTTGGTGTTTCTAAATTTACTTGTACCTGATTCATTACATATTCCTCTCCTACCTCAATCTAGAATATTCTTAAATCTATCATAAAAAGGAAAGATTTACATTAGCGAATGAAAAAAATTATTTTAATGTTGCATTTTAAAATTTCATAGCTATAACTTTATACAAAATGGATATAGTATTGTTTTTCATATAGCTACTTATAGACATATTCGAAAATTCATTAAGTTGTATAGAAGTATGGTTTATAGTTGATACAGGTCATAAGAAGTAGGAGGGGTATGTTATCAAGGATGACTGATTTGGAACATCTAGCCTGTGATCTTCTTTGGACTTTACAGTTCGACTCTCTGTTGATACGAATATTCAGCTTATTCTCAATAAGGATTTTACTGCTAGCCAATGCGGATTAAATAAAAAAAGCAGCAATCCAATTGGCTGATCGCTACTTTTTATCTTTTCGACTAATATTTCTTATTCATTTTCATTCTTGCTAGCATAAACCCGCCTTTGAATTTAGTAGGTTCATAAGAAACAATGAATGCCTTTGGTTCGAACTTTTCGATTGTCGCATACAGTTCATTTTCTCGATTTCTTTTCGTTAAAATATCCATACGATAACGATTTCCGTCACGTCCTTCTCCGATATAAAGAGTTACACCGAAACCGAGTGTACGAAGTGTTTCAATAAGTTCCGAGTTTTTTTGCTGTGTATTCGCGATAACATTAATATAACCGATTGCTAATTTTCGTTCAATTTTTGTTCCTAAAATAATCCCAATTCCGAAACCGACTGCATAAACAATCATTGCGATTAAATTTTGATCGCCACTAAAAACGAGGGAAAGTCCAAATACATAAATTAACATTTCTACAATCCCAATGACAGAAGCTAGAGATGTGACGCCTTTTACTAAAAAGATTGTCCTTAAAGTAAGTAGCGGAACATAAGCTAATTGCAATAACAAAATGAGTAGAATTTCTTTCATCATGACCACCTCAGTTGTTTCAATTATGTGAAACGTTCATTAATAAGGGTTTATTACATCGACTTATGATTAGCCCCGTATTTGTGGTCGTTAAATCTTCAATCAACCCCTTGATAAAGCGGGCAGTAATAACCCGATTCATTGCATCATAGTGTAAATATTACAGGTGTCTTCATATCTTAATCTGTTTAACCTTAATGTTGTAGGTCTAAACTTTACTTTGTTTAAGAGAGAAAATTCACTGTTTTACACTTATCGGGCTATAGAGGGGAGTTGACCAAACATTGCTGCTTAGAAGAAAGGTAACTGCCCAATTCGGGATAAGTCCAAATCATAATATAGTATAAAAATGTGAGAATCACAATGGGATAAAATTCCTTGATCCAAATGAGTTGACCAAATACAAATTGCTTATATCTTGATAGTCTAATGGATTGTTAATTTCATAAGGAATCATTATTAGTATCCTTTGCGATAATCAACAATATTTATAGTCGGTGTTTTATTATCAACATAGCTTTTGAGATTCGGAATAAAAATATCTTCTATTACTCGTTGATCATAATATTCAGTTATACCAGAAGAATGTGGAGTAATGATAACGTTTTCTAAATTCCAAAGGGGACTGTTTTCTGGTAGAGGTTCCACTGTAAAAACATCCAGTCCTGCTCCTGCTATTTCCTTCAATTTTAATGCAGTAATCATTTCGTCCTCTCTTACAATTTGGCCACGCGCAATATTAATAAAAAATGCAGATTTTTTCATATTTTTGAATTGCTCAGTTCCGAATAAATACTTCGTTTCGTTTGTAAGTGGGAGTGTTACTACTACATAGTCACATTGTGGTAGTACTTCGTTCAGATGTTCAATCCTATACATCGTATCTACATATTCTTCTGTTTTTCCTGAATGGCGAACACCTAGTACTTTCATGCCAAATGCTTTGGCAATTTTTGCTGTTTCAAGCCCAATTGCACCTACGCCAATTATGCCGATTGTTTTTTTGTGTATTTCCAAACTAACATCTGCCTCATCCCAGATTTTGCTTTGCTGCTGTTTCACATAAGTATGTAATTTTCTAGTTAATCCTAGCATTAGGGAGAATATAGTTTCAGATATCGGATAGGCATGTACACCATTTGCACTAGTGACGATAACTTCTTTTTCTTCAAGCTGCTTTAAAGGGAAAGTGTTTACACCTGCACTCCAGGATTGAAGCCACTTCAGCTTAGATTGATCACTTAGTATCGTATCCATTATCTCATTTTTCCGAATCACGATAATCTCTGCTTCTGTTAATTGATCTTGCCATATCTGCGGATCATTGCCAATAAGTATATTCCAGCCTGGTATCACCACTTTTATTTTTTCAATAAATTGGTTTTCTAAATCTGTGTTAATGATTAGTGTTCGTTTAGACATGTTATTCCTCCTCGCAGTGCAAAAGTTAAATCTGAATATAACTAATATTGTAGCAAATTAATAGGAAATACTCTCCCTTTTGACAATTGATACTGTGTATCGTTATGGATATGTCCGTCATTAGTATCAAGAAGTATAGGTAGTTCCTAATTTAGATAAGCATTCAACTAGAAAGTTTGAAGCGGGTGTAGATAAATAAAAGCAGAGATCATTAACAATCTCTGCTTTTACTAAAAAGGTTAATATTATAAAAATTTCACACATACTGGATATGGAACAACTACATTGGATTGTTCTAATGTTAGTTTGCCTGATTTTTCATCACGAGTATAGAGAACTAAATTGCCTGATTGTTCATTAGAAGCAACTAAGAATTTTTCGGTTGGATCTAATACGAAGTCACGCGGCCAATTCCCCTCAGTAGAAGTATGTTCAATGAACGTTAATTTTCCTGTTTCGTTATTTACACTGAAGAGGGCAATGCTGTTATGTCCACGATTCCCGGCGTATATGAAACGGCCATCAGAGGATAAATGAATAGCACTTCCTTGACTATTTTCTGTGAAATCTGCTGGAATAGCAGAAATATATTGCAGTTCTGTAAACTTCGCATCTTCACTGTTATATGACAAGACTATCACTTCATTGCTTAGCTCTGTCATAACATAAGCAAATTTGCCGTTAGGATGAAAGGCGATATGTCTTGGGCCACAGCCAGGTTTAACAGATAAACTTTGTTTCATTTCAAGTGAGTCACCTTCAAGGCTATACGTTACAATTTTATCAATGCCAAGATCAACTACAACAGCATATTTCTCATCAGGTGTAAAACCTGAAAAATGAACATGTGGCTTTTCTTGTCGCTCTACGTTTGGACCAGAACCTGTATGTTGAACGGAAGCTGAAGCTGGATCTACTTTTCCTCCATCTGTCTTATATAATTCCGCTGTACCGCGATGATAATATGCAGTAAGCACCTTTTCATTATTTCGGTTCACACTTACATGACATGGAGATGAACCAGGAGAGACTTCGGTATTCAGTGGAGTAAGTTCGCCATTCTCTTTCGTTATGCGGTAAGAAGAGACGCCGCCAAACTCACTTTCTTTAACGACTGCATACAGAGTTTGACTATCTGCTGTGACTGTTAAATACGTAGGATTTTCGAGCTCTGCTGCTAGAGTGGGCGTACTTAATTCTTTTTTCTCAGTATCAAGTGTAAAAGTATAGATTCCTTTACTATCACCTTTCGTATATGTACCAACATAACCTCTAAATTTTGTCATTTTTTCGCCTCCATATAATTCTTTGAAGTTCTACTTTATCCCGCATTAACGGGCAGTAATAGACCGTTTGGTTTAACTAACAACCAGTGGGGGTGAGGAAAACCCCCACTGATTGAAGTATCACCTTCATCTTACCACAAAACCTTTATATTCAGACAATTCCATGCTCAAACAAAGCGGAATATCACAGTTAAAGAATGATCTGAATGAGACTATGCAAGCTATGTTCCAATATCCAATAATTCTTTATTAATGAATGTTAATCATGGACAAGATGATATTTAAAAAAGTTCATTTGAATTGACAAAACACTTTCAATCTTTCTTTCTATTAATACTGAATAAAAATGTAGTATCTTATTTTGTAAGAAGCTAAGTATTTTGATTTTGATAGAAAAGTGGTACTCTTATCAGTACATAATAGTGATGAAGGTGAACCTGATGGGATTTTTAGGAGTATTACTTCCGATTTTTGCAATATTCATTTTAGGCTTTATTGGTCAAAAGAAGTTTCGCTTCGACACCAAAGTTATTTCAACAATGGCTCTCTATTTAATGAGTCCGTTTTTAGTCTTTCGGACATTCTATACAACAGAATTTGAAAAAGATTATATATATATGATTTTCTATACAGTTAGTCTTTGTTTAGTTCTAATTCTCCTTGTATATTTTGTGGCATTTTTCCGAAAGTATAGCATTAGAGAAACGTGTGCAATGATATTAGCGTCTTCGTTCATGAACAGCGGAAATTATGGTACTCCTGTTGTTTTTCTCTTGTTTGGCGCAACAGGTCTTAAATACGCGATTGTTTTGATGGTGATACAGCAAATGGTTATGTGTACGATAGGCGTATATTATGCTGCTAAAGGTAGTCCCGAAGGAAATGGGATCCAATCAGCGCTTCGTGCAGTTAGAAGAATGCCAATCGTCTATGGTGCAATAGCTGGGGTATTATTTAAATATACGGGAATCTCATTAACTGAACCGATGCTCGCAGCAGTCAGCCTTGTTGCGGATGCTGCAATTCCAACGATAATGATAACGCTTGGTATGCAGCTTGCTAATATTTCAATGAAAAAAGTAGCTGTTAATAAATTATCGCTATCACTGTTTCTTAAACTGGCTATTTCCCCCGTTATCGCGTTTGGTATCTCGTTGGCCCTACCCGTTGATGATTTAGTTAAACAAATTATGATTATTATGGCTGCGATGCCGACAGCGGCGAATACAACGATTTACGCATTGCAATATAATACAGATCCTGAGTTTGTTTCCAGTGCGACGTTTGTAAGCACGGTGTTAAGTTTAGTAACGCTGCCAGTTGTATTTTTTATTGTGATTTAGGGAGATCATTTCTGTTGTTCTCGAGCAAGTTTCACCTATACTCTTGTTGAGAAAAAGAGGAATAGTAAAATAGGTTAAGCATATACTTAATTCATTAAACCGATTAATAAGAATAAAGTGAAATATCAATCAGAGTTTTTCTCTTCCAAAATGATGGTTTGTTAAAACGGGGTAAAATTATTTCTCGGGAAAGCGCAAGTTTTGGCAATTTTTTTGAAAGTAGCAATTTATTTCACGGAAATATACGATTGATAGCGAACTATATCGAAATATCTCTAAATTAAATCGTAAGACAAGCTTTTTTTAACATCAAGTTTTAATATAGAAGTACTATATATGATCCTAGCGGCAGAAAAAAGATGATAATGGGGGAAATCATATGTTGCAAACGGCTATAGAACTAATAAATCGTGAAGAAATAGAAGATATTCTAAAAGAGATAGTTAAAGCTGAATATGAAGAAGTGAGGGAAGAAGGACTGTTGCTATGCATGGAATGTGGTGATGTTGATTTATATATTGCCGCTTCCCATCATGAAGGTCTTCAAGAGGCGATTAACAAGAACTTTGAAACAGATGAATGTGGTGATGTGATTGATCGTAAAGTACATCAGCAACTAATGGATGATTTATTCGAATATTTTCTTGAACTTCATAAAGAAAGCGGCTTTTTCGATTTCTACGCAGCTGGATATTATCTTGTCAATGGTGAAAGACGGGAGTCTGAAACAGACATGTTAGCTCCTAAAGGCTTGTTTTATGCCCCGTTTGAAGATGCAAGAATTGATTAAATAAAGTGAAACTACAATCAGTGAGGGAAGAAGAAAACCTCAGCTGATTGTAGAACTAAGGTCCAATATTTCTCCAGGGTTGAGCTGGGAGTCTTACAAAGTTAATCGAGTAAATGAACAAAAAAGGTCAGACATCGCACGCCATACACAGGTCATAGTGGTACTTGCTCTTAATTTAACCTGTATTGTAGTGGTGGTTCTGACCCTTTTTTGTTATAGGCTTTGGATTTCAATACATTGTGGAATGGAAGGATAAAGCAATTCCCTTCAATTATTACTATGATCTTCTTTTTTTCATTCAATTCTTTAGTCCAGGTTCCGTGACTTGGTTTTTGTTGATTAGAAAGGCTAGCCGAGTTGGTTAGTAGTACATCTACAAAAGCACAACACACATCTTTAATCTCAATATGCTCTTAGAACTTTAAAAAAGAATAAACGAATGGTAAAAAACGGATAATTAATTTTGATAAATGTACTCAAATGGCTGACTTCTTAAAAACCACAATATTATTTGTATGATAAGTAGAAATAGACCTTATTAAACAGTATTTGTAATTAGAACGACATAGTGAATTATTTATATATTCTATATTATCGTGGGCTATCAAAAATTTCCGGGAATCATGTAACGGAATGTATGCGCTTTCAATGAATAATAAACACTGACATTTCTAGCAAAATCAATTATAACAAGATTGTATTTTTTTAATGTTTATTATTAGAGTTGACTAAATTAATTGATTATGAATCCTTATAGTTAGTTATTTCTGAATATTTTAAAAATATAATAAATTCAGTCGTTCTAAATCTTGCATATTATGAGGGGGGCACAATATGATTGTTTTCGATCAAGTGAATAAGTTTTATGGAAATTTTCAAGTACTGAGGAATATTAATCTGACCATCAATAAAGGAGAGGTAGTTGTTGTCATCGGTCCCTCTGGTTCTGGAAAAAGTACGTTACTTAGATGTATTAATCATTTGGAGTCCATAACCGATGGAGTATTAACGGTAAATGGGATTTCAGTGAGCGATAAGAAAACTAATATCAATAAGCTCCGCCGGGAAATTGGCATGGTGTTTCAGCATTTCCACTTATATCCTCATAAAACCGTTCTTCAAAATATCATCTTAGCACCTATGAAAGTTTTAGGACAAACTGAAGCACAGGCTAAAGAAACCGCCCTTACATATTTAGAAAAAGTAGGAATTTCTGATAAGGCATATTCATACCCTTCACAACTTTCCGGTGGCCAGCAGCAACGTGTTGCTATCGCAAGAGGGCTTGCGATGAGTCCTGAAATCATGCTTTTTGACGAACCGACATCAGCGCTAGATCCTGAAATGATTGGGGAAGTACTTGATGTTATGAAGGCATTGGCACATGAAGGGATGACGATGGTTGTTGTGACCCATGAGATGGGGTTTGCCCGCGAAGTGGCAGACCGAATTGTATTCATGGATCAAGGTCAAATCTTAGAAGAAGCAACTCCGGCAGAGTTTTACGAGAATCCAAAAGAAGTAAGGGCTCAACTATTTCTCAGCCGTATATTAAATCATTAAAAAATTGAAGGAGGAACACAAATGATGTATCCAAAGAAGTTTTTTAAAATGGCATTACTGCCAGCAATAGCAGCCCTGATACTAGCAGGTTGTGGAAACAGTGATACAAGCTCTAAATCAGGTAGTAGTGAAAAAACAGGTGTATTAGCAAAAATTGAAAAAGAAGACAAAATTGTATTCGGAGTTAAAAATGATACACGGCTCTTTGGTCTAAAAAATCCAGGTACAGGAGAAGTTGAAGGATTTGATATTGATATTGCAAAAGCGCTTGCCGGTGAAATTCTTGGCGATGAATCTAAAGTTGAGTTTAAAGAGGTAACATCTAAGACTAGAATCCAACTTTTGAAAAATGGTGATATAGATGCGATTATCGCAACGATGACTATTTCAGAAGAACGTAAAAAAGAAGTAGATTTTACTGATGTGTACTTTGATGCAGGACAATCGTTGCTCGTGAAAAAAGGAAGTGATGTAACAGGCATTGATAGCCTTACTGGGAAAACAGTATTGGCTGTTAAAGGATCGACTTCATCAATAAATATTCGTGAAAAAGCACCGGATGCAAACGTGTTAGAATTTGAAAACTACTCAGAAGCATTTGCAGCTCTTAAACAAGGTAAAGGTGACGCCTTAACGACAGACGACTCTATTCTTTATGGTATGGCTGACGAGGATCCGAGTTTCGAATTAGTTGGAGGTACATTTACAGAAGAACCATATGGAATTGCCGTGAATAAAGGTAATGAAGATTTTGTAAAAAAATTAAATGAAGCATTGAAGGTGCTAAAAGATTCTGGTAAATACGATGAAATCCATGATAAATGGATAAAAGAAGATTAATTATAAGGTTTAATTTGTCGGGATGGGCATTTGCTCATCCTGAGTAGTTAGAGGAGTGGTTCTTATAGTGAATTTCTCGATATTGACAAATAATATTGACATGTTTCTTGATGGATTTAAGGTGACTTTAATGGCAAGCGTCATTGCACTTATCGCAAGTTTATTGCTCGGAGCCTTTATTGCTGTATTAAGAATTGCACCAAACAAGTTATTGAATTGGCTAGGTACGATATATGTTGAATTCATCCGCAACATTCCACTGTTAATCATAATGCTTTTCGTTTATTTAGTGTTTAATTTTAAAGGACTTACAGCTGGAACAATAGCTTTAACAATCTACACGACTGCTTTCATTGCAGAAGCGATTCGAGCTGGTATCCTTTCAATTTCAAAAGGACAGATGGAAGCAGCACGTTCTTCAGGCCTTACATATGGGCAGGCGATGCGTTTAATCATTTTGCCACAAGCGATTAAAGTGGTAATCCCTCCGCTGGGCAATCAATTTATTAACCTAGTAAAGAATTCTTCATTATTAGCCGTCATTGCCGGCGGTGATTTAATGTATCAAGCAGACTTAATTTCCGCAAGAACACTCGTTGTTATGGATACATATATTCTGGTTGCGATGTTTTATTTATTATTAACCATTCCCTTAAGTCTTGGAGTAGGATACTTAGAGAAACGCCTGGCTAAGAGTAATTGAAGGAGGGATAATAATGGACTTTATTGGTGCCTATTCAGCTGATCATTTAACATTTCTATTAAATGGGTTTTGGCTTACACTTAAAATGGCGTTTATTGCAATCATTTTAAGTTTTATTCTTGGTGGTGTTGTTGGAACACTCCGCTTTGCTAAAATACCAGTCTTATCACAAGTACTTGCAGTGATTGTTGAGATTATTAGAAATTTACCATTATTATTATTAATTTTCTTTACATTTTTCGCTTTGCCGGAAATCGGTATTAAATTCAAAGAAGTTCCAGCAGCTATTATTGCCTTAACGATTTTTGAAGCTGCTATGTTATCAGAAATTATTCGAAGTGGATTAAATTCTATTGATAAAGGTCAAATGGAAGCTGCTCGTTCATCAGGTTTAAGTTACTTTCAAGCATTATGGCATATCATCTTACCACAGGCTTTACGTAGAATGGTCCCGCCTACAGTTAGTCAGTTTATTTCGTTGCTAAAAGATACGTCACTGGCTGTCGTCATTTCCGTTCCAGAACTGACCCATCAAGCCCAAATTGTCTACGGTCAAAAAGTTGGCTACTTAGTTCCAACTCTATTAGTGGTTATGGTCATGTATTTTGTCGTAAATTATACATTATCTATACTATCACGTCGATTAGAAGTAAAACGAACATAAAAAGAGGATGACGAAGAACGTCACACACTTCACCGTTTAGAAAATCAAATAAGCGATATGTAGAAATTAGGTCTGAACCTCACGTAAGGGAACAGCCTTTTTTATTGTATTAAACAGAGATCCTTTGTAACAAATAATAATATTATGTTAACTTAATGAGATTGTGTTTATGTATATTAAGTATTTAATAACAATTATTTTCCAGCAAACATAAAAGATTGATTGAAGTTTCACTTTAATGTCACAATCCAAGCTCTAATATGAATAAGATAGTGTGAGGTGGAGACCCATGGAATCACTAGAAAAACAAAAAGATGAGAGCGTGCTTTTGGATGCAGAATGTCTAAAAGCAGTGGATTCTAAGAAGGAATATGTATTGGATGGTTCCTCAGAATATATCGAACAATTATTTAAATAAAAAATGAGGGGACCAAAGGGTCACCCTCTATTTTTTGAGCGGAAAAATAGTCTTATGTATTTATTTTAATGTCAATATCGGTAGAATATATTGTTTATACAAAACAAAATTTATTACTTCGTTTTGTAATTTTGACTATTTATTAAAATTATGAAAAGAAATAGCGATTAATACAAAAGCTAATTAACCAGCATTTGTATATTTCAATAAATATCTCGCTAGAATATATTATTGATCTAAAAAATCATTAAAGTAAGACAAAACAAATACTATTTCTATTTTTTAACATAATGGTAAAATTTACAAATACAAATATACTGATCCAACTTATTTTATCCCGCATTAACGGATAGTCATGACCACCACAACAAGGCATAGGGTAATCGAAGAAACCTAGGTGGGAGATAAATACCCTGTGGAAAACTATGCCACGCCGAATACCTATGCTTGTCGGGCTATCACAGGATGTGAGCAACGTCGATTTTCCTTAAAACAGTCACCTCGCTAATTGACAAAAAAGACCGATTGGTGAGATACAGTGAAACTTACAGCTGTGATCTTCAGTGGTGTAGTAGTAGCATACAGAATGTGTGTCATACAGACGAAAGACTAAAGTACGCGGCGTACTTAGTCTAAGTTCATTGAATTGGATTCGTACTCTCGAATGATCGAAGCGATAGCGAAGATCTTAACGACAGTAACAGTATTAACCATCAGTGGGAGTTGAAGAAAACTATCATAGATGGAAGTTTCACTTTATTTTCTCCACAATAATATAGTTGATATGGTATAGTTTACCCAATGAACAGAATGTTACTGAACTTAGAAATGGAGATTATACATGATTTTGCAACTCCAAAGTGTATTGTTAAAAAGATTTCTATATATAGTAGGAAGTTTACTTTTCATAATATATCTGCTATACCTCAGTTACCTATTATTCTTCGCCTATTATCGCCAGTCTGTAACTATCTTGAATTATAACTATGTTCCATTCAGCACTATAAATTTGTATTTTAGCATGTTAGCAAACGGCTACTTTTATGCTTGGTTTACAAATATCTGTGGAAATATATTAGCTTTCCTACCATTTGGATTTCTTGTATCATTATTATTTAAACATTTTTATCTGGTGAAAATGTTATTTACTTCATGTATGGTGTCTTTGCTCGTTGAAAGTTTGCAATCGAGTTTTCGGATTGGCAGTTTTGACGTAGATGATATTATTCTTAACACAATCGGAGGATTATGCGGGTATTTTATTGCGAGAATTTTTATAATGACGATGAAAAGAGTAGATCAGGTAAATTGTTCATAAGTATATAAAACGGCATTTAACTGTAATCCCAGTATTATGTTTTGTTCAACAATGGCTATTTTCTTTTTTGAAAAAATAGTTTAGAAGGTTTATTCTGTTTAAATAAGGGGTATAGATCAATAACTCAATATAAAGGGAGGCGTCCGCTGTGGTTACAATTGATATTGATTACTTATTAGAAGCAACCGAAGAGTACGCAGAAGGAGTTTTTTCTTACCCTAAGAATATAATTGATATTGATGACTTACTTGAAATTACAGATGATTGGTAATAAACCTAATTCTCAAATAGTTTTTTAGTTAAAAAAGCTGTCCCATAATGAAAGGTCAGACTACACATTTACTATATATTTATTCTACGTGCTCGTAACACGAAATAAATAGTATAGAATGTGAAGTCTGACCCTTTTTGTATACTAAAACTTCAATTAAACTCTTTTACTAGAAAACTATGACTTCATGAAAAAATGGAGTATAATGGTTTTCTATGTAAATGTTGAAAAGAGAAGGTGGAAAGAGTTTGACTGGAAAAACACATATTATGGGGGGCATTGCAGCTACTGCTGCATTTGCACAAACATCAAATTATGATCCTGCAATAATGATCATTGCTGGAGCACTTGGTGGAATGATTCCAGATATTTGTCACGGGGGAAGTAAAATTGGTAAAAAGCTGCCATGGTTATCAAAATTTATAAATGGGTTATTTGGCCATCGTACTTTAACCCACAGTATATTATTTTTAATCATTGTTAATGCCCTACTCCTATTATTTATCCCGTTTGAATCAATTCGGATTGGAATCTTGATAGGAATGGCAAGTCATCTATTGTTGGATGCAGCAACAAAAAATGGAATTAAATTATTGTATCCTTTGGACATAACATTCCGGCTGCCATTAACGATGAAAACAGGCAGTGCCTTAGAGTCTGTCGTATTAACAGCTTTGACTCTCATTGTTCTTTATTATGGAAAAGATATCTTAGTTTATTACTTATAAAGACTTACTTAAGTTTATCAATGGCAAAGATGAGTAGTTAAGTAGCTTGAACAATTAGACCATCATTTCCCGCCATTATAGGTTTTCAATCATTTGGAATTAAAAAGCCATCCTTCAAAATATGGAAGGATGGCACTTTGTTTGTATTCAGAATACGGTTGTTCCGTACCAGATCTACTCTATCCATTTTATTTGTCGTACATGAAACAATAAGCTGAATAGTTGGAGGATAAGACAGATGCTAGTTGTCTAGGTATGTAAAATAAACTTATCCTTCATTACGAATTACGCCTAAAAGAAAGAACATACCAATCGTTCCTACTGCAAATATGATTTTGATTATCCATAATACAAGTTCATCCATTACTTAAAACCCCCTTGTCCGTTATTCGATAAAACCATATGATTTAATTATAACATATTCCGCTAAGATAAAACCAAAAATGGAACAATTAGGATTGAATTAAAGTGAGGCCATCTTAAAAGCAAATGATTAATCTATACAATCGCCTGTAGATCGTATATAAAATTGATAAAACAATTATATAAAGTGAATCGAAGTCATACTTTTAAGACGTCCTCGTTATTTTTTAGATCATACCTAATGCTTTTTTCGTCATGGATCCTACTATTCCATCTGCTTGAAGCTTTCGGTTTTTTTGAAATTCTTTAACGGCTTTTTCCGTTGCTGGACCAAATATACCATCATTGCCATTTGTAGAATAGCCTAATGAAGTTAGTTGTTTTTGTAATTCAATAACCTCTGCACCTTTACTTCCACGTTTTAAAGTAATTACCGTTGATACGGAATTGACAGGGCTACCTTTTACTTTAAAACCACTACTAGCCGCAATGGATTCAAAGTTTTTTGTAGAATTTGTAATTACGACAGGAGTATTTATAGATACAGTTTCAAATAGCCACTTCACATCAGCATTGTACATGCGAATGCAGCCAGCGCTTACATAACTACCAATAGAAGCTGGATTATTATTACCGTGAATAGCATAAGTCGTTCCTTGTGTTTGCCTAGCATTCAAGCCAAGCCAACGATTACCTAAAGGGTTTTTTGGAGATCCTCCTGGGATATTACCTTTATAATAGGGACGATTGACAATTTTATTGACAATTTTGAACGTTCCTTCAGGTGTGTAATTATTCTTACTGCCAGTGGCAACACTAAATGTTTTTTTTAGTTGATTATTCTCATAATAGGCAAGCTGATTCGTGTTTTTGTTAATAATAATCAATTGAGATTTTGCAGCAGAAGTAGTTCCAACACTAAAAAATAAACAACATGCCATGATGATTACGGACAACCATTTTTTCATCCTTTTCCTTCCTTTACATATTATTTTTAATATCATCACAACATTATATGGTTTGGAATGTGATTGGATGATAAAAAGGTTAAAGGAAAAGACTAATTTGTAGGTATCAGATAATGGGGGCTGGATGAGTGAATTAATGCTTTTTTTTAAAGGCTGTTTTCACATACTTTGTTGCTATTCAATCATTTTTACACTAATAACCCGGGTTGATTTCCGTTGCAGAGGCGGTCTTAGAAGCCTCCTTAGTGCTTTGCACTTGCGGGTCTCCCTCAACACGCTTTTCCCGCAGGAGTCTCGCACCTGTAACGAAGATCAACATCTGTTCGAATTGGTTTCTTGCTAAAAACAACAATCTTTACGAAAAGAGCCTTTTTGAAAGTCTGTATTGGAAAATCAGATATAGGTAGATTTGAGCAAATATAATTGGTCCTTTCTGATTTCTAAAAAGTAAGTGAGCTTAAAGCGAAATTACTCTTTTCTTAATAATGGCTGAAAATATTAGTGATACATATGCAATTCACCAAATCTGTATCAGAAATTCTTCACAAATAAATTGTTGCTAAATACACTATTTTAGATGATCAACGCAAGGAGGGAGCCGGTTTGTCTGGCAAAAACGTAGATGAAATCATTCAACAAGGAATACATGGACAGAAGGAATTAAAACCTGAAGAAAGAAAAAGATTCCTTGGTACGATTCGAGAACGAATTATTGCTGTTTTGACACAACCACAAGTGAGGGATAAAGAGGTCTATCACGAATTTTTGAATTTGATGAAAAAGCACCCGCAGGCATTGTTATTTGCAAACGGAAATATGGAGTACGCTTCTCTAAAAAAATATATTGAAGCAGCCCGAGTTAACAAAATCCCATATAAGATGGTGATTAATAAAGATTATAACACTGACATTGGCCTTGTTTTAGCTTATGAGTATGCAATTGATAAAGAAGAGATTTTTCTAGAAAAAAAAGTTACAAACCTTGAAGTCGCCAATGTAAAAGAAAAGGGCTCTTTGGCTAAATTAGCGAGTTGGTTAAGAGAAAAACGCCATGAAGTAAAGGGAAAAAGTAATTCATAAGAATTAAGGATGTCCCAAAAAGGATTTGACAAAGTCACGACACTGTATGTGACCCTATACTTACGGGGCATCCACATCTCTTAGTTTTTTAGGGAAAATTGGCAATTGAAAAATACCCCATATTACATAATCCAATCCATAGAAGCTGTACAATGAAATGGGGATAGAGTGAATTGTTATAGTATGAAGGGAAACCTACATTAAATATAGTAGAAAAAACAGTTAAGTTTATTAAAAAATTCGGAAAATTAGGTTATTAATGCTTGAACTTTGATAGCAGGAGGTAGTACAATGAAATATAGAATTTTTTATAAATTATTATCCACAAGGGAGTCTTGGTAATGAAGGAACATGACATGGAGATCACACTAACAACAACGAAGAAAGAAAAGCCGAAATCTGATCAACTAGAATTTGGGAAAGTGTTTACTGATCATATGTTTATTATGGATTATACTGAAGGAAATGGATGGCATGATCCAAGAATCGTTCCTTATCAATCGATTACACTCGAACCCTCTGCAATGATTTTTCACTATGGACAATCTGTATTTGAAGGAATGAAAGCATATTATACAGATGACAAAGATATCGTTTTATTTCGTCCGGAAAAGAATTTCCAACGGTTAAATAAATCGAATGATCGTCTTTGCATACCTGAGGTAGATATCGATTTTGCTTTGGCAGCATTGAAAAAATTAATTGTTATTGATAAAGAATGGATTCCAGATGCAGAAGGTACATCACTCTATATTCGACCATTTATTATATCTACAGAGCCGTTCTTAGGCGTATCACCTTCTTCACGCTATAAATTTATCATTATTATGTCACCTGTAGGTTCATATTATAAAGAAGGAATTCACCCTGTAAAGATTGCAGTTGAAAATGAGTTTGTGCGGGCTGTCGTAGGTGGAACCGGTACAGCGAAAACAGGCGGCAATTATGCGTCTAGTTTAAAAGCGCAAAAAGTATCTGAAGAAAATGGCTATTCTCAAGTACTTTGGCTTGATGGTGTTGAAAGAAAATATATTGAAGAAGTAGGAAGTATGAATGTATTTTTCAAAATCGACGGGGAGGTAGTAACGCCTGCACTAAATGGCAGTATTCTTGACGGTGTTACTAGATCATCGATCATTGAAATGCTTGAACATTGGAACATTCCTGTTTCACAACGGAAAATTTCCATGGAAGAGGTATATCAAGCTCATCAAGAAGGAAAATTGGAAGAAGCATTTGGTACTGGAACGGCTGCTGTCATTTCACCAATTGGCGAGTTTTTCTGGAATGATGAAAAACTCATCCTCAATGGAGGAAAAACGGGTGAATTATCAACGAAATTATACAACACGATTACTAGAATCCAAACTGGTAAAGAAGAAGATCAGTTAGGGTGGGTCACACATGTTGAAGAAAAGGTTACTCAAAAATAAAAAAAGGGCAAGCAAATGGAAAATCCAGATGCTTGCCCTTTTTTAAGCATGGTAGCGCAATGAAACGTTTTATTTCTTTTTAGCTGGTAGGTAAAGAAGTAAAAGACAAATAATGATAAGGGGTTGAAATAATGCAAATTACTTCTCCGAGCTTATTGACGAAAGAAGATATGCAAAATCCTGATAAAGTACCTGCGTGGTTAATTCAGGAATACCAAACCTTTCATAACATTGTAACCGATAAGACGTTTCCATGCTATTTTGGAATGAAAGCTGAAAATAAGGGTGAGCTTCGCTATGCGTACATAACTCAAGATGATTGGACCAATCTACCGAAAGCGATTGAAGAATTCCTAGAATTATTTCAGGAGCCACCATATATTCGACATGGGCTATTTGTTTTTGTTGAACCAGAAAAAGAAGAGGGGGATATTGCGCATTTTCGAAATTATTTTTGGAATGTTTTGCAATATTTGCATGAGCATGATCCGAAAGAATGGCCCAAAGACAAACCGAGAGACCCGGAACACCATCTTTGGGATTTTCATTTTGCGGGAGAACCTTTTTTCATATTCGGTAACGCACCTGCCTATAAACAGCGGAAAACTCGTGACTTAGGGAGAGGGCTTGTGCTTGGAATTCAGCCTAGAATGATTTTCAACGGACTTGAAGGAACAGAAAAAGGTGGGATTATGTCACGTGAAAAAGTAAGAGAACGCGTTGAAAAATGGGATAATCTACCTAAGCATCCGGATATTAGCCATTATGGTGACCCAGAACATAATGAATGGAAACAATTTTTTATCGGTGATGATATTGAACCTATACTAGGAAAATGCCCGTTTCACCATAAAGATTTCATGTAAGAAAATTAATTTAGGGGAGTCTAATGATCGTCTAAAACACAAAATAGGCTTCACTTTTTCAGAACAGACAGGACAAAAAATATCTTCTGTCTGTTCTTCACTTTCTGACATCCTATCTCAATAATAAAATGAATTTATATCCAATGTAGAAAACAATGGTTGAAAGTTTAAATCTGTGAATATTACCTATGAAAGGCTTCAGTTGTATCCTGTTTCATGATATAAAACCCACTCCAAGCAAATACAGCCGATGCAAGATAAAAGATACTGCCGATTGTCAGAAAATCAACTAAATAACCTGTGGTAATAACAGCAATTGCTACACCAATTGATGTCCAAATATGATAGTGGCCGATTTCTTTCCCAGCTGTTTCTGGTTTTACAGAACGAGCTATAACAGTTTTTTCCGAGTTTTTTTGTACGGCACCTAATAACCCCATTACAATCTGCAATACATAAACATGCCAAATTTCATAAGCGAGCGGAAAAGCGAGCAAGATCAGTGCCATACCCCAAGAATAAAGGATCAACAATACTTTATCTCCAACACGATCAGCGAATTTTCCAATTGCAGAATAACTCAGTGCTGCTGTTAATGCGAATAAACCATAGGCCCAGCCAAACTGAGAATAGCTGCTGCCGGCATTTTTCAATAGTAAAACATAAAACGGAAAAATCATACTAGCTGCCATACCGACAGTCCCTTGATAAATAATAAATCGTCTATAATTCATTGGTGGTACTCCTTGTAGAATAGATTCATGAACCGCCCTTTAGGATCATACTTTTTTTTCAGGGCAAAGAATTCAGCTGTTCGTGGGTACGCTTTTTCTAACTGTGCTCTCGTAGGATATTGATAATACGGAAGATAGTAACTTCCTTCGTGATCTAAGGTTATATCTATCATGTTTCGGATTACACGCTCCGTGTCTTCAATACGATCTTTACTTGTCCCTTGGTTAATAAGCATAACGAGGGCAAACATATCATCTTTTGCATAACTCATAACTGCTTCTTCATTTTTCTCCACATAGCGGACGGTGATATTCAATAAGTTAAAATCTTTTTCATTTTTAAGCGAATCCCTAAGATCATCGATATAAGCAGAAAATTGATGAACTGGAACAAAGTATTCCTGTAATACTTCTGTTTTGTTAAAACTATCATACTCCATAAATGTGGAATCGGATCGCATGGCATTATTTCTAGTAATGTATGAATCATTAATATTCTCATTGTATGTGTTTTGAGTAGTCCAAAACATATTTTTCCCCCAATCATTCAAGCGAGCAAGTCCGAGAAAGAATTTGGGTATTGCAATGATTGTTTCTCGTTTTAACGAACTATACTTCTCTAACTGTGATCGGTCATCGGTTTCGTAATAATCAGTTACATACATTTCCTTTAATAAGCTGTCAGGTGCAACCGAGATTCTAGCGAGATGCATTTTTACGGCGTCGTTTTGAAGGACTTCACGGGTAAAATACGCGCTATAATCATCATAAGCTATTGATTTTGTTTGAATTTGATAGAGTTCATCGTCTGTCAATTGAAAAGTGACATCAAGAATTACTCCGAATAATCCATAACCTCCTATTACTGCATGGAATAACTCTGAATTCGTATCACGACTTACATTAATGATTTCACCCTGTGCGTTTAATAGGCGAAATGATTCAACAGTTTCGATCAAGGCGTGATGGCGTATGTCACGACCATGCACATTTACACTCAATGAACCGCCTACTGTAAAAATATTTTGTGACTGGCTTACTTTTAAAGCAAGACCATAGGGATTGATGAATTTTTGAATATCTGCCCAAGTTGCTCCACTTTGAACCGTAATTTGCTTTTTATTTTCATCTAATTTCAAAATTTTATTATATTGTTTCATATCAAGTAGGATTCCATTTGGATATAGCGTTTGCCCACCTTGACTGTGCTGCATACCGGCAATGGATATTGGATCATGATGGGTGTTTGCGTTTAATACAATCTCTCTAAGCTTATCTTCATCATCACTAGATTTAACTGCTTTCATCCTAACAGGCAAGAGACGGCCTTTATCTTCTACTACTGGATTTGAAAGCTGAAATTGAAAGTATGATAATGAGCATATAAATATTACCAAATAGATTAAGATAGCGAAATAACGATACTTGAAAATTAGTCTCGCCTCCTTTTGGAAAAATGTAGCTATACTTTCCTATATTACACCATATTATGAAAGATGCTCGACATTTTCGAAAAAACACCTAATTATACAGATTCATACATTTTCGATATAATGGGAAAAATAATATAAAAAGGGGGATAAATTATGACCGCATATTCGAGTAGAGCTGATGTTAAAGTAGAGGAAACTTGGAAATTGGAGGATATTTACGAAAACGAGGGAAATTGGGAAAAGGATTTTCGATCAATCTTGAATAGTGTGGAAAAGTTAAAGGCATTTGACGGGAAAATTGACGATGCAGAGTCATTATTTGGTTATTTATCACTTAGTGAGGAATTAGGGTATACATATAAAAAGCTATATGTATACGCCATGCTTCAAGTGGACTTAGACACAAGAGTATCCACTACACAAGGTTTGCTTGATCGCGCTAGTCAATTAGGGCAAAAAATTAGCTCCGCAACTTCGTTTTTTATGCCATTTTTATTAAGTCTTGAAGAAAGTACATTAAAAGCATACATAAATGAAGTAGAAGGACTACGCTATTTCGAGGATGATTTGCTCGATTCTTATCGTTTTAAAACGCATGTACTAAACAAAGATCAAGAAGCGATTCTTTCACAGCTTGGTGATGCCCTTTCTTCTCCGCAAAAAACATTTGGCATGATTAACAATGCTGATATTAAATTTGGAGAAGTGACAAACGACGATGGTGAAAGGGTTACTTTAACACGTGGTATGTACAGTAAATTGATTGAAGATCAAGACCGAAAAAAAAGGAGAGAGGCATACAAGTCCTACTATCAACCTTATATCCAGTTGCAAAATACAATTGCCACGACTCTTTCTTCAGCAATTCGAAACAATACGACGATGGCTAAAACAAGGAACTATCCATCTGCTCTTGAAAAATCATTATTTTCAGATCAAGTCCCAACAGAAGTATATAATAATCTTATTTCGGCAACGAAAGCGAATATTAAACCGATGTATGACTATATAAAATTACGTAAGAAGCATCTAGGTGTTGATGAATTACATCCATATGATTTAAGTGTTCCGCTTGTACAAGAGGCAAAGGAAGATATCCCATATGACGAAGCGTTTGAAATCATGATACAAGCTCTGAAGCCACTTGGCGAAGAGTATGTATCGACTCTTTTGAGCTTCAAAGAAAATCGTTATTACGATGTAAGGGAAACCCCAGGTAAACGATCTGGCGCTTATAACTTAGGTTTATATGGTGTTCATCCATTTGTTCTATTAAACCATCAAGATGATTTGGACAGTTTATTTACATTAGCACATGAATCTGGTCATGCAATGCATTCGTATTTCAGTTCAAAATATCAACCACAAATATCAGCAGGTTACTCCATCTTTGTTGCTGAAGTGGCATCAACCGTGAACGAAATCCTATTAATTCGTTATTTAATAAACACAACGAAAGATCTGAATAAAAAGAAGCATTTACTTAACCATTTTATTGATAGTTTTAAAGGGACTTTCTTCACACAAGTCATGTTTGGAGAATTCGAAAAAATTACTCACGAAAAAGCAGAGAATGACGAACCTTTGAATGCTGAAGTATTCAATACGATCTACGAAACGATATACCGAGAATATAATGGGAAAGATATCGTTTTTGATGATGAAGTTAAATTCGGCTGGTCTAGAATTCCCCATTTTTACCGACCGTTCTACGTTTATAAATATGCTACGGGATATGCTTCTGCTATCGATATCGCAGACCGGATTTTATCTGGTGAGGCCGATGCACTAAAACAGTACTTAATGTTTCTAAAAAGCGGCAGTTCAGAATATCCTCTTGAATTGCTAAAGAAAACTGGAGTCGATCTTACTAAACCCGAGCCGATTGAAAATGCGTTAAAGATATTTAGTGAACTAGTGAAGGAATTTGGCGAATTATTGGAGAAGTAATATTTCAAAAGAGGCTAATCTCAGCAAAGGTTTAATTCTTTGCTGAGAAAGCCTTTTTTCAATCAATTATGATACTTTGACAAATCTTGTGAAATGCGTACTATTGTAAAAGAACATGAATTTATTATTAAAAGGAAGATATAATGAACTCAACGGTAAGCTATATAAAAGAATGGCAATCAGCATTAGATAATGAAATCCGCCATTTAAAAAAGTACGGAAGTACAAAATATCACGTTTTGAATGGTCATTTGATAGATCAGGTAGACGGGTTTACTTATTACTTTGAAACGGTTGGTTCACTAAGGATTCCAGTCGGATCCATAGTTCGTCTGGAATGGGGAGGGATCAAGCAAGACGGATTTGTCCTCTCCTCTGAAGGCAAAAGCATCATTTTATTATTTGAAAAAACACTTGGTGATTTGATTTCCGAAGCCTACCTTTATCATGATCCATGGGAGCTGTTGGAGCAATTAATTGAGCGCCTAGACGAAATGAAGAAAAGTAAGAAAAAGCGGCTTCGAGTCAAACGGTTGATGGACCCGTCGATGGAGAGCAGGCATCCGATAGCTCAGGACCACAGCAGTGTTAAGGAGCTTTTTTTACGTTCTAATTTTAATCCTATCACTTATGTTTGGGGACCCCCGGGAACTGGAAAAACATATACTTTGGCCCGAACAGCAGCAAATCATTATTTTAAAGGGAAAAAACTATTAGTTCTCTCGCATAGCAATCAAGCCGTTGATGTACTAATGGCTGAAATTTCCGCGTTTACAAAAAAGAAACAACGTTTTAAAGAAGGCGATATACTTAGGTATGGTTCGCATACTGGGGAAAGTTTAGCTAATCATCTTGATATCATATCAAGCCAGTTGTTGGAAAAGTTTGAACCTGATTTAGTTGAGGATAAGCAAAAATTAACTGAAGAGAAAAGGCTCTTAAAACAAGATCTATCTGGCTCATTTAGTAAGCGTGATACAGACCGATTGATTGAATTGGAAAAAAAGCTAGGTAGAATTATAGAAAAGTTTCACCGTAAAGAAATGGAGCTCGTGAAGCAAGCGAAAATTGTTGGTAGCACATTGGCTAAAGCAGCGAGCGACAGCACGATATTTGAAAAGGAATATGATGTAATTATAGTTGATGAAGCAAGTATGGCTTATGTGCCACAAGTTGCGTTTGCTGCTTCTTTAGGCAAAAACATCATCGTTTGCGGTGACTTTAAACAATTGCCGCCCATTGCTTCTGCACGTGATGAATCAGTGAATAAATGGTTAAAGGAAGATATTTTTCATCGTTCAGAAGTCGCGAATGTAGTGAATGAAGGTAAGCTCCATCCACATTTGTTTCTACTTAAAGAACAACGGAGAATGCATCCGGATATTTCCGCTTTCACGAATAAATTTATTTATCATTCCCTTGTTGGCGATCATAAGAGTGTACTTATGAGCCGTGAAGAAATCACAGGGAGAAGGCCGTTCCCAAACCGTGCTTTAATGCTATTAGAGACGAGTGGTACAGGTGAACATTGCATAACAGAGCGTTCATCGAAATCAAGAATAAATCTTTGGCAGTTGTTCATATCGTTTCAACTACTTCATGAAGCATATTCAAGCGGCTCACGCTCTATTGGCTATGTGACACCTTATCGTGCTCAATCTTGTCTTATGGATTTATTATTACAAGATATTTATAAGAAAGAGCTTGAACTAGCAGATATTATCGCTGCAACAGTCCATCGATTTCAGGGAAGCGAACGGGATGTAATGATATTTGATACAGTTGATAGCTATCCTGAAACACGTCCTGGCATGCTTTTGACAGGAAAAAATAGTGAGCGGCTTATTAATGTTGCGATTACGAGAACAAAAGGAAAATTCATTCAAGTGAGCGATGCGGACTATATTCGAAAAAAGGTATATCTAGGCAAAACATTACGTAAACTTGTGGACCATCAAGCATCTTACGGATATACAGTAAGGCCGAAGGATATTGGGAAGTGGATTCAAAATCAACATCCGAAGCTCCAATGGATGCATGCACGTAAACTAGATGTTCTAAGTAAGGATATTAAAAAAGCACGCCATTCTATACTATTGTCAATACCTGATACAGGAATTGTTACGGAAGAATGGATAAATATGTTGAATAGTAAAGAACAACATGTCAAGATTACACTTATTTCAACTCGTCCGGTTCCCGGCTTGGCAGTAGTAGAACAAATTGAAACTAGTGTTGCATTTCCTTTCATCATTATTGATAAGCAATATTTCTGGTTAGGTGTTCCACTTGAAGCAGCGAGCAGACTTTTACCACCTTATGTGGCAGCACGCTTAGATTCAGTAGCAGTAGTTGAACATTTTCTTACACAACTACCTGGGATAGAATAGGAGTAACTAAAAGGGTCTGGACACATTAAAGATGTGTCCAGACCCTTTAATTTATCCTACATTAATAGAAAGTCAAAATCCTAAAGACTTAGCAGAATTGAAGAAGAGTAGGTGAAATACAACTGTCTGTAAAAACCCGATTGGTGAGTTCTAGTGAAACTTACTCGTGCCTAATGGCGCTTATATACCGTAAGTTTTTCGTTTAGCGACAGGAAAATAAGGCTTACCATCAGGGAGAAATGAAAAAATATTGATGAAATTTTCATATTATATCTTGAGCAATTAGATTACGTGCATCATAGTATGTTCTATGTGAGTAAGTATTATTCAAACAATTCCGATGAAAGATATATGAATTAATCTTGACTTTTAGTTATTAGAATATTATGATAAAAATAATTTAATAATACTTATCAAGAGAAGCCGAGGGACTGGCCCGATGAAGCTTCAGCAACCTCTACAACTAGTAGAAAGGTGCTAATTCCTGCAAGCATATGCTTGTTAGATAAGGGTGACTAATGTAAAAGTCCTCTTTCTTTCAGGAAAGAGGACTTTTTATGTTAATTCGTACAAAGGATAATTACTATTTTACTAAGAAAGAAGGTCAACAAATGCCTAATGTTGTAATTTTATCTGGAAGCCCTTCAGCACCTTCTAGGACTGATTTTGTTTTAAAATTTGTTCAATCATTGTTAGAAAAGGAGAATATAACGGTAACGTATGTTTCCGTTTTGGATATTCCTGCTGAGGATTTGCATAATGCACGCTATAATAGCAGTGAAATTAAAGCGATTGCAAAGTCAATTGAGGAAGCGGATGGTGTAATTATTGGTTCTCCTGTCTACAAAGCTTCCTACACAGGTGTGTTAAAATCTCTAATCGATTTAATTCCAGAAGGTGCGTTTAAAGGAATTCCAGTGTTACCAATAATGGTCGGTGGGAGTAAAGCACACTTATTAGCAATCGATTTTGCCTTAAAACCGCTTATTACCACTTTAAAAGGAAGAGCCACTCAAGGGACTTATATTATAGATAACCAAATCGATAAAGAAAATAGTTTACAACCTATTACTGATCAAGATATACAAGCACGACTTAATAACGATTTAGAGGAGTTTCTCCAAATCATTAAACAAACTAAAGCAATAACCTCTTAAGCACATTTTTAGCACCATATTTCATCATAAAAAACGAATGGGTGGTAATGATTATGACTAAAAAAAGAATATATTTAAATGCATTTGATATGAACTGTGCTGGACATCAATCTCCGGGTCTTTGGACACATCCGGACGATAAATCGTCTACGTACAAGGATGCTGAATACTGGACACATCTTGCAAAAGTACTGGAAAAAGGAAAATTCGATGCCATTTTCTTGGCAGATGTTCTTGGAACATATGATGTATACCAAGGTTCTCGTGATGCAGCAGTACGTCAAGGTGCTCAAGTTCCAGTCAATGATCCTGCATTTGTTGTTCCGATCATGGCACAAGTTACAAAGCACTTAGGATTCGGTTTAACTGCGTCGACAAGCTATGAACATCCCTATCTATTTGCTCGGCGAATCTCGACATTGGATCATTTAACAAAAGGAAGAATCGGTTGGAATATCGTTACATCTTATTTAAATAGTGCTGCACGTAATCTTGGCTTAGATCAACAAATTAATCATGATAATCGTTATGATATAGCTGATGAATATTTAGATGTTGTCTATAAATTATGGGAAGCTAGTTGGGAAGATGATGCTGTCGTAGTGGATAAGAAAAAAGGGATTTATGCAGATCCAGAAAAGGTTCATGATATTAATCATGACGGTGAATTCTATAAAGTTCCAGGAGCACATCTTTGTGAACCTTCACCACAACGTACTCCCGTAATATTTCAAGCGGGAGCATCACCAAAAGGAACAAAATTTGCAGCAAAACATGCAGAACTTGTTTTTGTTGGCTCAACATCAATGGAGCGCACCAAAAACACAGTAAAGGCTTTTAGAGAAGAGGCAGTGAAGGCCGGTCGAAAAGCAGATGAAATAAAGATTCTTACATTGATTACGCCAATTGTAGGTGCGACCCAAGAAGAGGCTGAAGCTAAATATTTGGATTATAAAAAGCATGCCAGTTACGAAGGCTCACTTGCATTATTCGGTGGCTGGACTGGTGTAGATATGGATGGTGTTGACCCTCAGGAAAAAATTCAATATGTTAAGAATGATGCCATCCAATCAACATTAAAATCGATGTCCGATTTTACCGTTGAAGAAGTTGCTGAGTTTATTGGAGTTGGCGGAATGGGACCTGTTGTGGTTGGCTCTCCTGAACAAGTCGCTGATTCTTTAGAAGAATGGATTGATGTAACAGGTGTAGATGGTTTTAATATTGCTTATGCGGTTACACCTGGGACTTTTGAAGAATTTGTTGAATATGTGATTCCAATTTTACAAGAGAGAGGGTTAGTCAGAAAAGAATATGAAGATGGAACCTTACGAAAGAACTTATTTGGCAGTGATTATTTGCCCGATCATCACCATGGTAGACAATTTCGTAAAAGGCTGTTACCGGTAGCTAGCGTGTAACTTATGAAATAGATATATTGTTGTACATTTATCAAAAAATACACGACTCTCTGTAGCTTTATATAAAATTAATCATGAAGGTCGAATAACAGACAATCAAATTATTGATTGTCTATTTTTTGCGATGAGAAATTTAAAGTCTAGGCATACTTTGTGCAATTTTTTTGTTTCTTTTATATGATGGCTGTAAGTAATCAGATATAAAACAAAATGGTGTTAAAAAGCTACTATTTACCATGAAGGGTCTAACATGAAGTACGCCTATCTTAATGGTGGCGGTTCGGAGCCGGGATTTCGGATGCTTTCAAGAAAAAAACAGTAGACCTGGTAAATAGATAGGCTATATTAGTAAGTCTCGAAGCCTGTTCACCTATGTCCTTCATACAAAAAGAATATAGAAAGAAGATGATTAAATGTCTCACAACAAAAAAATGCTGAGTGAAATTCCTTTATCAGTGCTGGATCTTGCAAACATTACAGAAGGTAGTACACCAGCTGAATCTTTTAAACATACTTTAGATCTAGCGCAGCATGTAGAAAAATGGGGCTTTAATCGTTTCTGGTTAGCAGAACATCATAGTATGCCAGGAATTGCCAGCTCTGCAACGTCTGTAGTAATCGGCTATGTGGCAGCTGGAACCTCTACTCTAAGAGTAGGTTCAGGTGGGATTATGCTACCGAATCACTCCCCCCTTGTAATAGCTGAGCAGTTTGGAACTCTTGAATCTATGTATCCTGGTCGTATTGATTTGGGGCTTGGACGCGCACCGGGAAGTGATCAATTTACAGCTATGGCACTTCGTCGTGATATCAGAAATACCGGCGATGACTTCCCAGAACAATTAGAGCAACTTCAGACATATTTTGATGCCAATTCCCGTCATAATAGAGTTCGTGCAATCCCAGGTGAAGGTTTAAATGTCCCAATCTGGTTGCTTGGTTCTAGCGGATTCAGTGCAAAGCTTGCTGGAAGACTAGGTTTGCCTTTTTCTTTCGCAAGTCATTTTGCTCCGGAAAATACAATGGCCGCTCTAGAACTATACCGTAGCAACTTCCAGCCATCAGACGTCTTAGCAAAACCTTACGCAATGGTTGGAATTAATGTCTTTGCAGCAGACACAGAAGCTGAGGCCGCTTATTTAGCCACTTCTTATCAACAGCAATTCTTAAGTCTGATTCGCAATACACCTAATCAGCTCCAGCCACCAGTAGATTCAATGGATGGTCTTTGGACACCTTATGAGAAAGCATCGATTCAAAGTAAGCTGGATGCAAGTGTGATTGGGAACCCTGAACAAGTCAAGGAAAAACTGCAAGCATTCCTTGATAAAACAGGTGCTGATGAAATGATCATTAACTCTGGCATGTTTTATCATGAGTCTCGACTTCGTTCATATGAAATCATTGCTGAAATCGCTGATAAAAAACATTCATGAGTGTCTGCTATATAACCAAACGATGAAAAAAGTCAGCTTCTCAAATCGTATTACAGCCTCTGGATGAAATTTCAGGGGCTTTTTTTAGATAAAACTTATGAAAATCCGGAAATATTAAAGAGTATAGTTCATTTCCCAACAAGAATACCAATAAATCGACGAACCCTATCAAAGTTGAAAATAATATCTAGCAAGCATTTTGAAGATATTTTTGCTAAAATAAATACATAGGGATATAGAAGCTTAGCAGGTATTAAATATGTTTTGGCTACTATGTGTCGATATTTTCATTTCTTTATTCGTGTAACGTTAAATCAAAAATATGGAGAACAACAATGATTTTACTAATCGATAATTATGATTCTTTTACTTACAACTTATATCAGTATACTCTTCAGGCTGGTAAAGAAGTCACAGTCCGGCGCAACAACGAAATCTCGTTAGATGAAATTAGAGAAATGAATCCTGAATCTATCATTCTCTCCCCAGGGCCTGGAAATCCAAAAGGAGCTGGGATCTGTCTTGAAGTAGTAGCGAAATTTCATCAAAGCACCCCCATTCTGGGGATTTGTCTTGGGCATCAAGTGATTGCCGATGCGTTTGGAGGTCGAGTTGAAAAGGCCGAACAACCTATGCATGGGAAAACATCGATGATCACCCATGATGGAAAAGGAGTCTTTAATGGGATTCAGGACTCATTTTTGGTTACCCGCTACCATTCCTTAGTTGTCAACGAGTCGACGCTTCCTGAATGTATCGAGGTAAGTGCAAGAACAAAAGACAATGTTGTTATGGGGCTTCGACATACAAAATATCAAATTGAAGGACTGCAATTCCATCCTGAGTCAATATTAACGGAACATGGTCATACTCTAATTGGCAACTTTCTTAATAAACAATAAAGTGAAACTTCAAACAGCGGTGGGCTTCTTCCACCCTGCTTGTTAGTTGAACCAATCGGGCTTTTATGGGCAGTTAACCCCCCTATGCTTCTTCGATTCTTCTAAGCTTTGGGTGGGGGGATTACTGTCCGTTAATGCGGGATAAATACGTTATGTAAACGGGGTAGCTATCATGAATAAACGCGCTGAGAATATTCATATTCTATTAGAATTTAATAAAGAATGTAGGTTATTTCAAAATCCATTAAAGATTATTGAAGCACATACAATAGATGAGGTGTTAACAGCCTTAGAAAATATTCAAAAAGAAGTCAATGCAGGCTATTATGCAGCTGGATATCTGTCATACGAAGCAGCTCCTGCATTTGACCCTGCCTATCAAGTGGCAGAAGAAAATAAGATGCCACTGCTTTGGTTTGGGATTTTTGAAAAATTTGACAATCGGCAATTAACAGAAACACCGGCTGATTTCACTCTTTTCGATTGGCAATCTAAGACAACTTATGAAACATATAAGGCTTCGATTCAAAAGATTAAACAGCAGATTGAAGAGGGCAATACATATCAAGTTAATTATACGATGAGACTGAATTCCTCATTTATCGGCGATGAATTTTCCTTTTATCGTCAGCTAGCTAAAGCACAAAGTTCCAATTATAGTGCTTATTTGAATACGGGTAGATATAAAATATTATCTGCTTCACCTGAACTTTTTTTTGATTGGCGAAAGGATACCTTGACAACTCGACCGATGAAAGGAACGGCGAAAAGAGGGTACTCCATTGAACAGGATTTGAACCAACAGCAATGGCTACAAGATTCTGAGAAAAATCGTGCAGAAAATTTAATGATTGTTGATCTTTTGCGAAATGATTTAGGGCAAATTGCAGAAGCAGGAAGTGTTGTTGTTGATCGCATATTTGAAATCGAACAATATCCGACAGTTTGGCAGATGACCTCGACCATTACGGCAAAAACAAAACCGGAAACTACAATAATTGATCTTTTCAAAGCTTTGTTTCCATGCGGTTCAATTACGGGTGCTCCAAAGATTAGTACGATGAAAATAATATCAGAATTGGAACAATCGCCACGTGAGGTATATTGTGGCGCCATTGGCTATATTACTCCTAATCACGAAGCAACTTTTAATGTACCGATTCGAACAGTTGTAATTGATTCGCATGAAGGACTTGCTCAATACGGAGTTGGCGGAGGTATTACTTGGGATTCGAATCTTACCGAAGAATATGACGAAGCATTTCTGAAAGCAGCTTTGCTTACAGCAGAAACGCCAGACTTTGAGTTGCTTGAATCTCTAAAGCTTGAGAATGGTAAATATATTTTGCTGGAAAATCATTTGAAACGACTTTCAGAATCGGCAAGGTACTTTGATTTCAATCTTTCAATCCCAACTATTAAGGGAGCGCTAGAAGAGTTGGCTGTAAAACATAAAACTAAAGATAAAAAGGTCCGATTACTTGTTTCAAAAACAGGTAAATACACAATAGAAGCTGAAGAAATTAAATTATATCCAGACGTACTGCATGTTACCTTGGCTAAAAAACCTGTATCAAGTAATGATGTGTTTTTATATCATAAAACTACCAATCGTACTGTCTATCAATTACATAAAGACCAGCACCCTAATTATTTTGATGTTTTACTTATGAACGAAAAGGGAGAAATAACTGAATTTACAAACGGAAATATTGTCGTGAAAATTGATGGTGAGCTAATAACTCCCGCTCTTCATTCTGGACTACTTGCTGGTACATTTCGTGAAGAACTAATACGAAATGGAACAGTCAAAGAAAGAGTTATCCACCTTACAGATCTTGAATCAGTCAACGATATTTGGTTCATTAATAGTGTCAGGGGATGGGTAAAAGTGAACCTTTTATAAAAATTCAATTGCATACTAGAAGTTTGCCTTTCATAAATATGAAGGTACATTTCAATGGGGGAATAACTATGTCGTTGTTTAATAAAGTTTTAGCGAGTGTGGGAATCGGAGCGGCTAAAGTTGATACAAAATTATTTAATAGTCAGGTCATTGTGGGGGAACAGATTACTGGAATTGTTGAAATAAGAGGCGGAAATGTAGAGCAGGAAATTGCTGATATTTATGTATCATTGATCACTACATATATAAAGGAATCAGATGATAAAAAATATACCAAGCAAGGCGTAATCGGCAAATATCGAATCTCTGAAAAGTTTACGATTTCACCAAATGAAGTGAAAGAATTTCCTTTATCCATTACAGTTCCAATTGATACGCCGATTAGTGGCGGAAAAACAAAGATATGGATAGAGACGGGACTTGATATTAAAAATTCCGTCGATCCATCGGATAAGGATTATATTGATATTCTACCTTCAAAACTTATGCAAGAAGTTCTAAATGCTGTTCAAGATCTCGGCTTCCGTCTACGAGAAGTTGAATGTGAAGCTGCACCGAGTAGATTAAGAGGAGGATTGCCATTCGTTCAAGAATTTGAATTCGTAGCAATCAGTGGCCCTTTCCGAGGCAAACTTGACGAGCTTGAAATTGTATTTTTACAACAACAGGTAAATACGCTAGATATCATGATTCAAATCGACAGACGAGCAAGAGGATTAGGTAGTTTTTTAGCAGAAAGACTGTCCATGGATGAAACAAATCTTCGTTTAACCGTTACAACTGGAGATCTCCCTAATTTAAATAATAAACTGTTTGAAATCATCCAACGTTATTCTTGAATTTTATCCCGTATTAACGGGCAGTAAAGCCCCCACCTCAAGGCTTAAAGGAATTGAAGAAGTATATGTGAGGGAAATGGCCCGTAAATACCCAATCGGTGAGATACCGTAAAACTTACCTTTGTGCTTTTCAAAAATATAGTTAAGGCCCACGGGATGTGGATCACAACAGACAAAGACATGAGGAAGCGGCGTGCTTAGTCTGTGATTCAATGAATCGTGTTCGTAGAGTCGATTTATCGAAGCAGAGCGGAGATATTGCGACTCTAGAACCGGACTAACAATCAGTGGGCATGTAGAATCTCCCACTGATTGATGTTTCACTCTATAGTGTTTGGCTATGTTAAACGTTAAACCTCATTATTGATTTTGGCACTATGTTGATTGGAGCGGAAAGAGAACGCCTTTCGTTTCAATCAACAAGCAAGTTTAACAGAGGCCTAGAGTTTAAAAAACTGAGTGCAGCTCACAATCTGTACTCAGTTTTTTAATATTCTTACTAAATTCAATCCTTACATTGGAAATGATTGAATTTATAGAACTGTAATCAATCACCTACAGTAGAAAGGCACTAATTAAGAAGGAGGTGAATATCCTTCAAAAATAAGAAGAAATCGCTTAGTTAAAAGGGAAAAACACTACCCTTGGATAGGGTAGGTACATGAATATTTAGCCGTTCAAGGGATTATCCATGATAGTGATATCGCAGTAACACATTTACCGCTTACTTACGATACGAATCGCAACTTGAATATATTTGAAAAAATGCTATCAGTAGAAATTGATTTTTATCAACGCTTTTTACAAACCAAGAAAGGGTTGATGGAAGATAACATTCGTGCTTGCAACAAATTAGCCAATTGTTATCACAAACTCAATCTAAAAGAACAAGAAGCGCACTGGGTTTTACAAGCTCTCTTATATGGAATGCCTCAACCGGAAACATGTTGTAGATTAGGCTTTTTATTTTTAGAAAAGAATGATATCTATCCCAGCCGCTATTTATTGGTATGAAAAAAGTTTAGAAAACAATATGGAAATATTGAGTTTCCAAAACTACGTATGTTCTACATGGCTACCCCATCTGCAACTAGCTGTTTGTTATGATCGATTAGGCAATTACCAATTAGCTTCAAAACATAATGAATCGGCTCTGTTAGCAATGAAAAATACTTTGATCAGTTGATTCAAAATGGCAACTACGTCCATTATCGTTTTTTTGATTGGAATATATAAATGCAACAAGTTGAATGGTAAAGCAGTAATTAGAGAATTTTTAAATCAGTTGGAACAAAAGTTACGATGATATTAACCAGAGAATCCCCAAGAGTGGATTAATAACTGAATCGCATCTTCTAATTTTGCTTCAGGAATGCCGGCAAAACCAAGAATAATTTCCGGAAGTGCATCAATTTTCTTCTCTATGGAATAAGCTGACATCGGATAAATTTTAATACTTTCCTTTGCAGCTTGATCAATAAGTGTTGTTTCATCCATACCGTTATTAACGACTAACACGATATGCAAGCCAGATCTTTCACCGATAATCGATATTTTGTCTTGATAAGGCTTTAATAGCGTCAAGACACTATCTAATTTGCGACGATATAGCTTTCTCATTTTATTCAAATGCTTTTCAAAGTCTCCTTGAATCATAAAGTCAGTCAAAATTTGCTGGTCGATTCGAGATACTGTTGAATGATAAAATGAGAATTTCTCCTTATATTGATTCATCAGCGATTTAGGAAGCACCATATAGCTGATTCTAAGGGATGGGATAAGTGATTTAGAAAAAGAACCTAAGTAAATCACTTTTTCAAATTGATCCATACTTTGTAAAGAAGGAATTGATTTTCCTGTATAACGAAATTCACTATCATAATCATCTTCAATAATAAATCGATGTTTAGAGCTTGATGCCCAGTTAAGTAATTTTGTTCTTCTGTTGATGGAAAGGACGGACCCATAAGGAAAATGATGGGATGGTGTCACATAGACAACATCAATCTTGTTTTTTTCAATGCTTTCAACCTTGATGCCATCTTCATCAACTTCAAGTGGGAAGGCAGGATTGCCGTAGCTTCGGATAATTTTTTGAAATAAATGATATCCAGGGTCTTCCACACCATAAACAGAATTTCTTTCGAATAAAAGTACAAGCTGCTGAAGAAGGATCTCGATACCTGCTCCAACAACAATCTGTTCAGGTTCACAAATTACACCTCGTGCGTGATATAAATATGTAGCAATTTCTCGACGAAGTGAGTATTCGCCTTGGGCATCTCCTAGTAATAATAACTCCTGATTGGCAACATCCATCGCATTTTTTGCATTCTTTCTCCATTGTGCGAAAGGAAAATGTTCAGTATCAATTTGACTTGGATGAAAATGATAGTCATATGATTTTTTTAATTCATGGATGGGCAGAATATCACTTTTTACGCCGGCATATTCTAAGTCCTCCAAGTCCATGACATAATATCCTTTTCTAGGTTTGACCTCTAAGTAGCCCTCAGCTGCAAGTTGTTCATAAGCCGTCTCTACTGTGTTACCACTAATATGTAGGTGTTGCGCCAATTTGCGCTTTGACGGTAGCTTTGTCTGGAATTCTAGACGACCCTCAATGATCTCTGTTTTAATATAATCATATAATTGCTCATATAACGGGACAGTAATTTCCCTATTTAACACACATGATAGCATATTCATAATTAATAACCTCTATTCTGACCCTATTAATTAATATAAAACTGACACTTTTAATGATGCCACTTTCTTTTATACTAAGGAATATAAATGAAAATTGCAAATATTATTTAGGGGGATTAAGAATGGAGAAATTAATAGCAACAGACGCAGTTAAAAGAGGAATGGCTCAAATGCAAAAGGGTGGAGTCATTATGGACGTTGTCAATGCGGAACAAGCGAGAATTGCGGAAGCAGCAGGAGCTGTTGCGGTAATGGCACTTGAGCGGGTACCTTCTGATATACGTGCAGCAGGTGGAGTGGCTAGAATGGCTGACCCTAGAATTGTAGAAGAAGTCATGAACGCGGTAACTATCCCAGTCATGGCGAAAGCTAGAATTGGCCACATTGTTGAAGCGAGAGTACTAGAAGCGATGGGCGTGGACTATATTGATGAAAGTGAAGTATTGACACCTGCAGATGAAGAGTTTCATCTATTAAAAAGCAGCTTTACAATTCCATTTGTTTGCGGATGTCGGGATCTAGGGGAAGCAGCACGCCGAATTGGTGAAGGAGCATCGATGTTACGGACAAAAGGAGAGCCTGGTACTGGGAATATTGTAGAAGCTGTTCGTCATATGCGAAAAGTTCAGGCACAGGTTCGAAAGCTGACGTTAATGAATGATGACGAAATCATGACTGAAGCAAAAATTCTTGGTGCTCCATATGAGATTTTGAAGCAAATTAAAGAAGCAGGCAAATTACCGGTTGTTAACTTTGCAGCTGGAGGTGTAGCTACACCTGCTGATGCAGCGTTAATGATGGAGCTTGGAGCAGATGGCGTATTTGTCGGTTCAGGAATATTTAAATCAGAAGATCCGGAAAAATTTGCAAATGCTATCGTTCAAGCAACAACTTATTTCACTGATTATGATTTAATTGGAAAACTTTCAAAAGAATTAGGATCCGCTATGAAAGGAATCGATATTTCAAGATTACCGCAAGCAGAAAGAATGCAGGAGCGTGGCTGGTAATGGCAACGATTGGTGTTTTGGGCTTACAAGGTGCCATTAGTGAGCATGTGAGCCAGATAGAAGCAATAGGACAAACAGCCGTAATTGTTAAGCATGCTGACCAATTAGCAGAGATAGATGGCCTTGTACTTCCCGGTGGTGAAAGTACAACGATGCGGAAGCTGATGGATCGTTATGACTTTATTGAACCGATTTTGCAATTTGCAAAACAAGGTAAGCCAATCTTTGGAACATGTGCGGGTATGGTTTTACTTGCGAAAAAAGTGAGTGGTTCTGACAATCCTCATCTGCAATTAATTGATATAGAAGTTTGCCGCAATGCGTTTGGCCGTCAGCGGGAGAGCTTTGAGGCAGCTATTAACATTAATGGACTTGTAAAAGAGTTCAATGCGATTTTTATACGCGCTCCTTATGCAGAAAATGCTGGTGTTGAGGTGGAGATACTTGCTACATATGAAGGGAAAATTGTTGTAGCAAAGCAAGGGAATATACTTGTCAGCGCTTTTCATCCAGAGTTAACAGATGATACTCGGCTGATGCAATATTTTAATGCAATGGTCGAACAAACTATAAAGACGAAGGTAGAGGTTTAAAGTCCTCAGAATTTAAATTGGGTCAGAGTTATCGCACTAGTTAGATGTGAGCTCTGACCCTCTTGTTATGGAACAGGAATATTATTAAGTTGGGCAAAGATAAAATGTTTTATGGTAAGAAACTAATTTTGCAAAAGTCCCGAAATATTGACACTTGACCATGTAGTGAAGTATAAGACACATTGGTCAAGTGAATTTTTTTAACGTTTAAACTGGTATTAGTGCTAAATTACGTAATGTTCGATAAAGTAGAAGAAATCGTGCTAAATAGATAAGATGTGCGGCGTTTTGTTCCTGTAATTCACATAAAAGAGTTTTAGAATTTGGCTCTGTTTAACTTGCCTGTTGATGGAACGAAAGGCGTTCGCCTTCCGCTCCAATCAACATAGTGCCAAAATCAACAATGAGCTTTAATATATTCAATAATTTAGGAACTACGAATTAAAAAAACCTTCTGTCATTAAATGAACAGAAGGTTTTTGAGAACAATTAAGCTGTTTCCTGTAAATCCTTTTGAGGCTTTTCATGAGGAATAATCAAATTTAAAACAACAGCGGAAATGGCACCTATACCAATTCCAGAAGAAAGAATATAATTAGCGAAATCAGGTAATGAATAGAGAATATCCTTCGGAAGTACCGTGACGCCGATTGCTAATAAAATAGGGATCCCGATTACCATCATGTTTCGATCGTCGACTACAATATGTTGGATAACTTTGAATCCATTCATAACAATGGCAACACAGACGATTCCGAAAATTCCGTTGATTACAGGTTCAGGAATCGATATAATTAAAGCTGAAAGTTTCGGGATTAATCCTAAAGCAATCAAGATTCCACCTGCTGCGAGAATCGCCATTCGACTAGCAACACCTGTGATGGCAATAATTCCAGCATTTGAGGAGTATCCTGTCATTGGAGTCCCTCCAAACAATGTTCCAACGAAACATCCAAGACCTTCACCAAAAGACGCTCTGTTTAACTTTTTTTCTGTTAACTCACTATCCGTCACTTTTGAGACAACGAACCATGTACCAGTCGTTTCAATTAAAATAATTAAATAGATAAAAACAATTGTTAAAATAGCACTTAAATCAAATACAGGTGCTCCGAAAGGAAAGAATTTTGGTAAGGAAAACCAAGCTGCATCGGAGACAGCTGAAAAATCAATTTGACCAAATAGACGCGCTGTAATCGTGCCAGCAATGATTGCTAGAATAACGGAGATCAGTCTGAAAATCGTTCCAAATTTCTTTGCTTGTTTACCAAGAATCATACAAGTAACTAATACGCCAGCTGATACGGCTGCAACGATCACATTGTGACCTAAGTGTCCAGGCGCTGCGTAAATACTATTAAATGCATTTGGCATTAAAGAAATTCCAACAATTACAATTACGGTTCCGCCAACAAGCGGTGGGATAATTTTCACTACTGTTTTAGCAAAAATTTTCAATGGATATCCAATCAACGCTATTAAAAGTGCTCCGGGAATCAAGCTTCCATAAATAGCTCCAAGACCTAGCTTTCCACCAATTGCCGCAAGTGCACCGATAGGAACATAGGAGGGACCTTGTACAACTGGAAGTTTAATTCCAAATCCAGTTTGGATGATGGTCGCAATACCAGCTGTTAAAAAACACATTTGTACAAAAAAAGTTGTATTACTCGTATCAAGCGCCAATAAGCCGGCGATGATGATTGGTGCGATGTAAAGATCCATTGCAAGTACATGTTGCAAACCAAGCAAAATGGCTCTCCCAACGCTGATTTTTTCATCAATACCTACTAATACTTCTGAATTATTCTTTTGTTGTTCCACCTGATACTTTCCCCCTCGGAAATATGTTTGTGAAAGTTATAACCGTTATTATAGGAGAAAAAGGGCATTTCGTAAACAAAAAACGAACATTTTTTTTATTAAATTTAAAATTATTCGGTTTCCGTTGACAAATTCTTAAAATATTTCTAAAATAATAACGAATAAGTGAACTGGCTAGAGGGGGAACTATTTTGTTGATACAAGATGAAGTTTTACGAAATGATTGGATTGTCGCTAGTAGGTCGATAGATATTAAAGAGAAACCTGTTCAAGTTATCGTAATGGGAGAGCGTCTTGTTCTGTACCGCAATGAAGAAGGGGTTCATGCCTTTAAAGATTTGTGTATCCACCGGGGAGCAGCTTTGTCATTAGGATGTGTAAAAGATGGAAAGTTGGTATGTCCATACCATGGCTGGGAATATGAATCGAATGGGGAATGTTCTCATATCCCTCAGCTTCCTGAAGGTCGAGCGATACCAAAGAAAGCAAAAGCTTTTAAATATGGTTGTATCGAAAAATATGGACTAGTTTGGGTTAATCTTGAAAATTCAGGGACGGAGTTATTTAATCTTCCTGAATATAATGATGAGAAGTTTCGCAGCGTGATATGGGGGCCGGTTGAAGCCTTAGCGAATCCGCCAAGAATTGTGGAAAATTTTCTTGATGTCGGTCATTTATCTATTTTACATGAAGGTTTTCTTGGTGTCCCAGAACATTCGGTTATTGGTGATTATGATATTCATTGGGAGGATGAAAGTATTCGTTCTGATGAAATTGCGATCTATCAACCAGATCCAGATGGTTCAGGTCAACCTAAGCATGTTTACTATACGTACGAAATCCTTCGTCCATTAACAGTTCGTTTTACGAAAAAAGATCATGAAACAAATCAAGAGATGGTGATTCTTTTAACGATATTACCTGTTGAAGAGAAGAAGTCAGTTGCATTTGGTGTCATGTTATTCAATTATGATTCAGGACAATCAGATCAGGAAATTATTGAGTTTCAGGATATGATATTTTCTCAAGACAAACCAATTGTTGAAAACCAAAAACCTGAAGATTTACCATTGGATCTACAAGTTGAATTATCACTAAAGAGTGATCGGGTAAGTATTGCCTATCGTCAGTATTTAAAGAAATTAGGGGTAGAATTAGGAACAGCATAAGAATTGCCTAACTAATTCAATTAAATAGGGTAACTCATAAGGGTCTGACCTTGCATTCTAAATCAGTATGTAGTGTTTGATACACATATCTTATACTGAATTTAGTTATCGCGGGGTCAGACTCTTTGCTTTCGGACATTCTCCTTTCATTATTAGAATGTTTTACATGCCTGATATACTCTATTTTTATACCTTCAAATAAATATTAAAATTTTTTGTGAAAATCGATTGCAAATAGTAATGATTTCGGTTTATAATCTAACAGAAGTATTCGGAAGTTAAAACATTTGCATTAAATCGTAATATTTACGATTTATCTTAAGGAGATGTGTTATGAATAATAAGAAAGTGCCTGTAACGGTATTAAGTGGTTATTTAGGCTCTGGTAAAACTACTTTATTAAATCATATTTTACATAACCGGGAAGAAAAGAAAATCGCCGTTATTGTGAATGATATGAGTGAAGTGAATATTGATGCAGCACTGATTAAGTCGGGTGGGTTTTCGAGAACAGAAGAAAAGCTTGTGGAATTGCAGAATGGCTGCATATGCTGTACATTACGCGAAGATTTGCTTTTGGAAGTGGAAAAACTAGCCCTTCAAGGAAACATTGATTATATTGTGATTGAATCAACAGGAATTAGTGAGCCAGTACCTGTGGCACAAACATTCACCTATGCATTCGAGGATTTAGGTATAGATTTAACGGCCCTTTGTCAGCTAGATACGATGGTTACTGTCGTTGATGCCAATCGTTTCTGGCATGATTTTTCTACAGGGGAGACGTTGTTAGAGCGCAAACAAGGTGCAAGTGAACAAGATGAACGTGAAGTAGCAGACCTTCTCATTGAGCAAATTGAATTTGCGAATGTAATTGTTCTTAACAAGATAGATTTGGTAACAAAAAAACATGTAGCAGAACTTAAAGGAGTTCTTCAAACTTTAAATCCTGATGCACGATTAATTGAAACGATTCATGCTCAAATACCTGTAGGGGAAGTACTCGGAACACAAAGTTTTGACTTTGAAAAGTCAAGCCAGAGCGCAGGTTGGATTAAAGAATTAAATGAAGAACATGTTCCAGAAACGGAAGAGTATAACATTGCATCCTTCGTCTATCGCAGAAAACGGCCATTCCATCCGGTTCGACTTTCACATTGGCTTGAACAATGGCCAGTGGAAATTATCCGTGCAAAAGGGTTTCTGTGGCTCGCTACAAGAAATAATCTTGCAACTCTTTTATCACAAGCAGGTCCATCATTAACAATTGAACAAGCTGGACTTTGGATTGCTGCTTATCCAGAAAAGGAAAAACAAAAGATGTTAGCAGCAGAGCCTGAATTGCTCGAACAATGGGACAAGGAATATGGAGATCGTATGACTGAGCTTGTGTTAATAGGAATCCATATGGATCAAGAAAAGATCATTAATACATTGGATCAGTGCTTGTTAACAGAAGAGGAATTGAATCAAGATTGGGCTCAAATGCATGACCCGCTGCCAGCTTTTTCATAAGCAATACTTAAAAACTAGGAGGAAAAAATAATGAGAGTATCAATAACGCTTGCATGTATAGAAACTGGTGACCGTAATTATATTACGACAAAAAATAAACGAAACAATCCAGACAGAATTGAATTGAAAAAGTATTGCCCGCGTTTAAAGAGAGTCACGTTGCATCGCGAAACTAAATAAAGTAGTGTAAAAATTCATGTGATAAATCGTAATCATTAAGATTTAAGGAGTGGTATAGAATGGCCAAAAAGTCAAAAGTAGCAAAAGCTAAAAAACAGCAAAAAACTGTAGAAAAATATGCAGAAATAAGAAAGCAACTAATCTTAAATAAGGATTATGAAGGCCTTATGAAATTACCTAGAGACGCTTCACCAACAAGACTGCATAATCGTTGTGGAGTAACGGGTAGACCAAGAGGGTATATGCGTAAATTTAATATGTCTCGTATCGTATTTAGAGAGCTAGCCCATAAAGGGCAAATTCCTGGCGTGAAAAAAGCTAGCTGGTAACAAGATGAAATTGTCTTTCTTGGTTCACTTAAGTTAAATTGAAAAGTACAAACAATGCTAAAAGCAGTGGGTTTCAGTAAAGAACTCTCACTGCTTTTAGCATTTTTTTTAATATTAAAATTAAAAAAGTAATCACTCACTTTTTATTGACATAAGAATAAAAAAAGGGAAATAATAAGTGAGTAATTACTCACTTATTATTTAGAGGAGGTAAGATAAATGAATTACAGTATTGCTATTAACCAAGTGAGCAAAAGCTTTGGAAAAAAGGTGGTTTTAAATCAGATCGATTTAACGATCGAAGAGGGTCAAATATACGGGTTTATTGGTCCTTCAGGTGCTGGTAAGACAACATTAGTAAAAATGATTGTTGGCATGGATACGACAGATACTGGAACAATTCATGTATTAAATAAAAAAATGCCTCATTTAGGATTACTCCAAGCGATTGGTTACATGGCTCAATCTGATGCCCTATATTCCGAGTTAACAGGCATGGAAAACCTTAAATTTTTTGCTTCACTTTACAAATTAAATAAAACAGAAATAAAGGAACGAATTTCTTATGCAGCTGATTTAGTACATCTAACCAACGAACTAAATAAAAGAGTTAAAGCATACTCCGGTGGGATGAAACGTCGATTATCTCTTGCGATTGCTTTAATCCAAAACCCAAAAATCTTAATATTAGACGAACCAACTGTAGGGATTGATCCTGAATTGAGATTAAGTATTTGGAATGAATTGTTACGTTTGAAAAATGAGGAAGGGAAAACAATCATTGTGACAACACATGTTATGGATGAAGCAGAAAGATGTGATTTTGTAGCGATGATAAGAGATGGTGTCATCTTAACTAGAGGTACACCAAAAGAATTAAAGGAGCAATACCAAGTTGATAATTTTGATGAAGTGTTCTTAAAAGCGGGGAGGAATGATTCATGAGAACAGTAGCGGTAATCAAAAGAATCTGTCAGGAAATGTTACGGGACAAAAGGACATTAGCACTCTTGTTTGTTGCACCGTTAATCATTCTTACTTTAATGTATTTCTTATTCAATGGAAATACAGTTGACCCTAAATTAGGTGTAGTGAATATTGATAATAACCTGGTTAAAATTTTAGAGGAAACAAAAATAAATGTGAAGCATTATGACCAAGCGGGTAGGGAATTAATAGTAGAAGAAGAACTTGACGGTTTATTGGAACTAAAGGATGAAAAATTGGTACTAACATTACAAAATAGTGATCCATCAATAGCAAAAGCGTTGCAAATGAAGGTAAACCAATCTGTATCCTTCCAGGCACAATCAAAAGTTTTAAATCCAAATGCTGCCCCATTAGCAATACAGAAAAACGACATTGATACGCAGTATGTATATGGAAATAGTGAAACATCATTTTTTGATGTGTTAAGTCCTGTATTAGTTGGTTTTTTTGTATTCTTTTTTGTATTTCTCATCTCAGGAATTGGATTATTAAAGGAGCGAACTACTGGTACATTGGAACGGTTAATGTCAACACCGATACGCAGAGGAGAAATCGTTACCGCATACTTGGTTGGCTTTGGTATCTTTGCTGTAATTCAAACTGTTATTGTCGTATTATTTTCAATAAATGTGTTAGATATGGTCTTGGTAGGTTCCGTTTGGCATGTTATCCTTATTAATTTACTGTTAGCGTTAGTCGCCCTTTCTTTAGGTACACTATTGTCTACCTTTGCTGCTTCTGAATTTCAAATGGTACAATTTATTCCGATCGCAGTTATACCACAAGTATTCTTTGCTGGGATTTTCCCACTTGAAGGAATGGCGAATTGGTTACAATCCATTGGTAAAATCATGCCAATCTATTATGCAGCTGACGCTTTGAAAGGTGTCATGTATAAAGGACTAGGTTTGAAGGATATATGTGGCGATCTTTTCGTATTGGTTGTATTTGCGACATTCTTTATTATACTAAATATATTCGCATTGAAAAAGTACCGTAGGTTATAAGTAGTTCAGAGTTTAAAGGAAGTGGTCTTCTTTGTCTGATGACAAACTATTAGATGCAATCATAGCTCAAACAAAATTAACAAAGAAACAAACGGATAAGCAACAAAAAATAGTCGAAACGGCTATTAAATTATTTGCCGAAAAAGGATACGCAAATACTTCAACAAGTGAAATAGCAAAAGCTGCGATGGTTGCCGAAGGAACCATTTTTCGTCATTATGGTACGAAAGATAATTTATTACTATCAGTTATTCTTCCGTTTATAAAAGATTCTATCCCTACGATGGCTGAAGAAGTTTTCACTGAAATTATGTCAAAAAATGTGGGGTGTTTTGAGGATTTTTTGAGAGCCTTACTAAAAAATCGGCTTCATTTTATAAATGAAAATAGAGAAATATTTCAAATAGTTGTTAAAGAACTTTTATATAATGACGAATTAAGAAAAGAGTTGCTACCTTTTTTTGCTGACAACATTTTACATCGAATCACAAAAGTGATTAATACGTATAAAGATCGTGGTGAGCTGATCGATATCCCAAGCCATACGATTCAAAGAATGATTTTTACTTTGATTGGAGGTTATTTCGTATCGCGGTTTGTATTACAATTAGATAATTGCGATATAAATGAAGAGGCTGAAATTGAAAATTTAATTCAATTTATAATGGATGGATTAAGAAAACAATGAGAGCCTGACCGCGCGCATTATACACGGTTCATGTGGTACTAAATGTGAACTGGATATTGTAGTCGCGAGGTCTGACCTTTCATTTATACCGCTTTAACCGGAAGTAATTCGCACGGACAATAATGATAAATAAAGGTAGAAAATTCTTTAAGTAGATGTAAAATAGAAAATATATATGAGAAGAGGGAGCACAATGGAAGGCATCTTAGATCATATTAAGGAAGATTTGGACTTGCTTTTTGTCGGCTTTAACCCTAGCGTCCGCTCTGGAGAAACCGGTCATCATTATGCAAATCCGAACAATCGCTTTTGGCGCATTATTCATGAAGCGGGATTAACGCCAAGAAAATATCAACCTATAGAAGATCACACACTACTAGAGTTAGGATATGGATTTACGAATATTGTTTCACGCCCCACTAAAGCGGCAGATGAAATTACGAAAGAAGAATACATACAAGGCAGGAAAGAATTGAAGCAAAAAATTAAAACTTTCAAGCCAAAGGTAGTTTGTTTTGTAGGCAAGGGAGTGTATCAGCAATACAGCCAGAAAAAAAATATATTCTGGGGTGTACAAGACGAAAGGGTAATTCCAGAAACGATTGAATTTGTGGCTCCTTCTTCTAGTGGATTGGTCAGAATGAAAATAGAAGAAGTTATAAACATATACAGCGAGCTACCTTCTATTATTGAGGAAACACAACGAAGATGGCAATAAAGCGCCACCATTTACCATGAAGGATCCATTAGCACACAACACTCGCTTAATCACTATGGTGGCGGTGCGGAGCAAGGATTATGAAATACTCTCTTAATAAAGCATGTATATCTGCAAAGTAGATTTGGCTAGAAGAGTAAGTCGCGTAGCACCGTCCCCATGTCCTTCATACAAAAAATGATAATTGTTGAACATTGAACAAAGCCACGCAGAACAGGGGTATAACATATGAGGGAACTAAGTACTGATTTGAACAAAAACGTAGTGGAAGCAGATGATAGCTTTTGGCAAGGTGTTAAAGATTGCATACCTACATTATTAGGCTATCTTAGTATTGGATTTGCAGCAGGAGTTGTTGAGAAGACTGCGGGCTTGAACATGTTTGAAATTGCACTAATGAGCCTGCTTCTTTATGCCGGCTCTGGTCAATTTATTGCTGCGGGAATGATTGCAGCAAGTCATCCTGTATCTGCGATTATCGTCACCATTTTCTTCATCAATAGTCGACATCTTCTGTTGAGTGCAGCAATTGCTCCATACTTTAGAAATAATACGACATCGAAAAATCTTATCACGGGTGCATTATTAACCGATGAAACATTCGGAGTAGCTATTACGCATGCCCAGTCTAAAAAACAATTAGATTATAAATGGATGCTCGGCTTAAATATCGCCGCCTATTTAAATTGGGTACTCGCTACAATTGCTGGAGGAATTTTCGGCCAGTGGATACCAGATCCCGAACGATTTGGACTTGATTTCGCTTTACCTGCGATGTTTATCGGCTTGCTTGTTTTACAAATTCTTAGCCAGAAAAAATACTTCACAGATATAATCGTTGCAGTAAGCTCAAGTATCATCGTTATAGTGGCAAGCTTTTTCGTACCAGGGAGTGCTGGGGTCATTCTGGCGACGATTCTTTCAGCTACAATCGGGTTGGTGATTTCGAAGTGGAAATAAATTGGTATATTATTAGCGTTATTATTGGATCTGCCATTGTTACATTTATACCTAGAGTTTTACCATTAGTTGTTCTCAGTAAACTTGAAATACCAGAATGGGGAATAAATTGGCTCAAACACGTACCGGTTGCTGTAATGGCAGCTCTATTGGCATCGGAATTACTCTTACATGATAATAAAATTTCACTTCAAGCAAACAGCTTAAGCATAATAACTGCTATTCCAACGTTATTAGTAGCTATTTACACAAAGAGTTTACTCGGTACAGTACTAGTAGGCGTATCGACATTAATGATTTTTCGATATTTACTATAATTGGTTGGATGGAAGGAGGCGTCCCAAAAGCATAGGGGCGCCCCCTTAACAACTAAATACAGTATAATATAATTGTATGAGACACTACATACTGATATAAAGTGCGAGTTAAGAACCTAATCGGACACCTCTATTTTGAATTTTATATATTTAGTCAGGAAGTACGATATAAAATATGCTAAGATCACCAACGAACAATATTAATTACGTAGGCAGATGCTGAATTTTAGATGTTGATAATCAAATCATATATTTCAACATAGATTATAAGTAACAATAATTGTAAGCGTTATCTTTCGGTGCTTGTCGAGAATCTTTTTCTTGATATGTTTAGAAATTGAATCTCTGTCAACAATGGTGAAGAAAGCAAATAGCTATGGGGGTGTTATTAAATGAATACAAATGAAGCCATTAAAGTTCTAGATCGGATGCGTTTATCGAATGGAGCTTATACGGCAAGTTTGTCGCAAGATTATAGTTTTGTTTGGATTCGGGATATTGTTTATACGGTTCTTCCTTTTATGCAAAAACCATCAGAACGTTATGAAAAAGCATATCATGCCTTATTCGATCTATTTAAAACATACGAGTGGAAAATTGATATCCATCGACAAAAGCGACCTGTATATTTGTTTGAGTATATTCACTCGCGCTATTCAACCGATTTAAAAGAAATACCTGTAGAATGGGGTCATGCACAAAATGATGCCATTGGTGCATTCTTATGGGGAGTAGGGGAAGGGTATCGTTTAGGACAAAAAGTGATTCGTGATGAAAAAGATTTAGAAATTGTTCAAAAGCTTGTTGATTACCTAGACTGTCTTCAATACTGGCAAGCAAAAGACAATGGAATGTGGGAAGAAAATATGGAGCTGCACACATCAAGTATCGGAGCATGTGTAGCAGGATTAAACGCAGTGAAAATGCTCGTGAATGTGAAAGAAGAATCGATTAAAAAAGGTGAAGAAACATTAAGATTCCTACTTCCAAGAGAAAGTGAATCAAAGGACACGGATCTTGCGTTGCTTTCACTTGTCTACCCTTATCGTATATTGGATCGTAAAACCGCATTGAAAGTTGTAGAAAATGTATCTACCAAATTGGAACGAAAATATGGCGTAATTCGTTACGAAAATGATCAGTATTATAATCAGGGCAGTGAGGCTGAATGGTGTTTTGGACTCCCGTGGCTCGGCCTTTGTTATTTAGAATTAGGTCTATTTAACAAAGCAATTGGTTATTTAGGAAAAACAGAAGCGATTATTCCAGAAAATTGGGAAGTGCCTGAGTTGTATATCGGCGGAACAAACATCCCAAATGGTAATACGCCGCTAGCCTGGTCAGTTGCGTTATCATATCTATTCATTGACCGCATTGGAAAAGTCAGTGATGAAAAAGCGACATAGATTTTTTGAAATGAGGCTGCTCAAACAGTCTCGTTTTTTTATGTATAAATATTTTATAAAAAATAGAAACGTAATTATTCAATAATAATATATAAATTTAAAATAAATATAAAAATCCAAACGATAATATAATAAAAAATTCCAATAACATGAATAAAAAGGAAGTTTATCCCTGGAACTTGAAAACGTTTTCTCTTATGTAAAAATATCCCTCAGTTTGTAAAATATTAATTTTTTTGTAAATTTCCCATTAAACGACAATAAAAAACAAGTTTCGCTAAAGGAATAAAGTTATAAATAGCGAATCTAATTAATTACAAGAAGCATGTTTAGTAACCATTTTTTAAAATTGGAGGTGGATCAAGTGAATAGCATAGCGAGTCAGAATACAGATATAGCTCCTAGTGAATTAGAATTACATTTATTTCACGAAGGAACTCTATTTGAAAGTTATAAGATGTTAGGTGCTCATGTCAGTACATATAAAGGGATTGATGGTGTTCGCTTTTCCGTTTGGGCTCCGCATGCAAAACGAGTAGCAGTTGTTGGAAATTTTAATAACTGGAATGGGAACGAAAACCAAATGCTGCAAGTGAAACATTCTGGAATTTGGGTTTCTTTCATCCCTGGTCTCGAAGAAGGAGAAATATATAAGTATGAGATTGAAACCGTAAATGGGGAGAGAAAATTAAAAGCAGATCCCTACGCGTTTTTCTCTGAATTACGGCCAAACACAGCATCTGTAGTAAAGCGTTTGGACCAATATCAATGGAAGGATAAAAAGTGGCTAATCAAGCGAGACAAAGAAAAATCTTACCATAAACCGCTTCTTGTGTACGAATTACATATGGCATCTTGGAAAAAGAAAGAAAATGGAGATCTGTACTCCTATCGAGAACTTGCAGATGAGCTTATCGACTATGTGGTCGAACATGGATTCACACATATTGAAGTAATGCCAGTAATGGAACATCCATTAGATTTATCTTGGGGCTATCAGCTTACTGGATTTTATTCAATAACAAGCAGACATGGAAGTCCAGAAGATTTTATGTATTTCGTTGACCAATGTCATCAAAAAGAGATAGGAGTTATCCTTGATTGGGTGCCGGCACATTTTTGCAGAGATGAACATGGATTAGGCCGTTTTGATGGAACGCCACTTTATGAACCTCATGATTCACGGAAAGCAGATCGTCCTCTCTGGGGAACCTATAGTTTTGATTTTAGCAAACCGGAGATTCATAGTTTTCTAATCTCTAACATATTGTTTTGGATGGAGATTTATCATATAGATGGTTTCCGTGCAGATGCGGTTTCCTCAATGATTTATCTGAATCACGATAATCCTCAATCAGAGAAGTTAACGAACCAATTTGGCGGAGAGGAGAATGTTGAAGCCATATCATTTTTGAAAAAAATGAATGAAGCCGTATTTGCCAAATACCCTGGAGTTTTAATGATGGCAGAGGAGGCGACAGATCATCCGTTAGTAAGTGCACCAACTTCCATTGGCGGATTAGGCTTTAATTACAAATGGAATATGGGATGGGCTAATGATCTTCTAAAATATATGAAGCTCCATCCTTCTGAAAGACCATATCATCATAATCTTTTGACATTTTCTTTTTTTTATGCGTTTTCTGAAAATTTTATACTTCCTTTTTCACATGACGATGTAGTTCATGGGAAACTGTCTTTATTGAATAAAATGCCAGGCGATTATTGGCAGAAATTTGCTAATTATCGGCTGCTTTATGGCTATTTAATGACACATCCGGGTAAAAAACTTGTATTCATGGGGGCAGAATTTGGCCAATTTGCTGAATGGAAAGAGTTAGAAGAGTTAGACTGGCTTCTACTCGATTATGAGTCACATGCTAATCTGAATCGTTATATTAAAACGATTCAGCATTTTTATAAAAATACATCCAGCTTATGGAGATTAGATCATGAGCAGGATGGATTTGAATGGATTGACGCTGATAATCGTGATCAAAGTGTCATTACCTTCATGAGGCATGGAAAACGGAAAGGAGACTATTGCATTATTGTCTGCAATTTTTCAACAGCTGTTTATCATGATTATCGAATTGGAGTACCATCTACTGGAAAATACATCGAGGTATTAAATAGCGATGAGGAAATCTTTGGTGGTTCAGGCCAACTTAATGAGAAAGTAATTACAGTAGACAAACAGCCTCACCATAACCAGCCATACAGCATGAACATTAAAGTTCCGCCACTTGGCATAGCAATCTTCATGAAACAAACTAAAAAGCGGCAGGGGAGAGTAATTCATAATGAAATCTAAAAAATGGATCGCAATGTTATTAGCAGGAGGGCAAGGATCAAGGCTTGGTGAATTAACGACTGGACTTGCAAAACCGGCTGTTCCGTTTGGCGGAAAATACCGTATCATTGATTTCCCCTTAAGTAACTGTACTCATTCTGGAATTGATACAGTTGGTGTGTTAACTCAATATCAACCACTTGTCTTGAATCATTATGTTGGTAATGGTAGACCATGGGATTTGGACCGGAATTTTGGCGGAGTTTCCGTTCTTCCACCATATCAAGGAAAAGATGGCGGGGAGTGGTACGCGGGTACAGCGAATGCAGTCTATCAAAACATTCAATATATTGACCATTATGACCCAGAATATGTACTTGTATTATCTGGAGATCATATTTACAAAATGGACTATAGCAAGATGTTTAAATACCATGTTGAAAAGAATGCCCAAGCAACTATAGCGGTCATAGAAGTACCTTGGTCAGAAGCAAGTCGATTCGGCCTTATGAATACAGACGATGAAGATAAGATCTCTGAGTTTGAAGAAAAACCCGCGGATCCAAAAAGCAATTTAGCATCAATGGGCGTTTATTTATTTGACTGGAAACTATTGAAACAGTATCTAATCGAGGATGAGCACGATCCATTTTCCACAAAAGATTTTGGTAAGGATATTATCCCAAAAATTCTAGGAGACGGTAAGAATTTATATGCATATCGATTCGAAGGCTATTGGAAGGACGTAGGGACAGTCGAAAGTTTATGGGAAGCTCATATGGATCTATTAAATGATATACCTGGTTTTGATTTAAATGATCCGCATTGGAAGTTCTATGCTGGTAACGCAAATCATGCGCCACAATATATTTCATCTGAAGCTAATATCACACAATCTCTAGTAAATGAAGGCTGTATCGTTCACGGTACAATTAATCATTCTGTTCTTTCATACAATGTTCATGTAGGGAAAAATACATCAATAAAAGACTCAGTTATTATGCCTAATGTGAAAATCGGAAACAATGTTACGATTAATAATGCAATCATTGCGAGTGACATCTGTATTGAAGATGGTGCAGAAATTGGGTCAAGTTCACCTGCTGCTGAAATTACTGTCATTGGAGATGCCGAGAATATTTCATACGTTGCAACTAACGAGAAAAGTAGGATTAAATAAGAATATGCATATAGGGGAGTCGCTGTATTTGGATAATGTAATTGGAGTTATTAATCTCGTAAACGAAAAACAATATTTAAAAGAATTAACATCACATCGCTGTCTTTCAGCAGTACCATTTGGTGGAAGATACCGGCTTATTGATTTTATTATGTCGAATTTTATTCATGCAGATATAACCAAAGTTGCAGTGTTTACGAAAGAAAAATACCGGTCAATTATGGATCATCTTGGCTCAGGGAAGGAATGGGATTTAGATAGACGTAATGGAGGCTTGTTCATACTGCCTCCTACTCATCCGGATGAACTTATAAAAGGAGATTTACAGCAATTTCACGATCACATCGAGTTTTTTCTCCGTTCTCCTGAAGATACGGTTGTTATCTCACCTGGCCATCATGTCTGTAAAATGGATTTTCAAGAAATTGTTGAATATCATAAAGAAAGTTGCGCGGATATTACCGTTATCTATAAAGATTTTGATGGCGAACCTGTAGACAAGCCCATTTATCATAAATATTCGATTCAGAATGATGGAAGGGTCAAGAATATCGAACTCTATACATCTCCTGAACAGGGGGAATCTGTAGGTCTTGAGACTTTTGTCATTAAAAAGGACTTGCTCATCGAGATCATAAAAACTTGCTGTGAAAATGGCGAATATGATTTCTTAAAAGATGGCGTAAAGGCAAATTTACACCATTTAAAAGTAAATAGCTATCATTATAAAGGATATTTTCCATTCATTCATTCTATTTCTAGCTACTATAAAAGCAATATGGATTTCCTAAATCCGGAGCTCGCACAAGCCTTCTTTTATGATACATGGGATATTTATACAAAGATCAAGCACGAAGCACCTGTGAAATATTCTATTTCTTCTAAAGTATCAAATTCTTTAGTTGCGAATGGCTGTGACATTGAAGGTACGGTTGAAAACAGTATTATATTCCGTGGCGTGAAAATTCGAAAAGGAGCCGTTGTAAAAAATAGTATCATCATGCAAAAAGGAGAAATCAATGAAGGAACGTATGTCGAAAATGTGATAACGGATAAACAAGTAAAAATTACATCAGAACAAGTTGTCATAGGTGATTCTATACCACGTATCGTAAAAAAAGCAGATGTAGTGTGACGGGGGATTTGAAATGAATATTTTATATGCAGCATCCGAGTGTGCGCCATTCATCAAAACTGGAGGTCTAGGAGATGTAATCGGTGCATTGCCAAAAGCTTTGCAACAACAAGGTGTCAGTGTGACGGTTGTTTTACCTAAATACAGTGACCTTGCAGAAGAATATAAGAATCAATTAGAACTCATTAAAATCATTGATGTACCTGTCGGCTGGAGAGAACAATATTGTGGAATCGAAAGACTAGTGCATGAAGGGATCAACATCTATTTTCTAGATAACGAATACTACTTCAAACGGCATGGAAGTTATGGCTATTACGATGATGGGGAACGGTTCGCCTTTTTTTCGAGGGCAGTGCTTGAAGCAATTCCTCATCTTGACTGCAAACCTGATATTATCCATTGCCATGATTGGCAGACAGGCCCTATCCCTGTTTTATTAAAGGCACATTATCGTAATCATCCATTTTACCAGGAGATCAAGACTATCTTCACGATCCATAATCTACGATATCAAGGAGTATTTTCTAAGAGTGTTTTAGCAGAGCTACTTGATTTAAGTGAGTTATATTTCCATATGGACGGTCTGGAATTTCAAGGAAGCGTTAGCTATATGAAAGCAGGTCTGGCATATGCAGATTATTTGACGACCGTTAGTCCGACTTATGCAAATGAAATTCAAATGTCGTATTATGGAGAAAACTTAGATGGATTCTTGCGAAAGCGAAGTGAAAATCTACGTGGAATTATCAATGGAATTGATCTTGACTCATATAACCCAGCACTAGATCAAGCTCTTTACACAGGCTATAAATCATATGAAGGAAAAATGGAGAACAAACGACTGCTCCAAGAACAATTAGGTCTTCCAGTGAATGAAAGTATTCCAGTCATTTCAATGGTAACAAGGCTAGTTGATCAAAAAGGGATCGAATTAGTTCTTCATGTTGTAGAAGATATTCTCAAGCAAAATGTTCAGATAATCGTACTTGGAACAGGCGAGGAACATTATGAATGGGCCTTTAAAGATTTAGCACATCGCTACCCTGAACAAGTTTCAGCACAGATTTATTTTGATGAAGGATTATCAAGAAAAATCTATGCGGGTTCTGACCTTTTCTTGATGCCTTCCCAGTTTGAGCCTTGTGGGATCGGGCAGCTGCTTGCACTGCGCTATGGTACACTTCCACTGGTAAGAGAAACTGGAGGTCTAAAAGATACTGTCGTTCCTTATAATGAGTTGAACGATCAAGGGAATGGATTCAGCTTCTCGAATTTCAATGCTCATGATATGTTATACACGATTGAAAGGGCGGTTTGGTTATATCGCTATCAACCGAAGAAATGGAAACAACTTGTTGAACGAGCGATGAATATTGATTATAGCTGGGATACGTCTTCTAAGGAATACAAAGAACTATATGAAATGTTAGTATAAAGTGAAACTTCAATCAGTGGGGGTTTCATCCTCCACTGATTGTTAGTCCCTTTCTAGTTTTTGTTTTGGTAAAGCGACATTTACGAACACGATTTCAATGAAACAAAGACTAAGTACGCCCGGTCATATAGTCTTTCGTCTGTGTGACTTACATCCTTGTGTGATTCAACTAAACCATTGAAGACCACAAAGGTAAGATTTAACTGAATCTCACCAATCGGGCTTTTACTGCCCGTTAATGTGGGGTTAAATAAGGAGCACTTCCATGAAAATTTGGGAGTGCTTTTTACCTTTTATTTTTTTCTTATATAATCATAATTTAAAAGATGGGAGCCAATGTTTTGTTTTTCAAAGCGAATATTGATTTGTTATAAAATGTTCATTCAACAATTGTTTTTGGTCAATCATTTATTTATCCACATTAACAGAAAGTCAATACCTGTAATTTAATACCAAGAGGAATCGAAGAATCGTAGAAGGGGGATGAAGAAAACACCCAGTATTTGAAGTTTCACTTAATATGTTCTTTCAATATGCTTACAAGGTTTTCTTTATTCTAATAATCGGGTATAAAGAAGAGAGAGAATAATTTATTTAGATGAGGATGAGCCTTATGAAAAGACGGAGCATAGAGTTTGTATTTTTATTTGTCTTAATGTGTGCCGTTTATATTGTTCTTTTCAGTAACTTTAGTTTAAACTTGAAACTTTTTTCGATTGGGTTATATGTATTAATTATTCTAATTACAATGTATTCCTTGATGTTAGAATACCGTTCTTCACACCACACTCTGCTTTGGATGTATGTATTGCTGTTTATACCTTTGTTTGGCTATATGTTTTATCTATATTCAGGACAGCTTTACTTAAAGGGTTATTTGTTTAGGACGAAACGCCAGCAAAATCGCGAAGAATGGAAGAGATTAGTTAATGAAGCGACTTCACCTAATTTATCCTTTCTAAACGACCATCAAAGAGTATTTTCAACGTTTGCAAGAAATGCATCACAAACTACATTTAGCACGAACTCAAATACGTATGTTTTAAAAAATGGGAAAGAAACATTTAGTGAAATTATAAAGAACCTAAAAGAAGCAAAGCAGTTTATTCATATTGAATATTATATTTTCAGATCAGATAGGCTTGGAAAAGAGATCATACATATTTTAATAGAGAAGGCTAAAGAAGGAGTGGAAGTTTTATTCATTTTTGATGCTGCTGGTAGCTTTAGCTTAGCTAAGTCCGATATTAAGAAATTGGTTTTAGCAGGGGTGAAGGTACAACCATTCTCACCATTGAAAAGTGGTTTTTTTAATCAAAAATTCAATTTTAGAAATCATAGGAAAATCATTGTAATTGATGGACACACAGGTTTCGTCGGTGGGTTGAATGTTGGAGAAGAGTATTTAGGAAGAAATAAAAAAATTGGCTTCTGGAGAGATACTCATCTTAAAATAGAAGGTGAAGCTGTTTATACGTTACATACGGTATTCTTAATGGATTGGGAGTATGTAAGCGGGGAACAGGTGCTTAGTGAAAGAGCAAAAATGAAGCGAACTAACAGAGGTGACGGTGCGGTTCAGATTGTAGCAAGCGGGCCAGATACTCAGCAAGGCATCATGAGTGATTTTTATTATTCGCTTATTTCGTGTGCTACGAAATCGATATGGATTGCAACTCCTTATTTCGTTCCTGATGAGGCAATTCGTGCAGCCATGAAATCTGCTGCACTAAAAGGGGTTCAAGTCCGGTTAATGATTCCAGAAATAAATGATGGATTTCTGACTCAATATGCAAGTCGTTCCTATTTCAATGAACTCTTGGAATGCAATGTTGAGATATTTTTGTATAAAAAGGGATTTTTACATCAGAAAGTAATTATTGTAGATCATGATATGGCGACGATAGGAACAGCTAATATGGACAAACGCAGTTTTCATTTGAATTTCGAAGTAAATGTTTTTTTACTCGGAACACAATCTATTAATGAGCTTGTGGAGGACTATAAAGGAGATATACTAGATAGTGATAAGGTAGAAATGGACTCTTATCGTAAACGCGGATTTGTTGTGAAAACGAAGGAAGCATTCAGCCGTTTGTTTTCAGATGTTCTTTAATAGGAATAAGAGTATGAACAATGTATAGTAGAAAAAGATGATTAGCAAAAGTATTGGGGAGAGTAGAAAAATGAAATTAGTTTCTTGGAATGTAAACGGAATTCGAGCCTGTGTTAAGAAAGGTTTTCTTGATTATTTTCACGAAGTAGACGCAGATATCTTCTGTCTACAGGAAACAAAGCTGCAAGAAGGGCAAATTGAATTGGAGCTTAATGGCTACAATCAATATTGGAATTATGCATTGAAAAAAGGCTACTCAGGAACGGCTATTTTTACAAAACAAAAACCATTATCTGTTTCATATGGTGTCGGAGAGCGAGAAGAAGAAGCTGAAGGACGTATTATTACGTTAGAGTTCGAGGATTTTTATCTTGTAAATGTGTATGTGCCAAATGCGAAACGTGATTTAACGAGACTTGAATATCGACTAGAATGGGAAGATGAAATTCGAGCCTATTTAACTGAACTCGATCAGAAGAAGCCTGTTTTATTTTGCGGTGATTTAAACGTTGCTCACCAGGAGATTGATATACGAAATGCAAAATCAAATATTGGCAATTCTGGATTTACTGTTGAAGAGCGTGAGAAAATGACAGAATTGCTTAAAACGGGATTTATTGACACATTTCGTTATTTTCACCCAGACATGGAAGGGGCTTACACTTGGTGGTCCTATATGAGTAAAGTGAGGGAACGAAACATTGGCTGGCGGATTGACTATTTCCTTGCCTCAAAACGTCTTGATTCCAATTTAAAGGATGCTGGCATTCATCCTCACGTTCTTGGAAGTGACCATTGCCCGATTTATCTGGAAATAGATTTTATATAATCTCCAATAATCGGTTATAGTACTAACACAGTCACCAAATTAAAGGAGGATATGATGAAATCATTTACTGTAACATTTCACAAAGAAGACGATGTAGATACAATGCTTGTCCAAAAACTGACGGAGCAGGAATTCGAACAAGCAACTATTGGGGGAACACGACGATTATTTGAACTTGATACGAATGTCGGATTTTTCGTATTTTTTGATGGACAAGACAAAGATGGGGATCTTAACTATTTGATGCTTCAATATGAAGAAGACAATGATGATCCACAAGCATGTTATGCTTTTGCAATAAAAGACTTTTATGAGTTTATGACACTTTATTTACAAGGAGTTGATGACTTCCCAGAGGATGATGAAGAAGATGATTCGTATGGACCTATTCATCACTTGGGACATCTTTTATTCCACGTGGTAGAAGAAGGGAATTCGATTAATCTGGACTAATCGCCATAAAGGGTGTCCCCAAATGTCTTATCTCGTACTTTTAACACAGTAAATTGTCGTAAAATACGAATTATAATCTGAATTTAGCTGTAGCGGGGTCTGATCCTTTCGTTAAGTGACAGCCCTTCCGTATTGGTTTAAGAATAAAAAGAGAGGCTATAGGAAATAGGTGAATGATTAATGTCACAAGTATATTTGTTTTTTATAGACGATAAATCATTGGAACACCCAAAAAAAGTAATTTAGTTAAGGGGATTTATTTTGATCAAGGCAATAAATGTAAAACTAAAGAAAACAGCACGTGAAGTATTACAGATCCAACTACCAGCTTATCAAATTGAAGCACAGTTAATTAATTTTTATGAAATACCTCCTCTCAAAGATACTGTAGAGACGATACAGGCTAGTGAAGAGCAATTTTTCGGTTATTTCATTGAAAATCAACTTGTTGGGTTTATATCCTTAGAAGAAATAGATAAAAATATCAATATTTGCCGTATGGTTGTTCATCCTAGCTTTTTCAGGAAAGGAATAGCAAAAAACTTGTTCACTATGTTTTACATGCAATCAAAGGTTCAAAAAAAATAACGGTGATGACTGGTGAGAAAAACTATCCAGCAAAAAATCTATATTTGTCACTGGGCTTTGTAGAAGTAAATATTATTGAAGTTGCTGGTGGTATCTTCCTAACAAGTTTTGAAAAGAAGTAAAAAGCATCAGAGAATATTTCTCGATGCTTTTTTATAAGAATCATGAACGGATATTTTTCACTCTGCCAATTTGTCCGTCGGTTAATCTTACTTTTATTCCATGTGGATGAGAACTTGATTTAGTTAAAATATCCTTTACAATTCCACTTGTTAATTTTCCGGTACGTTGGTCCGCTTTTAGAACTATTTCAACGGCAGCGCCAGGTGTTATATCTTTTCTAGTTTGACCGTTCATCACACACCCATTTTTCTGCGGGTATTGCTAACTTTTTTCGTTTGCTGGCTCTTCATCTTTTGACCTGACTGCAACCCATTCTTATTTGTTTGACCTTTAGTACCTTGATTTTTTTTAGCCTCTAGCTGTTGCTTGATAGCGTCTTGAAGGCTCATTTTCTTTTTTGGTGTTTCTTCTGTGCTATCTTGATTATTGTCTATCATGTAAAAATCCTCCTGATCAGGTATGACGTGTACGTATAGTATAAACCATCTTATTGTATAAAAGCTACGAATTGATGTAGGTTTAAATTATTAATATAAGGATCTTTTCGTAAAGATTGTTGTTTTTCACAAGTAACAAATTCGAGCAGCTGTTGATTTTAGTTGATATGTAAGACTCCTGTGTAAGGGAGTGTTGAGGGACCCCCCGCAAATCAAGGCTCTAAGGATGCTTTTGAGTCCGCCTGTGGATAGCGAGAACTTTTAACGGAAGTCAACCCAGGATAGTAGTGTAAATATAATTTAAAAGCAACAATATACTAAAACAGCTTTTTATAATAACTCTATTTTAGTAAATAAATGAAACCGGATTACATTCGTAATAATTCTAAGTTATATGTTGGTAGCAAATGGGCAGGGAATAGGAAAAATAGCTTTGTAAAATCTTTTGTACACGTTAAGTAATCAAAGTTTTCAAAATTTAAAAAGAGAATTCTCTTTCTTATGACTTGCATTAAGCTATCCTGATTATGTATGATTGTACTATATTTACCAAATACAAGGAGGTTCGTAATGAGTACATTTGTAAAATCTAATCTAACAGCACCGTTTTCTGGGAATTATGTAGAGGTTGGGCAAGGTGGAGGCAAAATCAAAAGAGCACAAATTTTTGAAGCAAAAGAAGGAACTGAACTACCTGAATTAAAGGCCTATACGATTAAATTACTACATAAAGGGAAAGAAAAATCGGTAGAAAGACAGCATCAGTGGAAGCTAATAAAGTAAGGCTCTTTTCGTAAAGATTGTTGGTTTTAGCAAGAAACCAATTCGAACAGATGTTGATTGTAGTGGAAGGTGCGAGACTCCTGCGGGAAAAGCGTGTTGAGGGAGACCCTGCAAGTGCAAAGCACTGAGGAGGCTTCTGAGACCGCCCGCGGAAAGCGAGTACCTGCAACGGAAATCAACCCGGGTTATTAGTGTAAAAATGATTGAAAAGCAACAAAGTATGTGAAAACAGCCTTAAGTAAAAACCATTGGGTGTCCCAAAAGGGTCAGACCTCGCACTTTATATATAGACTATAGTAGTCAAATACATACTATAGTCTGTATATAATCGTTGCGGAGCCAGACCCTTTCGTTATGAGAAAGCCTCTGATTTATTAACGACTTCTCCTATTACCTCTAATTAATATTCAGTTATGACCTGCTTGATTAATCTGTCTATCTGCTTCAATTTCTCGTTTTTTATCGAAGAGGTTGGGTAATGATAATAGATAACTGACTTTTCAATAGGGGGAATCATAAATGAAGCTTACACCAGAACAGCGTGTCGAACTGCATGGCTTTAATAACTTAACAAAATCGCTTAGCTTTAATATGTATGATGTTTGCTATACAAAAACGAAAGAAGAGCGCGAGGCATATTTGGAATATATCGATGAACAATATAATGCTGAACGGTTAACGGCCATTTTAGAAGCGGTTTCAGATATGATAGGTGCACATGTATTAAATGTGGCCAGACAAGATTATTTTCCACAAGGAGCAAGTGTTACAATGCTAGTGTCAGAAGGGCCAATTATTGCGCCTTCAGAATCTCTAGAGAAGTCTCCGGGTCCTTTGCCAGAGGCACTGGTTATGCACCTTGATAAAAGTCATATAACCGTGCATACATACCCCGAATATCATCCAGATGAAGGGATTAGTACATTTAGAGCAGATATTGATGTTTCAACTTGTGGTGAAATTTCTCCGCTCAAAGCATTAAATTATTTAATCCATTCATTCGACACCGACATTATGACTATGGATTTCCGTGTCCGTGGCTTCACACGCGACAAGTTTGGTCATAAACTATTCATAGATCAAGACATTAACTCCATTCAAAATTACATTCCTGAAAATGTGAAAGAACAATATGACATGATTGATGTCAATGTGTATCAAGAAAATATTTTCCACACAAAATGCAAATTAAGAGAATTTGACCTAAATAATTATTTATTCGGCTATACAAAAGATAAAATTTCACAAAGCGAAGTCGAAGAAATCACGAGGAGACTTAAGCGAGAAATGGATGAAATCTTTTTTGGTAGAAATATGAAGGAGCAGTGAAATAGTTATAAAAGGAACAAGGACTACAGACCATGTCGAAATCGAGATTAATTTCTTCCAAAATTATTGCAAATCTTTTATTATGGAGATATTACCAATATGAAAGAAGTGATGATGTTGTCATTGAGTACATGGTTTGAAAAAGGAATGACGTTTGAAGAATATAGAAAGAGCATGGAAGTAAATCGTGATGAACTGTCTCGTGTTTATGAAAATGTGGCATTTTCTAATGGAGATTTACAATTTTTTTCAGATTTAGCTAATAAGAAGTGGAGAGGTATCGTACTTACCGCTGATTGGTGTGGCGACGCGTCATTCTGTGTTCCGATTATTCAACGAATCGCTGAAAAAAGTAGTATGGAATTGAAGTTTTTAATTCGAGATGAAAATTTAGAATTGATGGATCAATATTTAACGAACGGAACAGCACGCTCTATTCCAATTTTTATCTTTATTGATGAAGCTGGAAATGAGCAAAAAGTATGGGGACCTCGGGCAGAAAAAGTTCAGGAGTTTTTACAATCATTGTTGGTCCAACTTCCTGATAAAGAAGCTGCAAATTTCAAAGACAAACAACAAGAAGTATTTGCTCAATTTAAAGAAAGAGTTACGACAGATCCAGACATGTGGCGTGTTGTTATAGACAGTGTAATAACAAGACTGAAATAAAAATGCTGCTCTTCCTTAAATGGGAGGGCAGTATTTTTTTGCTTCCATTTTGAATGAAAAAATAATTACCTATAAAAATATTATGTTAACTAAATTCAAACAAAAAAGATGCCATTCACATTTTATTGGTGTCTTATTTAGTTTACTTTATTGATAAAGTATTAAGAACATGTAAAAATAGTAAGATTTATCAACTGTTTCATTCTGTTTGTACTATTTAATAATACAGATTATAAAACTAAAATGTAACAGTTACTTCATGAAATTAGTACAGAATAAAATGATAATATTTCACTATACTTCTAATCTTATTTAAAGATGCTATTTTTTCATAAGGCCCTTTTCGTAAAGATTTGATTGTAGTGGAAGATGCGAAACCCCTTCTTAGAGAAGCGTTTTGAGGGAAAATCCTCAAGTGCAAAGCACTGAAGAGGCTCCTGAGACTGCTCCCAGAATGCGAGTACCTGTAACGGGAATCAACCCAGAGTAGTAGTGTACAAATAAATGAAAAGCAACAAATTATGCAAAAACAGCCTTTCATAAACACCAATCGTTTGATTTACACGTTTGAGCGAATAGTTACTAAAGGGGATAGTCCAAATCTAAAATCGTAGGTTGGTTCTGCCATATCAATTTGATTGTCATTAAAATAAACAAACTTTTATTAAAAATGTTTGACATTAAACAAACAAATTAATAAAATGTTTATTAATTAATAAAATGATTGAGGAAGTGACTATTTAAATGCAACTGTCTGATTTATTTTGGAATGCTTCGCTAACAGAACTTAAACATGGATATATCGAAGAAACGACTAATTATATATGCCTTCTATGCGGAAAAACGGTTGAAAAAGGAATTGTCTACCAAGATAATGGTGTTTTTTACGAAGCTGAAAGGTTTATGCGCCATCATATTGAGAACACTCATCAGTCAGTGTTTGAATACATGATTAATCTGGATAAAAAGCTTACTGGGCTAACGGATCACCAAAACCGACTTCTCCGTCTTTTTTATGAAGGGAAAAGCGATACAGAAGTACAAAAAGAAATGGGGATTGGAAGTGCTTCTACGATTAGGAACCATCGCTTTGTATTAAAAGAGAAAGAGCGTCAGGCTAAGATCTTTTTGACAATGATGGAATTATTAAAGGAGAGAGACGATCATGCTCCTGCTTTTATTGACTATCATAGTACAGCAAGGATGGTCGATGACCGCTACAACATAACTGAAGAAGAGAATAAGAAAATCTTAAATAAGTATTTTCCTGAAGGGATTAAAGGCCCCTTGAAATCCTTCCCACCGAAGGAAAAGCAGAGACTTATTGTACTTCGGGCGCTAACTGCACGTTTTGTAGATGAACATCTTTATGAAGAAAAGGAAATAAATCAACTTCTGAAGGATGTTTATCACGACTATGTTTTGTTAAGAAGATATTTAATTGAATATGGCTTTTTAGATCGAAAAGCCGATGGGAGCCTTTATTGGTTGAAAAAATAATGTTGGAGAGTAGGTTGCAAATATGGAACGTAGAAAAGAACTAAAACAGATTTATAAAGAAACAGCGATAGAAGCAGGAGTCTATCAGATAAAAAACATTATGAACGAAAGGATTTTTATTGGAAGTACTCCCAACTTGAAGACATTAAATGGAACAAAATTCATGCTAGAAACAGGTGGACATAAAAATAAAATGCTTCAGGAAGACTGGAATCATTTCGGGAAAAATGCTTTTAATTTTGAAGTTTTAGAAATTCTAAAAAAGAAAAAAGAGGGCTATTTTGATGTGAAAAAAGAGTTGAAAAAGCTTGAAGAGAAGTGGTTAAATGACCTTCAGCCATTTGGTGAACGAGGGTATAACTAGAAAATCTCAATTTTAAAGAAGAAATGTAATGAAATAATTACAAAGTATGAATGCATGATGGATAAGCCATCAACTAGTCGACAAAGCGTCCCCTGATGATGATTCTTATCCCATTGATTTATAGCAATTACAATATTGCAAGATCAATAATTGTGGAAGAATCGAAATGCTTCACTTAATTAAATATGTAACCAGAAACATCTCCAAAATACAGGAGATGTTTTTATTCTTTTACCTCACGTATTACGCCATTAAAACCCCACTGATTGAAGTTTGATTATTATGTAACAGGGACATGAAAACTAAGACTTAGAGCTTAGTTGAAATTACTTTTCGAGGTCATGTTTAGAATTTCCTCTTTCTTGTATCGTTAATGGTGTTATATGTAAGGTGTGTTAATTATTAATATTTGCATTTTTTATTCAGTAGGAAAGGTTATATTGGTGAGATACAGTGAAACTTTCCAAGAGTTACTACTCAGAGGTAAAGTTTGCGCTCACAGGATGTGGGTCACACAGACGAAAGACTAAAGGACGCGGCGCACTTAGGCTGTGATTCATTGAACCTTAGTAACTCTAGTTCGTACTTCTGTCGATTAATCTAAGCGAAAGTAGATTAGGACTAACAATCAGTGGGGGACGTAGAACCCCCACTGGTGTAAGTTTCACTTTTTTTAAACATGATACGTTGAATCAGCCAGAATAAGTTTTTAAACAAACAACTATTGGCGCACCATTATTGTAAACATAATACATTCATCTCATTTTTTGATAATGCTTTATACTTGCTAGGACCAAAAGCCTTCGAAATCAAAATAATGTTGTCCCAAAATGGTTAGGATATCACAATCTACGCCTATTACTAACACGATCAATAAACTTGAAAATGTAGATGTCGGGTTTAAGCCATTCGGAATTAGGACAACTGAGATATTACTTTATTCTGATTTTTGTGTGATTAATGCACTATGAACTTGACTAACAGCTGTTTGGGCTTGAGCGATTTCATTCGCAGCTTGTTTGATTGCTTCCTCAGCTAAGGTTGGATCTGAAGCAGACTTTTCGATTGCTTGACTTAATAATGTTTGAGTAAGAGTAACATTTGCTTTAGCTTGGTTTAGTTGATTCACATCAATTGGTTGATTATTTGGGCTCATTCTAATCCTCTCCTATTCAAATTGAAATACCTTTATAGCTTGACCTAGCTTAATTGTTTTATTGGTGGAAAAAAAATCTATTTTACATTTGATAAAGTGATACTTAAATCAATGGGGAGCTTAAAAGGAAATACGGTCGTCATTCATTTGTTGTAAAACAAAATTCTTAAAAAATAATTTTTTGACAAGGTTAAAACTGAAAATACACATATTTTCTTAGCATAACCGAATGTTGAAAATGGTCGCTATTTTTATTATAAATTCTCAATTCTTGCAAGTATTTCACTCATAACTTTTTTATACGTGTTAATATTACTGCCTCGCCGCATACAATTTGGGCAGTTTACCAGATTTTATTGTGCTTTGAAGGCTGCTAGGTATGAACTATTTTGGTATATAAAAGGAAGATAAAAGGTAATTTGAAACTATAGTAAATTGTGGTGCATTTAACATGATAGAAAGGTTTATCTCCTATTTACTGATACAGGAACGAATTTATCGAAGCTTATTAAACTATTTACAACGCAGCCATTTAATTATGTTACAATCTCATTCGATGCTGAATTAAGTGAAATTTTCAGTTTTGGTCGTAAAAAACATAATAATCCTTTTATCGGAGGATTTGTAAGGGAAGAAATAGCAGTAGGATTATTTAAGAATGCTAAATGTGAAATTAACCCTGATTTATATGTCATAGTCGAAAACTATTACTCAAAACATGATATGAATAATTAGGATATCAAATATTATAGCGACAATTTCTATGAACTAATTGACCTCCAAGTAATTAGTAATCCAATATTTCCATCGGCAAGTGTGAAAATTAAGAAGGGAAATCAAATTTTTATGAGTAGCACTTTTGGTTCTGGACCTATTGATGCATTATATTCATCGATTAAAGAAATCATTGATTTAGATATTAAATTATTAGAATACAAAATTAGGAGTGTATCACGAGGGAAAGAAGCGCTAGGTAAAGTTAAGTTACAAGTGGATTATAAAGGAGAAAAATACATCGCCAAAACAACAGATACAGATGTGATTAAATCAAGTGCTTTAGCTTATATTAATGTCGTAAACAGTAATGTTGTTGGAAACTTACTTCCAGTTTAACTAGATAGTGGCTATTCAATAAGCGTTCCATTCGTGGGGGATTCAATCATCCCCACGAAAAGTTAGTCCAGTTCGATTGTCGCATGACGTAGTTTGTAACAGTGTATCACAGCTTAGTACCTCGAACGGGCTATGAGTCGAAACTTGATTTGGCACGTATTCACCTATAAGTTTCATCGATTCCTTCTATAAGCCTTATAATGGAGGGTACGGCCCATTAATGTAGGATATATTGGTATCATATTAGGAAATATGCTAAAAGACTAAGACAAATTGAAGTTATTAACATGGCAATCAATGGTCTTAACGCTTTTGTGCGAAGATCACGAAGACTCACATTTAGGCCTAGACCTACCATGGCCGCGGTTAAACACCAAGTAGTCAAATTAGAGATTCCACTCAAAATTCCTTCAGTAATAGGGATATAACCACCCAGGGCATAGCTACCGAATAAACTCATAAGGATGAAACCGATTAAGAACCATGGGAATTCAATTTTATTTTCTGGTGAGTTATGATCCGGATATTTTCGTTTCATAAAATACATGAATATAAAGCATAACGGAACGAGCAGGAACACACGACCTAATTTCGCTAGTAAGCCGATAGCAAGCGCATCTTCCCCGCCAGGTGCTGTAGCTAAGGCAACATGGGCGATTTCGTGTAAACTAATACCAGACCAAATTCCATATTCAATAGCAGTTAGTGGTAAAATTGGACGGAGTATGGTGTAAACAATTGCAAAAATCGTCCCAACCAGTGCAATAATTCCTACTCCAATTGCTGTATCTTCATCCTTTGATTTGACAATAGGAGCAATCGCAGCGATGGCAGCCGCGCCGCAAACGCCAGTCCCAACTCCTAAAAGTAAAGAAATGTTTTTATCAGCCTTAAATACTTTGGCAAGCCATATTGTTAAAAGGATTGCAAAAATAATAACGCAAGCATCACGGATTATCAGTCCAATCCCATCTTGTAAAACCGTATTGATATTTAATTTCAATCCGTACAAAATAATAGCTAAGCGTAGTAGCCTCTTTGATGAGAACGCAATTCCAGCTCGGATTGCTTCTGGATAACCAAATACTTGCCGATAAAAAACCGCAATCACAATTGCAGATGCTAGCAGACCAACCTGTTGAAACCCTGGCACTTTAGCTAATAAGAAGCCAAGGAAAGCGATAAAAAAGGTGAAGGCAATTCCACCAATCCAGATTAAGGCTGCAGCTTTTCGTTTAGGTTCCATTTGTTCATGTACTTTTACTCTTTCTGTTTCCAATTCCTCACCTCCAAAAATGTACCTCATTGTTAAGATAATTCAAATATGATGATAAGAAAAATAATTATATATGATATAAATAATAAGTAATACTTATAGTAGGAGGGGAATTATGGACCAACACTTACTCGTATTTGTAACAGTAGTGGAAAATGGTAACTTTTCACGTGCTGCTGAGAAATTACATATGACTCAACCAGCCGTAAGTCAGTACATCCAATTATTAGAACGTTCTTATGGTGCAAAGCTACTCGATCGCAGTAATAAATATGTTCGATTAAATAAAGCGGGTGAAATTGTCTATTATCATGCAAAGGAAATATTAGGCCTTTATTCGAAAATGCAAGATTTAATTGATGATTTGTCCAATCTAGCAAGCGGGCAGCTATCAATTGGTGCGAGCTATACTTTTGGGGAATATGTTCTTCCGCATTTTGTTGCCAAATTGCACGAACAGTATCCTCTCATAAAGCCTAGTATTACAATTGGCAATACAAAGGAGATAGCGGAGTTGGTACTTAGAAACCAACTGGATGTTGGAATTATCGAAGGAGATTTCAAGAATGCACAACTTTCCATTGATGCATTTGCGGAAGATAGAATGTTTGTAGTTGCTTCTTCTCATCACCGTTTGGCCCAACGAGATAATGAGGCTGAAATTTCCGAACTGGAAAAAGAAAGATGGATCGTCCGCGAAATAGGATCTGGAACGAGGGAAGCAGTAGAAAAAGTGTTTCATTCCATGTCGATTTCCCCTAATGACATCATGGAATTCGGGAGTACCCAATTGATAAAAGAATCGGTTGAATCAGGACTAGGTATTACTCTCTTGTCTCATTTAACGATTCGAAAGGAAATATCTATGGGGCTATTAAAAGTTGTTCAAGTAAAAGGCACGCCGTTTAAAAGAAAATTTTCAATTGTATTGCGAACATCTTTTAAAACAAAAGCATTAGAAGTGTTTATCAATCTGTTAAAAGAAAAATACTTAATCGACGATCATATAAAGATGGAAGGGAATTGAAATACTAATGATTAGAATAAATAATATTATTATTAAAATTCAACTTTAGCCGATGAAAGAGTGATGTTTATTAATAGGGTGTGCTCTTCCAAATCTAGGTGAAATTATAACGGATATTACCCATAAAGATATATGATAAGGTGAGATTTATGAAATGCATGCAAAACTCCATTTTTACTCACGTTAAATTAAGGTAGAAATAATTATCACTTCTAGAAAAAATGATTACTTTTTATTTAACATCTGAATTTCCTTTGAGAATTTTTACGGCATTTTTAATGACATTAGGAATCGGCATGTTTAATCGACCTGCATTCTCAATAGTGGATATCAATTATTGAGAATATGGAGGTAAAGGTAAAATAAAATACATCCTTAAGCTAAAATTTTTTAACTAAGTCTTGATTTATCGGTGTATAGCAATTACTATAAAAGTAACAAAAAAATGGAAGGGTGACCTTGAAACAATGATCAATTAATCCTATTTATTAAGAAAAATTCGTTAGACATACGATCTTTTTTTCTGGATAGGATTAGCCTGTACATTATTACATACAAGCCAATAAGATCATTGTGTTCCTTCCATTAGGGATATTATGCCATTTTGACATTGTATTGTACTGCCTCCTGTCCAGATCATTAACAGGAGGTTTTATTTTGGAAAATAACATTTCATCGGACACATCACCTAAATTGTTTAGCAACCGCGTGTTTCAAGCTATTATCGTTTCGGGTCTATTTTTACAAATAGGAATTTGGGTAAGGAATTTTGCGGTACTATTGTTTGTCATGGAGCAGACAAATGGTGATCCATTTGCAGTTTCCATGATTTCGGTAGCGGAGTTCGCTCCTATTTTTATTTTTTCATTTATTGGCGGTACATTTGCAGACCGCTGGAACCCGAAAAAAACAATGGTGTGGTGCGACATTTTAAGTGCTATTTCTGTATTTGCTGTTTTAATAACGCTTATATTCGGAACTTGGCAAGTTGTGTTTTTTGTAACTTTAATCTCAGCGATTCTATCACAATTTTCACAGCCCTCAGGAATGAAGTTATTTAAATTACATTTGCCAGAAGACCAAGTTCAAGCTGGGATGTCGGTTTATCAAACAATATTTGCTGTATTTATGGTATTAGGACCTGTTATTGGGACATTTACTTTTCAATCCTTTGGTATAGAGATATCAATTATGATAACAGGATTGGCATTTTTACTTTCAGCAGGTGCACTCGCTTTTCTTCCAAAAGATTACAAAGTAGCAGAGGTAGAAGGAACAACAACATTATGGCAAGAAATGAAGAGTGGTGTTAAATATGTTCTGAATAAAAAGGAATTAAGCTTGTTAGGATTATGTTTTTTAGCTGCAGGACTTGGATTAGGTTTTATCCATCCCCTGTCGATTTTCCTTGTAACTGAACAACTCGGCTTACCAAAGGAAAATCTTCAATGGTTATTTATGGTCAATGGTATAGGCATGATATTAGGTGGAGCCGTTGTCATGATTTTTGCTAAAACAGTAACTCCTCAACGACTCATCACCTTTGGGATGCTTGTAAATGCGATAGGTTTAGCGGTCATGGGATTATCAACAAATTTTTGGCTTACGTTAACAGCTGAATTTGTTAATGGGTTAATGCTTCCTTGTATTCAGATAGGTATTAATACGATGATTTTGCAAAAAACGGAAGGTGCATATATTGGTAGGGTCAACGGAATCTTAATGCCTCTATTTACTGGTTCGATGGTATTAACAATGAGTATGGCTGGTATCGTCAAAGAGAAATTCTCATTAGTTGCTACTTTTGAAGTAGCCGCAGTCTTATTTATTATCGGCATGTTTTTCATTTTGCCATTATACAATCAGAAAACGGAAGTAAAACCAGAGAAACTTATCTCCCAAGATTAGTCTTTTTTAAATAGAAAGACATGGGCTGTCTCTGTAGTTGGTAAATAAACTAACTACTGGGACAGCTCTTTTCATTTTATTTAGCTGTAAATATTACCTGAATGAATCAACTTTATTTTATATAAACTGATTGACTTAACTTAAAAAGAGGAGTAAATTTTAATAGTTCGAAAATGAACTGTTCATAAATATAAGAAAATTGGTGATGTAAGAATGGAAAATGAAAATCAACAATTCATGCGTTCAGTACAGGTCATGCGTTCATTTTGGAACGTGCAGAAAAATATCATGCGATTTGTTCAAAAGACAGCGGTTGAGAATGGATTATCAGTGCCTCAATATTCAATTTTGATAAGCATTGCACCTCTTAAGGAAATGACGCAAAAAACTCTTGGTGAGTTAACCTTCCTTCCGAAAAGCACACTGAGCCAAGCAGTTGATGGACTTGTTCAAGCAGGTTGGTTGTATCGCAAGCAAGTAGAAGGCAACCGGAGAGAGATACAACTTACTCTAAGTGACAAAGGAGAAACATTTTTAAAAACAATTCATCGAAAAGAAGGTGGAATTCATCAAGTTTTTCAAGCGGCAATTGAAATACTGACTGAAAAACAGGTTGAAGAACTACTTAAATCACATCTTCAAATTACAAATTATTTAGAAGAACAGGCAAGAGTAGAAGGAGAGGGTTTGAAATGATTAAAATCCTGAAAAATCTAACCGTTTATAAGTGGATTGTATTAGTGGTAATCGGACTTGTCTTTGTTCAATCAATGTCTGATCTTTATTTACCAACACTAATGGCGGATATTATCGACAAAGGAGTTGTTGTTGGTAAAACTCCTTATATTTGGAAAATCGGTGGTTTAATGATGCTTGTAGCTGCGTTAGGCGCAATTGCCTCCGTATTTGCAAGTTATTATTCAGCAAAAGCAGCAATGGGACTTGGACGCGATCTTCGCCGGAAAGTCTTTAACAAAGTTGAACAATTTTCACTACAGGAATTTGACGAAATAGGTACTGCTTCGTTAATTACACGAACAACCAATGACATTACACAAGTTCAACAAGTGGTCATTATGATGCTCCGTATGGTTATCAGTGCACCGATTATGTTAGTTGGTGGAATTATTATGGCTGTTTCCAAAGATGCAAAATTATCACTTGTTATTGTCGTTACTATGCCTGTTTTAGTTGGTTCAATATTATTGATTCTTTATAAAGGGATGCCGCTATTTCAAAAAGTACAAAAACGATTAGACCGATTGAATCTTGTCGTCCGAGAAAACCTAACTGGGATTCGTGTTATTCGTGCGTTTAATCGTGAAACTGAAGAGAAAGTACGTTTGACTCAAGCGAATAAAGAGTTGACAGATGTATCGATTAAAGTAAATAAAGTCATGGCATTTATGATGCCTGTGATGATGCTTGTTATGAATTTAACGGTTGTCGCAATTATTTGGTTCGGTGGTATTCGCATTGATAACGGTGGAATGCAGATTGGCGACCTGATGGCATTTATTCAATATGTTATGCAAATTATGTTTGCACTTATAATGGCGTCAATGATGTTCATCATGGTACCACGTGCTGCTGTGTCGGCAAAGCGGATTAACGAAGTACTCGACATGAAACCGGTCATTTTAGATGAAGGAACAAAAAAAGCTGATCAAAAACGCGGAACACTTGAATTTGAGCAAGTGACTTTTAGTTACCCAGGAGCAGAAGAACCTGCATTATCGAACATTAGTTTTAGCGCACGTCCTGGTGAGATTACTGCAATTATCGGTGGAACAGGTTCAGGGAAGTCAACTCTCGTTAATTTAATCCCACGCTTTTATGATATTTCGAGTGGAACAATTCGCGTCAATGGTGCTGATATACGTGAAGTACCACAAGAAGAAGTTCGTTCGAAAATTGGTTTTGTACCACAAAAAGCAGTCCTCTTTACAGGTACGATTGCTGATAATATTCGCTTTGGTAAAGAAAACGCAACACAGGATGAAATCGAACACGCAGCTCAGATTGCGCAAGCGGAAGATTTTATTTGTAAAATGAAAGACGGTTATCAATCAAAAATCGAACAAGGTGGTCAGAACGTCTCCGGTGGACAAAAACAACGGTTGTCGATTGCAAGAGCCCTTGTTAGAAAGCCTGATCTTTATATATTCGATGATAGTTTTTCCGCCCTTGATTATAAGACTGACGCAATGCTTCGAGCGGCACTAAAAAATGAAACAGAAGATGCAACAGTATTACTTGTTGCCCAACGTGTTAGTACGGTCGTAGACGCTGATCAAATTATCGTATTAGATAACGGCCAGATTGCAGGAAAAGGCACTCATCAAGAGTTGCTACAAACAAATGATGTATACCGAGAAATTGTCGAATCTCAGCTTTCAGAGGAGGAGATTGCATGAGTAAACATAAAAAACCTCAAGGTGGCGGACCGATGGGACATGGTCCAGGCGGCGGCAATATGATGATGATGGGACAAAAAGCAAAAGATTTTAAAGGAACACTTAAACGTCTATTATTGTATTTAAAACCTCGAAGTACCCAATTGATCGCTGTTTTCATTGCAGCAATTTTAAGTACGATCTTTATGATTGTTGGACCTAAAATTATGGGAATAGCGATTACAGAATTGTTTGAAGGAGCCTTTCAAAAGTTTCAAGGCGTACCGGGAGCATCTATTAATTTTGATAAAATCGGGCATATACTACTCCTATTAGCAGGGCTATATGTTTTTAGTAGCCTGTTTAATTACTTGCAGCAGTATATTATGTCTAGTGTTGCTCAAAAGACAGTGTATGATCTTAGAGAAGATGTCAATAAAAAGCTTGAGAAACTTCCACTAAAATATTTTGATGGACGTCCGAACGGGGAAACGCTCAGCCGAGTCACAAATGACATCGATACGGTCGGAAGCACACTTCAGCAAAGTTTGACACAGTTCATCACATCAATTGTAACGATTATTGGGATTATTATAATGATGCTGTCAATTAGTCCAATTTTAACGTTGATTGCAATTGTAAGCTTACCGATTTCCATTTTTGCAATTCGACCGATTTTAAAAAGATCGCAGAAACATTTTGCTGATCAACAACGAACACTCGGCCAATTAAATGGACATATTGAAGAAATGTATACGGGGCATCAAGTCGTTAAAGTGTTTGGACATGAGAAAAAGGCTGGTGCCCAATTTGATACAGTTAATGAAGAATTATATGAAGCAGGGCGAAAAGCACAATTCATTTCTGGTATTATCATGCCAATGATGTTTTTTATCGGGAATCTAAGTTATGTATTAATTAGTGTAGTCGGTGGGATTTTAGTGACACAACGTGCAATTTCAATCGGTGACATTCAAGCATTTATTACCTATTCACGTCAGTTCACCCAGCCTCTCACTCAAACAGCTAACATTGCAAACATTATTCAGTCAACAGTTGCTGCTGCTGAACGTGTATTTGAACTGCTCGACGAAGAAGAAGAGGTGAACGAAAGTGCGACAGCTCATTTAACGAGGGCAAAGGGTGCTGTCACTTTCGAACACGTTGACTTCGGATATGACGAAGAATTATTAATAAAAAATATGAATGTTAATGTTTTACCTGGGCAAACGGTCGCTATCGTTGGACCAACCGGTGCTGGAAAAACGACGATGATTAATCTTTTAATGCGTTTTTATGAACTAAACGGTGGAAAGATTATGATTGATGGTCTAGAAATCACGAAAATGTCTCGGAATGCTCTTAGAAAAACTTTTGGCATGGTGCTTCAAGACACTTGGCTTTTTAAGGGAACGATTAAAGATAATATCGCGTACGGAAAAAGCGGTGCAACTGAAGCTGAAATATTAGCTGCTGCTCGTTCATCCTATGCGGATCATTTTATCCGTACGCTTCCAGACGGTTATGAGACAGTTTTAAATGAAGAGGGTTCAAACATTTCGCAAGGACAAAAGCAACTTCTGACAATCGCAAGAGCAATTCTAGCAGATCCACCAATCATGATACTTGATGAAGCGACATCAAGTGTAGATACGCGAACGGAAGTCTATATTCAACAAGCAATGAACAGATTGATGGAGGGTCGGACTAGTTTTGTTATTGCTCATCGTCTTTCAACGATTAAAGATGCTGATTTGATTCTTGTAATGGACCAAGGAAAAGTAATAGAACAAGGAACGCATAAAGAACTATTAGCGAAAAATGGTTTTTATGCTGAGCTTTATAACAGTCAGTTTTCTGAAAAAGAAGTAGGCTAAATAGCAAGAAGGAAGCTGCCCCAATCGAAAAGTACAGATCGATATTCGTTAGAATATGGAAACAGATTAGTCCTTCAATCACTAAAGTTCCATGATTAAAATGAAGGGATAGCTTACTTCAGAATAGAACGGGAATCAATTAATAATGAAAAGTGACTAAAAGCTAAAAACCAAGAGAAGCCAGAAAAAGTCTGGCTTCTCTTTTTTCACTGACTAATCGGTCCTGATCGCTCCGGTAGCCATTCTTTATAATAAACGGGAAGTGTATCATCGTAAAGCATCTGAGCATGGCCACTTTCTAATAGATGTAATGTTTTATCAGGACTTGAAACGGCACCCATAATCGGTGATATCATTGCATTAGGCACGAGACGGTCATTTTGACTTGCAATGACTAATAAATTCGCTTTTATTCTATTTAGTTTTGCTTTTTTACCTCTAATTTTAAGCGTTCCTTTAATCAATTTGTTGTCTATTATTAGATCATGCGTCATCTGCTTTACCGCACCTGACGTTAGGGGAATATAATCATTTGTCCAAGCATTAAAGCGACGCCACCATTTCACATATTCTTCATCGTCTGCCCGATTTAATAAAGACAATAAAGGGGATATATAAACTGGAGAAGTCATAAGTCGCAAACCAGACTTAACTGCTTTAGCTGGTACAATTTGAAATACATCCAATATCTCATCAAATGAGACTTTTCCTTCACGCATTGCTTCAGACCATTGATCAAACTGGGGTACTTGTTCGAAATCGATTGGAGCAACTGTTAAGATTAAGTTTCTAATTGGCTCCTCTGCGATTGCTGCATAGATGGCAGCGAGTGTACCACCTATACAAGATCCAAGCAAGGAAATTTCTTTTGCACCGGAATGCCTAAGAACTCGCTGTACTCCTTTTTGAATATAATCCAATATATACTCATCTATGGAAATATTTCCATCCTCATATCCAGGAATTCCGAAGTCTAGTAAATAGATGTCATATCCTTCTTTACCAAAAGCCCCTATCAAACTATTACCAGGACCCAAATCAAAGATATAAGGACGATTTATTATTGAATAAATGATAAGAATTGGTATATTGTATCGTTTTTTCTTAGCTGGATAATGCCATAATGTTGCCTTATTCTTTTTCCAAACGGCAATTCTTGGAGTCATCATCATTTCTGGCATTTCTTGGTTTCTAATGTCTAGGAAACTTTGTAATTTTGATGATTTTTTAGGGTCTGTTTTACGCTTTACCACTTAAACTTCCCCGTCTCATTTGCGTTATTTTCAGACGCGAGGTAAGTTTGTAAAATCTTTATTAATCGTTTTCTTCTTTCACTTGGTGATGTTGTAGGATTAGCCATGTTAATTTGTGGGTTTTTTTGAAACAGGGTAGCCAATGTTTCGTCTAATTTATCGAGTTTTTCTTCAAGTTGAACGGTCATTTTAGCAATATTGGCAATATCTCTTTTTGTTGGAAAATTAAGAGCGACGGACAACATTTCTATATTGTCTTGGTTTCTTTTAATTTGCGGGGCAATTTGATTAGAGTATAAACTTGCGAGTTCGATGATTTCTTTTTTATTCAATGAATCTTGAATTTTCTTATTAATCTTTCGTTCTGCATTGGTTCCATGTTTCTTCAATTCATAAAAAACATCTCGTTTTATAGCCATCATAATCTTCCTTTCCTTTAGTTTACACGAGTGCTGAAATGCCACCATCGACAACCAATATATGTCCAATCATATAATCAGATGCTCTTGATGCTAGAAATATGGCAGCACCTTTTAGATCCTCTTGATTACCGAAACGTCCTGCTGGCATATTCCCAAGAATATCAAAATTTGTTTGCTCAATAATTTTTTGTGTGATTTTAGTAGGGAAGAAACCAGGTGCAATCGCATTTACTTGAATACCATGTCTTGCAAGTTTAACGCCTAAGTCTTTCGTAAAGGTAATCACCGCACCTTTACTTGTGTTATAAGCAATCGTGTCTAATAATTCAGGGGCAGTACCTCCAAATCCATTCACAGAGGCTATATTAATAATTTTTCCAGAATGCTGTTTGATCATGACTGCTGCGACTGCTTGAGAAAATAAGAAGGTCCCTGTTATGTTAACGTCCATTACTTTTTGCCATTGATGTTCTTTCAGATCAAGCACAGGTGATACCCAAGATGTACCGCTATTGTTCACTAAAATATCGATTGAACCAAACTCGGCAACAGTTTCACTTACTACATGATCAATATCGGCTTTTTTTGTAATATCACATTGAAAAGCTAGCACTTTGACACCGATTTTACTAAGTTCTTCTTTGGCAGCCTCACACGCCGTAATGTCGCGAGAGGCAATTACGATATTGGCACCAGCTTCAGCTAGAGCACTCGCAATCTGTAACCCAAGACCGCGTCCTCCCCCTGTAATAATAGCTGATTTTCCAGTTAAATCGAATCGATTCATCTATAAACCTCCAATCCTCCAATCCTTTGCCTTTCTTAATAGTATAGACAAGCACACCCCTACGCGTGCGTATAAATGACCATCTGACCCCCGCCCGTTTTTACATCTGGAAATATGTAGTAAGAACTTGATACAAAGGCAGTAGATGACTTTACGCTCTTAAAGATAGATACACATCTGTTGCAATTAGTGTAGTGAAAGGCTAATGTTAAAGAACATAGAAGCCAAATATACATCAGTGTTGCACAGAGAATTTCAGATAAAGAGAAATGAAAGAAACCTCTTTGATCCAAAACAAAATCATATCAATGATTGAAGGTGAGAATATGAAGGGTATCGTTTTGTTTGATGGGGAATGTAATTTTTGTGATAAGAGTGTGCAGTTCATTATCAAACGTGATCCTAAAGGGTATTATAATTTCGCATCTCTCCAAAGTAATATAGGGCAAGAGCTTTTAAAAAAATACAAACTTTATTCAAACTTGGAAAGCTTTTTCCTAATTGAACATGATAAAGCCTATGAAAAGTCCACAGCTGCACTTAGAATTACCAAAAACTTAAGCGGATATTGGAAATTTCTTTACCCTCTAATACTTGTTCCTGTACCATTCAGGAATTGGTTATATAGGATTATCGCGAAAAATAGATATAAATGGTTCGGTAAAAAAGATCAATGTGTCATTCCTTCCCCAGAAATTAGGAAGCGATTTATAGATTAAAGCGAAGGAAAAAGCAGACTAACCTGCTTTTTTTTATTGATTAATGTATTTAAAGTAAACTTCGTTAGTTTTTTTACATTTTCTGCATATGTCTTTAAACGTAAACTTATCTAAAACAGCATATCCTTTGTTTGCTAATTTTCTTAATTATTCAGGATATTTCTAAAGCTAAATACGATGAAAGCAATCATGTTTACATAATCAACTTGGATAATGACTAAGTTAGATTCTGAACGATTCAGATCATCTTAAAGGTAAAAGAATTCGGTCCCTCTAGACAACATCAAATTTTTAACTACAAATAAACAGCTAATGTCGTAATTCCACCCCACACACCATTATTTACAGCAATGTCCTAAAAAATTATGTTTTTCATTACAATTTAGTCCTTTTTTATAATCCAAACTTTCATAAGCAAAAATATTGAAAGTCAAAGAAGGTCAATGTATAATAAGGTCAAAGATAGTCAAAGTCAATTATGGAATTTGTAAAGGAGGAGTACAGTATGTACTGTGAAATTTGTCAAGATAAACAAGCTAATATTCAAGTTCATATGATTGTTAATGGTCAACAGCATGATATGAAATTGTGCTCCACTTGCTATAAAAAAGAGACTAGTAAGTTAACAGCAATGAATGGAGGAATGACTCCGTTTGAACCAGATTTTTTTAAAGCATTCAATCAAACTGAAAATCATATAAATGGTCACAATCAAACTTCAAAGCAAACAGCACCAAAAGGTGGAGGGATACTTGAAGAGTATGGTCGAAACTTAACAGATGCTGCAAAGGCAGGCATCATTGACCCAGTCATTGGCCGGAAAGATGAAGTGGAGCGAGTTATTGAAATATTAAATCGGCGGAACAAAAACAACCCTGTACTGATCGGGGAACCAGGTGTTGGTAAAACGGCGATTGCGGAAGGATTGGCTTTAAAAATTGCAGAAGGAGATGTACCGGTAAAATTACGAACAAAAGAAGTGTATATGCTTGATGTTGCTTCGCTTGTATCTAACACTGGCATACGTGGGCAATTCGAGGAGCGGATGAAACAGCTGATTTCTGAATTACAGAATAGAAAAAATGTCATCTTATTTATTGATGAAATTCACCAAATTGTCGGAGCAGGCTCTGCGGAAGGATCAATGGATGCTGGAAATATATTAAAACCAGCTCTAGCACGTGGAGAACTTCAACTAGTAGGCGCAACAACATTAACTGAATATCGAAAAATAGAGAAAGATGGAGCGCTTGAACGTCGTTTTCAACCTGTATCGGTAAATGAACCCAGTGTCACTGATACGATCACGATTTTACAGGGAATAAAAGCAAATTATGAAAAATATCATGACGTTGAATATAGCGAAGCAGCTCTTAAAGCAGCGGCTACACTTTCACATCGATATATTCAAGACCGTTTCCTGCCCGATAAAGCGATAGATTTAATGGATGAAGCAGGTTCGAAATTGAATTTAAAGATAGAAGCAAGAGATCAAGAGACTATTCAATCCCGTTTGATACAAATTTTTCAAGAAAAAGAACAAGCACTAAAAGAAGAAAACTATGAACTAGCTGCTAAGTTGCGAGACGAGGAAGATAAATTAGATAAACTGTTAAATCGAGAAAATATAGAAAAACCAATTGTGACGGTTGAAAATATTCAAGAAATTATCGAACGAAAAACAGGCATTCCTGTTGGGAAGTTACAAGAAGATGAACATAAAAAAATGCTGCATCTTCAAGAAGAATTGGCTAAGAAAGTCATTGGTCAGGAAGAGGCAGTGAAGAAAGTAGCTAAAGCAATCCGAAGAAGTCGAGCAGGGTTGAAATCAAAAAACCGCCCGATTGGTTCTTTCCTTTTTGTAGGACCTACTGGAGTTGGAAAAACCGAACTGTCAAAATCACTAGCATACGAGTTATTTGGTTCTAAAGATGCGATGATTCGACTCGACATGAGCGAATTTATGGAAAAACATAGTGTATCAAAACTGATTGGTTCACCTCCTGGTTATGTAGGGCATGAAGAGGCAGGACAATTGACTGAGAAAGTTCGTCGTAAACCATATAGCATCATTCTTCTCGACGAAATTGAAAAAGCCCATCCTGATGTGATGCACATGTTTTTGCAAATTTTAGAAGATGGCCGATTAACGGATAGTCAGGGGCGAACTGTTACCTTTAAAGATACAGTCATCATTATGACAAGTAATGCTGGTGTTAGTGAAAAACGAAATGTAATGGGATTTGGAACAAGCACTGCAGTTGAGGAAGCTAGTATTCTGCATTCACTAGGCAGCTTCTTTAAACCTGAATTCCTAAATCGTTTCGACAGCATCATTGAATTCGCAACTCTAGAGAAAGCTGATCTATTACAAATTATCGAGATACTGATGCAAGAATTGTTTGTAACTATTCAAGCTCAAGATCTTACATTAGAAGTAACAGAGGAAGTGAAAGAAAAACTGGTTGAACTCGGATATCATCCAGCTTACGGTGCACGTCCTCTAAGCAGAGTGATTCAAGAACAATTAGAAGATAGGATAGCAGACTTCATATTTGAACAACCTAGAGTAAAAAACTTTAAAGTAATTGTAGAAGATAATCAAATAAAAATTATTGCAAAATAAACAGCGAACGAGGCTGTCCCATAACGAAAGGGTAGACCATACATCTACTATGACACAATAAGTGGTTATAGAGAGTGAGGTTAGTTCCTTTGGGACTGCCTCGTTTTTGAATGCAAGAAATCAGTCTTTCATCGCACTGCTAACATCATAATGCTCTAATTCAATATCCAATGGCAATCCGAGTACAAGCTTTGCTATTTGGAATCCAATATAAGGTCCCATCGTTAGCCCTGAAGCTCCGAGACCATTTGCAACTATTAATCCATCCCAGCCAGGCATCGGTCCAATTATCGGCAGGAATCCAGGGGTAAACGGACGGAAACCGACCCGACCTTCTAAAAATGTACTATTCGATAAACCAGGTGCTGTATCCAAAGCCTTATCAAGCACTTCCTGTAATCCGCCTGCTGTCAAACGTAAATCAAACCTATCTGTGTTTTCATGTGTAGCACCTACGACAATCTTCTCGTTATCAAATGCAAGCATATATTGGTCAGTTGGTGGCATAATGACAGGCCAAGCACTTGTATCTGTCTCTGGGAGTGCTAAATGAATAATTTGTGCTTTTTGAAAGCTTACTTGAAAGTTAATCCCTAGAGGCTCTAACAATTGGTTGGCCCATGCTCCAGCACAGACAATCACTTTACTTGCTTCGATTTTCTCATTATTTACTTGAACTCCAATAACTCGTTTTCCGTTAAATTGAAGGACGGCATTTCCAGAAATAAGTTTCGCTCCTCTTTTTTGTGCTGCCCGAAGCAATGAATCTCGTAACGAACGGCCATCTACTCTAGCCGCACCGCTTACATGTAGAGAAGAATATTCTTCTGATAGCGGGGGGAAAAGGCGAATGGTTTCTTGTTCAGTTAGTTTCTCGATTTCTCCGATTTCAGGTGCATCTTCTTTTCGTTTCAGAGCACGTATCTCCATGGCATTAATTTTTTCTTGCTCCTTATGTATACTTAAAGCTCCAACGCGTGCATAACCGGTTTCTGTTTCACCGTCTTTTTCAAGATCGTCAATTAACTCCGGATAGAAACATGCACCTGACTTCGCAAGCTGGTACCATGCTTTATTCCGCCGTTGCGATAGCCAAGGGCAAACAATCCCTGCCGCAGCATCTGTCGCTTGACCAGCATCCTTGCGATCGATAATGACAACTTCCGAACCCATTTTAGAAAGTTGATAAGCGGTCGAAGCTCCAAGAATTCCCGCTCCAACGATAATAAACTTTTGCATACAAAACATCCTTTTCTTTCAAATTCCATTGCATCATTATAACGTATTTACAAGCCAACTTCATATTATTCCTTTGATAAAAACAATACAATTCCGTTATTCGTATAAAGTATTGTATAATCAGATGCAAAGCTTTAGTGATATTAGGAGGATATATTTTGATAAAAACCAAATTGAAACAATATATAACAGACGAATTGAGCAAGGGAGCTACAAACAAAATCGAATTATACAAAGAAGAAAAAGAATATGCTGAAACAAATCAACTAATTGATCCGCAAATAATCATTATTGAAGAGAAAAATGAAGCGTTACGTTTTGCTGACATATATATCGAGAGAAGCGATAAAGAAACGGAAGAACTCATATCAGAAGAAAATAGTGCTTTCTTAGATCAATCTATTATATTTTTGAAAACAAATCGGAATGAATTTATGTACGTTGAAGCTGATTCGTTTGATATTATTGGAGTAGAAGCTGTTTCTCTTGAACTTGATGATGTTTTTGGTACATACGACGTGATGCTTGGTTTAAAACAGCAGAAAAAAACGGGTCCCGTAATTAAAGAATTATTGGCAAAACAGCTTGGTGAGTCAGCATCCTTCAATTTACTATTTAATCAAGGGGAAGGCATGTGGGATCTGAATTTTTCATTAAATGATCTCGCTGGTTTTAAAGAGGAACTTTCCATCAGAGAAGTTCTTCAACTTATTTACCGTTTCTTATTTACATTAGTTGAAGAAGTTGAAATTGCAAAGTAAATAATTTCGCAGTGTTGTTTGGGTATGTTATGTCCAAATAGGCAAAATCATGTAGTAGAGGTAATGTTAAGAACACGACAATAAAAAGAACCAGCCCTTTATTTGAGCTGGTTCTTTAAAATTAGGCTTAGGAAAAGCTCATTGTTGATGTTTGCACTAGGTTGATTGTAGCGAAAGCCTGAAATGGAAATCAACAGGCAACAGGCAAGTTTAATAGAGTCTAAAATTAAAAAGGTACTTCAACCTGTTCTTTCCGTTTTCTATCTATAGTATCTATCAAAGTACGGATGGTTTTCATAGAAAATTGAAATACAGGGCTTTGAATAAACGTATAAATAAATGTCATAACAAATACTGGCCCTCCCAAAATAAACCCAATGATTAGAACTAAAGTTTCTACTACAATCCTTGCGCGACTAACAGACAAGCCAGTTTTATCAGACACCGAAAGCATAAATCCATCCCGCGGACCTGCTCCAAAACTGCAAGCCACATACATCCCTCCGCCAATCCCAGTGATTGTAACTCCAGACAACAGAATTAGCAGATTTAACCAAAAATGCTCCGTTGCATGGGGGAGAATATCAAGCCATAAGAAAAAGTCAAAGATCGGGCCTATCAGTAATGCATTTAAGAATGTACCGACATTAATGTATCTTCTGTCAACAAGAAAGACAACAATTACTAGCATCAGACCACAAATTACATTCCAAGTTCCAATCGTCAAGCCAAACCTTTGAAACATGGCAACATTAAGAACTTCCCAAGGATGCAAACCAAGAAATTTCACATTGACTGCGATTGCATTACCTAAACCAAATAATGTTAAGCCTAGAAAAAAAATAAAATAGCGAAAAAGCTTTAAACCCATTCTCTCACCTCTAACTTATATATATCCATTACTTTAGAACAGTAGAAAGGAAAGGACAAGTAATAATTGGAATTATTTCCAAAATAATTGTCCTATAAATAAGAATTTTGTGATAATATACCTTTTATTAGTGTGATAAATATAAGTTATTGCTTTGAAAAATTGAGTATTAAAGTTTGAGAAGTTAATTTCCTATTATCCAAGACATAAAAGATTGTAAAGTCCCACTTTATCTACTGCAACATCCTTGTATAGCAAAGTCTTTATTCAAAAATTCAATGGAGAAATTCCAGTCTTTAAGTCGCGAAAATGTCAATAGTCTAGCAACATACCAAATGTTTTACTTAACCTTTGATAGGGAAGAAAGGAGGTAACACATTCTTAAGGAGTTGGGCTTTATGTCATTAAAAGCACTTGTACTAAATTGTACATTGAAAAAAAGTTCGAAAAAGTCGAATACATTTGCATTGGTTGAAGAAGTGACAACTTATTTCAAAGGTAAAGATGTTGAAACAGAAATCTTGACACTTGCTGATTTTAAGATTGGCTATGGGATTACACATGAAGCAGTTGATGCCGACGACCAATGGCCAGAAATTTTCGAAAAAGTAAAGATGGCAGATATCTTAATTATCGCTTCGCCCATATGGCTTGGAGAACAGAGCAGTATTGCAACGAAGGCAATTGAAAGATTATATGGGGGGAGCAGTTTAACAAATAATAAAGGACAATATCTTTATTATAATAAAGTTGGTGGAGTGATTGTTACCGGGAATGAAGATGGTGCAAAGCATGTTTCAAGATCGGTTATTTATGCACTTTCCCATATAGGTTTTACAATTCCACCTAATGTAGACACATACTGGGTAGGAGAAGCTGGACCAGGACCATCATTCATCGAAGCAAAAGGAGAACAAAATAAATTTACGAGGCAGCATGCGAAAATCATGGCTTATAATCTTTACCATTTTGCAAATCTGTTAAAAGAACAACCGATTCCTGTTGAGGGTAATGTGATTGAAGAATAAGGGTTACATATCATAAAGAGAGCAGACCATGCAACCTAAAAAGGAGCCATACGATGATTCAATTTATAAATGTAACAAAGACATTTCCAGACGGTACAAGCGCGGTTGAAAATCTTAATTTAACCATAAAGGAAGGGGAGTTTTTTGTATTAATTGGCCCAAGCGGCTGTGGTAAAACTACAACATTGAAAATGATGAATCGACTAATTGATTGCACGAAGGGAACAATTACAATTGGAAACAAGGAAATAACGAAGTATGATGTTAATGAACTTCGTTGGAATATTGGATATGTTCTACAACAGACTGGCCTCTTTCCACATATGACTAATGGAGAAAACATTGCCATTGTACCAGAATTAAAAAAGTGGAAGAAAGTAAAAATTCAAAATCGAGTAAATGAATTATTAAACATGATCGGGTTAGACCCAAAAGTATATCGTAATCGTAAACCGAAAGAATTATCAGGCGGGCAACAGCAGCGGATCGGTGTTGCCCGAGCTTTGGCTGCAGATCCCACTATTATACTTATGGATGAGCCATTTAGTGCACTTGATCCGATTAGTAGGGAAAAGCTTCAGGATGATATGATTGATTTACAAAGAAAGATTAAGAAAACCATCGTTTTTGTTACTCATGATATGAATGAAGCACTTAAGCTTGGTGACCGGATTTGTGTGATGAAAGAAGGTAAAGCGATTCAAATAGGCACACCAGAAGAACTTATCAAAAATCCCGTCAATCACTTTGTAAAGGATTTCGTTGGTTCACAAAATGATCGAACAAACGATAGCTTTAATCTAAAAAATATTATACATCAACCTAGTAATGGGCTTTTTACAAACTTGGAAGACGCCATTTCTGTAGATCATTCTTTACAAGATACACTAGCTTATTTAACTACTAACGAACAGTTGCCTGTAGAGGAGGATGGCGAGATAATTGGCATGATAAATAGGCAAATCATCATTGAATATTTGGCAGGTAAGTCGGATGAAAGAGGGCGCGGCAATGAATAGGTTCATTGATGTTTTTAGCGAAAGGAAGGGACAGTTATTCCAAGCGATAGTTGAGCACATACAAATTTCGTTTATTGCACTATTTTTTTCTGCCTTAATTGCTATACCTCTTGGGATTTACTTAACAAAAAAGCAAAAACAAGCTGAAGCGATTATAGGTATATCAGCTGTTCTTCAAACAATTCCTTCCCTTGCTCTACTTGGTCTGTTAATTCCGCTGTTCGGAATCGGCAAAGTACCAGCGATTATTGCTCTAATTGTTTATGCGTTGCTTCCAATTATAAGAAATACATACACAGGAATTAAAGAAGTTGACTCCTCAATACTTGAAGCGGCATGTGGAATGGGGATGAATAGATGGCAGCGATTAATAAGAGTGGAGCTGCCGCTAGCAATGCCTGTTATTATGGCAGGAATCCGAACAGCAATGGTATTAATTATTGGGACAGCTACTCTTGCAGCACTCATTGGAGCAGGCGGTCTTGGTGAAATTATTTTACTTGGGATTGATCGAAATAATATGATTCTTATTATATTAGGCGCTGTCCCAGCAGCACTACTAGCGATCTTTTTTGATGTTCTACTACGTACGGTTGAACATTTATCTTTCAAAAAAACGATTACAGCAGTTGGAGCAATTATTACTGTGTTTTTCTTATCTAATATTGTGCCTTTAGCATTTCAAGATAACGAACAGACGAAAACAATCGTGATTGCAGGTAAGCTCGGTGCAGAGCCCGAGATCTTAATTAATATGTATAAGTTACTAATCGAAAATGACACAGATTTACATGTAGAACTGCAGCCTGGCCTAGGGAAAACATCATTTGTCTTTAATGCCTTAAAATCAGGCAGCATTGACATATATCCTGAATTTACTGGTACAGCTATTTCCGAGTTTTTAAAAGAAACGGCAGTTAGTACAGATCGGACTGAAGTATACAAGCAAGCGAAAAAAGGATTGAGTGAATCGTTTGATATGGAATTGTTGAAACCGATGAGCTATAACAACACGTATACTCTGGCTGTGCCTAAGAAAACCGCAGATACATATAAACTTGCCACCATTTCTGACCTGAAGGATGTGCAGCAACAAATCAATGCAGGTTTCACTTTAGAATTTGCAGACCGCAAAGATGGATATCTTGGTATACAAAATTTGTATGGCATCACATTTGAAAATTTAGTTACCATGGAACCAAAACTACGATACTCTGCGATCGAAAAAGGGGATATCAACCTTGTAGATGCTTATTCAACAGATAGCGAGTTAAAAAAATATCAGCTCATCGTTTTAGAAGATGACCTACATTTATTTCCACCATATCAAGGAGCGCCACTTTTAAGAAAAAAAACAGTGGCAGAGTATCCTGAAGTAGTCAAAGCATTAAATAAGCTTGCAGGGAAAATCACTGATGCCGAAATGCGAGACATGAATTATAAAGTAAATGTCAATGGCATCGCTCCTCGTCAAATTGCAAAGGACTATTTGAATAAGCAGGGTTTGCTTAAGTGAACTGAATGGGGCTGTGTCAGAGACCCTTTGAGCCAGCCCCTCCTTTTAGGGGTACGGTCAGGAAAATGCGGATATACAATGTAAAGCCTATTTTCCTGACGATTCCCCCGTTTTTAGCAACGTTCAGAAAGTTATAGTGGTCTTAAAGAATATAATGAGACCACTTTCTCCGAGTTAAAATGTTATTCTTCTAGTAAATTAATAAGTTCCCAACCTAAAAGCGACATATGATGCACTAAGTCTTCATTAAAACTACTAGTCCGTTTTGAATATTTTACTGCTTTTGTTAGGTGTAGAGTATTCCGAATACATATGGCAGTGATTATTTATGTTTAAAGCACTGAATCTTTGTTATTGATGCTGTGTGGTACACTCCCGAAGTAAATAGTTTTTGCCAGTCCATTCATAACTTCTCCTTTATTCGCTCCTTTTGTTTTTTCTATTCGTCCAATCTACATAAGGTTGTAGTTAAGGCTTTTTGTCTTGAATAAGAACCTAATTTCCCCATAACCAGGGATGCTATACTGTTCCTTTGACTATAAATAATGATCAAGCGAAAACTTGACATGACACAAAATAGTGTCGTATTATAAAAAAACAGATAGGACACCGATAAGTGTCGTTTGGGTCGCGAAAATCTCTAAATCTCGATCAAACTGGATTTAGTGAAGAAACAAAAGCACGCGAAGGAGCCATCGAGGGAGCTGAATATGCTTGGAAGAACATGGGTGCTCAGCTTGAAAAAGTGTTAACAGAACTGTAAAAATGATTTCTTCATCCTCTATAATTGCTGCTGTTTGGGTCCAACCTTTTTGGTGGGTACTTGAATATATCAATCACATAGAAGGTGATAATGGTTAATATTAATTGTTTTATACAATTAAACCATTCTTCAAAAATAGGACGCTTTTCCGGAACAAGGAAAGCGTCATTTTTAATGGAATAGAGGAGTGAGATAAATAACAAGTTTTGTAGTTTAACAAAAGTGGCAGAAAGGTTATAGAATTTATTATAAACTTGAGAGTTAAGTAAATACTTTGTGGGTAGTGTTGAAAAAAGGGCCACTAATTGCTGGATTTGAGCCATGAAATTGTTTTTCAAAACGGTTTAAGTGAATATATAACGAGAAATATAAAATCTTCGTTAACAGATTAGTAATAATTTGTCGATTCGAAAAAAACACAACAAATTCATTTGAAGTTTTACTAACTGGCAATACAAATTTAGAGAATTGTAAGGAGATCACAATGAAAATAAATCAATTAATTGCGAACAATATTAACAAGTTAGATGCAGCACTCCCAGAAGATCAATCGTTAGGAATTGCTGGTTTGTCTGGATCTGGTAAAACAACTTTTTGTCAAACAATTGGTGAAGAATCAAAGAAGCGTCTTGTTTCCTTATTGCCTAAGGCTGAATATCAGTATTTATTTCCAAATATTATGGAAACTAATTTCAGTGCCATCAAGATGGAAGAGATGCCTTTAGTCCTTTTTCTCGGAAGATCATCCATTTCTTCCAATCCACGTTCAACAATTGGCACACATACTGGCGTTTTTAAAGAGATTCGCGAACATCTTGCTGAAAAATTTAATCTTTCTCCAGAAGTGTTTTCATTTAATAACCCATTAGGCTGGTGTCCAGGTTGTAAAGGACGCGGAACTACTAATAATATTGAATGTAAAAAATGTGGGGGTAAACGTTTTAATCAAGAAGTTGAGCATTATACGATTGAATTATTTGATCAACCACATACGATTTCCGATATCAACAACTTAAGCGTGGAATCCATTCTTTCTCTAGCAGACGTTTTACATATTAATGAAGCGAAACAACATATTCTCCAAAATATTATCAATATGAATATTGGTTACTTAACATTAAATCGAATTATGGGGACATTGTCAGGTGGAGAATTAACACGTCTATACTTGGCTGAATTCATGGCAGTAAGTGAAAATACCGTGATTATTATTGATGAAATCTCAGTGGGCCTTGATCACCAAACATTATTGAATATTTTAGAACAGATTAAACAATTAGGCTATAAGAATCAGATTTGGCTCATCGATCATTCTGACACAGTGCTCAATACAACAAATGAACAATTGTTCTTTGGCCCTGGCAGTGGTAAATATGGCGGAAAAATTGTGGAAGAATCGCCGCGTCCACAACCAATACAATGGGAACGAAATCAAGCGATGCCACCAGAATACTACCAATTCCATGATCTATATTGCCGTAATATTCAAATGCATGAATTCCAGGTACCCAAAAATAGACTTGTAACCGTTACAGGAGAGTCTGGGTGTGGAAAATCTACACTTATCAATGAATGTATAGTCATAGATTTTCTAAAGCGATATCCAAAAGATAAATTGGTTATGGTAGGTCAAGATCGAAACCAATCAATTACCAGTCGGTCAACCGTTGCGACTTTTCTTGATATTAAAAAGAAACTTACAAAATATAGTGAAGAGATTGATGATATTTTTCAGCGCTCGATTGAAGATATTATTGATGAACTGCCAAATGAAGACATTGCTCATAAACGCTTGAGCTTATTGATCAAACTTGGACTCGGTTATTTGACATTAGAAAGAAAAACACAAACATTATCGACGGGTGAATTTCAGTGTGTTCATTTAGTTTCGGAGTTGTTTGCTAACTCAAGAAACCCACATACGCTGTTTATTTTTGACGAGCCTTCAAAAGGGTTATCACAAAATATTTTAAACCAATTCATTGATAGTCTCAGGGGCATTCTAGAAGATGAATCAGTCTCTATCCTAATGATTGAACATAATGCCTATATGTTGGAAAGTTCTGATTATATCGTTGATTTTGGTAAAAGACAGCTTGCGCCTGTTACTCATCTTGATGTTGTCAGTCATGATGATTATTTTCAACAAAAAATTCGGGAAGATATCGGAGTTCCAATGCCGATTTCTTCCACACTTACGCATCAAAATGGCATTACTTATTTAAAAGAAAATCAGATCGACTATTTTAAAAATGCAGAAAACGTTTATAAAGGTGGTATCTTAAAAAGCTTATCATCAATGGCCCGTTTAATTTATGGTGAATACGAATCTGACACCATTGCTCCTGTCATTGCGATTGATCTTGAAAGACATTTGTATAGCCAATATAGTTTCCTTTATGAAATTGGTGGTCTGATTAACCATATTATAGCGTCGCATCCGAATAATAAAGATACTAAAAGCTTTGATTTCTTTTCTCAGGACAACCATTGTCCATCATGCTCGGGACGTCTTAAGATTGAAATATTTGATAAAGATCTTATAATTCAAGACAAAAATCTCCCATTCTGGGATGGACTATTCGTTCCGGAAGTAATGGAAGTATTAAAATTTTATCAATATCCAAAATTAGAATTTCTATTTGAAGAGATTAAGAATGAGCTCGGGTTTGACCTGACGAAAAGCTATAATGAGATGTCAGATGAAGAAAAGCATACATTTTGGTACGGGTATTTCGAAAAGTCATTTTATGATAAGAAAGGCAAGGCACGTAGAACATGGGTAGGTTTTAATACCATCATTGGTGGGTATATTGTCGTTTCAAAATCAATTATTAAAGAGCAAATGAAAGCTTCTAAAGAAATGATTACATGTCCTATTTGTGAAGGTACTGTTTTAAATCACCATAAACCGCTTAAATTTGGAGACACAGATATTCGTGAAATGATCAATCAGCCGATTGACCAAGTATTGAAAATAGTAGGTGATATACCTGTACTCGTCAAACTGAAATCAATTGTAGGAGGCGATGTGATTTTGACAGAAGATGTCTCCCTACTGTCTAGAAAAACACAAGTCTATTTAAAAATGTTTGAATTAGAACAAGCAAGCTTTACAGGTTATGAAATGGTATTACAAAATGTCTTACCATTCTGGGACATAATCAAAAACAATATCGAATCCATAAGTAACAATAATCAAGTGACTATCTGTGATTTTCTTCATATCAATGAAACGAGAGAAACGATTATTGATAAGTATTTCACAAATGGAAAATACAAAAAACTAACATATGTTTATGAAGCATTCGGTTACAAAAAAATAGTTACCCAAATTAATAAAATTAAGAAAAACCACCCATGTCCATTCTGTAAAGGAAAGAAAGTCATTTCGGAAGATGGTCTCCATGATGGCGTGTATAAATTAACAATTCCATGTGTAAGTTGTTTTGCAAGTGGCATCAATGATGAGGGACGTAAGGAAATTATTGATGGTATAGACGTACAAACATGGCTAACGGGCAAGGTAAGTGATGTTGTTAATGAAAGCTTGAATCATGAAGGTGTTGCAGATATCTCCATTTTCAATCGTATTCGTGAGTTGAATAAACAAGATATGATGGCGGTTTATCAATGCCTTGAGCAAAATCATTAAATAAAAATTATGAAATAAAAGCTAGATGGCAGCTAGTGGTAGATAACCCATTTGCAATCAGAATTGCAAATGGGTTTTTATGCTATTCTTGAACTTGTTGGTAAAGTGCATATGTACATAGACAAAAAAACATAGAAAATCTACTTTATTATATAAGCATGCCATTTGAAGCAAAAGTCTTTAAGAATGTTTTTAATCTTGTGTATAAAAGCTTTAATAGAAAGAATGGAAATCCCCAAAATATAAAAACATAATTCAACAATCGGTCGCTTTAATGAAGTATCGGAAATACGAGAAGTTGGGGTTATTAATTTGGAATTTCCTTAATGTTAAAATCGATTTTCTTGACGGTAACTCTTTTACGCAAAAAATACTGAGTAACCGAATAGTTATAATATTATTCCATTTTAAAATTATTATTAAAATGTTAACGATATGACTCAGAAAAATATTATCTATATTTTCTGAATTATGTTACAATATCAGTATATATTTAAAGGAGGTAGTGTAAATGTCAAAAAATTACGAAATACTAATCCTGAATTGTGAAAGCGCTATCAACGATATAATTAACAAAATGGAAGAAGTTAGAATTAGATTTAAGAGTGCGGCTGTTCCCTATGTAAAGGAGTGGATGGAACATACAGCTAGAAATGAAATTAAAGAAAATCCAGAGTTAGCAGAAAAAGTTGGAGAAGTAAGACTAAAAGAATTAAAGTCTGAAGTTAACATTTTAATTGAAAATGCAGTTCATTTAGTTGATGAACATCTCGACAATAAAACTATTTGGTGGCATTTAAATGAACAGCAGGAGAAATCATATTGTGAAAATAACAGAATCCCCGATGATATTGAAAAAGCAATTAAATATATATTTGGACAATTGGGAGTTGTTCTTTCCAAAGATGGATTTATAAATGTTTCTTCTGCTACTGGGCAATATAAATATAAACCATGGATTGAGAGCGGAAACAAATATATGGATGAGAAACCAATATTTCCATATGCAATTGTTATACCCATAGAAATGAAAACTATTTTTATTGAATATCAAACACTGCTAAAGTCCGCACAAGAAAAAATAAAAGCAATAGAAGCTTTGAAAAAAGAACAAAAACAAACAAAAGTTGCAGCTCTTTGGGATTCGCTTTAAAATTTAATAATAAAGAAAGCTTCCATCAGAGGATTCTTTAGAGTGGGATAAATCTAAAAATGTAGTGATAAAAAATATAAATAACTACATACAATTTATTGAATATGAAAACCTAGAAACAGCACTTTTAAAGTGTTGTTTCTTTCTTTCTTTTACCCAACTTTAACGGGTAAGACTCTTAAAGCTAAAGAGGAATCGAAAGAAGCGTAGGTAAGTCAAACTGCCCGTAATACACCGATTTACATAATGTAAGAATATCATGACTTTCCGTTATACATTTGATGAATTTCACTATGATTTATCTCTGTCTTAATAAGCATTTATTAATTTCCGACTCTCTTCGTTTGAACTCTCACTTATTATTTGTTAAGGTAATAAAGTACTTCAGGGGGTATCCGTAAATTCCAAGGTAAGGAAAAATTAAAAAATCTGAGTAAAAATTCCATTTATATTTCAGTTGTTATTTGCTATCTGCTAGTTTCCTCAGTTGTGATTGTAACCTCTTTTCCCTACTCGAACTACTCATTAAATCACAAATTTATTTAAAGCAAAATCATTGCTTACGGGAATCTTTTTTTCAATTTAGGTGGTCTAGCGCAAGCAGCCGAACCCCCAAAGTCGTGTCTAGCAAAGACATTGGCGACTTACACTGGGTGGCTCTTTTTAGTTCGACTTGTCTATGAGAAGTGGTAGTCGCACTTCTAAGTCGAATCTTTAGAAGGATGTAGGTTAGAACAGACAAAATAAGGAGGTGGCATATAGCCGTTCTTCTATGCTCTTGGATGAGTTGACTTCAACGTCTGAATAAATATAGCAACTCTAAGTTCCAAATAGGCGCTTGCACGTTTTATGATTACTCATCATAAAACGAGAAAAATTCGGCAAAACTGAATATAATATGGGGCAACTATTAGAATGAGGTGACTTGATGAATCCGTATGTAGAAGTCAGGAATGTGTCGAAAATTTTTGGCAAATCTCCAAAAGCAGCCATTGATTTATTAAAGCAAGGCAAATCAAAAAAAGAAATTTTGAAAGAAACGGGTCAAACGGTCGGAGTTAATAATATAAATTTTGAAATTTATCCTGGTGAAATCTTTGTTATTATGGGGTTATCTGGTAGTGGAAAATCCACTTTAATTCGCATGTTCAATCGGTTGATCGATCCGACAATAGGAGAAATCTTGATTGAGAATGAAGATATCGTGAAGATGAATGCATCTCGATTAAGAGAAGTAAGACAAAAGAAAATCAGCATGGTCTTTCAAAATTTTGCATTATTCCCTCATAAAACCATTTTAGAAAACACTGAATATGGACTTGAAATCCAAAAAGTAGATCCAAATGTACGAAAAGAAAAGGCGATGAAGGCACTAGAAGTCGTTGGTTTAAAAGGGTATGAAAATCAACTTCCATCACAGCTTAGTGGCGGAATGCAGCAAAGGGTAGGTCTTGCTCGGGCACTCGCTAGTGATACAGATGTCTTATTGATGGATGAAGCTTTTAGTGCACTCGATCCGTTAATTCGTAAAGACATGCAGGATGAATTACTCGAAATACAAGAGCAGTACAAAAAAACGATTATTTTTATTACCCATGATCTTGATGAAGCGTTAAGAATTGGTGACCGAATTGCCTTGATGAAAGATGGTAGTGTCATTCAATTAGGTACGCCTGAACAAATTATGATGAATCCTGCTAATGAATTTGTTGAAAAATTCGTTGAAGATGTGGACTTATCTAAAGTATTAACAGCATCACATGTTATGAAACGTCCAGAGAAAATTGGTGTTGACCGAGGACCAAGGGTTGCACTGGAAATTATGCGAAAACAAGGATATTCTAGCATATTTGTTGTTGATCGGAAGCAAAAGCTACTAGGAGCATTGACCGCCGAGGAAGCACGTCAGGCAATTGATCAGAATCAATCCATTTCTGAAGTGATGACAATCGATATACCAACCGTTACAGAAGATGAACTACTTGTTGATCTTATGGACGTAATGGCAACCTCCAGTTTGCCAATATCGGTGTTAGATGAAGAGAAAAGATTAAAAGGAATTATCATTCGCGGAGCTGTAATTGGTGCTTTAGCGGGTAATAAAGATTCTTTGAATGAGATGGAGAGTGAATGATTAAATGAACATGCCGAAAATTCCACTAGGTGCTTGGGTAGATTCTCTAGTGGATTGGATAACTATTGCATTTGCCGGACTATTTTCTATTATAACGAGTGCGATTGAAGGGCTATTAAACATCCTAATAAATGTAATGAGTTTTGGTCCACCTATCGTATTAATAATAATCCTTACCCTTTTGGTGACATATACCAGTCGATGGCCATTGGGAATCTTTACATTAATAAGTTTATTATTGATTGATAATCTCGGATATTGGGATTCAAGTATTCAAACACTTGCAATCGTTATTTTATCAGGGTTTCTCACAATACTTATTGGGATACCAATCGGAATATGGTGTGCGCAAAGTAACACAGTGAGAAAAATTATTACTCCCATATTAGATTTTATGCAAACAATGCCTGCATTTGTTTACTTAATTCCATCCATATTATTTTTTGGTATTGGAGTCGTACCAGGGATTATTGCTTCGTTTATTTTTGCGATTGCTCCGACAATCCGTATGACCAATCTTGGCATTCAAGAAGTACCTAAAGATTTAATCGAAGCGTCAGATGCATTTGGTTCAACTAGCAGTCAAAAATTATTTAAAGTCCAATTACCATTAGCAACGCCAACGATTTTGGCCGGGGTTAACCAAAGTATCATGCTTGCTCTATCAATGGTTGTTACTGCTTCATTAGTTGGTGCGCCTGGACTTGGAGCAGATGTTTACCGAGCTGTAAGTCAAATTAATGTTGGGCAAGGATTTGAAGCTGGATTATCTATTGTCTTCATTGCGATTATTCTCGATCGTATCACGCAAAACTTACGTAAACCAGCGTATGAGCATATTCTTAGTCGTAAAATTGTTTTTTCTATCTTAGCTGCACTTGTGGTAGTTACAGCATTATTTGGTGCATTTACGAAAGAAAATGCTGTGAAAGGAGATCCAAACAGTATTGGTGGGCAAACGAATTATACAATCATTGGTATTGAACCTGGGGCTGGAATAATGAATCAGTCTAGGGATGCAATTGAAAAATACGGATTGGATAATTGGCAACTTGTTGAAGGGTCATCGGCGGCAATGGTTGCAGAATTGAAGAAAGCCTATAATAAGAAAGAACCAATTATTGTTACGGGATGGTCACCACATTGGATGTTCTCCACATACGATTTGAAATATCTCGATGATCCTAAGAATACTTTTGGTGGATCTGAAGAAATTAATACAATCGTTAGAAAAGGATTTAAAGAGGATGCGCCAGGCGCTTATACAATTCTCGATCAATTTAGCTGGAAGACAAATGATATGGAAGAAGTGATGGTTGATGTTACCGGAGGTATGGACCCATCTAATGCTGCTGAAAAATGGATCAATGCGAATCAAGACAAAGTAGCTGAATGGACAAAAGGTGCTCAAGCAGGAAATGGGGAAAGTATCAAACTTGTCTATGTTGCGTGGGACACAGAAATAGCCAGTACAAATGTGATTGGCAAAATTCTTGAGCAAAATGGCTATAGGGTTACACTAAGTCAAGTTGAAGTGGGACCAATGTTTGCTGGTGTTGCCAATGGCAGTGCCGATGCAATGGTCAGTGCGTGGCTTCCAAGTACCCATCTCGAATATTATAATACTTATAAAAATGATTTCGATGACCTAGGACCCAACCTTAAAGGAACGAAGACAGGCTTAGTTGTACCAAAATATGTCGATATTAATTCAATTGAAGATTTAAAATAAAAAATAACATAAGAGTCAGAACACGCAATCAGTATACACCGTTCAAATTAAGCGTAAGCATCACAAGAACCGTGTATAGCGAGCGTAGTCTGACTCTTTTTTTGTATGTCCAAGTCTTCCGAAAATAGGATAATAAACATGCCAGCAAAATATTTATTCCAATAACTACCTCGTCAGAATATTTAAATTTATCCATAAACATAATACAGCAAAACTATTTTTACTTCTATTATTAAGGCTCTTTTCGTAAAGATTGTTGTTTTTAGCAAGAAACCAATTCGAACAGATGTTGATTGTAGTGGAAGGTGCGAGACTCCTGCGGGATAAGCGTGTTGAGGGAGACCCCGCAAGTGCAAAGCACTGAGGAGGCTTCTGAGACCGCCCGCGGAAAGCGAGTACCTGCAACGGAAATCAACCCGGGTTATTAGTGTAAAAATGATTGAAAAGCAACAAAGTATGTGAAAAAGCCATTATTAAAAACTGATCAATAACGCAACAGATTTTGCTTGTCGTTTATTGATTGCAACAACATGCTGTTCATATTGAAATTGACTAGAACAATACCGCAAAAAAGAGCTGATGCTTGACAGTTTTCAACAAATAAAAAATGAAAAAAGTGCTAAAGTTGAACAAAGAGTCACAGCTTTTTTTATCATATACTGATACTTTACTATTACTTTTTTGATTGAGGATCTTAATTTCATTCCTATATCATTTGCAAAAAAAGATTTTGCATATCAATTTAATTAGGAGGTAATGAAAATGAAATCTGAAGAAATTATTCAAAAAACTAATAAATTTGGTGCCAATAATTATCAGCCACTGCCAATTGTAATTTCATACGCCAAAGGAGTGTGGGTAAATGATCCAGAAGGCAAGCAATATATGGATATGTTAAGTGCTTATTCGGCGGTGAATCAAGGACACAGACATCCCAAAATCATTCAAGCATTAAAAGAGCAAGCAGATAAAGTAACTTTAACATCACGAGCATTTCACAATGATCAGCTGGCGCCGTTTTATGAAAAAATCGCAAAACTAACTGGAAAAGAAATGATCCTACCGATGAACACAGGTGCTGAAGCTGTGGAAACAGCTATTAAAGCAGCAAGACGCTGGGCATATGATGTAAAGGGAGTTGAAGAAGACAAAGCAGAAATAATTGCATGTACCGGAAATTTCCATGGACGTACGATGAGCGCTGTTTCGCTATCTTCAGAGCAAGAATATAAAAGAGGATTCGGCCCGTTACTTCCAGGAATTAAACTGATTCCATATGGAGATATCAAAGCACTAAAAGCTGCAATAACTCCACAAACAGCGGCTTTTATCGTTGAACCCATCCAAGGAGAAGCAGGCATCGTTATTCCACCAAATGGATATTTACAAGAGGTTGAAGAGGTTTGTAAACGGACAAATGTATTATTCATCGCAGATGAAATCCAATCTGGTCTTGGTCGTACTGGGAAAAACTTTGCTTGTGATTGGGAAAATGTAATTCCTGATGTATATATCATAGGAAAAGCACTAGGTGGGGGTGTATTCCCAATATCATGTATTGCCGCAAATAAAAACATTCTCGGAGTATTTAATCCTGGGTCACACGGTTCAACATTTGGTGGAAATCCGCTTGCATGCGCTGTTTCAATAGCTTCTATTGAGGTATTAGAGGAAGAAATGCTGGCAGAGCGTTCATTGAAGTTAGGAAATTACTTAAAAGAAAAACTCCAAGAAATTAAAAATCCTCTCATTAAAGAAGTACGCGGTAAAGGTTTATTCATTGGACTTGAGTTAACGAAAACTGCACGTCCTTATTGTGAGGCGTTGATGGAAGCAGGAATTTTATGTAAAGAAACACATGATTCGGTCATACGATTTGCTCCTCCTCTAGTGATTTCACAAGAAGAACTTGATTGGGCTATAGCTCAAATCAAAAGAGTTCTTTCAAATTAGTGAATTTTCAAGAAGGAATAAACTAGAATAAAGTCGAATAATATTTCTAATCCATGATGTAGCGTATATATTACTCACCAACTTCTTTCTTTTACTACCAATTATGAAGTTTTTGTAGGAAAAGCTAGCTTAATAAGGAGAATTATGATGAATAAAAAAATTATGATTATTGGGATGCCGATGGATTTGGGGCAAATGAGAAGAGGCGTAGACATGGGCCCCAGTGCCATTCGTTATGCTGGGATAGTAGAGAGGCTCAGCAGTTTGAATTACGAAGTCCACGATATTGGCGACATTCATATCGGCCGACCTGAAATAAGCATTGACCAAGACTCAAAGCTTCGCAACCTAGAATTAATAGCTGAAAAAAATGAACTTTTGGCCAATGAGGTACATAAAGCAATAGAAAACGGAGCTTTTCCACTAGTATTTGGCGGCGATCATAGTATTGCAATTGGAACGCTTGCTGGTGTCTCCAAACATTATGAAAATTTAGGGGTCATCTGGTATGACGCACATGGTGATTTGAACACGGCCGAAACATCACCTTCAGGTAATATTCACGGAATGCCCCTTGCTGCAAGTCTTGGATTGGGACACCCGGCACTTACTCAGCTTGGAGGATACGCGCCGAAAATCAAACCAGAAAATGTAGTTATTATTGGTGCTCGCGCATTGGATGAAGGTGAAAAAGTGTTAATAAAAGAAAAGGGAATCAAAGTGTATACGATGCATGAAATTGATCGAATCGGCATGACAAAAGTTATAGAAGAAACAATTGAACGCTTTAGAGGACGTACAAATCATGTTCATCTATCACTAGATTTAGACGGTCTTGACCCATCTGATGCCCCTGGAGTCGGAACTCCTGTTATAGGAGGTATTTCTTATAGAGAAAGTCATTTAGCAATGGAAATGTTGGCAGAAGCAAGCATCATAACTTCAGCAGAGTTTGTCGAAGTCAATCCAATATTAGATGAGAAGAATAAAACTGCAATTGCTGCTGTGGCAATGATGGGATCGTTATTCGGTGAGAAACTTCTATAAAATTAAATGAAACACTTCATCAGTGAGGGGCTTACTGACCGTTAAGAGTGGGATAAAAACAAGCGAAAGACTTTCATCATACATTCTTAACAAAATAATAATTATAGAACCAATTTATCTAGGCTGCATAAATTGAAGAGAGGAATCAAAAGGGGTGACCCAAATGAATAGTGCTCAACTTTTAGAAGCAAAAGAAATATTAATAGGAAGACTATTTACATTGGGAGGTATGATAATATAATCAAGGACTATTCAATTAATAGATTAGCAACTTTAATGTAGTTTATCCTATTTTCATAACGGAGCAAAAAGAGGTTGACACACCTGTCAGCCTCTAAATTATTAATACAAGGTCAAACATTCATATCATTCAATTGATCATTTGATTTATATTCGATAACTAATAATATGGGTAGTATGGATAGCTATCATAATACGGATAACTATAGCCATCATAATAGGGATAACCGTAGCCACCGTAATAAGGACCCAATAAGGCACCAGCAGCAAGACCCCCTAACAGTCCTCCAACAAAAGGGCCTCCGAAGCCAAATCCAAATGGCCTACCAAAACCAAATGGACTTCCAAACCCAGCGTGAAAACCATGGCCGAATCCTCCAAAACCAAACGGTCTTCTCAAGTCATTTACATCCAGATGATTAATTAGACCAGTATTCATAATAGGCCTCCTTTTTTCTAATTCTCAATAAAATATGTTCTTACCTATAATATGTATAGGTAAGTGTCCAGAGATAAAAGATATATTAGAACTTAGTTAAAGTGTGCGAGATCAGACCCTTATGAGACAACCTATTTCTGAAGATTTAATAAAGTGGAATTTCAATCAGTGGGGATTTCTTTATCCCACACTGATTATTAGTCCTCTCATGAAAATAGCCATTAATATCATTTATGTAAACTTACTTCATGTTTTACTGTCCGTTAAGGCGAGAAAAAACTTTATAGTCTTTCCCTATATTCTCACGAGCAACTTTTATGTAATTAAATCACTTCACACAAATTTCCCACTATTTTTGGACTTCTTAAAGTATACAAATGCAAAAATAAGAAGGAGAAGGACAACAAGTATAATAATGTAAAGACTATAATCAGTTAAATAAATTCCAACTTTCTTCCATTCTCTGCCTAGTTTTGTTCCTAAAGTAATAAAAGTGAAACACCATACAATTGCTCCAGAATAAGCATACACAGCAAATTTTTTATAAGAAAGCCCGTTAATACCAGCTAGATAGGCAGTAACATGACGGATTCCGGGTATAAAATAACCAATAAAAAGAAGAAATGGACCTACTTTCGAAAATAATAGCTTTGTTTTATTAATCCTTTTCTCAGTAAGATGAAACTTTGGTCCGAATTTCCTTAAAAATGGTAAACCAAATTTCTTCCCTAAAAGGTAACTAATTGATATACCCCCGATAGCACCGGTAACTGCACTTACTAAAGAAGTCACATAATTCAATTGATCATTAAAAACTAAATAACCTATATATGTTAAAAGAATTTCATCAGGTATTGGAAGTCCTATAATCCCTCCCATTAAAGCAATAATGATACCAAAGTATCCAAAATGTCCTAGAAGATACATCAAGTGTTGCATCATGGATTCACCCACCCAGTATTGATAATTAACATTTTTTAATAAATTTTTTATCAAATACACCCTAAGCATAAACAAATTATCATAAACGGTAAGGTTACTCTTAATCATTTTCGGAATAGTAGACAGATAACACCCATGTTATGAATCAAATAATTCCATATGATGACAAATAACACCGAGAAATTGGCTGTAATGAAAAAAACTAATCTAAAACCATGTAATCCCCCGAATTCTAATGATGATGTCTCGTTAGCTCTTTGATAATGTCTCCTAATTTTGTATCAAAAATTATTAGACGACCCTGCTCTAGTATTACATTCCCCAATTATCTTGTAAACAATTAGTTAAAAAGTCATAGTAAATATGATTAGATAAAAAGAGAAAAATGATAATAATTGACAAAAAAATATAGATGAAACTATTTTAGTTTTTGATTTCAAAGAAATGGATAGTTTGATATTTTTACCGAAAAACCATTAACATATTTAATAAAGGATGGAAACTATTAGATGCCAAGGTTAAACATTAACCATAACAAAAAATTTTAATTTCCCTATTTTCCATCTTTAACAGAAGCAGTTTCCAATTATTTAGTCATTGATTATATAGAGGGTGAAACGTTGTTTGAATGTTTAAAAAAGGGTATCCCTATTTCAGAAGACCAGGAAAAAGAGGTTGATCGTGCTTTACGATTAGCTAGACAAGAAGGCTTGAATCCATCTGATATCCATTTACGAAATATCTTTCTCACATCAGATAGTAAAATTAAACTAATCGATGTAGCTCGATTTAGACAAAATAAAATATGCAGGCAGTGGAGTGACTTAATAAATGCATTCTACCGCTTTTATAAAAAGCGTTTTTTTTCAAAGAGAATACCAGAATTCATATTAAACACTATTGCCGGGCTTTATAAAAAACTATTATTATAACGTTGAAAGTTTTCAACAGTTTCGTTTTTTGCTAATAGGTAAACATAAAAACATTTTCCATAGAGAGACAAGCTAGAAAAATTATCACAGGAACTGCGAGCGAACTTTTGAAAATATCTATACGAGTTGAAACAAACAAAAGCAGTACTATTATACGTTCTTTAAGTCTTGTTTTCTTAGATAGAAAAGAGGAGTCAAAAAAAACGAGCCTCTTCTTTCTAAGGCTCGTTTTTCCTACTACACTTCTTCTCTAATAAATTACTTAATCAATAGTTACCCCTCTAAAATAGGATTTCTTCTTTCCAGAATTAGAAGCTGAAGTTTGCTCTAATTTTCTTATAACTTTTTTATATTTTTTCAAAGAAGAAACCCACCCCGTATAGGATGCCGTGTTTTTTAATTCAGCGGAAATAAACACAACAGCTAGATAAGGAAAAAATTTATTGTGGCGAAAACGGAGATCTTTCCAATAAACAAAGGTTCCATTTTTCTTTTTTTCGACAAAGGGGTAGGCATAATCGGTGCTTGAAAGAAAGTCAGTTACGAGACTGTTATTCATGCTTTCCAAAATCATTTCAGAGTCTAACTGCTTTTTCGGTAGTGTATGTTCAATAATAAGGCTTTTTCTGGAATATTCACCGAATAAAAAATCATCCTCCGTTTCGATCAACAAACCCCAATAAAGGATTCTTGCTCTTGGGATTAGTTTGATGTGAATTGCATTTTGAAAATAACCTTGCAAATATCTTTTTGTATAGTAGGCATAGGCAGTGCGAATTAATATATATAAGAACATCAGCAAGTATACGACAAGAAAAACTCTTCCTGGCTCATAAAAAGGAAGAAGAAAAAACCCAATAGTATGAAGTACTAAAATATATGGATCTACTAATGGTATCGAATCAAACGAAATCCATTTTGTGGAAAATGGCCGAATTACCTGGGTTCCATACACATTAAATAAATCTAAAAAGACATGCAAAGTAACGGAAAGAAACGTCCAAATAAACAAATGTAAATAGGATATATCAGGGAGAAAAGAATAAATGGTACCAGAAACGGCAAGACCCCATAACGGAAGGGCAAGTAGAGAATGTGATAACCCTCTATGATGGCGATAATAGCTGCTATTTCCTTTAAATTTATATACATAATCAAAATCAGGTGCGTTTGAACCAATCAATGTACCTAATAGCGTTGCATAAGATAAGGTTGTACTTTCAGCCACTATTGGATCTATTTGTGATAACGCTCCTAGACCTAAGCCAATAATAATATGGGTAGTTGTATCCATTTTCTAATCTCCTCACTAAAGAACTGAATTTTTACGGTTGATCTGATTAATTGCAAAATCGGCTATGAGAGTAGAAGATTGTGGTTTGTGAATTTTATGTAATGCCCTTTTCATGTTTTGAGCCGATTCTTCATTACTAGATAACTCATGTACATGTTGAACCGTTTCCACTATAGAGTGGGAAATATTAGCCGCTCCATTCTTTTCAAAATGCCGAGCGTTTTCTCTTTCTTGCCCGGGGACTGGATTATAAAGAATTAACGGAATCTGCAACGCGGAAGCTTCAGTAAGAGTGATCCCTCCCGGTTTTGTAATTAAACAATCAGATATCGCCATAAGCTCATAGACTTTTTCTTCATATCCGAATAGACGAAAAGACTCGGGAAAGTGAACAGCGAGCGGCAGAAGCTTTTCGTATAAATTTTTGTTTTTTCCACAAACTGCTACAACATAATAGGAAGGATTACTCACTAGAAGCTGGCAAAGCTCTTTTACGTTCTTTAAAACACCTAGTGCTCCTGCAAGCACAGTAATCACTTTTTTATTCTGGTTAAAATTGTGTTTTTGGAAATAAGTTCTTTTATCAATATGCATTTCAAATTCTGGACGAATGGGTATCCCGCTTACCGTAATACATTTCTCATTTATATTTTGATTTAATAAAGAGCTTTTAACCGAGTCGGAACCTACAAAATAATGATCAATAAATGGATTTATCCAATAAGGATGAATACAATAGTCGGTTATGACAGTGTAAGTTGGAATGAAAAATCCGGATCTTTTGCTAAGAAAAGGTGCAGCATGAAGAGGAAATGTTGTAATGATAAAATAGGGTAGATGGTCGTTAATAAGTTCCTGAAGCCTTTTTCGACCTAAATATCGCGAAAATTGAGACAGCCCTTTAGAATTTACTTTTTTCGTTCCGTAGTAAAACCATTTATAAAAGGAAGGTCTATAGGAAACACTTTTGACTAGTAAAGATTGAGTAAAGGTAGCAAACGCTGGATAAGACTCACCGAATAAATCAGATACGATAGGTTCAAATCCTTTTTGTTTAAGTTCACTTGCAATGACATTTGCAACCTGAAGATGGCCATTCCCATAATGGGCTGTAAGGATTAAAGCGGAAGGACGTCGCAAAACTAAAACCCCCTCTTGTTTTTTTTAGAGTAACATGGCTATTTTAAGGAAATATGAAGGGACAAGGAGGATTTGTAAAGGGAATGAAAATATTTGATGAGATTTATGTGGAATTATAGGTTCAAACATGCCGTTGCTAGATCTTATATTGAAGGATAGGTCATATGGGGGATAATCAAAAAAATTTTGTGTAGGAAAGAAATATCCTTTTATTTTGAGTATCTAAGTATCGTAATGCACACTTTTACTACTGTAAAACATCAAAACCAAGAAATACAAACTTATTTAATCGGTTTTAGGAGAGAAGAACTCCCACTTCAAGGAATGTGAAGTGCATAGCCCAATGAGTAGGTGTGAGATGAATTACATTTTCATGTAGAAAAACACTTATCACTATGGTGCAAATCCTATTTACAATTAGTTCTTTGAAAACTGAAGAAATAGAGTTCAAGCAGGAATTGCGCCTGCTAGGTAAAATCTGCAATATTCTTGCGCCTCACACGTATCGAAGTTCTAAAGTAAGGCATGTTGGCAAGCTCACAACGTACAAGTTATAAAGCCCTAACCGCTGGAACGTGGTTAGACTAGTTAATAAATAGTCGATCCACCGGTGTTTGTAGGAATTCCCACTTCAAATTTGGTTAGAAAATTAAAGGGAAGGTAGTTCAATCGTTAAATCAATTAATAGTCATAACTTTAAGATTTGGTATAATTAAGGTCCCATATCATACCAAAAGGATCTTGCACTTTTGCAAATTTTGCTCCCCAAAAAGTGTCTTGTAGCTCCATAAGGATAGTACCTTTTTGACTTAGTCGTTTATAAACATTTTGAATTTCCGCTTCGTTCTCGAAATCAATTGTCAAAGAAATGTGGTTCCCAATTTCAACTGAATTACCGGGAAATGTATCTGAAACCATGAAAAATAAATCATCTTTTTTAAATTGAGCATGCATAATGCGATCATCAGCTTCTACTGGAGTTGGAAAGTCTGCTTCACCAAAGGTTTGGATACCAATGATTTCACCTTTAAAAATCTCCTTATAATATTCTAAAGCCTCTCTAGCCCTTCCACTAAAATTTAGATAAGGCGTAATCTGTCTCATCATTACCGCTCCTCATTTTTCATTTTTTGTAATTTGTTCAACAACTGCACCTTTGCATCAGATCATAAAAACCCCAATACCTATTTCATTTAAAACCAGATTTAACTCTTAAGGTAGACTTACAGAGAAAATAATGCCTCTAACTGTATATTTTACCGATGTCTACTATTATAACCACTAGAATAACAAAAACACAAGAATGTACGTTCGTATATTTGGTAATACGACCTAAAACAAGTAGCAAACCATTTTTGATGAAAAATTTTAAAATTACGACACGATAAAATCGTATTTAGAATTTGATATATTTTTTATAGGTAGTATACTTATTATACAAAAGGTGTTATCAAAAATAAATATTAAGGGTAATTTTGACGGTTTTCATAAGTCTTCATTTTACCTTTGTTTTAATGTGAAAGTACATTTAGTTAATTCATTACATAATAAGGAGAATACAGTATGGCATATTTATTACAAGTTGATTTTAAACATGAAGGACCGTATGGGGATGAGATGGCAAAAGCTTTCTCTGAATTAGCTAAAAGTATCAATGAAGAACCAGGTTTTCTTTGGAAAATATGGACAGAGAATCAACAAACGAATGAAGCAGGCGGAATTTATATTTTTGAGAAAAAAGAAGATGCTGAAAAATATGTAGATAAACACACTAAAAGATTGAGTGGATTCGGAATCACAAATGCAAACATGAAAATTTTTGATATTAATGAACGACTTTCTAAAATTACCCAATCACCTTTAAAATAACCAACTATGGCACTATTTAGGGGGGGATCGTACCTGAGCCCCCATTTGGGTGGATACACAAAGGGCTCGAAATGAGATTAGAGGACGCTTGCAAAATTATCTAGATAAGAATTGATATAAACATCCATCTTATACTTGGATTGCATTTTAGGGTTTGGTCCATTTGTTTTTGACTATTTACATCACCAAAGTATAAAACATTCTAAAAACCTTGGCCCTCACTTTGGACCAAAGGTTTTCTACATAAATGGCAGTAATTTTTTTCTATTTCATATTTAATTAACTCGATAGATTCTACATTAGCTTTTACGGAGATTTTCCCCCATTCACTAATATAAGGTCATATTTCTCAACGATTGCATTTATCTAAACAATATTAGAGCATAACTGTTACTTCAAAAGATTTCAAAATGCTTTCTATCTCACTTAAAATCCACAAACTCATATCACTCACAATAAATCTAAGTCTTTAATCTGTTATTAAATCTTTTTAACGTAATTCGTTTTCGAGATAAAACGAATGGTATACCTCCCATGGTCCTGCTCTATTTTAGATAAATCAACTATACATTCAATTTCAAATCCCCATCATTCCTTTATGACATTTACTATCCATTTATCAATAAACTATAAATAGTACAATCAAAGAATCTTAATTATACGATGAGATAAATCTTTGTGAATTTTAACAATGAACTTCCAAAATATAAAAAGGTGTACAGTATGTATTGGGTATATTTGTCAGATTTATATAATAATAATATTGAAGGGTTTAAAGAATAAATGGCGCGATACCGTGAAAAAATTTTTTATAATTATTTATGTTAGCACATTAAATTGAAGTACAAGCGATATATTCCGACACAAAGGCATACTTACGGAACCAAATACTCAAACTTGGAGGTAATTTAAAATGACATTTGTAATAACTTCACCATGCATAAAAGAGCTTGCAGCGGAATGTGTAGATGTTTGTCCAGTAGATTGTATTTCAAAAGGTGATAACCAATATTTTATTGATCCAGATATATGTATTGATTGTGGTGCTTGTGAACCAGTTTGCCCTGTAAAGGCTATATTTTATGAAGATGAGGTACCTGAAGAAGAAAGTGAATATATTCAAAAAGCCAAATCATTCTTTGGAACTAAATCATGATAAGTGTATTGTCGCTTAACACCAATCATAAAAAATTGACTATAATTTGAAGATCAAATAGTAAATATTAATAAGAAAGTAGCTGTTTCGAAAAGGAATATTTTTTCGGATCAGTTTTTTTATATATTTGGTCTGTACCAATTAAACCTTATTCTTTTTATGGTCCAATTAAGATGTTATCCCTTTGTAATAAAACTTATTTGTTATGTAACTTCATGGAAATAAAACTGAAAAGAATCATTGGTAATATTTTAAGAAGTGTTTTTTTTATGGGACATATTGAGTATAGTCGAGGGGGAGAAAGATGGAAACACATATAAAAAAAGCTTTAGACGAGTGGAAAGAAGAAATTAGTGAAGAATTAAATGTGATTGAAAAAGAATACGAAGAAGTTAAACGTGAACTTCAAGTTTATTCCTATAAATTCAATATTACTAAACAAGTAGTACAATCTACAATAAATGATGAAATAATTCGAGACATTCGGGATCTTTACCATAAGCCTTTTGAACAAAAAGTAAGCCAATTGAAAGAATCAATAAAAGAGCTTGAAGAAAAGAAAAAAGTTTTTCAAATGTTTGTTGATAAAATTGAAAGGGTAAGTGAAAAAGAAGAAGGAAAGCCTTATGTTTCTGTCATATAAGAAACATAATAGGTAACGTGAATTCTGCTTATTAACTAAAAATTGATAAAGTACAATTTCAATGAATCACAGACTAAATACACAACGTTCTTTATCTCCCACTTACGCTTTCTTGATTCCTCTAAGCCCTAAAGTGAGGGATTACTTGCCGTTAATGCGGAATAAACAGTGTCACTTCATCAGATCATTTAGTTAAATGTGAAAATGAGCGGTTATTCTGCTCATTTTCACACTTGAGCTTTTTTACATTATTAGAAGAACATTTATTTTGTGCAACTATTTAAGGTTTAATCTGTTCCTCTTTGTGTATCATCTTCTTTAAATACATAACTATCTTCAGCCTGTAATGCTTTGGAAATAACACCCGTCAAACTGTATAATCCTTCTGCGTCATGACCGGCCTCCCAAAGCATCATCCCACCAAATCCATGATCTAGTGCTAACTTTGTTTTCTTTAGAATGGTCTTGGCACCGTTGTAATAATATGTTGTTCCATTCATGTTCACAGTATCATGTTCAGCATTTTCTGGATTATTTTTTATTATTGCCGCGTAGGAAATCTGCTTAATGGAAGGATCTTCTGGCTGTGCATAAAACGGAATACCCAATACTAGTTTTTCTTTTGAAAGATTATGAGAATCAAACAGCCTAGTCCAATAGTTTACGATTTTCTCGTTAAACGGATATGGGGACAAGTTAGCAGCGTTATATCCACCATCCCACTGACCGTCATACGCCATTATATTTACATGGTCGACATATTGGAACATCGATGGTTCATATAGGACATAATTACTTTGAGTACCTGTAACACTATTAATTTTAGCTTGAACTGCAATTGACAATTCTTTGTTTTTATCATGAAGCTTTTCACTTAGTAATTTGATAAAACTAGTTAAATTTTGAGCATCCTCCCATGATCGAGGATGTTCAAAATCAATATCTATGCCATCAAGCTTTTCCCGTTCTACTATACTTATAAGCTCATTGACAAGCTTAGATCTCGATGTTGAATTGGCTATTGCCGACTTAAAATACTCATAGGATTCGCCACCCTGGATATGATACCACCCGCCTACAGCAAGTATAACTTTTGTATCATGCTCATGTGCTTTTGAAACCATTAGCCGTAAATTATTCAAAGCGGTTTCTCCATTAAGCAAAAGTCCACCATCCTTTGTAGGGTGTGCAAAGGAAAAGATAATATGTGTCAAATTATCGTAATCAACCAGATTGGGATCACGAAAATCCTGAATGTAGCCAATTAATACTTTGTCTTTTGCCGATTCTAACTTTGGCAGTTGCTTAGGAACAGGCTTTATAAATGATTCGGATGCTTGTTCCATTATTAACCCTTCTTGCTGACTATTAGTAGAAAATAATTTACCTGCAAAAAATCCACCTGTGAAAGTTATCGCCAATATTAGAGGTAGAAGGAATTTAAGATTTTTCATAGATGTATTCCTCCCCATACTTATTCAACATAAGAATTGTATCAATAAAATAGATAAGAAGGGGGTGGTAAAATCAAACATATCATAATATTAAGGAAGAAGGGGAAGTGGGTGTAGATGGGAAAGGAGACGAATCCTACTATAAAAAACACCTTTTAATCTTTTAAATAATTTAAGCAAAACGATCGCTCACGGAGTGTGAAGATTGAGATTCTAGAACTCAATTTCTATGAGTTTAAAGTATTTCTAGTGATGAAAATGATAAATAATACCGAATTATTGAAGTAGATGTACCTGACTCAAAAAATTGGAGAGCTTACTTAGCCTCAATCTACCAAAAGAATCATGTGTAAAACTCTAGAAATATAATAAACTTTAGACTGTATTATAGTTAACGCAGGGTTCACATTCAATAGATTTAGCAGATTTTTGATTGATGTAGGAATATTTATTAATGAATTATAAAATGGGATAATGCAGATAAGTTAAATTAAATTCAACATCTCTCATCACCAACAAACAGGAGATGTTTAATCAGTTTGCTACGGTAATAAGTATTAACTATAATAAAATTCTCATTGTGTTCCCAAATTTATTAACATGATACTAATAATAAAGAAATTTGGTATGGATAATAAAATTAGGCTATGTAAACAAATATTGTTGTCAAAAAAACAAATCATGAATTACATAGCCTAAATAAATAATTTCATTCAAATTAAGTAAGATCCTTTGTTTTTTCTCAAGACTTTAACTGCCACCATTTTTTCTTCTTTTCTTTAGCTGCTGCGGCGTCACGATAGGTTGATATCATAACTTTAAACACCTCTTCTATTTTTTTTATTTCACCGGTCGATTGTTTTAAATCGTTAAGTGATTCAATTAAATCATCCTGCCTAGTATCAAATGATTGCGTAATATGTCTTATTTCATCCTTTGTTTCCTGAACTGTGTTAGAGACTTTCTCTAGTACATTTTGATTCTCTATTTCAGTAACTTTAACAGTCAGATCCATTCGCTTCGAAAGCTTTTCGAAAGTAGCTTTCGAATCCTTCACAATGTCAACAGATAGGGCTGCGAATGTTTCAGAGGTACGTTCCGAAGCTTTCATAACCATCTCCGAAATTTCATGAACATCCACTTTTCTTTTATCATCTGATCTCTGAATAGATTTAGAGATTTCATCAACTGTTTGGAAAGAGACGTTTATAAACTCATTTTTGATCTCTTCAATGAGTACATTACGGCTTACGTCCATCTCATTTTTGATTTCTGATAAAAGATTCTCCTTAAATGTTTCCAAAGCGGTATTAAACTCTAACATATTGTCTGTCTGCTGCCCCTTAGATGTCTGAATGGATATCTCTTCTACTGGCGGAATCGTCATTTCGAATGTTTCGGAAGTAGGTTCTGAATCGATTTTCATATGTTTTTTTAATAATGAACGAATCATCCCTTTACTTATATCTTGTTCACGCATCTCTTTTATTTTATTAAGCAGTGTGATCTCTTTCTCTGTATAATATCTTGCACCTTGCTTTGTACGAGGAATAATAAGAAGACCTTGTAAATCCCTTTCCCACTGTCTAATTGTACCTGTTGGAATATTTATTTGCTTAGAAACTTCATTAATTGAATAGGCTCTTAAAATCTGGCTATTGTTCATATCTCCATTCCTTTCTATTTGGAAACTTAAATGGGGTTAATTTAAGTAATATTCTTTATTGAGGTTCACTTTTTCCTGCTACTAGACAAAAGCTTTCAAAAGAAGGGTAGATTCAACAAAAACTGTTATTTTAATGCGAAATTCGTCGTACCAAAAACTGAGTGTTTGCTATTTAATTTAATGAATGATCTTTTTCGTAAATAAGCAAAGAGGGCTCATGTGAAAATAAAAAAGTTTAATGAATATACGGGATTAATGAGTTTTTATGCGGAAAATAACTAGAAATTCTATCTTTTAGTTAAAAAAGACGAATGAATTATATTTATTAGCTGATAAAATTCGTGTATAATTCTTTTGACTAGAAAGTGGGGGGGGATTTATATGTATCAATCAAGAAAAATTCTATTATTAGGGTCTGGCGAATTAGGGAAAGAAGTCATTATTGAAGCGCAAAGACTTGGCGTTGAAACAATTGCCGTTGACCGATATGAACACGCTCCTGCAATGCAAGTAGCCGATCGAAGCTACGTAGTTGATATGTTAGATCCACAACAAATTCGAAAGATTGTCGAAACTGAAAAACCAGATTTAATTGTACCGGAAATCGAAGCCATTGCGACATCTGAACTTATTAAATTGGAAAATGAGGGGTATCATGTGATTCCTACAGCACGAGCGACAATGCTTACTATGGATCGCGAAGGAATTCGCCGCTTAGCTGCTGAAACTCTAAATCTTCCCACTGCTAAATATGCATTTGCCGACACATATAAAGAATTTGTACAAGGAGTACAAAAAATTGGATTTCCGTGTGTGATAAAGCCTCTTATGAGTTCTTCAGGTAAAGGACAAAGTATTTGTCGCTCTGTAATAGAATTAGAGACTTGCTGGGAAATTGCACAAAATAACGGAAGGGTACAAAACGGAAGAGTGATTATTGAAGAGTTTATTCAATTTGATTCGGAGATCACCCTTCTGACTGTACGTGCTATAAATGGAACAATGTATTGTGCTCCGATTGGCCATATTCAGAAAGATGGGGACTATATAGTGTCTTGGCAACCACATGAAATGACGGAACAACAAATCCAAGAAGCAAAGAAAATTGCCAAAACAATTACAGATGAGCTTGGAGGATATGGAATTTTTGGGGTAGAACTTTTCCTTTCGGGTGATCATGTCTATTTCAGTGAGGTATCTCCTCGACCACACGATACCGGTTTAGTAACACTTATCACCCAAAATCTATCAGAATTTTCTCTGCACGTTCGTGCTATTTTAGGATACGCAATCCCTGAAATTATTCAGAATACTTCAGGTGCCAGCCGTCCTTTAAAAGTAGAAGAAGAATTAGATAATTACAAAATTGGCGGATTAGAAGAGGCACTAACTGTACCTAACACAGAGGTTCGGGTATTCGGAAAACCTGTAACAACCGTTGGGCGTAGAGTTGCAGTGGTCTTAGCTGCTTCTGATAGCACGAGTAAAGCGCGTGAAAATGCGAAACATGCCTTAGATAAATTGAATATCCAAAAATAATTTTAGAAAGAACATAGGAAAACGTGCTATATAGAAAAGCAAGGGAATAATGGAGTGTTTAGATTTAACTGCTTCATTGATTAATTAATCGCTGAAGCAGTTATTATGAACAGACACTTTAGTGTGCTAATACACTAAAAAATTCGTTGACATTCGTTTAAATTTTGTGTTAACTTTATCTTATAATAATTTATCACTCTAATATTTTAATGAATTAAAGTATGTCGAATATTACTTAGTCAAAGGTGGTTTTTCAATGAAACGGATCGTAACTATTATTCTAGCTATCACAGCGGTATTCTCTCTACTTACAGCATGCTCCAAATCAGCAGAAAAAGAAGATAACACGCTAGTAATTGGGATCGATGATAAATTTGCTCCAATGGGATTCCGAGATAAAAATAATGATATTACTGGTTTTGATATTGACTATGCTAAAGCTGCTGTTGAAAAAATGGGAGCAACGCCTAAATTTCAACCAATCGACTGGAAAACAAAAGAATCTGAACTAAGCAGTGGAAGGATTGACCTCATTTGGAATGGATATACAATTACAGATGAACGTAAAGAGAAGGTACTTTTTACAAAGCCTTATTTAAAAAATGCACAAGTAGTTGTCACCCTGGCTAATTCAAATATTACTAAACTAGATGATTTAGCAGACAAAGTCGTTGGCCTTCAGTCTCTTTCTTCCGCAGCCGATGCCTTGAATGATAATCCAATCAAATCTAAGATCAAGACAATTACGGAGTTCGCCGACAATGTATTGGCTCTGAGTGATTTAAAGACTGGTCGTCTGGATGCGGTGGTCATTGATGAAGTGGTCATTAATTATTATATGTCTAAAGAGGAAGGTACATTTAAGATTCTCGATGAATCTCTTGCACCGGAAGAATATGGAGTAGGGGTAAAAAAGGGGAATGAAGCACTCTTAGAAAAGCTTCAAAAAGCACTTGATGAGATGAATCAAGACGGCACTGCTGCAAAAATCTCACAAAAGTGGTTTGGCGAAGATAAAGTATTAAAATAAGTTGAACAAATCGGGGATTTACATGCTGTAATAATGGGATAAACATAGCGAACAAATATGAGGCAAACAGGATTTCCTTAGGAAACCCTGTTTTGTTTTTGGAGGATTTATTTTATGGCAGATTATATCAATACAATGATTAAACCGATGCTAGAAGGAGCTCAGATTACGATTCTCTTGTTTTTAATTGCTATACTAGCATCGATTCCGTTGGGCTTCTTATTAACTCTAGCGGCAAAAAGCAGGATTAAGCCCATATCTTGGCTTGCTCAAACTTACATATATTTAATGCGTGGCACACCCTTATTGTTGCAGCTTCTATTTATATGCTTTGGACTACCATTGCTGCCAATAATCGGTGATTATTTAGTTCTAGATCGCTTTGTAGCGGCTTGTTTAGGCTTTATTTTGAATTATGCAGCCTATTTTGCGGAAATTTTCCGCGGTGGACTTCTAGCAATTGATAAAGGTCAATACGAAGCTTCCCAAGTGCTCGGGTTAAATAAATGGCAGACCATGACTCGAATTATACTACCTCAAATGTTTCGCATTGCACTTCCTGCGGTTTCTAACGAATCTGTTACTTTGGTTAAAGATACCGCATTGCTTTATGCTGTTGCCGTACCAGAATTACTACACTTTGCTCAAACAGCGGTGAACCGTGACTTTACGATTGTGCCTTTCTTCATAGCTGGTATCATTTATCTAATCATAACGCTTTTATTAACTATACTCTTTAAATGGCTAGAAAAAAGGTTCAAATTTGAATAAGAAGGAGTCGTGAATATGTCTATCATTGAAGTTTCCAACCTCAAAAAATCATATGGCGATTTAGAAGTACTAAAACAAATTACATTCGATGTAAATAAAAACGACGTGGTTGCCGTGATAGGACCTTCTGGATCTGGGAAAAGCACAATGCTCCGTAGTCTGGTCCATCTTGAAGAAATAAACAGCGGTAGTATCTGTGTATCTGGTGATTATTTAGTAAAGGATGGCGTGTATTCGAAATCACAGGAAATCAAGAAGATCACCTCCAAAATGGGTATGGTCTTTCAACATTTTAATCTTTTCCCACACATGACGGTCAAAGAAAATTTAGAAGTCGCCCCTAGAATGTTAAAAAAACAGCCGGCTCATTTGATCCAGCAACAAAGTGCAGACCTTCTGGAGAAAGTTGGGTTATCAGATCGGGCGACAGCGTACCCAGCAAATCTCTCAGGTGGTCAAAAACAAAGAGTCGCCATTGCCCGAGCTCTTATGATGAACCCTGATATTCTACTGTTTGATGAACCAACTTCCGCTTTAGATCCGGAATTGACAGGGGAAGTACTTCAAGTAATGAAGCACCTAGCTGAAGAGCACATGACGATGATTGTGGTTACCCACGAAATGGGGTTCGCGAAAGAAGTAGCCAACCGAGCGATATTTATGGATAACGGGGAAATTATCGAATCTGGTCACCCAGACAATTTGTTTACAAATCCTCAGTACGACCGAACGAAAGCTTTCTTAAATCGTAGTTTGAAATAATGGCGTAACTTTATCAACTAACTTTGCTATTATTGAAATTTTAGTAAAATCAACAATCGATACGTTTGTCATTAGATGAATAAAATGAATAATACATTCTTAAGAAAAGCAGAATCTCTCCAATGGAGAAATTCTGCTTTTTTATTTAATATTGCCTATAAAACGTTTTTTTCGTGATAAATTAATAGTGTGTTATGTTAAAATATATAAATAAAGGAAAATGATAGATTCTATTTTGTGTACTACATTAAAAGGAAAGGTACATTGAATTAACTTATAAAACATAGTTTTCTTTAAAAATGATTGAAAGCGCTTTTATTTTTTGGTAATCTTTATTAAAAGTGTGTAGAGTGAAAATTCAGATAATACAAAAAATTATATAGCTGGAGGTCATCATACTTGGATGAAATATTAATTGTTGAAGACGATGCTGATATTCAGAAGATTTTATCGATGAATTTATCTCTTGAAGGGTTTGCCTATACGATTGCTTCAACTGGCATGGACGCAATAAAAAAGGTACGGGAAAAAACACCGGATCTTATTCTTTTGGATATACAATTACCCGATATGAATGGAATTGATCTATGTCAGCAACTGAGAGAAATGACAGCCGTACCCATCCTGTATGTAACCTGTAATAATGAAGATAAGGAAAAAATTCTAGCTTTTGCATGTGGGGGTGATGATTATATTGAAAAACCCTTCAACTCAAGAGTTCTAATCGCCCGCATCAAAGCCCACTTAAGACGAAATTCTATTAATCACAATCAAAGCACATTAAAAAAACAAATCACTTTTGATGATATCGTCATCGATCTAACAGCTCGAGAAGTTAAGCGAAACGGCCAAGTGATTGAATTAACAGCAAAGGAATTTGAATTACTTACTTTTTTTGCTAAACATCCAAATCAAGTATTTTCAGCAGAACAGCTTTTAAATCAAATATGGGGATATGACTCATTTAGTGAGAAAAGTACGATAATCGTTCATATTTCAAACTTGAGAAAAAAGATTGAGGATTATCCAGTAAACCCATCCTACATCATTACAATGAGGGGAGTCGGCTACAAGTTTGTTCAAACGTCTATTTAAGATTAAAAAATCTTACTATTTTAAAATATTAGCATTTACAACAATGATCTCTTTTATTCCCTTTGTCATGATTGCTACATACAGTATGTATCAAGGGAGCAATCTATCCAATCAAATAATGAAAGATCAAATTGCCAATACAAAAAAAGAAGTTTTATCGCAAAAACTGTTGTATTTACAAAAAGAAACTCAAAATTTGAATACAGATTTGCACAATCTAGAAAACACATTAAGATTAATTCAAAAACAAGCTGAAACCATATATAGTCGGCCTAACTTAACTCTTTCAAATGAATTACATGTAAAAAAAGGAAAAGAAGGTTACTTGTGGGAAACGTTTGACATTAAACATGAAAAAACAAATATTTTTATTAGTTCAATATCTAGTAATGTGGCTAATAAAACTATAAATGATTTAAAAATAGCAAAGCAACTTGAACCATTGTTCGTTCAAACGATGAAAAATGAAACGATGATCAATGCCGTTTATTTATCGTTACCAAGTTCTGCTTGGCTGTATTACCCATTTCTAGACGTAGAGGAAGCCATTTCTTCGAAAAAATTTGCACCTAATCTACGTTTTCAAGATTATGAATTTTATACAGTTGCTTTAAATCCACAACGGAAAGTGGAATGGACGAAACCATATATATGGTCGGCAAAACCGATGGGTGATGTAACGAAAGAGGATTGGCTTATTTCTGCTGGAGCACCTGTTTATTTGACAACGGGCGAATTCAAAGGGATGGTAGGACTAGATGTCCCTATTGAAAACATTACAAACAAATTAATGGACGTTAAATTCAGTGAACCAAACGCCTTTGCCTTTTTAATCGATGATAAAGGAAATTTTATCTCGGGACAAACAAAAGCCGAAAAAATTCAAGAGAACTCATCTATAATGAATAGCGCTATAAAAAATAAAGAAGGTATATTGCCAATAACCTATTCCAATTCAGAAGCTTATCTTTTATCTTCATCATTAAATAACGGATGGCGTCTCAACTTTATCATTTCAGAGTCCGATATTGTTGGACCGATTGTAAAAAGTACAAAGGCGCAAACAAACAAGCATATGCTTCTTTTTTTATCACATCTATTAGTATTTTTACTTTTTGGAATTATTGTTCTGCTGTATATGACTTATCGTTTTTCACGAACGATTACTCAACCAATTGATCAGTTAACTGATGCATTAAGAGAAAGCGCTGCCGGAAATTTTGTCAAAGAACTTCAAATTGAGCAAGAAGATGAAATTGGCAACTTGGCGGTAGCATTTAATTTTATGAATCAAAAAATCCAAGAGTTAATTGGGGAATTAAACTTAAAAGCCCATCAACTTGAAGATAAAGTGCTAGAGCGGACGAAAGAGTTGGAAAGTGCCAATGAACGGTTAGTTAACACAAACCAACAACTTCAAGAATCGGAGAAACGGAGAAAAGAATTTATGTCACAGATTTCTCACGATTTAAAAACGCCATTAACGTCCGTAAGAGAATACACAGAAATCTTAGTTAATCATCAGTCACTTCCTGAAACCCAGAAAAAGGAAATAATGAATTCCATATTATTACGCAGTAACCATATAATCCAATTAATTAATGACTTATTTGAAATGAATACGGATGATGATGGAGATTACGTAAAAGAAGTTATTCCATTTGATTTCTTAATCGAACAATCATTAAACATAATTGCCATCCGATCAGAAGGCTCCGAAATAGAAATTACTAAAAACTATAAAAAAGACTCAATGTTCATTTTTGTTGATCCTAAGAAAATGAATCGCGTTTTTATTAACATTTTAGAAAATGCCATTAAGTATTCAAAATCAAATAATGGTGAGAAAATAAAAATAGATATTTTCGCCTATCAACAAAATAAAAACCTGATCATAAAGTTCCAAGATTATGGTATAGGTATCTCGCAAAAAAATAAAGAAAAAATATTTCTTCCATTCTTTAGAGAAAAAAGGACCAGAACCGAAAAAATTCAAGGGAATGGATTAGGACTGTCTATTGTTCAAAAAATTATTGCTGCACATGATGGACATATTTTAGTAGAAAGTAAAGTAAGTGTAGGTACAACGATTACGATTATGTTGCCGTCCGTTGAAACATTAGACATCTAAACACAAAAGATGCCGTTGTTTTATTTCATACTTGGCGATATCTCGTATTGGAGGAAATTTTGAAGCTCAATGGTAACTTCATACTGACATATATAATACATATGAATATGTAATATGTTTCAAAGCTAGAAGGTGTCCCGAAAAGCTCACTTAACATATATTATTATCGTTTATTGGCAGTAGCTATCATAATAAACGGTTTGATAGTATGTGAAGTTTGACTTTTTGGGCTCCTTCTTTTTTTATTTCATCCATCGACAGAAACCTGTTAAATAAGTGAAAAATAAGTGGAATTTTATTTATTTTTGGAATTTATTGAAAATTTATCGTTAGTTTAGATTGACTTTAGGATAACTTTATAAATAAATAATATGATACATATATAGAAAAACATACGAACCAAGAAGTATGACACAGCTAGAATAAATCAAATGATAGTATGTATTTCTTGTAGTACGATCACTTGTATTGAAAGTGATGAAAGCGTTGTCAGATTTAGACAACATGATCGCACCGTAGAAGCATAAGAACAAATCTTGTATACAACGATGAACTATTCATTGTACATAAGACAACATGATGCCTAAGCAGTTGAACGATTCAATTAAAAACCGAGTACAAAGTTATACTTGATGGTAAAAGCGATGGAGCTATTTATTGTTAGCAATTCGTCTGAATTACCCATCAATTCTATAATTTAACGGTTAGGAGGCGGATATGTGGATGTCATTTATGTAAATAAAAGCAACCGACATTTGTTTCTTTCAGAAAGCGAACCAAGTGTGATTGCTTTAGGATTTTTTGATGGAGTTCATCTAGGTCATCGACAAGTCATCAACGAAGCTATAAGAATTGCTGATGAAAAGAAGCTGCAACTTGCATGTATGAGCTTTTTCCCCCACCCCAAAGAAGTACTTAAACGAGATAAGAAAAAAATTCAATATTTAATGCCGATGAATACTAAACAACGAATTTTAAAAAAATTAGGTGTTCAAAAGTTTTACATCGTGCAATTCGATCAAGATTTTGCTTCCTTAACTCCAAAGCAATTTGTCCAGAAATATCTCTTAGAATTTGGAGTAAAATATGCAGTTGCTGGATTTGACTTTACGTATGGACAATTTGGCGAGGGGAATATGGATCGCATAAAAACCGATTCTAATAACAGTATTGAAGGAGTTAAAGTAAACAAAGTCGATATTAATGGCGAAAAGATAAGTTCTACTCTAATTAGAAAATTAATTTCTACTGGAAAAATGGACATCGTTCACCGTTATTTAGGCGAGCATTATCAAATAAAGGGTCAGGTTTATTCAAATACAAAAACTGTTGAAGTAGTACCGAGCCCTTATTATTTACTTCCTCCCCCAGGAGTATATGAAGTAACTGTTTCTAAAGGGAATGAATCAGACGACCAAGTTGTATTAATCACACAAGATGCTACTAAAATCATTTTTCCTGCTCATAACAAGCGAATATTAGTGAACCAAGAAGAGATTCATATCAGTTGGAAGAAACGTCTGTCACCTGGATTGTTCACGATTTTGGAAAAGCAACCTAAGCATAACGTAATGAATAAACCGGTTTTTACTTCCGGGCTATTATAAAACAAAAATTAAAAATAATGGAGGTACAACAAAAATGAGTACAGAAACTACATGGTTAGATGAATTGACGTATTTAAACGATAAGCCAGGTGTAAAACTTATTAAAGCAGGAACATATAAAAAGAAGGAATTAAATACAATTCTTGGTATTCCTAATCTTGACAGTCAAATTATTGATGTTCCAGTTTGTACAGATAAACATGCGTTACAAATGGGATATTTCTCAATGCAAAATTCTGAGGATTTCGAATTCACTTATACATTTTTAGAAATCAAAATCGTCTATAGAGGACAAATCATCGTTCGTGACGATCAAGGGAAAAAGTATATCGCTAATGAAGGTGATGTATTCGTATTCAGTCCGACTACAACCGTTATATTTGACGGTGAAAGCGACGGTGACGCTTTCTATACAGCCCATCGTCAGCCTGAATCTTCATTTATGTAATCTTTAAAAATAGAAAGCTATGAAATTAGATTAAATAATAATAAAAGAAAAATAAACTGGTAGGAGTGGATATATATGAGTCAATCAATAACAGAAGCAAAAAACTATGATTATTTAAGTAAAGCACCTGGTTTCCAAATTATTAAAGCAGGCACATACCAAAAGAAAGAATTAAATGGATTGCTAGGAATCCCAGCACTAAAAAGCCAAATCATTGATGTTCCAGTTACATCAAAGGAAAATGCCATTTCAATGGGATACTTCGATATGCAACCAGGGGAAGAATTTGAATTTGTGTATGAATTTTTAGAAGTAAAATTCGTCATTAAAGGTCAGTTTGTCTTACGTGATCAGCAAGGACAAAAACATGTAGCAAAAGCAGGAGATGTCATCATCTTCACGCCTAATGTTCCAGTCATTTTTGACGCAGAAAGCGATGGAGAAGCTTTCTATACAGCCCATCGTATACCTGAACCATCATTTTTGTAAATCTTGCTTGTACGTATAAATAAATAAATAACAAGAATGACCCCGGCTGAGTTTAATTTATTCTAATTTTCCGCAATAGAAAAAAGGGGGATCTAGCAATGCATACAGTCAATGCCATGAGCTATCAGGACTTTGACTTTGAATTAGAAGGAAAGAACGTTCTGTTAGAAGATATTTTCCCAAATTTCAATGAATTCGACCGTATTGGAGTGGTCGTAAGAGAAACAGGTGGAGGTACTGGTGCAAGTAGTTTACTAATGTCGGCACTTACAAGATTTTATGATTTTTTTCGACCTAATCTTGGTGTTGAGCCTGGGCAACAGTTTATTTATCCCGAGTTCTTTATCTTCCATGTAGGGAAGCAGCATATGACCCATTATTGGATGGATATTTGGCCGCCGCATAAAGAGATTGTCGTTGAGGATGACCCTGAACAAATTTTAGAAGCGATTAATGACCGCGGCATTACACGGTTGCTCGTGGAAGACATTACGCCTATCCAACCTATTTTTTTAAAAGAAACATTAAATAGTGCGAAACATCGAATTGTTAGCGCATTGGCTTATTCTCCGACAGGCCGTGTTGAAAATAGCGATGTCCAGATCACCAGTTGTGAAGCTGCAGAAAAAAATGTACTTGACACTATCAAAATTTCAGAAGACCTTACGATTGAAGAAAAGGCGCTATTACTAGAACGAAGGAACTCTCTTAAAACGAATGGGCGTGTAACTGAAACATATCGCCGCATCGAAGTATCCAATGCTTTGAACATGCTTACTCAAAATACTGAACCGGGTCCTACTACCCGAAGCTATTTTAAAATGCTTGAAATGGAAGATGAGATTACGAAAGACAAAGTCATTTAATTGAAACTATACCTATATTAATAGGATATCAATATTAAATCATATAGATATCCTATTAATTTAAATAAAAATTGCTGAGGAGTGAAGAATCATGTCAGTTTCTAACACAGTATTAAATGAAGGTATTATGCAAGTTCCAAGCTGGTGGACTTGCCCTCCAGGTTATGAAGAATTACAAGCGAAGGCACACGCACTTGGAAAAAGTGAATTGCTAGAAAGAGCCTCTATTTCTGATCAGCAAGGCATCTATCCGCGTGAGAGTTTAGGTAAAATTGCTGAAGCAGGATTTGGCGCTGTTACCCTTCCGAAAGAATATGGCGGACTTGGAGCTGGACTTACTGGATTTGCCGTATTAGCTGAAAGTTTTGCTCAATATTGTGCATCTTCAACGATGTGCTGGGTAATGCATACAACTGCACTTCAAACACTATTTTCAGCTGGTAACGAAGAACAGCGTCAGCGTTTTATTCCTGATGTTCTTCGTGGAAAAATCGGCGGGTTAGCATTTAGTGAACCAGCAACTGGTAGTCACTTTTGGAATGTTGTGAGTACAGCTCCCCGTCTTGGAAATGGCTACTCATTGAATGCTGATAAATCGTTTGTTACAAGTGCTGGAGAAGCTGATTGGTATATCGTGGCAACGACGTATCCAGAAAGTACAGAATCCGATAAGTTAATGTATTTACTTGTAGAAAATGGACAAGAGGGGATCACCCAATTTCCGTTCTCCGCAATGGGTCTTCGTGGGAATTCAAGTGGACCAATGAAATTTAGAGATGTATATGTCCCTGCAGAAAACCGTATAGGTAGTGAAGGCGGGATGAATTATCACAATGATAATACAATCGATCCACTATTTTTATTAGGCACAGCCGCTTGTTGGACTGGTATTGCACAAGGCGCTCTAAACGCAGCAATTAATGGTGCGAAGAAAAAGGTTCATGCTGATACAGGTAAATCAGTTGCTAGTTATCAAGTCATTCGTCATGAATTAGCGAAAGCTCAAATTATGGTGGACAGTGCAAGAAGTATGCTTTATCGAACAGCTGAAAATCTAGACAGAGCTGCTGCAAATGGAACGCCGCTTGGAGAATTGCTATACCCAATTTGGGAATTAAAAACTCATGCTGCTGATATCGTTATTCAAGTAACAAACCAAGCGCTACAAGTTTCCGGCGGAAGAGGATATTTGACAGGTCAAGTAGAAAAATATTTACGTGATGGTCGCGCTGGTGCAATTATGGGACCTACAAATGAAATTTTACGTGAGTGGATTGGCAATACATTAATCGATGTTCCATGGTTTGAGTAAATTATAGAAGATATTAAATTTCTATTTATATACCAGAGCCAAAACAAAGTGGTTTGGTTCTGGTATATACCTCTATTGAAAGGGTATGGCACATTTCATCCTAAAATAATTAACATCTTCACGGTGAAAAGGGCACTGGGATTCCGTAAGTTTATCTTATTTGGAGTGGCACTTCATTTATTTGTTATAGGGGCACACTTAATAAATCCTATATGGACTCCCTTCAATAATAGGAGAAAGGAAGCAACCCCTCTTCTATGATGTTATTATGAGTCAAATACTTTCGAATGAAATTTTCTGAATATTGCGTCATTTCACCTTTTGAATAACCAAAAAATATCTAGAACATTTAGTTATAAAAGTCGAAAGATGGTACAAGTAAATCCTTGTTTCCTCAAACTCGGCATATGCCAACAAGATTTTATTAGTATAAGGAGGATATTTAGCATGAAGTTACTAGGGATATCAGGAACAATTACTGGATCGAAACCACGGGTTGTCGTTCAACAAGTATTAGACGAAGTGAAGAGAAACAACCCGGAAATTGAAGTAGAATTACTTGATTTGAAGGATTATAATATTCAGTTCTGTGATGGCCGTAATCCGTCAACTTATACGGGGGATACGAAGAAAGTGATCGATATTGTTTCCACAGCAGATTTTTATATTATTGGTACTCCAATTTTCCAAGGTTCTATTACTGGGGCTCTAAAAAACTTATTCGACTTAATTCATCCAAAAGATTTACGCAATAAAGTTATGGGGTTTATTGCTACTGGGGGAACATATCAACACTATTTAGTCATTGAAAATCAACTGAAACCAATTGCAGGATATTTCCGTGCATTTGTTGCACCAGGATTTGTTTATGCTCATAATGATCATTTTAGCCCTCAAAATGAACTAGTTGATAAAGAAGTATTAGAACGGGTGACCGCTTTAAGTGAAGAAGTCGTGCTTATGCAGAAAGCACTAAAAGCTTCAAAGAGCGCTATTCAATTTAATTGAATGGCAAATTGAGGTGATCGTTCATTAAACGAAGCATTAATGAAAAAAAGAATGAACAACGTGTAGAATAACCTCTTTTTTCTAAGAATTCAACTAGGGAAAAGAGAGTTTTTCTTTTTAGAAACATTAACTATTTAGGAATAGCCGAAACAATGATTTTCTTGATTATTAAAGTGTTAAATGTGCAATTCTTCTCGACTGAACTTAGCCTATGGAAGTTGTTGAATATACGTATAGTTTCTTAGATGATAACGGTAATGAATTTCAGCGAACATTAGGATATGAAAATGAAGCTGTAATCATTACATTAGGAGGGGCAATTATGAGTTTAGTGGATATTGCTAGAACTAAACACAAAGAGAAGACAGTACGTTTGGGCTTTATGTGGGCTTTATGGGCAGCCATATTGTGGGGAGCATGGTATGTACCTGGATCAGCGATTTGGTATGAGTTTCCTTTCGTTTCCATGCCTTTTCATACAAATTCTGAATATGTGACAGCGGCAGCCGTAATAGCCGGTTTAAATGCAATCGCTGTATTATTGTTTATGTTTGTGTGGACAGGCGTTTTAGGTAAATGGAAAGATTACGGACGGACGATTGTTCAGTTTAAAAAAGTGACGAAATGGTATTTTGTAGCCGCAATTTTCGGCGGACCAATGGCTATTTTTGGAAGTTTTTTAGCAATCGGCTTTATAGGCGGTGTTTTTGCCGCAGTGGCAGCATTAATGTATCCCATAGTAGGATCAATATTAGCGTACAAATGGTACGGTGAAAAGATAACTCGTAGGGCTGCTATCGGGATCGCAATGATTATTATCGGTGGGATCGTCGTATTTGCACCCGGTATTTTAGGTGAGCTCAAGGACAGCTCTGGCGCTTGGTTAGGATACTTGGGTGGATTAATGGCTGCCGTTGGCTGGGGAATTGAAGGTGCCATTGCTGGACGGGCACTGGATGTTACAGATCCTGATATTGGGTTAACTCTTAGGTTCACGGGTGAAGTTTTCTGGTGGGTAGCTGTAATCTTTCCGCTGTTTATCCTATTTGGAGATGTACCTATTGTACCAATGATTGCGCAAACAATGACATTGTTACCGGTAACTTGGCTACTTTTAGCTGGAATTACATTTGGTTTTTGCTACGTGTCATGGTACAAGTCTTTCCCATTGATTGGTGTTGGAAGAGGTCAAGCAATCGGGGACTTATATGGAATCTTCGCCATCATTTTTATAAGTATCTTCACACTTACTCCGCCAGAATGGAATTTCGTTTTGGGAGCTTTGGTTGTAATTATCGGCGGATTTGTTATGTTTACTGAAAAGAGGGACGTCCTAGATGTTATCCGTTCTGTGCCTTCAGACAATAAAGAAAAAGAGGAGGCAATGTAAATGCCTAAAATTCATATAAAAGGTAGGATTCTACAAATCATCCGCGAGCACACCAAGGAAAGACCCGATAAAGGAATATGGGATTATGAAATTGCAAAGCAAATTCTTAAAGAGTATGGGTTGGCAGGAGCATATGCCTTAGGTAATGTTCGAGTAACATTAACTGATTTATTTTCAGGGGCGCTTATAGAAACCATTGATGAAAAGATAGACAAAGGTGAGCACTTTAGTGAAGGTAAGTTATTATTTAAATATTCACTTACTAGTTTCGGTGAAGACAGGATGCGTGATACAGGGATTATTTAACTAAAAAAGGAGTGAATGATATGCCTGAAATGAGCGAGTTTTGGGGATTTAGCTTAGCACCATATATTTCAATCGTTGGAATTACTATCTTAGCACTATTTTGCCTGTTTATAGCTAGAACATATGTAAAGAAATTATAAGAAGTTTGAATAATTGTACAAATAGATAATAATAGGAAAAATAATATGAAATTCTAAAACGAGTGTGTCGCAAAAGCAAAGGGGTCAGACTATACAACATAATATCTAGTATTATTCGCTTTTTATTAATCTAGATATTATGTTGTATATGAGAGTTCCTCTTTTCTTATGGGACATCCTCGTTTTGCTTTTTTTATGGCTGTTTTCTAAAAGATTGTTGTTTTTTAAAGTGCAATTCCTGACTTCTTATATTTTCTGTTAAAATAAGGATATATCTAACACGAAATCGAGTAGAGAATAGGGTGTAAATATATAATAAAGTCAAGATGTTTCTCTTTAAATATATTTATCTAGGGCAATTTTTATATTCAACTAAACTTATAATATGAAAGAAAACAGAATAGGAATCAAAGTACGCATTTTCTGGTAAAGGGGGAAATCTCATGAATAAATTTGTAAATGATAATCTTTATGAAACGAGAAATAACCTAGTAAAGGAAATTGTTTTATTAAGTGATGATCAACTTAATAGTAAACCTGATATGAATATGTGGAGTATAGCACAAGTTTGCCATCACTTGGTTTTAGTGGAAGAGGCTTCTATAAAGGCTATTGCATGGGGTTTAAAAGAAAGTGATCGTACTCAAAAAGAACGTAAAAATATACACTTTATATTATTGGATAGAACGAAAAAGATTAAAGCTCCAAAAATAGTTGAACCAGATGTAGAATCATTTGAAGTTCCGCAAATAATTGATTTGTTAAACGATTCGAGAAAAAAATTGATGGCTTTTCTTAGTACTATAGAAGATAAATCCATATTGGAGGAAAAATCAGTGAAGCATCCTTCTTTAGGTGAATTACCTCTTGATCAATGGATTGAACAGATATATTTGCATGAACAGCGACACATAGAACAAATAATAGAGATAAAATTACTTTTAGATATAAAGCACTAAACTTAGGGGGATAAACGATTCTTGTGATCAAACTTTTTTATAAAAATCTAAAACTTAGCTAAAGTAAGTAACGCCAATTTGACCAATTTTTATTCAAATTGGAGATATTTACGTTTGCCGTTAAATAAGGAATGAAGGGAACTTTTTAATCAAACTTTATTCTAATGTTACATAGGGGTGATTAAATTGAAATTGTTACTAACCTCGAACGGTTTTACACTGATGCGATTAAAGAACAATTTTTAAAGCTCATTAACGGCGCTACTAACGAACTGGACGTTGCTATTATCACCACTGGATCGGACGCAAAAGGAGACTTTAGAGAAACGGGGTTTAAAACATTGATTTTATTGATTTAGAGTTCGATAATCCAGAAAGTCTTACACATAAAGATGTCATTTACATCAACGGTGGGAAGATGTGAAATTACGAGACTAAAAGATGATGAATATATCACAGTAGAAAAGTAATTTATTGACGCCTAATTTGATGTCTCTTTAATGCACATCGCAATATCTCAACCTTTGAATATTTGGATTTTTGACAGGCTGTATTTAGCATTTGCTCAACACATATATCAAATGCTGAATTTTTCCTTATTCCAAGCCGAAGAAACCAATGTAAATAGTTGTCTAAATAATGAGTTCCTACACCTTGGAAATCGATCCATCCAACCTTTTAAACGATTGTGGAAGTTGTTGAAGTGTTGGATATGATATATCCCTTTCTTAACTCTTAGTTTTTGGCGTTCATTTACGGTTTCGTGTAGTAAGCCTATCAGTGTAGCGAACTTCTTGTAATTTGTAGCAGTATATGTAAATGACAAAGAAGATGGGTGAAGAAATTCACCCATCTTCTTTGTGAATTTCTTCCTCTTTAACACGACCTGTCCTGCTTTTCGGGCAATCATCTTACCATCGCGGTCTTGTGCAAATACGACAATAATTTTTTGGATTGAAATGCCCCTCTTACGTATTTTTTTCACCACGTTTCTTGGGTATTCTATGAGAAATATTACGAAGACCTTTTAAAGACTCACGAAAGAAGGTTTCATCACTTTCAACGATACCTTGCAGTTGATTAAACACAAGACCTACTAATGCTTAATGCGTTCAAAATTTTACGCCTCCAGTAAAAGACAGTAGAGATGATTTTTAGTCGTTCTGCAATTTTAGGTAGAGTGAATCCTTCTAACATTAGCTCAATATTCTTACCCATTTTTCAGGGTTGCGAGATCCTGAAAATGGTATATTTGTCATATCATTAAATGTTTTGTTGCAATCATTACAAAAATAGCGTTGTCGTGTGCTGCCATTGGGCTTAACAGAAGTACTTACGCAATGAACACAAGCCATACCCGAAGAAAATCGGGCTTCACGAATAGTTTTGAGTAATTTTGTGATTTTGTTGGGTACTTCTGAAAACAAGTCTTGTTTCATTGCTTCAAACAAAGCCAATCGCTATGATTTCGTTAACTCTGAACCTTAATACACACCTTCACACATAATTGAACGCCTCCTGAACCTCATTCTATCAACCATTATATGGAATTGGTCGAGGAAGCAACAGTCTTTGCGAAAACAGCCTTTTTTATTTATTAGGATATGGTAAAGAATAAACAACTGAATCTAGCTTTTTTAGTTATAAGTTGATATTATTTAAATATATAGTCAATTTGGAATATTATGTAGTCATTACTGACTAAGGGGGAAATTCATGCTTATACAACAAATTCACCTACTTTTAGATCATATTATTAAGTATTCATTTGACGAAATCTTTGTAACTGATGCAGCTGGTGACATAATATTTATAAGTGAAAAATTTAAAAATATGTTTGGAATAGAAACCGAGAAAATGCTCCATCAAAATGTATATACATTAGAGAAGAATGGCATATTATCACCTTCCGTTACTGGAAAAGTACTACAGACAAAAAAAACCGAAACAATTATTCAAGAAACTGCACTGGGTAGAAAACTAGTTGTGTCTGGTTATCCCATTTTTGATGAAGAACAAAAGATTTTGGGGGCTCTTAGCTTTTCGAGAGATATTACTGAACTTGATTATCTCAAAAAATCAAATGATCAAGTGGCTAAAACAATGCTTTTATATGAAAAAGAAATTGAAAAAATGAAAAATAATCAAATGTACGCATCGCCGATTAATAACGGAAAAATGGGGCAAGTATTTCATATTGTTGAAAAAGTCTCTAGCTTAGATGTCACTGTATTATTAGTAGGAGAATCAGGTGTTGGGAAAAACTATTTCGCTCAAAAAATTCATCAGCAATCGAATCGAAAAAATGAACCTTTTATTGAAGTAAATTGTGGAGCAATCCCAGAATCATTAATTGAATCAGAGCTGTTTGGCTATGAGGAAGGAGCGTTTACTGGCGCAAGAAAAGGTGGGAAGAAAGGATATTTTGAAGCTGCTGGAAACGGTACTATTTTTCTTGACGAAATAGCTGAGCTACCACTTAATCTCCAAGTTAATTTATTATCTGTTCTCCAAAATCGAACGATTCAACGTGTAGGTGGCCAATCAATAAATCATGTAAATTGTAGAATAATCTGCGCTACTAACCAAGATTTACAAAAATTAATTGCTGAAAAAAAATTCCGCGAAGATCTCTACTATAGAATTAATGTGATTAAAATTGACATTCCACCTTTGCGTGAAAGAAGAGAAGAAATCAATCAATTAGTAACTGATCTATTAGATGAGTTTAATGATAAACATAAAATGAACAAAGATTTGTCTAGTAATCTAATTGCCTGGATCAATAGACAAGATTGGCTCGGGAATATAAGAGAGCTTAGAAATTTTATAGAGCGCATATTAATTACTTCAAATGATAACTTTATTGACGTTGACCAAGTGGGCATCACACCTTCAAATAAAGATGATCTGACTTTAGATCAATATATCGAGTTGATGGAAAGAGACTATATTGTTAGGATGTTTGAAAAATATCCAAGCAGTATTAAGCTAGCTAAGAAATTAGGGATTAGCCAATCCACAGCAAATCGGAAAATCAATCAATATGTTCGAAACACTTAGTCAATTTTGACTAAGTTTTTATGAAAAACCTTTATTCTTCAGTTGGCACGGAACTTGCATTATATTAAGTCAACAAGTAAAACAGCGCTTACAAAGCTCGTTTTCTTGAAACTTTTACTATAGTGGGGGATGCACAATGACTAATCAAAATGAAAAACAAATTCTAAACCTTCCGTTTACAGGAATTTGCTCTTTTGGCAAATATCCTATTTGTACAAACCTTGATGAGCTAGATGCAGATGTGGCTGTTATTGGAGTGCCATATGATATGGGGACACAATGGAAATCTGGAACAAGGATGGGACCTCGTGGACTCAGAGAAGGTTCTACTTTATATAGTTTCGGTTTAGATGGCGCTTATGATATTGAAAAAGATATTATGTATCTAGGTCCAGACTGCAAAGTAGTTGATTGTGGAGATGTAGATATGGTACATGGTGATCTGGAACAAAGCTTCGACAATGTTGAAGAATCGCTTCGAAAAATCATTGCAAAAGGAGCAATGCCTGTCGTATTGGGCGGGGATCATTCCATTACCATACCAGTTGGTAGAGCACTAGATTCTATCGGTCCTTTCCACGTCATCCAAATAGATGCTCACTTGGATTGGGCAGACCATCGCTCAGGACAAAGATTTGGTCATGGAAGCTCACTACGCCGTTTAGCTGAAATGGATCATGTTGAACAAATGTTCCAATTTGGAATCCGTGGTATTAGTAGTAGTAAAAAGGAAGATGTAGATGCGGCTAGAGAATATGGCAGCCAAATCCTATCCCCACGTCAAATGCGAAAAATGGGTATCGAATCACTATTAGAACTAATCCCTGAAGGAGAAAATTATTATGTAACCATCGATATCGATGGACTAGATCCTTCTTTAGCACCTGGAACGGGTACACCTTCACCTGGTGGTCTATATTATGATGAGGTAAATGAACTGTTAGAAGGAATCGCGAAAAGAGGAAATGTAATTGGCTTTGATTTAGTAGAAGTATCTCCACCATACGATCCTACTGGAATTACAAGTCAAGCAGGAGCAAGAATTATCCTCGATTTTATCAGTTTCATATTAAAGGAAAAAGAAAATAAATTTCAGTTAGCATCAACTAGCGCAGTAAATCGATAAAGTGAAACTGCAATCAGTGGGTTTTTCACTGATTGTTAGTCCCGTTCTAGTATCGCTAATATCCCCGCTACCGCGTAGATAAAGCGATACTACGAACCCGATTGGTTCAACTAAACCTCTGCGGCAAGTTCACTGTATCTCACCAATAGGGCTTTTACGGGCAGTTAACCCCCACATACGCTTCTTCGAGATTCTTTCAAGCCTTGAGATGGTGGCCTACTGCCCGTTAATGCGGGATAAAAGTAAGTGAGATGAAATAGAGAAAGATATAAATTCTTTTCTCTATTTCATCTATTCTATTCATAAATGTATTATATGATTGAGTAATGCCTATTCTTAATCTCTAGTATGGACAAGCGAAACAAAGAAATAATCTTCCGAAATTTTGTAAGCGCTTCACTGTTGGGAATCTGCGAATAAATAAAAGATCAAGGACCTAGACTAGATTTATAGGAGGAACATGATGGAAACAAGTGCCTACAGTTCAAATAAAATGATTACTGGTATCGTATTTGCTGTACTTACATTTTGGCTATTTGCTCAGTCTATGGTAAATATCATTCCAGTCGTCCAAGGGGATTTAGGTATCTCATTAGGTACGCTAAATATTGCAATTAGTTTAACTTCCTTATTTTCAGGAATGTTTATCGTTGCAGCTGGTGGGATTTCAGATCAAGTTGGCCGTAAGAAAATGACTTTTATAGGGCTTATTTTAAGCATAATAGGCTGCTTATGCATTATATTAGCGCAAAATGCTACACTTTTAATTGCGGGGCGTATAATCCAAGGTTTTTCTGCCGCATGTATTATGCCCTCAACCATTGCCTTAGTTAAAGCGTACTTCGAGGGGGAAAATAGACAGCGGGCGCTTAGTTATTGGTCATTTGGCTCATGGGGAGGTGGCGGAAGTTGTGCTTTTATAGGTGGTGCAATTGCTACATATATGGGTTGGAAATGGATTTTCATCTTTTCAATTGCTCTTTCTTTGGTAGCGATGTACTTATTAAAAGATGCACCAGAAAGTAAGGCTGCTGAAAAATCAACCAAATCGAAATTTAATTTTAGTGGGCTCTTCATCTTTGTCATTATTATGCTGGCAATCAACCTAGTCGTTACACGAGGACACGATTTTGGTTGGACAAGCCCGATTACTATCGCATTAATAGGTGTCATTCTTTTTGGTAGTGTGATCTTCTTTACTCTAGAAAGTAAAAAGCGCAATCAATTTATTGAATTTTCTTTATTTAAAACGAAAGCTTATACCGGTGCTGTCACTTCTAACTTTTTACTAAATGGTGTTGCTGGAACGGTTGTCGTTGCGAATACGTATGTACAAGTAGCAAGAGGTTTTACACCATTTCAAAGCGGATTATTAACGCTCGGTAACTTAGTGGCTGTACTAGTGATGATTCGTGTCGGCGAGAAAATAATGCAAAAAGTTGGCGCAAGGAAACCAATGATAGCCGCTTCAATAATATCAACTGTTGGGCTTAGTATGACAGCATTAACTTTCTTACCTGACTTAGCGTATATTATCACCTTTTTTATCGGCTTCATGCTTTCCGGTGTTGGCCTTGGCTTATATGCGACACCATCAACTGATACTGCAGTAGCCAATATTCCAGAAGATAAAGTTGGCGTTGCTTCAGGTATTTATAAAATGTCCAGCTCTCTAGGCTTTTCATTTGGAATAGCCATTTCAACAGCGGTATATGGTGTACTTGTATCTACAGGGAATCTAGAATTTGCAGCTTCTGCAGGTATCATGGTAAATATGGCATTTGCGATCCCTGCACTAATCTTAATCATGTTAACAATTACAGACAAAGAAGGAAAAATTATTTCCAAGCTTTCAGCGTAAAAATCTTGATTGCCTTGAAACAAGTGATTTCCACTGAATTCTTGGCGCTTCTTATCCATTTAAAGAATAGTCAATTAAGCTAATATGTGACATTCTAAGTGTTATTTTCTATAGAAAACAGCTGTCCAATCAAAAACGTCATTCTTTTAGAGACTTAAACTGAAAGAATAACGTTTTTTTTAACTTTGGAGAATCTATTAAAATCATAGACTTCTAATTCTGAAATAACAATTCAAAGAATGTCTAAAAAAATGCATCTACACAGAAATCATTTCACAATAAAAATAACTGATGTGATCCGGATAAAAAGACATGAAAATTTTAAATATTAGGGTTGTAGCTTTAAAGAGATTTTGTTAAAATGTAAGAAATGAAAAGACTATGTGTGACTGGCGAAACACGGATCACCGTGAGGGAGCACATAATGTCGTAGCCGTTCGCCTGGGCAGAGGTAAGGGAAACTTCCCTTGCCTCTTTCTGTATATTAGGAGAGAATATAAAAGTCAATACTACTTTCTTATTCCATTTTTTAGAAAATACAGATTTTCATAAAATTTGAATATTAAAAAGAGGGGCAAAAAAAATGAGCACATTAATTTTAGACAAAGTAAAAACAATCAAAACTCTAAATAATATTACAGAAAGCGGACTAAATGTATTCAATAACGATACATATACGATTGACAATGATAGCGAAAATCCCGATGCTATTGTAGTTCGTAGCTTTAACATGCATACAATCGAATTCGGCAATAATTTAAAAGCAATTGCACGTGCCGGAGCCGGTGTTAATAATATCCCCGTAGACAAATGTTCGGAACAAGGAATTGTCGTATTTAATACTCCAGGAGCTAATGCTAATGCTGTAAAAGAAATGGTCCTAACAACATTAATGGCTTCATCCCGTAACCTTTTTGCTGGTGTAGCTTGGACAAAGACTTTAGAAGGTGAAGGAGACAAAATTCCTAAGCTTGTAGAAACAGGAAAGAAACAATTTGTCGGTAAAGAAATCAAAGGAAAAACGCTAGGAGTTATTGGTTTAGGGGCAATCGGTGCACTAGTAGCGAATGATGCGCTTGATTTAGACATGGATGTTATTGGTTTTGACCCATTCATCTCTGTTGATACAGCTTGGAATTTGTCTCGAAATGTACAACGTGCTATGACGATTGAACAATTGTTCGCTAACTCTGATTATGTTACTGTACACGTTCCGTTAACTGATGAGACTGCAGGAATGTTTAACCAAGAAATATTTAGTATTATGAAGCCAGGTGTTCATATTCTGAATTTCTCACGTGGTGAGCTTGTAAATGAAACAGATATGGAAGCAGCACTTGAAAGCGGAAAAGTTGGCATGTATATTACAGACTTCCCAAATGAAAATGTGTTACAAATGAAAAATACAGTTCCAATTCCACATCTTGGTGCTTCTACACAGGAATCAGAAGAAAACTGTGCGATTATGGCCGCTCGTCAAGTTAAGGATTTCTTAGAAACAGGAAACATCAAAAACTCTGTGAATTTTCCAAATACAATCCTTCCTTATACAGGAAAACAACGTGTGGCAGCTTTCCACAGAAACGTTCCTAACATGGTTGGTCAGATCACACAAGCAATATCAGGTCATAATTTAAACATTGCTGACATGGTAAACAGAAGCCGTGGGGAATACGCATATACGATGATTGATATTGATAATAAAGTAAATGGCGATATCATACCTGACTTAAAAGAAAAAATCAATCAAATTGAAGGTATCATAACAACTCGCATCATCTAATAATGGTAATCTGATTGTGATTAAAATTAATAAGCAAGAGTCTCAATTCTAAACTGCACCCTGAATATTAGACATGGTCTAATATTCGGAGGTGCTTTTCTATAGGCTAAATTTATTAGCAATGACAAATAAGAACAGTAAAACGTTATTTAGAGGGTAATGAAGGTTACGAGGTCATCGCAGAGGATATTAGGGTGAAAAGGGATAATCACCATGGAAAAAAGGCTTTTTTAAAGTACAATACAAATTATTCAGTCCAATATAAACTAGACATACTAAACTAGATGAATGTAAATGGGACATCTATCTTTGTAACGGTTGCAATATTAATTTGGTTTCCGACTCTACTCTTTGGTATTAGCAACACTTACTTGAAATATAAGGATTAGATGCCTAAAACTAAAGAATAAGTGACGTCCATCTATGAAATATAAAAAAACACCGGAATAACAAATGCCAGCTGAAAGTTCAATTGAGGCATTACTGGCGGAAAATGAAGATTGTGAATAGAGTATACATGTTAAAAAAGTTGAATGCCTTAGTTAGAAACAAGGTAAAATCACCAAGCAAAACAAAGTACAAGTAGTCTATGATAGTTGAATAAGCTTATGTTAGAAGGCCTCAACTATGGTAGCCGCGACTCTTCATAGCATTCAAACCCGTAATCTTACAGGAATATCGATTGCCGAATGCGTTCCTGACAATCTTGTGAAAGAACATTTGCATTTGTTGGAAATGCTGCACATGCACTTACATAACAATACTACTGTTATTACTAAGGTGACTAGATTTTATTTTTATCTTCAAAATCAGTTAGTTAACATACGAAAAAACGTCACAATGAAGGGAAAGTCATTATGCGAATTATTAGCGTTAAGGAACATCCAGAGTATAAAGAAAAAGCAATTAAATATTTTCAAAGCAAATGGGCTAACGAAAATAGTATGAAAGTTTATGAGGATTCTATTACACATAGCATAACAACGGACAGTCCCCTTCCTATTTGGTATATAATGGAGGATTTAGGTCGGATTATTGGCTGTGCAGGTCTTATTAGTAATGATTTTATTAGTCGTATGGATTTATGGCCTTGGATATGTGCTATTTACATTGAAAAAAGCTATCGTGGTAAATCTTTAGGTAAAGAGCTACTTATACGTGCTAAAGATGATGCAGAAAAAGCAGGATTCAATCAAGTTTTTCTTTGCACTGACCATATTGGATACTATGAAAAATATGGATTCACTTATATAGGTGACGGATATCATCCATGGGGGAGTACGTCAAGAATTTATACGAGTAATAACTAAAATAAACATTTTTGAGTTTATCTATTTTTACTTCAAAAAACGGGTGCTAATTTACAACAAAACATATCCTAAAATGACCAAACTTTTTTATAAAACTATGATCCATTTAAATATATTAAGAGAGTGTTTTGATCAATCTAAGTTTCGAAACACTCTCTTTCCTTTGTTCTTTTATCAAGGTTTATTTGAATCAAATTGCTCAAACATTGTACTATAGCAACATAAAAATGTGGTGTGAACTTTTGGGTCTAACTAAACATTAAAGCTGGTAACTAAATGAGCATTTTTGTTCTCAAAATAATCCTTGGTACTGGCAGGAATGTTGAAAAGTATTCGGAAAGCAAATAAAAAGCTCATATTAATAATGCATTGACTATTATTTCGTACTCTCATATATTTAATAAATGCAAGATTTTCACGCAACGAGTTTAAATCAAATTCCGAAAGAGTTTGGAGAACTCAAAAGGTCATTTGTTTTACCTCTTTCCAAACGGAAAAGAACAACTTGCCCTTGAATCGTTACAAATGACAGCTAAGTTCGTTACTGATAATATTATTGTGTAAGTTTTACAAAACTCGTCTGATCCTGTAATTGCAATTCATGACTTTATGATTTGAAACTTGAAACAATCCTAATTGCATTTTACAAGAGAGAATATCATGTTCATTCGAAGAATTCGCAAATAACAAGTGTAAACTTTTTCATAAAAAGTATAGGTAGCTAATTTAAAAAAGGAGAGAAGGAAATGGGTTTTTTTCAAGATATGTTACAAATATTCAAAAAGAGAGAATTATTATTTTTAGAAAGCTATAAAGAATCAGATGATGTCTATACCTTTCTTTTTGAAAAAGAGAAAGATTTAACCTGGGTAGCAGGGCAATATGGTTTGTTTAAAATTACTCATAAATCGATAAAAAAGCCGACACGACCATTCACTGTGGCATCTGCTCCCACAGAAAATATTGTGAGGCTAACAATAGGAATTAGTGATGACCCCAGTGATTTTAAGAAAGCGATGTTAGAATTAAAACAGGGAATGAAAGTGAGTATGAGTGGGCCTGTAGGATCTTTTAATTTTAAAAATAACAGTCCTTCTCTCCTGATTGCAGGCGGAATTGGAATTACACCATTTCGGTCGATACTAAAACAAATAGAGGCAGAAGAGGATGGTGGAGAGAATCCAATAAATCTACTCTATATGGATAGCAAAAAGTCATATCTATTTAAAGATGAACTTGATGAAATGGCTAATAATACTTCAATAAATATTACTTATCTTGATTCAAGGGATGAATTACATCAGGAGATCGATAAGTTTACAACCTTATATCAAAATAATGGGAAATACTTTATTGCAGGACCGAAGTCAATGGTAGATTCTATGTCTACTTATTTACAAAATCAAAAGATTTCAAAACAGAATATCAAAAAAGATGCCTTTTTTGGGTATTAGTTTTAAATGAGTACGAATGGTTTAAGAAAAGAAGTAGAGCTGTTTTAGATAAAATCTGCTGCAGTTCATCTTCTTTTTTTTTAAAAAAATTTTTGAAATTTACAGAAAAAACAATTTAGCTGAAGGAATGAGGCGAATTGAATTAATGTCTTTTTTCGAATTTTCAACGGCTGGTTCAAATTGTCCTTAGTTCCAAACTTCTTAAATCTAGTGTTCAGTTAGCAACAATAATGTAAGTTAAAAATAGATATCCTTCCTTACTGAAAATATTATTTCCATATAATATATTACATCTAATACCTCGTGTATTATTGCATAATTGCAGTATTTAGGTATATTGATAATAATTTATATTGGATGACCTTGTGAAATATCCCATATTTTGTTACAGAATTGGTAGCTAGGTACTCTCTATCAGTATATAATTGAACATGACTTACGTTCTTTTTTATATGTCGATGCAAGACGGGTTAATAATAGCTTTATCAATCGACATATTATTATAATTTATGTTGTTTTGAATATTAGTTCATTTTAGAACTCTATTTTCACAAATTAAATAGATTGTGAGGGATATATATGGGTAACCAACCGCGATGGCCCGGGTTTATATTTGTTATACTCGGTGCAAGTTTTTGGGGAATAGGAGGTACGGTAGCACAGCGCTTATTTCAAGAAGATGGTATAACAGTTGAATGGCTTGTATCCACTCGTTTATTAATTGCAGGCATTCTACTACTTGTTTTATCATTTATAAGAGATCGAAAACAAGTTTTAAAGATATGGTCAGATAAAAAAGCAAGGATACAGATCGTGATATACAGCTTATTAGGGATGCTAGCCGTTCAATACACGTATATGGCTTCCATTCAGTTGGGGAATGCAGCCGTTGCAACATTATTACAGTATTTAGCTCCTGTTTTTATTATTATATATTTAGTTTTGACTAAAGTAAGCAAATTGAAAGCTAGAGATATATTTGCTGTGGTATTAGCTTTATCCGGTACATTTTTATTGTTAACGAATGGATCATTGGCTGGTCTTTCAGTGCCTGCATCTTCTGTAATATGGGGAATAATTTCAGCAATTGCTCTTGCATTTTATACTTTATATGCAGGTGTATTGCTGAAAAAGTGGGGCTCACTAAACGTTATTGGCTGGGCAATGATTATTGGTGGAATTGGTATGAGCATAATACAGCCTCCTTGGTCGGTTGACTCTAGTAATTGGTCCATTGACACGTATCTATTTCTAGGGTTTGTAATTTTGTTTGGAACGATGATTGCTTTTTGGTTTTACATTGAAAGTCTTAAATACTTAAAACCGCAAGAAACTACTTTATTAGGTAGTTTAGAACCATTAACAGCCATTATCACTTCAGTTTTGTGGCTTCACATCTCATTCGGAATTTATCAATTTTTAGGTACTAGCCTTATACTATTTATGGTTCTATATTTATCGATATTCAAAGATAAACCCGAAGAAAGTTTACAAATTATTCGAACAGAAGAATTGGGTTCTTAAAATTAGTCACTTTAAGAACGCGATTTTATCATTAATCAACTGCATAATGTATAGTTAATGTGAGACCTTAAAGTATTAAATAAATCGAAAGTGGGATGAAATCGAATATGAATAACATAACAACATTTAAAATATTAAAACCAGCTTATGAAGTATTTGAAGCGTTCGTAGACCCTTCAAAAATCGGCAATTTTTGGTTTACGTCAAGCTCTGAACGGTGGGAACAAGGTAAGACGGTTACATTGAAATATGATGAATATGATGCACAAGTGGATATTAAAGTAATAGATGTCGAGCAAAATAAAAAAATAGTATTCAAATGGGGGGGATATGAGGAAGAACATATTGTTACGATAACACTAAATGAATTGGATCAATCTAATACAATTATTGAAGTGAATGAACAAGGATTTAATGAAAGTGATGGAGAATTATTACATAAATTAGTTGACAATAAAGAAGGTTGGGTTTTTATGTTAACTTGTTTAAAAGGTTATTTAGAATTTGGTGTAAATAATTTGAGAACTGGAATCGTGAAGAATTAACCTAAAAAAGAGCCAATTGGCTCTTTTTTTGTATGGGATATTACCCTATATATTCTTATAACAACCGATTAAATGCCATTTTAAGCGAGAGTAACAATTGATTTATTTGGTTTTAAAGGAAATTATGCTAGCTTAGACAAAGCTTGTACAACTGTTAGTAAGATCCCTATTATAAAACCGCAAACTGCTCCGTTAACACGAATCCACTGTAAATCTTTTCCGATATTATTTTCCATCATATCAATCAGTGTATCATTGTCTAACTTATCTAAATTCTCCTGCACAAGATTGCCAATTTGTTCATGATTATTTTCAACGAGAACTATTATTTGTTTCTGTATCCAATTATCAATATTCGTGCTATTTTCTTTTATATTGTCTAGTATGTGGTTCATTAATGGAATAAGATACATATCAATAAACTCATGATCTTCTACGAGATCTATTACATTTTTTTGAATTTGTTGAAGACTCTCGGTTATTGTTTGATCAGGTTCCCATTTCTCTAGAAGTTGACCTTTCCATTTTTCAATACTTACTAATACGTCCTTATTATCGTTAATACCTTGTATCTCGTTCCGGATATATAAGATTAAAGCTTCTCGATTCGGTTCGTTCTCAAATTGCAAACTCTTTATCACACTTAATAATAGATTTTGCACGATATTGCCGAGTTTCTCCTCGGTAAGCAGACTTTGAATGGATTTAAGTGCAAATTGAAGCATACCATCTGCTTCAATTTTGCTAAGTACATTCATGGAAACTGTTCCTAATCGTTGACTAGTTTGTTCTTTTCTTAACCAAGTCTCAGCTTTATTCAAAATATGATCCAATGCTTTTTTATCAAACTGTTCGTTAAGCAGTTGTGAACTTACGAGTTGAAGAAATTTGCTCATTTCCATTTTAGATAGAGTCGATATGATTTGTTTTTTTACGAAGGGTGTAATCTTTTCGATTTCTATATATTTAATCATTTGCGTGATCAGCCTAATAATACCTTTTCTAAACTTTTCAGTGTGTATCTGCTTGACTAAAATGGCGATCAGCTTTTCTGTTAAAGGAATTTGTTTTACTTTTTCCTGAATACTTTCCTTGGAAAGCCAGTCATTTTTCAACATCGAAACAAGCCCATTTGTCATTCTTTTTCGATTATTGGGTAGAAGTGCTGTATGTGGAATTGGTATTCCAAGTGGATGGCGAAATAGCGCAGTAACTGCAAACCAATCGGCTAATCCACCAACAAGCCCTGCTTCGAACCCTCCATGTAATAATTCGATCCAAAATGAACCTTGGAATGGGGTAGTTGCAATAAATCCTACCCCCATAATAATAAGTGAATACCTAGCAATTTTTCTCGAAGATTTTGTTTTTGTTGTCATTAAATTCCCTCATTCTTAAAAAATATACAAGTACTTAAACGATATCATTAGCAATTTTTAAATAGTACTTATGTTAATAATACTTTAAATCGAAATATGTATTAGTACTATTTAGTAGTATAACAGGTAGACTAATAAAAAATAACTATATTTCTTTTAGACATCTAATGTTTTCGGTTAATTCTTGTTAAGTAAATGATACATCAACCATTGCAGCCATCATTTTTAATGTTCTTGACATTACTCTTTTTAAGATTTATTACTTGCTATTCATTCATTTGAGTAGTAAAGTGATAACAAGATTAACAAAGAGGAGGGAAATAAAATGCGGAATAATACGCTAGGTTCATTAATTTGGTTACGTTTAATGCGATTTACGAATCAAAGTAACCAAATGTCGAATGACTTCTTAAAACGATTTGATATGACGACTGCTCAATTTGATGTTCTCATGCAAATCCGCATTTATCAGCCACTCACGCAAATGGAGTTAGCCGAGAAAGTGACAGTAACGCAAGGTGGTATATCGCGTATGCTCGTACGTCTTGAAAAAGAAGGTTATATTGTTCGTAAGCAAGATTGGAAAACGAAAACGATTAGCCTTACAGATAAGGCGGAATCTATTTTAAAACAAGCAATGCCTGAACAACTTGCCTTTCAATCGTCATTTTTTGAAGATGTATTAAACGAAGAAGAACAAAAAACGCTATATACACTAATGACACGTGTCCATAAATATAGTCAAAAAAGAGAATTACCGCCTGAGTAATTTTTTTTGCAACATCATTTGATTAGTCAAGTTATAAAAGGAGGAACAAACATGTATACAATTTCTGGCCATCATCATGTTTCGATGCTTACAAAAAATGCTCAAATGAATCATGATTTTTATCAAAATGTATTAGGGCTTCGCCGAGTGAAAAAAACTGTGAATCAAGATAACCCTACTATGTATCACTTATTTTATGGAGATTTAACAGGTAGTGCGGGAACAGAGCTGTCGTTTTTTGAAATGCCGATTGCAGGAAGAACAGTTCGCGGCACAAACGCAATTACACAAATTGGTTTACTAGTTCCGTCATTTGACAGTCTTATATTTTGGAAAAAGCGTTTCGAGTCATTAGATGTAAAGCACGGTGAATTAACGACATATGCCGGTCGAGATGCTTTACATTTTGAAGATTCAGAAGGCTTGCGAATGGTTTTGTTAAATAATAACGGCGAGAAGGTTCCTGAACAATGGTCAGGATGGGAAGGCTCCATCATCGAGCAACAACATCGCATTTTAGGAATCGGAACAATCGAAATCACAGTGCGTTACTTAGAACGATTAGCGAAAACATTAAAGGACATGTTTGGTTATGTAGAAGTGACTCGGTCTGACACAGAAGCCATTTATCAAGCTGTTGCTGGACAGTCATTCGGAGAGATTGTCGTCAAACAGAAAGAAGGGCCAAGTGAGAAGCCCGGAAGAGGAAGTATTCATCATTTAGCCATTCGTGTGAAAGATGAAGAAGAGCTACGCTATTGGGACGAGATCGTTAAAGAACGTGGTTTCCAATCAACTGGGGTTGTGGATCGTTTCTATTTCCAAAGCCTCTATTTCCGTGAAGCAAACGGTATTTTATTTGAAATTGCGACAGATGGTCCTGGATTTACCGCCGATTCGACGGTCGAAGAACTTGGTAAAACTTTAGATTTACCACCATTTTTAGAAGAACGACGTGCTGAAATTGAAGCAAAATTGACACCACTTGATTAAAAGGAGAGAGAAAATATGAAGCAATATCGTATTGATACAGATAAAGGACTTGAATTCGGTTTATATTCAATTGGGGATCATTTACCTAATCCACATACAGGCTCAAAAATTAGTGCTGAACAGCGGATTCAGGAATTAATTGAGGCAAGTAAGCTAGCTGATCAAGCAGGACTTGACGTATTTGCTGTTGGTGAAAGCCATCAAACGTTTTTTACAACACAAGCGCATACGGTCATTTTAGGGGCCATCGCACAAGCAACAACAAATATTAAAATTGCCAGCTCAGCAACGGTGTTAAGTACATCCGATCCTGTTCGAGTGTATGAAGATTTTTCCACACTTGATTTGATTTCAAAAGGTCGAGCAGAAATTGTTGCGGGTCGGGGTTCACGTGTTGGAGCATATAGTTTACTAGGGTTTGATGTCCGTGATTATGAAGAATTGTTTGAAGAAAAAATGGAGCTTCTTATGAAGTTAAATAACGAGGAAAAAGTAACGTGGGAAGGTCAATTCCGTGCGCCGTTAAACAATGCATCCATTTTGCCGCAACCTCAAAATGGTCAAATGCCAATTTGGCGTGCAGTAGGTGGCCCACCTGCAAGTGCAATTAAGGCTGGTTATGCAGGTGTGCCGATGATGTTGACAACACTTGGTGGTCCTGCTATTAACTTTAAAGTTTCGGTTGAGGCGTATCGTGAGGCAGCGGAGCGAAGCGGTTTTGATCCAGCAACATTACCAATCGCAACAACGAGTTTATTTTATACTGCAGAAAATTCACAGGATGCACTTCGTGAGTACTATCCACACGCTAATTCTGGTATGCAGGCATTACGTGGCGGCGGCTATCCAAAACAACAATTTGCGCAATCTACAGATTATCGTGATGCGTTAATGATTGGTAGTCCCCAACAAATTATTGAAAAAATGCTCTACCAAAATGAATTATTTGGTCAACAACGCTTTATGGCACAGATCGATTTTGGTGGCGTGCCATTCGAAAAGGTTGCAAAAAATATTGAACTGATTGCAGCAGAAATTTTGCCAGCGATTAAGAAATATACTGCTAAAAAATAAGGAGTGATTAGGATGAAAATTGTAGGAATCTCAGGTTCTAATGTAGGCTCTAAGACTCGAACAGCAATGGATAATACGATAAGATTAGCAAATGAGAAATATCCTGATGCAGAAATCACATTATTAGATCTTGCAGAATATGAACTGGTGTTTAGTGATGGACGAAATTATTGGGAATATGAAGGAGATACTAAGTATGTAACGGAAACCATCATGGCAGCAGATGCTATTATTATTGGTACACCTGTATTTCAAGCATCTATTCCAGCGACATTAAAAAACATTTTCGATTTATTACCAGTCAACGCTTTCCGAGATAAAGTGGTGAGTATAGTTGTTACAGCTGGTACAGCTAAGCATTATTTAATGGTGGAACAACAGTTAAAACCGATTTTAGCTTATATGAAGGCGCATATTGTTCAAACCTACGTATTTATCGAAGAAAAGGATTTCCATAGAAAAGAAATAATCAACGATGATATCATTTTCCGTATGGAGCGTTTAGTGGAAGACACAGTGTTGCTCGATCATGCTTACTCAGATATTCGCCGAGCGAAAGATGCGGAATATGACTTTTAATGAGGATAAGATTGAAAATGCAAAGTCTTACAAGAAATGTGATATGCATTTTTAAAAGTAGGCGCGATTTATAATGCCTAATGATTTGCGCAAGTGCCTTATGTTGGCTTTAATCATCTTGGATGGGATGCTTGTTTAAAAGTTGCGAAACTGATAGAACATACCTGAAACATGTGGAGAGGCTATTACAAACCATTAATCACAAGAAAATCGGAAGTTTTATTAGTGGGTTTGCTTTACTTATTGGATTCAAAACAAAACTAATTTCTTCTTAGTTTGCATTACTGGTGATTTTGGAAACACTTAAAGTAAAGATGATTGTTGGTTTCTTAGGTAACTGGCAAATGAATAGCTACGAGATAGAATTTTCTTTTTTGCAATGTCATTAAATCTAATTATAAATGGAAGCAAATTATTCTCGTTAACTCAAAACCTATCTAATAGAAAGAATGACAAAGTTCTTGAATATAAGGACTAACATCATAAATGAGCAATGTATTTGACACTAAGAAGGTAATAACTTAAAATTATCTCGTATTAAAGATATTTAAATTAAATATATATTAATACGAGGTAAACTTATACTAGTTCATTGGACTGGAGGTGGATAGTGTAAAAAAAGAACTTACTATTGAATTTGCTAAATCTGCACAAGAAATAATCAAATACGATTTGAGGAATTATAACTTTGGACATTCATCGATATCTGCATTAGACACTCTGTATCACAATTTGGGAACAAACTATCTAACAAATCGGCAAATAGCGTTTTCAAATTAAGCACTTCAAAGACATATGTCATCGATAAAATAGAGCAGCTCGACTGGATAGATGGCCGTGAAAACCGAAGTATTATATATGATGATAAGCATGTTAAATAAAATAAAACAAAAGGGAAGAATCGATTTTAAACTATAGCCATGAATGATCAGTTACAACGTAGTGAAAACTAATCGCAAGCAAAGATTCAGTTAAAATTACCACTAGTTTTTTTATACTAAAATATCTTGAAATCGAGAATAATAAATTTAAAGTAACTAAGTTTACAAGTTGAAAGGATGAGTAATTAATGATTGAAATATTTGTTACAGTTAAATGTAAAGGAAAAAATTATCAAACAAATGTTATTGCCCATAAAGGAATAACAGGAGAAGAAATTAAGCTTATAGCTGAAAAACAAGTCATTAAACAATTGAGTAAATAAGTAATTAAATTTATATAACAAAGGGGAGATATTAAAATGAACAGAAATTTATCAATGGAACTTGTTAGAGTGACTGAAGCCGCAGCTTTAGCTGCTGGACAATGGATGGGAAGAGGGAAGAAAGAAGAAGCAGATGAAGCAGCAACACAAGCCATGAGGGACATGTTTAATTCCATTCAGATGAAAGGCACTGTTGTTATTGGGGAAGGTGAGATGGATGAGGCTCCAATGTTATTTATTGGCGAAAAACTAGGAACAGGGACTGGATCTGAAATTGATATTGCTGTGGACCCATTAGAGGGAACGAATATTGTTGCTGCGGGGACATCGAACGCTCTCGCCACAATAGCAGTTGCAGACCGTGGTAACCTTTTACACGCACCGGATATGTATATGGAAAAAATAGCTGTAGGTCCCGAATCCGTTGGGAAAATCGATATTAATGCGCCGGTCATTAAGAATTTAACAGCTGTCGCGACTGCAAAAAATAAAAATATTGAAGATTTAGTAGTAGCCATATTAGATCGAGAAAGACATGAAAAAATGATTCAGGAGATTCGTGATTCAGGTGCAAGAATTAAACTCATGCAAGATGGGGATGTGGCAGCTGCAATAAATACTGCTTTTGATAATACAGGTGTTGATATTATGCTTGGCTCTGGAGGTGCCCCAGAAGGTGTATTAGCTGCTACCGCATTGAAAAGCCTAGGAGGGGAGTTTCAAGGAAAGCTTCTTCCACAAACTGAAGAAGAAAAAAATCGTTTGAAGAAAATGGGCATTCTCGATTTTAATAAAGTTTTATTAATGGATGACATTGTGAAAGGCGATGATGCCTACTTTGTAGCAACAGGCGTTACGAATGGTGAGCTTCTAAGAGGAGTTCAATATAAAGGAAATATTGGTACTACACATTCAATTGTTATGCGCGCTAAAACGGGTACAGTACGTTTTATTGAAGGACAGCATAGTATGATCAATAAAAATAATTAGACAAAGATGATACCGGAAATTCCCATCCGTTAAATCATGATTTTGTAATATGGCCACCAAGTTTAATGGATCTATCTTAGCCATAAAAATAGAAAAAAGCTTAATATGATTCCGGGTGTAATTGAAAATGGTTTATTTATTGGGATGTCCGATATTGTCATTTCATTAGATCAAAAAAATAATGCTTTCTTAATAGAACGAAGACAAGGTTTTACCAGTGATTACTTTTTATTTATAGTTAAGTTATTTTCGTTCACAATTTCGACACATTTTAATTGAAGTAGCATAATACCTTAATTATTATGGTTATATAAAGTAACCTTGTTATTATAAATGGAATTTTAGGTGCTTTGTTCGTAGTTAGCTAACATCGAAAGGCAAGTAACATGAAGTTGAAAACTACTAGCCGATACGATGTATTTAAAAATATCATTTAAAGAATGATAGAAGGAGAAGAGGATTTGAAATTGGAATCAATGACATTCGTCTTATATGGTGCAACTGGGGATCTAGCAAAAAGAAAAATATACCCTGCCTTATATAATCTATATCTTGATCAAAAAATGCCTCAATCTATTTCAATAATTGGATTAGGTAGACGTGAAATGTCTGATAAAGATTTTCAAAATCATGTGGAACAATCGGTAAGAACATTTTCTAGACGCATGATCTTTGAACGCGACAAAATGAATAAGTTTCTCGATGCATTTCGTTATAGTGCACTAAATGCAGCAGACTCAGAAGATTATGGAAGACTTTTAAATCTTGTCCAACAACGTGAAAATGAATTAAATATACCGGAAAACCGTATGTTTTACCTATCCGTTGGACCAGAGTTTTTTGATCTCATTGCCTTAAATATTCAAGAAAGTGGCTTAGGTTCCACAAAAGGATGGAAACGACTAATCATTGAAAAACCATTTGGACGCGATTTGCAGTCAGCACGAGAGCTAAATGCAAAATTAAGCCAAGCTTTTGCAGAAAATGAAATCTATCGAATTGATCATTACCTTGGAAAGTCTATGGTACAAAATTTAGAAACACTAGCGTTTACAAATCCAGTCCTTCAGACCCTATTCAACAATCAGCATATAGCTAATGTCCAAATTACTGCTAGTGAAACTGTAGGAGTCGAGGAGAGAGCTGGTTATTATGACCGAGCAGGGGCTATTCGTGATATGGTACAAAACCATATGTTACAAATATTGATGATGACTGCTATGCACAAGCCAAATACAATAAGCCCAGATGAAATTCGAAATGAAAAGAAAAAAGTGATGGAATCGGTTCGTCAATTAAAAAAAGAAGATGTAAGCATAGATGTAGTTCGTGGCCAATATCGGGCAGGTGAAATATTAGATAAGCCAGTTGTTTCTTATACAAATGAGCCTGGAATTGAAGATTCCTCCCCAAATGATACTTATGTGGCAGCGCGGCTTTGGATCGATAATCCAATTTGGCAAGGGGTCCCATTCTATATTCGAACAGGAAAAAGAATGGCTGGAAAATCTACCCGCATTGTCTTTGAATTCAAAGATTCATCAAGTGAGAGTTCTACAATAAAAGTAGCTCCTAACTTATTGATAATCGAAATCAATCCGAATGAAAATGTTTCTTTACAATTAAATAGTAGAAATCCGATAAACGGAGAAATTGAACCCTTAAAGTTTAGTTTTTCAACAGAGCAAGTAGGCGTACCTGAAGCTTATGAGCGTTTGATTTTTGATGCTATTCATGGAGATTCAACTTTCTTTGCTCATTGGAAAGAAGTTGAATTGTCATGGGAATGGGTACAACCAATTCTTGATGCTTTTAAAGAAAACCTATTACCACTTTATCTGTATAATGCAGGTTCTAATGGTCCTAAGGCAGCTAATCGGTTACTTAAAGAAGATGGATTCACATGGTGGCTGGATGATGTTTCGTTGGAAGACGAAGATCCAGTTGAAACCGTTCGTGAATTAGTAACACAATAACGAAATATCTAGGAGGATATAAATCTGATGAGTAAAACAATAGAAACAATGGCTGTAAATACGATTCGAACATTATCAATTGATGCCATAAATAGCGCCAATTCTGGTCATCCTGGTCTACCAATGGGAGCCGCACCTATGGCTTATGCATTATGGGCTAATCATTTAAACCATAATCCTGAAAATGCAAAATGGTTTGACCGTGATCGTTTTGTTCTTTCAGCAGGACATGGCTCTAGCTTATTGTATAGCTTATTACATCTAACTGGTTATGATGTTTCCATTGAGGATTTAAAAAGTTTTCGTAAATTAAATAGCAAAACACCAGGTCACCCGGAATTTGGTCATACTGATGGTGTTGAAGCTACAACAGGTCCATTAGGTCAAGGGATTGCAAATGCAGTAGGAATGGCTATGGCAGAAGCACACTTAGCAGCAAAATTTAATAAAAAAGAATTCCCAGTAGTTGATCACTTTACGTATGCATTAGTTGGTGACGGTGATTTAATGGAAGGTATTGCTTATGAAGCAATGTCTATGGCAGGTCATATGAAGCTAGGAAAATTAATCGCTTTATATGATTCAAATGATATTTCTCTAGATGGAGAATTAAACCTTTCATATGGTGAAGATACAAAAAAACGTACGGAATCTGCTAATTGGCAATATTTACGAGTTGAAGACGGAAACGACGTTACAGCCATAACAAAGGCGATTGAAGAAGCGAAACTAAATCTAGATCAACCAACTCTTATCGAAATTAGAACGATTATAGGTTTTGGTAGCCCGAAAGTTTCTGGAACGAATAAAGCGCACGGTAATCCACTTGGGGCTGATGAAGCGAAAGCAACAAAATTAGCTTATGACTGGAATTACAAAGAAGATTTCTATGTACCTGTAGAAGTCAAAGCCCACTTTGAGGAGTTAAAACAAGTTGGCCGTGAAAAAGAAGGTCAATGGAATAAATTGTTTGACGCTTACAAAGAAGCTTTTCCTGAAATGGCAAATGAACTTTCTAATGCCATAGATGGTAAGGTTTTAATTGAAGCACAAGACATTTTAACTTTCGACACGGATAAAGAGGTTTCAACTCGAGTGGCAAGTGGACAAGCCATTAACCACTTTGTTAAGACTGTTCCAGCAATTTTTGGCGGAAGTGCTGACCTTTCAGGCTCTACGATGACAGATATTAAAGGCGAAGCGAAATTTGCTGTCGAATCATTTGCTGGTCGCAATGTGTACTTTGGTGTTAGGGAACATGCAATGGGTGCTGCTGGTAATGGGATGGCACTTCACGGCGGAGTAAAACCATTTGTTAGTACATTCTTTGTCTTCAATGATTATTTACGTCCATCTATTCGTTTAGCAGCTTTACAAAAGCTCCCTGTTACGTATGTGTTTACTCATGATTCAATTGCAGTAGGAGAAGATGGTCCAACGCATGAACCAGTTGAACAACTTGCAGCTCTTCGTGCGATTCCAGGACTGACAGTCATTCGTCCCTCAGACGCAAATGAAACAGCAAGTGCTTGGGCATATGCTTTAAGTCAAACAGAAGGGCCGGTTGTATTAGTATTAAGCCGTCAAAACTTACCTGTGTTTGATGAAACGCAAGCCAATATTGAGAACCTTACTAAAGGTGCTTATGTGTTAACTCAAACAAATGAAAATCCAAATGTTATTCTCCTAGCTACAGGTTCTGAGGTTTCCTTAGCTGTCAACGCAAAAACGGAACTTGAAAAAGACCACGTATCAGTACGTGTTGTGGCAATGCCGAGTTGGGAACTATTCGATCGTCAATCTGAAGCATATAAAGAGCTGGTACTACCATCTACAATTACTAAACGAATAGCAATAGAAATGGGTATTTCCCTTGGTTGGGATCGTTATGTAGGAAATGAAGGGAAAATTGTATCCATTGCTACATTTGGTGCTTCTGGTACTGGAGCAGCCGTAATGGAGTTATTTGGATTTACAACAGCAAATGTTGTTGAAACTACAAAAAAATTATTAAATTCTTAAAGTAAAAACGTAAGGACATTACGAAATATCTTTAAACATCTATGAAAAGTTAAATTGAGGGGGAAAAAACATGCAAGTCGGATTAATTGGATTAGGAAAAATGGGATTAAATCTTGGTAAAAACTTAATTGACCACAAACATCAAGTAGTAGCATTTGATCTAAACCCAAATGCAATAGCAGACATACAAAAGTACGGTGCGAAAGGTACAACGAATTTAAGCGAACTTTTCCTATCATTAGACAAACCAAGAGTTCTTTGGATTATGGTGCCACACTCTGTTGTTGATTCAGTTCTTAGTGAAATCACACCATTGTTGGAAAAAGAAGATATTGTGATTGAAGCTGGAAATTCCCATTACAAAGAATCCATTCGCCGTTATAACCAACTAAAAGAAATTGGTGTTCATTATATGGACGCTGGAACTTCTGGTGGGATGGAAGGTGCTCGAAATGGAGCAAACTATATGGTAGGTGGAGACTCTGAAGCTTGGATGGTTGTAGAACCTATTTTCCGTGATACTGCTGTAGAAAATGGCTATATCTTTACAGGTAAAGCAGGTGGTGGGCATTTCCTGAAAATGGTTCATAATGGTATTGAATACGGAATGATGGCTGCCATTGGTGAAGGTTTTGAACTCCTAGAAAAAAGTGAATTTGACTATGATTATGAAAAAGTTGCAAAGGTTTGGAACAACGGATCTGTTATTCGCTCATGGTTGATGGAATTAACAGAAAGTGCTTTCTCTAAAGATGCAAAACTAGACGAAATCAAAGGGGTCATGCATTCTTCAGGCGAAGGGAAATGGACGCTCGAAACAGCTTTAGACCTTCAAATGGCAACTCCAGTAATTGCGATGTCCTTGTTAATGCGTTATCGCTCATTGGAAGAGGATACGTTTACAGGGAAAGTTGTTTCAGCACTTCGCAATGAGTTTGGTGGGCATGCTGTAGAGAAAAAGTAAGAAAATAACAAAAAAAATTTTTTATGAAAATATGGGGGTAATTTATAATGAAATTTTTTATCGATACTGCAAATCTAGAGGATATTAAAAAAGCGTATAAAATTGGCGTTCTTTCTGGTGTAACGACAAATCCTTCATTAGTGGCTAAAGAAGGGGTTAAATTCGAAGATCGTATTGAAGAAATTCTAAAAGCTGTACCAGTTGTTGAGTCTGTATCTGCAGAAGTAACTCCTGCTGCCGTTTCAGCTGAAGAAATGATAGCAGAAGCAGAGGAATTAATTAAAATCAATGGTGGAGATAAAAAGGTAACAATCAAAGTACCGATGACTTTAGCTGGCCTAGAAACAACACGATATCTTGCAGCAAAAGGTGTTAAAGTCAATGTGACTCTTATTTTCACTGTGAACCAAGCACTTTTAGCAGCTCGTGCAGGTGCTGCTTATGTATCACCATTCTTAGGTCGTTTAGATGATATTTCTGAAGATGGTGTTCAATTGGTAGCGAAAATTGCTGAATTATTCCGTGTTCATCAACTAGAATCACAAATCATTGCAGCTTCTGTTCGACATCCAGACCATGTAACTCGTGTAGCTATGGCGGGTGCTCACATCGCGACGATTCCTTACAGTGTCATTGAGCAACTTACTAAACACCCACTTACAGATCAAGGTATCGAAAAATTCGCAGCTGATTGGGAAAAAGCACCTAAAAACTAAGCATTCAGATTAAGTAGCTTGAAACATTTCATAGACGTTTAATAAAATAGCAATCAGTTCATCCCTGATTGCTCCTAATCTTACATTTAATTTAGGAGGATTTACATGACTATTTCTTTTGATTACTCAAACGCATTATCATTCATGCAACAAACTGAAGTTGATTATCTTGATGAATTTGTAAAAGTTGCACATAATCGACTTCACGAAAAAAAAGGACCAGGTTCTGACTTTCTTGGTTGGGTGGATTTACCGAATACCTATGATAGAGAAGAATTTTCAAGAATAAAAAAAGCTTCTGAAAGAATTCGTGGTAATTCTGATGCGTTAGTTGTGATCGGTATCGGTGGTTCATATTTAGGAGCAATAGCTGCAATTGAAGCACTTTCTCATACATTCCATAACCAGATGAGTGATGCAACTCAAGTATATTTTGCTGGTCAAAATATTAGCTCTACATATGTAACGCATTTGCTAGAGTTGCTTGAGGGTAAAGATATATCTGTGAATGTTATCTCTAAATCTGGAACAACAACTGAACCTGCCGTAGCTTTCCGTATCTTCCGAGACCATTTGGAGAAAAAATACGGGAAGGAAGAAGCGAAAAAACGTATTTATGCTACCACTGATAAAGCAAATGGGGCACTAAAAAAACTAGCAGACGCAGAAGGATATGAAACATTCGTTATTCCTGATGATGTAGGTGGAAGATATTCGATATTAACTGCAGTAGGACTCTTACCAATTGCTACTGCTGGACTTGATATTGACCGCATGATGGAAGGTGCTCAATCTGCCGCACAAAAATACAATAACTCAGAGCTTGCAACAAATGAAAGTTACCAATATGCAGCAGTACGAAACGCTCTTTACCGTAAAGGAAAAACGATTGAGCTGTTAGTAAACTATGAACCTTCACTACATTATGTATCTGAATGGTGGAAACAATTAAATGGTGAGAGTGAAGGGAAAAATCAAAAAGGACTGTTTCCTGCTTCCGTTGATTTTTCAACTGATTTACACTCGATGGGACAATATGTACAAGAAGGTCGCCGTGACTTAATTGAAACTGTCCTTCAGATTAAAAAGCCTCAGATTGAACTAACTATTCAAGAAGATCCAGATAATATTGATGGTTTGAACTTTTTAGCTGGAAAAACAATGGATGAAGTCAATAAAAAGGCTTTTCAAGGGACTGTTCTGGCACATGTGGATGGCGGAGTACCAAATTTAGTCATCGAATTGGATGAATTAACGGAGTTTACATTTGGTGAAATGGTTTACTTCTTTGAAAAAGCTACTGCAATAAGCGGCCACTTGCTTGGCGTAAATCCGTTTGATCAACCAGGTGTTGAGGCATATAAGAAAAATATGTTTGCTTTACTTGGTAAACCAGGTTTTGAAAAGGAAAAAGAAGCTTTACTTCAACGCTTATCAAAATAATTTAGTAAAAAATATACTCTTATTAGAGCTGAAAATGAAAGCTCTAATAAGAGTATAGAATCATTTTTTAATACTTTATCTCGAAATAGAGATAATAAAATTCAAAATTTTTACTGATTAATAGATGAAAGATTTATATTTATTTTCATTACTGAAAGTGCTTTCTAACGACTTTGAAATTAAGCGACAAGTGAAGGGTGAAATAAAATGAGTCAAAGCATTAGTAAAAAAGAGATTAATACAGAATCAATTCATTCAAATGGAACAGTAAGAGCGTTTGGTCTAAGAGATAAGCTTGGTTATATGTTTGGCGACTTTGGAAACGACTTTTTCTTTATTTTAGTCAGTTCCTTCTTGATGGTTTACTATACAGATGTTTATGGACTTAGTGCTGCCTTTGTTGGAATTCTATTTTTAATTGCTAGGCTTTGGGATGCTGTTGCTGATGTGACTTGGGGGCGTTTTATCGATACTAGAACCCCAAGTAAACATGGCAAATTTAAACCATGGATTTTCAGAATGTCTTTTCCACTCGTGATTTCAGGTGTATTAATGTTCGTTCATATTCCAGGGATGTCGAATGGTTTTTACGAAGCATATGCTTTTGTCACCTACATATTATGGGGAACTTTGTATAGTACAGTCAATATTCCTTACGGTTCCATGGCTTCTTTGATTACAGATAACCATATTGAACGTACTTCTTTATCTACATTCAGAACGATGGGAGCCATGTCGGCCAGTTTAATCATTAATGCGGTTGGACCATTGATTGTATTTGTAGACAATAAGGCAGACGCTGATGGTTTTCTCATGGCAGCTGTAATTTTTGGTGTACTTTCTTTTGCTTGTTACATGGCGTGTTATTAACTATCAACTGAGCGTGTAGCGATGCCTGAAAATAACGGGATCAAACCTAATTTAGGTCATACATTAAAAGCTTTATTAAAAAACAAACCATTAATTGCTATTCTTGGTGCATCTCTAATTTTTATGATGAGTACGATGCTCATCGGTGCCGTTAACGTTTATCTGTTTAAAGAATACTTTAGTAATACAGCAGCATTAAGCATGGTAGGAATTATCCAAACAGTTACTGTATTTATCGCGATTCCATTGGTAAAAATATTGGTTGCTAAATTTGGTAAAAAAGAAATAACAACAGTAGGAATGATCCTTGCAGCCGCTGTGTATATTCTTTTATTCTTCTTAACGAACTTATCTATTTCCCAATTTATTGCTGTTTCAGCTATTGGAATGTTTGGGTATGCATTCTTTAATACAATGATATGGGCTTTTGTCACTGATGTCATCGATTATCATGAATTATTAACTGGAATACGAGAAGATGGCACTGTTTATTCTTTCTATTCCTTCGCTCGTAAAATAGGTCAAGCACTTGCTGGTGGGATAGGCGGTTTTGCCATTACAGCTATTGGTTATGATGCCACTCGTGAAGTACAATCACAGAATGCACTTGATGGAATCTATGCACTAGCTACCATCGTGCCTGGAGCTATCTATTTAATTATCTTTTTCATTATCGTATTTTTCTATCCATTAAATAAACAACGTATGAATCAGTTAAAAATTGATTTAGCTGAAAAAAGAAAAAATAAAAAGTAAAAAGTAAAAAAGGACAGACCACACTAATAAACATCAATAGTATGAACGTTTAATTTGTGAAAGTTCATACTATTTGAGTTTAGTGGGGTCTCCTTTTGTTTTGAGTAAGCGTCATGATCTATTTGGAGGAATCTATATTTTTGTTGGAAATAGAACGTGCTCAAATTCAATAAGGACTAAGGAAAAAATGCAATCAAAAATAAAAGTAATAGGCATGGATCAAAATTATTCATTAAAAGATCGCAGGACTCCACTATTGAGCAATGGGGTCACTTTATTGTTTTATATCAAAGTGTTGAATGATCTTTTGACAAGTTTTAAGAAGAGCAGTCGCTAGTTTTTGCTCATTACCATAAAATCGAGTTGCTGGGAGTGGTATAGAGACAGCACTGATATTTTTCATACGATCAAAAACAACTGCGCCTACCGCACAAATTCCATGAATGTGTTCTTCTCTGGTAAAAGCAACACCTTCTTTTCGAACTATTTCTAACTCTTTTAACAGTTCATTACGATTTGTAAACGTTTTATCTGTGTACTTTGTTAATTGATCGGGTAGCAGATTTTCAACCTCAGTTATAGGTAATGAGCCGAGTATAGCCTTTCCATTTGCCGTGCAATGTAATGGAAAGGCTGCTCCAGGTTGTGAGGTTGCTTGTAATGGATGCGGAGCGATAATTTGATCCACAAAAAGGACCTTTCCGTTATCTAAAACTGAGAGGTCGACAGTTTCATTCACTTCATTAGATAGTTGAATTAAAAATGGTCTAATTTCTTCTCTAAGGTCACTATGGACAGCAGCAGCAAGCATCGAAATTTCAGGTCCAAGACGGATCCCGCCGTTAGTAGAGGCTTGTGCGATAAAATTTTCTTGTTCTAGTGTAGAAACAATTCTTTGCACCGTGGATCGTGCTAATCCCACTTCTTTTGCAATTTGTGACAGGCTTAATCCTTTTGGATGATCCCTAAGGGTCCTCAGTATGCTAGCCGCTCGAGAAATAACTTGCACGTTAGATGTCTTATTTTGATCTTGTTTATCGTTATTCAAAAGTATGTACTCCTTCCACTTTCTATACCCATTCAATTATATCTGAAATTTTGATCTTTCATAGAGAATTTCTGTCATTGATCAAATATCTAGAAATTAACTTTCAAGTTTTTTGACAGAAAAAATTACCCAATCGCATCAATGTTTTTACTCATTATTTTCTATTATAACTGATGATTGTATGAAGAAAAACAATATGATTGACAAAGATGTTATAAATTCATTATACTCAATTTAACCAAATAACGATACACGTGTACCACATAGTGGTTATTGTTCATTTAGATTGTTTCATACTATTAATTTGTTATCAAGATTTTAAAAACATTTAAATTAGAGGTGGATAGATATGAGTTTAGTAAAAGTTGGTATCATTGGAGTAGGGAACATGGGCAGTTCACATGTTCGATTACTGGATAAAGGACAAATCGAAGGGGCAACATTAACGGCCATTTGTAGTCGTAATGAAAGTCGAATTGAATGGGTGAAAAATAATACACAAGGATATGTGCAAATTTTCCGGGATGAAGAGACCTTTTTTAGCGAATCAGGAATTGATGCCGTTCTAATTGCGACGCCCCATTACAGTCATCCAGAACTAGCAAAAAAAGCCTTTGCGAATGGGATACATGTCCTCATTGAGAAACCAGCAGGGGTTTATACAAAAAATGTGTTGGAAATGAATGAAGCAGCTAAAGCTAGTGGTAAAGTATTTGGTATCATGTATAACCAAAGGGCGAATCCCCTTTATCAAACATTACGGGATCTTATTCATTCAGGGGAACTTGGTGAGATTAAACGAACCAATTTGATTGTGACTGATATTTACCGTTCACAAAGTTATTATGATTCAAGTAAATGGAGAGCCACATGGAAAGGTGAAGGTGGCGGTGTTCTATTAAATCAGGCACTTCATCAATTAGATATTTGGCAGTGGACAATAGGGGATATGCCAAAACGGATTCGTGCAGTGGCTAGTGTAGGAAAGTACCATGATATTGAGGTTGAAGATGATGTAACAGCCTATGTCGAATATGAAAATGGGGCGACCGGTGTATTTATTACTTCAACAGGGGAAGTTCCAGGAACGAATCGCTTTGAGATTATTGGAGATCGCGGGAAAATCGTTGTTGAAAATGAAGAACTTACCTTTTACCAATTAACACAATCAGAGCGTGAATTTAATCAGACATACAAGGGTGGTTTCGGTAAGCCTGAATGGAAGAAAATTGATATTCCTGTAAAAAGTGAAAATGCGAATCATGCAAAAATTATTCAAAACTGGATTGATTCGATCAGAAAAGGTTCATCTTTAGTAGCGCCAGGAGAAGACGGGGTAAAGGCATTAGAAATTGCAAATGCCATGTACTTATCTTCTTGGTTAAATGAAACAGTAGAATTACCCATCGACCCAAACGATTATTTTGAAAAATTACAAGAAAAAATCAGTACTTCTGCATTTGAGAAAAAGAATGTAACAAACACAATATTAGATGTAAAGGGGACTCATTAATATTTTTAATTATTGGTTAGAATCGGAAACGAGGCTTTTGCAAATACAAAATAATCAGTTTAGTAAAATATTGGACAATATACTTTATTGTTTTGGAAATAGGAGGCATTGAGGTGAATACATCGAAATTATGGACAAAAGATTTTATCATCATGTCCGTATCTACATTTTTTGGGAGTTTAACCTTTTATTTATTAATAACAACTTTAACCGTTTATGCGATTGAAGAATTTAACGCTTCACAAAGCATGGCGGGTCTTGCGTCTAGTATATTTGTAGTGGGTGCACTAGTTTCACGTATTTTTGCTGGAAAATATATTGAGATCATTGGACGCAAAAAGATGCTTTATGGCGGATTATTTTTATTTTTGATTATGATGTTGTTATATTTTATTGTAGAAAACATGAACGTATTATTATTTATTCGTTTTATTCATGGAGCAGCGTTTGGGTTGTTTACCACAGTTATAGCAACAGTTATCATGGATATTATTCCGAATGAACGTCGAGGAGAAGGAATAAGCTATTTTTCATTAAGTATAACCCTTGCAATGGCAGTTGGCCCCTTTCTAGGTCTTTATATCAGCGAACAAGGAAGTTTTACGATAATATTTGTAGCTTGTACACTTTTCACTCTCGTTAGTACTATTATCTTATTATTTGTGCATATCCCTGAAGGAAACATCACAAAAGAACAGATTGATGCGATGAAAGGCTTTAAGTTGAAAGATTTTTTCGAAATAAAGGCTGTTCCTATCGCTATCATTATTGCAATTATGGGTTTTGCTTACTCAGGTATCCTGTCATTTATGACTTCATATGCAAAAGAAATTAATTTAATGGAGGCTGCAAGTTTCTTCTTTCTTGTATATGCTGTCTTCATCTTGATTTCAAGACCATTTACTGGACGGCTATTAGATAAAAAAGGGGATAACATTGTGATGTATCCAGCGTTACTATTATTTGTGATCGGATTAGTCACTCTTAGTCAAGCCAACCAAGGATTCACTCTCCTTTTAGCAGGTGCGCTAATTGGTCTTGGATTTGGAACAATGAATTCTTGCTGTCAAGCTATTGCCATAAAGGAATCACCCCGGCACCGAGTGGGGCTTGCAACCTCAACCTTTTACGTGTTTATGGATTCAGGAGTAGGAATTGGCCCTTTTCTAATAGGGTTTATCATTCCAGTTGTTGGTTTTCGTGGCTTGTATTTAACCTTGGCAGTGGTCGTATTTGCGAGTATTTTTTTGTATTATGTCCTCCATGGAAAAAAGAAACTTACAGAAAACAATATCCTACAAGCGAGCTAGTATGTATGGGGATTTGAGGGAAGTTATAAATAATTCAATATAATGAGGTGGGCTTGCAGATGATTAAAGGGATTAATCACGTAGGATTAAAAGTAGTAGATATGGAACGTTCATTGGATTTTTATTGTAATAAACTCGGTTTTAAGAAAGCGTTTGAATTGAATCAGCCAAATGGTGAACCGTGGATTGAATACGTGAAAGTTGCTGAAGGGTGCTTCATTGAATTATTTTACCATGGTATCGAAGGTGTTAAAGAAAGAGAAAATCATATTTGTTTCGAAGTAGAGGATATCCACGAAACAGCGGAAAATTTAAAGAAAAAAGGAGTAACACTAGCAGTAGAAATTGCCCAAGGGGTGAGTTTAAACTACCAATTCTGGGTAGTAGACCCCGATGGGAATTGGATTGAGTTTATGGAGATGCACCCAGATTCATTACATATGAGGAGCTAATAATGATGGGAACTTCATATAATACGACAATTATAAAGAGAGAGGGAGTTAATAAAGTGATTAGAGTTGTTTGTAAGGCTAAATTAAAACCGGGTGTATACATTGAGGAATATTTAGAAATTGCTAGAGAAGTTGTTTTAGAAACTAGAAAAGAAAAAGGGTGTATAATGTACACTCTTCATGAAGATATTAATGACCCGTCCATCCTAACTACGCTCGAAGAATGGGAAGATGAAGAGTCTATTAATCAACACAATAAAAGTGAACATGTTTTGAGAATGGTTCCAGAGCTTAGAAAACTTCGAGAAAGTACAGAAATCAACCTTTATAAAGAAGTAAAATAATTTTCATAATCGGTTGTTTCTACTGAACATTACATTAGATGTCATCGAAACGCATTAAATATGATTACATAAGAAGGGGGAAAATCATGAAATTTGAAAAAATTTGTTGGGGCATTATTGGATGCGGTGATGTGACGGAAGTGAAAAGTGGACCAGCATTCCAAAAAAATAAAAATTCAGAGTTGGTTGCCGTTATGCGAAGAACTGGTGAACTAGCAAAAGACTATGCACAAAGACATAATGTTCCGAAATGGTACGATGATGCCGACGCACTTATTAACGATCCAGATGTCGATGCTGTTTATATTGCAACACCACCTAGTTCACATAAAGAATATACAATTAAAGTTGCAAAGGCTGGAAAACCTGTTTATGTAGAAAAGCCAATGGCACTCAATTTTGCTGAATGTAATGAAATGATCGCTGTTTGCAAGGCGGCTCGCGTTCCTTTATATGTTGCTTACTACCGTAGGGCACTGCCTCGATTTGTAAAAATAAAAGAGTTACTAGAAAATAAAGCGATCGGAGACGTTCGTTTCGTATCGACAATACAGTATCAAAAAGCTTCAGAAGATGTGTTGGACTCACAAAATCTCCCGTGGAGGGTTCAACCTGAATTGTCTGGAGGCGGACTGTTTTTTGATTTAGCCAGTCATACGCTTGACTTATTAGATTTTTTACTGGGACCTATTAAAGATGTTCAAGGTTTTACTTCAAATCAAGCAGGCTATTATCGTGCGGAAGATATCGCTACAGGTACTTATCGATTTGAATCTGGAATTCACGGCGTAGGAAATTGGTGTTTTTCTGCTTTTGAAGATGTGGATGTGAATGAAATCGTCGGCAGTAAAGGGAAAATTACCTTTTCCACTTTCGGAAATGAGCCCATCGTTTTGACGACTACTAGCGGAACAGAGCAATGGAATTTTGAAGCGCCGCAGCATGTTCATCAACCCCTTATAGAAACGATTGTAGCTGACTTAACGGGAGATAGCAGTCAGTGCCCAAGTACTGGAGTGACCGGTGCGAGAACAAACTGGGTTATGGGTGAAATAAGCTAGGTAAGAGATCTTTGATTAGGATGGGAAAAAGAAGGAAGTGAATATTAAAGTTAATGATTTTCCAAAAAAAGATTGGGTGCTTAAATTGCACCCAATCTTTTTTTTGGCAAAGCTATCGAAAACCCTAAAGAAATTCTTTAATATCCTTAGCATACAAAATTTAATGATCAAACTTCTATCCGGACTGGCGAACAAGATGATCGGCAAGTCTAATAGCCAAAGCAGTGTTAGAAAGCACTGGTCCAGCGGCTGTCAGGGTAGGAAGAACACTATTATCCGCTACATACAAACCTTGAACACCATGTATTTGACCGTGACGGTTTGTCCCTGAAGTTGCAGGATCATCCCCCATTCTACAAGTAGAAGCTTCATGCATATCTGATCCAGGCGGTCTGAGCACCAAGGTAGACTCATCAAGAGTTACTCCCATAGCAGCTGCAGATTGTCTAATACCTTGTGCAACTTGGTCGGCTGTTTGACGATCTTTGTTGCTTAAAGAATATTGAACTTGCTGTAGCGGTACACCGAATTCATCCTTTACAGACGGATCAACATATACTCTATTTTCAGCTCGAGGCTCAACTCTCCCAAAGGATGCGTAAGCAACCATTAACTGGTCTTTGAGTACTTTATCTTCAAATTGCTGGTAAGAAAAATATTGATCCGGTCCAAGAATTTGAATATGATAAGGGGATTCTTTCGTCTCAAATTTCAAAATAGAAAAATTTCCAAGTTTATCAGAGAACTGTCTACGGGGGATCGTACCAACTGCGATGAAGGACACATGACCAGTTAAATAACGCCCAATAGCTTGACCTGGGATTCCTGAATTAAGCAATAGACGTGGTGTCTCCAATGTACTTGCCGATACGACTACATTTTTTGCCCGTATTCTGTGAGGTCTCATATCTGCTGAAAGGACCTCAACGCCAGAAACTCTCCCACCCTGTGTCGTGACTTTAGAGACATAAGCATTTACAGCCAGATCATATGGTCGATCAAATTGTGCGGCCGCTAAAGCATTAATCGAGCTATACCATGGATTCGAATGAACTTCTCCTTGGCGGGAAGGTGTCATGTCAAAAGCAACTGGCATGTCATCTGCTTCAAGTATCCCAGCTGCATGGAGTCTCTTTAAAAAAACATTTTGCATCGAGGAACCTTTAGCATAATCTGTTGTGACATGCAATAATTTCTCTGCCATTCCATAATACACATTTAACTCTCTAGGATGGATAGGCCATTTATTAAGCTCAGAACTAATCGGCCTCGGAGTAGCTGCATTCCAAAACAGTGACCTTCCCCCAAGTGCGTATACCATTCTGGCTCCTGAAAATTGGGGTAGACGATCTTCGAAAGTCGTTGAATTATCTCCAAGCAGTGCATCCCGAGCCGTATTTACATTCTGCGTAGGTATATTAAGAGAATGAGAATGAAATAACTTATCTCCCTTTTCAAGAATTCCAATCTTTTTAGCACCTTGATTTTTCCATAGCTCACAGAGCCTCTGTAAGGTTGCTCCTCCACCAGGACCGCTTCCCACAATGAGGACGTCGTAATTGGTCTGTGACATTTCGTCAAGCGATTTTGTAGGGATCCAATTATTTTTATATTTCACCACCATAGTCCTCACTCCTTTAAAGATATTTTCTTTTAAAGGTATGTTCTTTGGTTATCAAATATGAAATATAACATTGTCATTTACTTTTTAGTTTTATTACTTAAATTGATTTACTCAAGTTTATAGGATATAGCCATGTTATTAAAGTTCAAACTCTATACGTTAACAAATAAATGGCATTAATAATTACATTTAATTAAAGATAATTTATTTGAATATAATTGACATCAATATAACAATGCGATGTATTTATCTCATATTCGAGATATATTAATTATAGATATAATAATTAAAGGTTTTTGATATGAAAAAGACCATCCTATCAAAAAGATAGGGGTTATTTTTCACTCTTATATTTTTATCTATCACTGTAAAAATATATAGTTAGAAAACTCTAATTAAATAGTACAGTAAAAAGACATGTATATAAGAATAAATATGATAGACGGATTAATATTGAACCTGGAGGAATGATAAATGTTAAAGAGACCTCAGAAGGTAGAAGAAGTAGATCATGAATGTGTTGAGCTAATGCGAATAACCAAAGAAATGGGTATATCTATTCAGAACATTAGAGAATTTTTAGGAGCGGCATATATTAGTAAGTAGACAAAATTCAGAAGATCCTTTGTTTAGGGAGTGTGATTGTCAATATGGTTACCTTATATACATCGCCAAGTTGTACTTCTTGTCGTAAAGCAAAAGCGTGGTTTGAGAAATATGAAATTGCTTATATAGAAAAGAATATTATTTCTGAACAGTTGACAATTGAGGATATTAAGGGAATTCTTCGTTTGACAGAAGATGGAACAGATGAAATTATTTCAGAAAGATCGAATACATTTCAAGAATTGAAGATTGATATGGATTCTCTTTCGCTTCGAGAATTATATCAAACAATCATAGATCATCCAGGGTTATTAAGAAGACCTCTAATCCTTGATGAAAAAAGGTTACAAGTGGGATTTAATAAAGAAGAAATTCGCAGATTCTTACCTCGAAAAGTTCGTTGCTTCCAGCGTCGTGAAACTAAAAAATGGTCGATTAATTGACTCAGAACTGTTCAATTTATTGGAAGGAGATGGATTAACTAATAAGCCCACATAGGATAACGTATTAAACGGATTACAATCCTATATTACGTCTTCCATAGAAAGTTCATTTAAAATAGTCATAAAACTACAAGTCAACAAATTTATTGCCTAAAATGATTTAAATGGAGTTGGGGCAGTGATGATTCAGAACAGTACAAATTCCGAATAAGCAAGGTAAAGTCAGGTGTTTGACCTTATTTGGAATAATACAACAGATGCCATTTTTACAATCGATCATAACGGTGCAATTATTGATGCGAATCCGGCCTTTGTGGACCTTTTTGGTTGGAGTGTTAAAGAATTAAAAGGGTTAACGTTTCCTCCATTCTTCTCCCACATAACAAAAGCAGAACATCAAATTTTTTTGAAGCATCTTCGAGAGGGACGAACCTATCCATATGTTGTTTCAAAAAGGAAGCATAAAGATGGAAAGGTGTTAGATGTTATCGCTTCGTATCGATCAATCAATAATCAAGATGTCCTTGCGGTTGGTATGAGTTATGAACAAGTTGAAAAAATTGTTGAAAGAATGCACACCATATGTATAGCTCCTTATCAGATAAATGGACATACATTTAATGTTACTCTAAGTATTGGCATATCGGTTTATCCTGAGCATGGATCAAGGGGAGAAGTTTTAATTTCTCATGCAGATCAGGCGTTATATAGAGCAAAAGAAAGCAGAAACCGATTTGTTATTTATTTGCAAGATAAGTAATCATCTTTATTTCCTACGTCATGGAAATTTTTAATAATGAAGTTCGCTCACGTCATTGTTTAAATAGGTTAGGGTATTTTGAAAATATTATCTATCAAAAAAAGTGCGCATTTTCTGTAAAAATTGTGGCTTTCTATGTGTATTTAACCAAATAACGTCTTAATGAATGTAAGGAAAAGTGTAGGATATGAAGAGATTCTGCATTATATTTTTAAAAAATCCCTAAGGTTATTGACAGAAGAGAATAAAAGTTTTAGAATTATCTCATATTCGAGATATTTTAATGAAAGATATATAATATAATTTCATTTGTCAGGAGGTGTTTAAATGGAAGAGAAATGTACAAACCAGGCTTATCTGGAACTGATGCAAACATCCAAAGCCATTCAGGATTGCATTAAGATGGAAATGATGAATCATAAGATCAATATTACTGAGTTCTCTGTATTAGAGGTGCTTTATTTTAAGGAGAAGCAAACGATTCAGCAGATTGGTAAAAGCATACTCATTTCTAGTGGGTCTATGACTTATGTAATAGACAAATTGGAACAGAAGGGCTTCATAAAAAGAATTGACTGTCCTAATGATCGTCGTGTCATACATGTAGTTTTAACGGAAAATGGAATGAACTTAATGGAGAAAATCATGCCTAAACATCGAGATTTGATTAATAACATGCTTGGTGATTTAACTGATCAAGAGTCACAAACAATGATAAAACTTTTGAAAAAAGTAAGTAAAAGAGTAGAAACATAATTTTTTCACACTAATATCTCGAATTCGAGGTAAAAATCGAGGAGGATGAAAAAAATGATAGATATTGGTTTATTATTGATTAGATTGGTAATTGGTCTCTTATTCATCGGTCACGGTGTACAGAAACTATTTGGTTGGTATGGCGGTTATGGATTAAAAGGTACAGGAGGTTGGATGGATTCACTTGGTTTAAAGCCTGGTGTGACGATGGCACTCATTGCGGGATTAGCCGAATTAATTGGAGGAATTTTATTTGCTTCAGGGCTACTCACACCGCTTGCTGGTCTAATGATTGCAGCAACAATGGTAATGGCAATTGTAAAGGTGCACGGTCCGAATGGGTTATGGTCAACACGAAATGGCTATGAGTATAATTTGACCCTGCTAGTGGTAGCAATAGGGATTGCTTTAATAGGGCCTGGTCAATATGCGTTGGATGCTTTTTTATTCTAATATATCTGGGTTTGAAGATATTTGATAGCAAAGGGATGTGTTGTTATGGCTGACTTTATACAGTTAGTAAAAGAGAGACGGTCTGCAAGCAATTTTCTTCCAGATCACATGATTACAAAAGAAGAGTTGAATGAAATTTTTGAGTTGGTTAAACTAGGACCTTCAGCGTTTAATCTCCAACATACAAATTATCTAACAGTTATGGACCCAGTAATCAAAGAGAAATTAAAGAAGGCTGCAAATGGGCAATATAAAGTATCCAGTGCTTCTGCGGTTATCCTAGTTTTAGGTGATAAAAATGCCTTTTGGCAGGCTCCTGACATTTACGAAGGTTTGAAGATGCTAGGGATTGTGAATAAACAGGAATATGATTTTATGGTTAATGACACCATTTCCCTCTATGAATCGAGAGGGTTAGACTTTCAACGAGATGAGGCTATAAGAAATGCTTCGTTATCAGCGATGATGTTCATGATGGCTGCCAAGGAGAAAGGGTGGGATACCTGCCCTATGATTGGTTTTGATTCTGAATCGGTCAAACAGATTTTGAACATCGATGAGCATTACGAAGTAGTGATGATGATTACAATAGGAAAAGAAAAGGTTGAAAGTAGAAAACCTCGTGGATATCGCAAGCCAGTTAGCGAATTTGTCACTTATATTTAGGAATTAACTGTTAATTGAATCGGAGTGAAAAACAAATGAGTAAAAAAACAATGGGAATTCATCATATCACGGCAATCGTCGGTCATCCACAAGAGAATGTAGATTTTTATGCGGGTGTTTTAGGATTACGTTTAGTGAAAAAAACGGTAAATTTTGATGACCCTGGTACTTATCACCTCTATTTTGGGAATCAAGGTGGAAAACCAGGAACGATTATAACATTTTTCCCTTGGGCTGATGCATATCAAGGGAAAATCGGTGACGGACAAGTAGGGGTTACTTCATATGTTGTTCCGAATGGAGCTATGGGATTTTGGGAAAAAAGATTAGAAAAGTTCAATGTTCCTTTTACAAAAAACGAACGTTTTGGAGAGCAGTATTTGGAATTCGATGATCCTCATGGACTTCATTTGGAAATCGTTGAAAGAGAAGAAGGTGAAGTGAACACTTGGCATTTTGGAGATGTCACACCTGACGTAGCCATAAAGGGGTTTGGCGGAGCGACATTATTATCAAAACAACCAGAAAAAACAGCTGAACTGTTAGAAAAAGTCATGGGGCTTGAGCAAGTTGGTAAAGAAGGAGATTTTATTCGTTTCCGTTCTTCTAGTGATATAGGAAATATCATTGATTTAAAATTAACAACAACCGTCAGTGGACGAATGGGTGTAGGAACTGTCCATCATATTGCGTGGCGAGCTCATGATGATCAAGATCAATTAGATTGGAAAAAGTATATTGAAGGTTATGGTTATGGTGTCACACCTGTTCAGGATCGAAACTATTTTAATGCGATTTACTTTAGAGAGCATGGTGAAATTCTTTTTGAAATCGCAACGGATCCACCAGGGTTCGCTCATGATGAAACTCAAGAGACAATGGGGGGAAAATTGATGTTGCCGGATCAATATGAACCAAGTCGAGATCAGATTGAACGATTGGTCCTTCCATTTGAAGTTAGAGAGTTAGATTAATTAACTTAAGGACCTAATCTGAGGTGAAATGGAGGGTAAAGAATGCAGAAAACAGCAGGTATTCACCATATAACCGCAATGGTTAACGATGCCCAAAAGAATATTGATTTCTACGCAGGGGTGCTTGGATTAAGACTTATTAAAAAAACAATAAATTTCGATCGACCAGAGGTGTATCATCTTTATTTTGGAAATGATACTGGTCAACCAGGAACTGTCATTACATTCTTTCCATGGACTAAACAGTTAAAAGGCCGTGTCGGTACAGGGCAAGTTGGAGTAATTAGTTTTATCATACCAAACAATTCCATTACATTTTGGGAAAATCGCTTAAAAAAATTTAAAGTAAAGTCTTTTCAATCAGTACGTTTTGGAGAAAAGTATTTAAAATTTCAAGACCCAGACGGTATTGAACTAGAACTAGTCGAACGCCAAGAGGGGCCAATAAATAATTGGCTTTTGGGTGAAATTCATTCTGACATTGCTATTAAAGGTTTCGGCGGTGCGATGTTAATTTCAGCACAACCTAATAAAACGGCAGATGTGCTTGAAAATGTATTCGGATTCGAATGCATTGGTCAAGAAGATGACTTCCTAAGATTCAAATCGGAAGCACAGCTTGGAAATACAATTGATATTAAGCTAACTCCTTCATTAGGGGACTCATGGGTGCGGGAACTGTTCACCATATCGCTTGGAGAGCTAAGGATGAAGAAGATCTTCTAAGATGGAGAAAACTCCTTCAAAGTAAGGGGTATTTTCCAACAGAGATTCGTGATAGAAATTACTTTAAAGCTGTTTATTTCCATGAAGAAGGTGGCATTCTTTTTGAAATAGCGACTGACCCACCAGGATTTACTGTTGATGAACCTATAAATCAACTTGGACAGAAACTCATGTTACCTTCATGGTTCGAGGGAAAACGAAAAGAATTAGAAGAGATCTTACCTCTTATTGAGGTTAGAGTTTTGGAAGGGGATAAATGATGAAACATATTTTTCAAAAAGGGAATGATCCAGCAAAACCAACTTTATAATTGCTTCATGGAACCGGCGGAAATGAATTAGATTTATTTCCACTTGCAGGGAGAATTGACGATGAGGCTTCGATATTAAGTGTACGTGGAAATATACTTGAAAATGGAATGCCTCGTTTCTTTAGACGATTAGCAGAAGGTATATTTGATGAAGAAGATCTCATTTTCCGTACAAAAGAATTAAATCAGTTTCTTGATGAAGCAGCTGAAAAATATGAATTTGACAGAGGCAATATGATTGCGATTGGTTACTCAAATGGAGCCAATATAGCTGCTAGTTTATTGTTTCATTATCAAAATGCATTAAAGGGTGCGATTCTTCATCACCCGATGGTACCGAGAAGAGGAATTGAGCTTCCTGTTTTGTCAGGGAAGTCCGTGTTTATTGCTGCTGGGACAAATGATCCGATTTGTTCACCAATGGAATCTACTTTACTCCAATCCTTATTGGAAAAGGCGAATGCAAACGTTGAACTTCATTGGGAAAATAGAGGTCATCAATTGACCGCTAATGAAGTTGAGGCTGCGGCACTCTGGTATCGTAAGGTCTATTAATCTTTCATATTATAAATTCTCTTGAGGTTTAGTAGGTAATATTCATTGATTTGGAGTAGTAATAAAATTTGAAATAGATTAAATACTAGCTGACGCATAGAGGTGAAAGTAATGATTCAAATTATTCCAGCAACATCTCGATTCTCTGTTAAAAATGAGTGGTTGGAGAGCAATTTAAGTTTTTCATTTGGTGAGTATTATGATGAAACGAATATTCAATTTGGTCCCCTTCGTGTTTTTAATGATGATACGATCCAACCTGGAAGAGGATTTGGCATTCATCCCCACAGGGAAATGGAAATTGTTTCGATTGTATTAAAAGGTCAACTAAAGCATGAGGACAGTTTGGGGAGCAGTGGACATCTTAAATTTGGAAATGTTCAGCTAATGAGTGCAGGTACTGGTTTGTTGCATTCTGAAATGAATCCTTCAACGGAAGAGGAATCAAGCTTTTTACAGTTATGGTTTTTCCCTGACCAAAAACAATTAACTCCTTCTTATCAGGATATTACATTTAATATAGATGCAATGCATAATGAGCTATTACCAATTCTTTCTTCAAATCCAACCGAAGGAACGGCAAAAATTCATAGTGATGTTACCTTATACTTATCGAGGTTAGATAATGGACAAGAGCTTTACTTCAAACAAGATCGGGGCAGAAAGATGTATGTCTTTGTTATTGAAGGTGAACTTGTTTTAAATCAGGAATTTGTTGTAAGCCAAAAAGACAGTGCACGTATTTCTAATGAACAGGAACTTACAATGAAATCAAATCAAGAATCATTCATTTTATTTATGGATTTAGCAGGTGGTGAATAAAATGTTAATGATTCGTCATGCGATTGGAAGTCGTTTATTTTATCAAACAGATGATTATAAAATTCAGCCTCATGAAGATAAATGGATCATTTCTATTTCTATCCCAGAGATTCATGCAAAAGAGATTTTGAAATTTAAAGAGGAATTAAATTTATTTGATGTAGAGGAAAACCAAAAGACGTGGTATTACTCTTCAGATGATCATGTTGTTTTTAACAAGGCTAAGGATCAGTTTATTATTTCCACAGACCATAAAACTGTGTACCCGGTTTAAATGAGTTAAGTCCTCGATCGATTAGTATCAGTCAGCTCCGATCGAAGGATCAGTTATTCAGCCAAGAAGACTTATAATAATTATTTTCAAGAGGATAGTATTAGTTTTTATTTTAAGGCTGAGTTAAATAATATTGTTGTTAAAAATAAATTTGGCTATTCGTTACATTACCGATTTTCAATTTAAAGACCTATATATAAGTATTTGGTAACAAGCAAAGTAGAAAAAAATTAAGATAATAAAGCATTCTTATTAGGAAATAAGGGTATTTTATTAATGGTAAGATAACACTTACTAAAATTATGGCATAAGATCCGAGGAGAAGCTGATACCAAAGCAAGTTATTTGACAATAAGTTCTCATTGTTATAAAATTACATTGAATTCAAGACATGTTATATAAAGATATATGAATTCGAGATTACGGATTGGAGGAATACTTGTTATGACAAAAACACTGACAACAGATTTTTACACTGCACTTAAAGAAAGACGTTCAATTTACGGAATCAATAAAGATGTACAAGTATCAGATGATAGAATTAAAGAAATTGTAGAATTTGCTGTGAAATATACGCCTTCAGCTTTCAATTCTCAAACTGCGCGTCTTGTTGTATTATCGGGCGAAGCTCATAATAAATTATGGGACATTACAACTGAAACATTAAAAAAAGTGGTTGGTGATGGAGATTTTTCAGCAACTCAACAAAAAATGAATTCTTTTAAAGCAGGATATGGAACCGTATTATTCTTTGAAGATGAAGCGGTAGTTAAATCACTTCAAGAACAATTTACCCCTTATGCTGATAACTTCCCAATTTGGTCAAACCAAGCATCAGGTATGCACCAATTAGTTGTATGGACAGCATTAGAAGCAGAGGGACTAGGAGCATCTTTACAACACTATAATCCGCTAATTGATGATGAAGTGAAAAAAGAATGGAATATCCCTGAGAATTGGAAACTAATTGCACAAATGCCATTTGGTAATCCAACAGCTACACCAGGTGAAAAAGAATTCCAACCGCTTGAAGATCGTGTGAAGTTTTACAAGTAATCTATAGCTTTATATAGAAGGATCTACTAAACCAGTTTCTATATCGGAACTGGTTTTTTACAATAGGCTTTAATAGTAGGAAAAAGGTATAAATTTATCCGTAACAGTTAAATACATAGATTGTAGTAAGCGTCTTTTAGAGTTTTGAGAGTGAAAGAAAAGAGGAGGAGCTAATATGAAAAATTTTATTTATGAAGCTTTAGCTACTAGGGTCATTTTCGGGGCAGGGGAAATAAGAAAAGTGCAATCTGAACTGAAAAATATCAGTGTCAAACGAGCACTTGTTATCTCTACACCTGGACAAGAAGAGCTAGCTATTAAAATTTCAAGCTTACTCGGAGACTTATGTACGGGTATTCATGTAAAAGCAGTTCAGCATGTGCCAATGGAAACTGTTCAGAAATCAGTGAAATTGGTAAGTGAGCTGAATATAGACAGTCTTGTTCCAGTTGGCGGGGGATCCTCCATCGGTTTAGCCAAAGCCATAGCTTTATATACTTCTCTTCCAATTGTAGCTATTCCTACCACATACGCAGGATCGGAAATGACGCCAATTTGGGGGATTACGGAAAATGGAATAAAGAAAACAGGGAAAGATGTGGTCGTTAAGCCAAAGTCGGTCATCTATGATCCTGAACTTTCTGTTAATTTGCCCGTTCGAGTTTCGGTAACAAGCGGATTGAACGCAATGGCTCATTGTGTGGAAGGACTGTACGCAGAAAACACCAATCCGATTATTTCGCTTCTTGCTGAAGAGGGAATTCGTGCACTTCATTCAAGTTTACCGTCCATTTTAGTTGACAAGAATGATGTTGTGGCATGCTCCAAGGCTCTTTACGGGTGTTGGTTAGCCGGTACGGTCTTAGGGTCTGTAGGTATGGCGCTTCACCACAAGTTATGTCATGTATTAGGGGGAAGTTATAACCTGCCGCATGCAGACACTCACTCTGTCATTTTACCCTATGCACTCTGGTACAATGCTGCCTATGCACCTGATGCAGTTCAAGCAATTGCAAGGTCACTTGGAACGGAAAAGGATGCCGTGGCTGAGGCTCTTTTTGATCTGAATACTTCCTTAGGTGGTCCAACCTCATTAGCTAAAATTGGAATGAAGGAGACAGATTTAGATCAGGCAGCAGAACTAGCTACCAAGAATGCTTATTATAATCCTCGATCAATTGATCAACAATCGATTCGACAATTACTTGAGTATGCTTTTAAAGGTAAACGGCCTGAAAAAGGAATCGAGATTTAGTCAGAAACATATTATACAATGGATTTATACAGGTTAAGATAAAGAAAAAATGTTGACTTTTTACAACTCTGAAAACACTTCAACAAGAAGTATAATTTTCTTGTTAAAAGAACTGGTGCTTACATACAGTATGATCTTCCACTGTATTCAACGTTAGTGAAGATACCAAAAATTCCAGTTTTCTATCTTTGTAGAAGCTTTACGAGACATACTCTGCGTAATTTTGTGCTGTTCTAATGTTTTTTGATACTGTTTCATTTAATAATGCCAGCCCTGATCATGATGAAGAATCACTTGATCTCGTGGTTGAAGACGCTCACTCGTCTTGTCTAACTTATCGCCAACGAGTTTATAAACTGGTCGTTTCATAACCGTATACGCGATGAATTCACCATTGCACAATCGAGTACTGGCGAAAGATAGCGCTTCTCTCCATATATGTGGAATTCTTTGACGTCTGTAACCCATTTTTGATTCATCTTCTCTTTCTTAAATTGCGTTGTAATATGTTTGGGTAATTTATCTTTAGTTTCCTTTATAAGAACGATATTTCTTCATACGTACCAGACATTTTAAGCCCATTTCATTCATTCATGTTTTGGATGTCGGTAATTGATCAGTTGACGAAAGACTTTTCTTTTAATGGCACATATGATGATGCCTATAAGCTCTATATACTTTCATTTTTTGGGATATAAAATGAGGGATTTGCCAAGGTGTGCTGGTAATAAAGGATATTAATTATTGTTGAACGAACTGGAACTTTAAAATAAACATTACAGGAGTGGGGGAGTATCAACCCATTATGAATTCAAAATAAAAAATCCCATTAATGGAAAAACAATTATCTTCAATTCAAGACTTTTTAAGTTGAGATTTCAACTGATTGGGTTTAAGATATGTTTATGAGTTACAAAAGGTAACCAGTAAATAAAAAGTAGAGAAACTCCGATGAACCTACTTTTATATACCGGACTTTTTGAGCTTTGTTCCCGGGAACTAAGCGTCACACATATTATAAAATTCTAGTTTACATCTCAAATAATAGGGGGAATAGATCATGATTCAATCAGTGAAAAAAACAATTTTAACAGGGGCAACAACAGTAGCGATTTTAGGATCAACATTTGCGTCCATATCAGGTGCGGAAGCTGCTCCTTACCATAATATCAAAAACAAAATAGTGAAAGTGTATAATCAAGAAAACTTCCAAAATCACGACATGAATAGTTACAATCACCATTATTATCATTTAAGAAGTTATACCCAAGCACAAATTAAACAGTATGAACTACGTTTCAAACAATTAGGCTATAACATTTATGACCAGTACTCTATTAAGAATTTTCAAAAGCATTATCATTTACAGGCAGATGGAATTCTTGGTAGAGCCACAATAACTAAATTAATGATGCTAACATACAGCCAATATGAAGTTGACCTGTTAGCACGTACGATTTATATGCAATCCTACAATCAACCATTCAATGCCCAAATTGGTGTAGGAGCTGTTATATTAAATCGTTTGCAACACAGTCAATTTCCTAATACGATACATGGAGTCATTCAAAATGACCGCTATTTTAAACAAGTAACATTTGGTAGATATGCTGATATGACACCTGATGCTAGATATTATCGTGCAGCATATAAAGCGATTCAGGGTGTTGACCCTACTCGAAAAGCTCTACATGTTCAAAATAAGAGTTTCAACACAGCAACTAGCAGCATTTCAATATCAGAGACAGCTGTAGTTACCTATGGACAAACTGTATTTACTAGATAAATAGTTTAACATTCAAGCCCAGCTGTTTTTTGAAGCTGGGCTAGTAAATGAAATTTTATAGAAAGAAGGAAATAAGATGAATAGACTAAGTAAATATATTAAGCCGGTAATGATTTTTTCTTTATTTGTGGGAGGTTTATTAATTACAACTACTTATACTGACGCCGCAACAATTAATGAGGAAAAATTAATCATTATTAATAAGAATACTAATACGTTAGCCTATATTAATAGTCAAAATGAAATGTATACTTTTTCTGTCGCTACTGGAAAATCAAAGAACCTGACTCCAGTAGGGGAATATAGAATTGTAAATAAAATAATAGATCGTCCTTATTATAAAAAAAATATTCCAGGTGGTGTTCCAGAGAATCCCTTAGGACGTAGATGGCTTGGGTTGAACGTTTATGGGACTCCTGGCACCACCTACGCGATACATGGGAATAATAATGAAAGTTTAATTGGAAAATATGTAACTGCAGGTTGTATAAGAATGAAAAACAGTGAAATCGAATGGTTGTTTGAAGAGGTAGAAAATAACACAAAAGTATGGGTCGTAGCTAGCAACCAATCTTTTGAAAAAATGGCTGCAAACAATTTTTCCGAAATAGAAAACCAAGTTTCCCAGAGATAAGAACTATTTTCTTGAACCACTAACAGAGCTATTTTTTTAAAGAATATACAATACAGGACACGATGTGATAAAGTCAAGAAAACTAAAAAACAGCTTAATTCACATATTACAATGAAATAACACATAAAAACGCTTGGAATTTTTCTAAGCGTTTTTAACAATGGTTTTTAGATTGAGCTTGTCCATCTAGTCTCTCTTCGTTAGAAAAAAAGTGGGGTTGTTATCTAATTACTCAAACTTCGCAGACCAAAATCGGCAAATAAGTCTTGATGTAATAGGCGTTACCCCACAACAGAGTGAAATAAGAAAAAGCAAGCCGAGATTACACTGCGGATCATGGAGCCAGAATTTTACCGAGGTGAGGTCTTCCTTCATGATGGGTTAAAAGTATCAATTTGATAATTATTTTTTTCAATTACAGGCTGCAATTGAGGAGTAGATAATCCTAATATTGGAAGACCCTTAACGTTGTAAATCCGCGTTTGTCGGCAGTAGCCCTTTTACTAGATTTAAAGGAAAACAAGATCTATATGTATTGGTTAACCACTGTTGATTTAGTTGTTCTGCTCACCAAGATCACTCTGAGCCCCCACCCATATAACTCCCGATTACATTTTGATAACCTGGAAGTTGGCTAGCAAGAAGTGCGCCGAAACCTTCGCTGTCGTTACGCCAATCGCGTTGTAATTCGCTCGCCACGCTAAACCAGTTCATGAGCTGCGCTCCAGCATGGGCCATGCGCATCAGCGCGGCGTTCGCCACCTGTTGGCTAAAGGTTCCAGAAGCATCGGTTACAACGAAAGCTTCATAACCCGCCTTTAGAGCGGAAAGTGCCGGAAATGCGACACAGACATCGGTAACCACACCCGCTATGATAAGTTGCTTTTTGCCAGTAGCCTCGATCGCCTTAACAAAATCTTCGTTGTCCCATGCATTAATTTGGCCTGGACGAGAAATCTTTGGCGCATTTGGGAAGAGATCGACAAGCTCCTGCATGAGTGGACCATTTGGACCATTCTCAAAACTCGTAGATAGAATGACGGGTAGATTAAAAAATTTAGCAGTTTTCGCCAAAGCTAGGACATTGTTCTTGAACTCGTCTACACCGTAGTCACGAACAAGGCCAGATATAAGGCCAGTCTGATGGTCCACTAGAATAACCGCGGCATTATCTTTGGAAATTCGGGAATAAAGATCGGTCATTTTGTAGTCCTCCTTTCCAAATAAATAAGAAACATAAATAGCTTTGTCTAATCTAATAATTATTATTCATTGGATTGTACATCGATTTATTTTAAATGGGGTATTTTAATTAGTAATTTGAGAAAGTAACAAAAATTCAAACTCAGAAATAAAAGGTATTAATTGAGGTAATGAGATTCCGTTAAAACGGTTCTTATCCATCTCTTGAAGGAGATTACCCTGTTATCCAAGTATAGATGGTAGTGGGGCAGAAGTACATATTGAAACAAGACCAGATTTACCACCATCTCGTATAGGTCGTGGTGGAGTTCATTATGTTGTCTACCGTGTTCCCAATGAAGAAGAATATGATAAGTGGGCACAACATTTAATTGAATTGGGTTGCCGAATTCGGGTAAATTTGAACGTTATTATTTCAAAGCAATATATTTCAGAGAACCGAATGGGATTTTGTTTGAATTGTCCACAAATACACCAGGATTTGCAACAGCCGAACCTATGGAAACGATGGGTGAAAATCTTGCACTTCCACCATTTTTTGAACCAAATCGAAAAGAGATTGAAGTAAAATTATGACCATTAAACCTCGGCTAAATCAAGTTTTATCTTGATATAGGATTTGTAGGGGAAACACGCCTGAAAAAACATTTATGTCTAAACTACAAATGGGGAAATATTACCTGAATGTTTGAATTTGGGTAATGGATGGTAATCTTAAAAGAAGCGACTAATCAGGAGATGGTTTCATTCTTTTGAAAGAAAATGCGAGTGGAATAAACAAGGAAATATATAGACAAACTATTTGAGGATTAACTTAAAAAAGGGGACAAAGAAATGACAAATGTAAAATTAGCAGTTATTTATTACAGTTCAGGTGGTACTAACTATCAATTAGCACAATGGGCAGAAGCGGGAGCTAAAGAAATAGGTGCTGAAGTCAAAGTATTGAAAGTGCCAGAAACAGCCCCACAAGCAGCAATTGATTCAAATCCAGTATGGAAAGCTCATTTAATAGATACAGCTTGTGTTCCAGAGGTGACTCTTGCAGATTTAGAATGGGCAGATGCTATCATTTTCAGTATACCAACTCGTTTTGGTAATGTACCTGGTCAAGTAAAGCAATTTTTAGATACAACTGGTGGTCTTTGGTTCCACGGAAAACTTGCGAATAAAGTAGTTAGTGCGATGACTTCTGCACAAAATCCTCACGGTGGGCAAGAGCAAACAATTTTAGCATTATATACAACTATGCATCACTGGGGTGCGATCGTAGCATCCCCTGGTTATACGGATCCAGTGATTTTCGGATCTGGTGGCAATCCATATGGAACAAGTGTAACAGTTAACCAAGAAGGGAAAATGGTTGAAGATGTTCAAGCTACTGTTAAACATCAAGCAAAACGTACGGTTACAGTTGCAGAATGGGTTAGAAAAGGGAATCAATAAATAAAAGGAATGGGCTAATCGACATAGTTCGATTAGCTCTTATTTTAATTATACATATGATTCTTACAGAACCTCAAATTAGAAATTTAAGAAATAATGAAGAAAAAGTAATTTATTATTTCTATCTATAAGTCATGTCCCTACATTAAGAGTAAAACCACCCCATAAGAGGATGGTTTTACTCTTTAATGTAGGGATTGGGCAGTAGTAATGGGATGAAGCTTTCCATCCATTGCAAAGGAAACTCTGCCTGTCTCCTCTGACACAACCAGAACAAGGGCATCACTTTTCTCTGTTAAACCTAAGGCGGCTCGGTGCCGTGTGCCGAGCTTTTTCCCACTTATAACCTCAGTTGTTAAGGGAAGTACATTTGCTGCTGAAATGATTTGATTACCACAAATCATTACAGCTCCATCATGAAGAGGGTTTCCAGGATAAAAGATGGCTTCTAACAATGCAGGGTTTAATGTAGCTCCTATGGCTGTTCCTTTTTGGATGAAAGAATCGAGAGGATCGCGTCGTTGCACAACGATTAATGCACCATGCTGGCGATCGGACAATCTTTGAACACAGATAGATAGATCTACATATTTATCCGTATAAGAAGATAAATAACAGTTAAGATAAAAAGAAGCAGCGATTGATTCCGTTTGAATAAATTGATCCCTGATTTCTTCCAGCTTCCCTAAGAGACAATAGTTTTCGTTACCAAGTATTTCCAAACTGTTTTGGAGTTCATTAGTGATCTGTTGTAACCCTTCTGACATTTTCTTTTTCATTGGTGAAAAATCGCAATTAGTAACGCTCACTGTTACCAACTCCAATCAATAATCTTTTTTAATATGAACATACTCTTTTTAGCATCTTTAAGGATAGTATCGGCTAGTTTTCATCTTTACAAAGCAGGTAATTTTTTCAAAAATTAATCCACTTTTTAACTGGTATTAGAATCTTTAAATACCTAATTCTTAATTTACTTTTGAGTATTTTACAAAGTGTATATTATAAAAATAAAAACCCAACTCGATTCGTTGTATGCACATTGTAGGGGTATGGGCTGACTAGCTTTTAGGGTATCAATCCCGGTATATCACAATTTAGCAGTCGGGGTTGGTTTGACTCTGAAATGGGGTGCATCAACTTTTTTCTATTAAATGCAATCATTATTTTAACTGCCGGTCTTTTTAATGGGTGCGAAAAAGCTCTTTACACGCTTGTTACTCTATACGCATCAACAAGGGGGTTATTGATGCATTCCTTACAAGCATGAGAAGCTAAGCAATGATTGTTACGTAAAAAACTGATGATTTTAAAAAAAGCCATTCACTCAAAACTTGTTCGAGGTATAACTATTGTCCCAGCAAAAGGAGCATTCACGAATGAATCATAGGACATGTTCATAATTGTCATCACTTGGTATGAATCGTATGATTTGGAAAAGGTAATTAAGGAAGTTTATCCGCAAGCATTTACAAATATCATTCAAACAACTGCTATATTTGGTTTCTTTCGAAAAGATTAGTAAGATACCGACATGATAAAGTTATTCTTTTTTATGGGGTTATTTGTACAGTCATCCTCAAGCAGTAAGTTCTATCGATTCTATTAGTAGTGCGGTATAGTATGCAATCAGCGTGATTTTCTGAAACAAAATTCTGGGCAACATTTATAATGACTGCAAGCATCCTACTTTCAAAATAACAAGTGAGTACATCAATTATGATCGGATTTGTTGGTACGAATGTTGTGACTGACAGCAGGAAACATTACATAACTGCATCTCTTAATAGCTTAGGACAACCAAAAACTATGTTTCGCAATGAGCAAGACCACTGAAAATTAGGAGACATAATATATGACAAAGCAACAGAACAACGTGTTTATTGATCCCGAATGATGCTGCTCTTTTATTGATCGACCACCAAAGTGGTCTGTTTCAAACCGTTAAAGATCTCGATGTGCCCACGCTGCGTAGGAATGCGATCGCCCTCGCAAGATTGGCGAAAGTAACCAATATTCCCACCATTACTACCGATTCTGTCCCAAGTGGACCGAATGGCCCATTGATTCCTGAAATCAAAGAAATTTTGCCAGAGTTGGTGTATGTACCGCGCAATGGGGAAATCAATGCTTGGGACAATCCTAATTTTGTGAAAGCAGTGGAAGCAACCGGTAAAAAAACTTTGATTATTGCAGGCACCCTTACCAGCGTTTGTATGGCATTTCCCACATTATCCGCACTTTCTGAAGGCTATAAGGTGTATACGGTTGTTGACGCATCGGGTAACTGGAGCAAGTTGGCTACAGATGTTACACTTGCCCGCGTGGTGCAAGCAGGAGCAATTCCAATTGATACTGTGGCAGTGATATCCGAAGTTCAGAAAACCTGGAACCGTCCAGATGCAATGGAGTTCGCTGCGATCTTTGGGGATCTAATGCCAAACTATGGTCTACTCATAGAAAGTTACCAAAGAGCATTAAGTGAGGGTCAGACATCTGACGGAAGCAAAAAGGGGGGCGTTTGATTCCTGAAATGTTAATTGTAACGGATACGTTCATCGATGAAATCATCATCGCACAAGATTTAGCCTTTTAGCTTATGATTTGGCTGAGGTGATCCCTGTAATTTGGCTGCTAATGTTTCTTACAAGAGGAAGCGGATAATGCGATTAAGATGGCGATTGATTTCACCAGAGCTCATTGGTTGGTGCTCAGAGAATATAGGCGAAGCAAAAAAAGTTAACACAGCTGGCTAATCACATCAGTAGATGATGCAGTAAATCGGTCTATATATGACTGATTTACTTATCTCAAATTTACCATTACACTATATATTCTGATAATAAACTCCTATTTGGCACAATCTTAGAATATCAATACTTAGAATATTCTGAGCCCCCACAATAGGGAGAAAGGCTTTTGGAATACAAAAGCCTTTCTCCCTTGGCTCTTCATAAAGTTTAGAAAGCTCAACTTACACTTTTCTTTTAATCGATACACATCTTATATGTCCGGAGACATTGATTATTTTTTTACTATAAAAATTTATATTCCGGGTACGTCAGTAGATTAAATTTTATTAATAAATGGTCAAGAAAAAGACCCGCGTAAAACCGTTTTTTCATCGAACTAGTTATTTCTAAAGGTTTCAAAAACTCCGTATTATCTAATTATTACTAAACCGTGTCTATAATTATAGGCATTTGGGTTATCCAATGATTTTTTTTGGAATCATAAATTCATTCACTAAAATAGCAGATTGAATAAATTGTAATCCTAATTGCCAAGCCCCAACGCCTCCTAAACGATAGGTAACCACCAATTGGAGCTTTTGAGCACGCGCTCTAGCGTTTTCAAACCACACAATGTGTCGCTTCCCCGTTTCATCTCGGTATTGATAAAAAGGCTGCTGATATTCCGTAGAATATTGGATTGGTACTTGATATTTCAATGCAGTTTCTAATGCACTAGAAACAGAAACAGCACGGGCACTAGTCACAGCTCCATCAGACATTGTCCAGTCGTACCCATAGCGGGGAACGCCAAGGATAATTTTATTTCCTCTCATATGATTAAGAGCATACTCGATAGTTTGTCTTACCAAACTAATAGGTGCAACAGGTCCAGGGGGGCTACTTGCTTCATGCCAGTCATAGGCCATAATAAAGACAAAATCAACGGCTGCACCAATTCCTCCGTAATCATATCCCTTTAACCAAGAAATATCATCACTTGTTTTAGCCGGTACAGCAACGGATGTATAAAATCCTTCTGGCCTCAATCGTTCACTTAACGAACGTAAGAACCCACTATACAAATCCCTTTCACCTTCACGTATCCGTTCAAAATCAATATTCACCCCAGCATAGTTTTTTGTCTTGACTAGGTTATAGATATTATTAATTAGTCGCTCTCTAATTTCAGGAGAACTTAATACTCTTTTTGTTAATTCAGGACTAAATCCAGTCGGTGTCAAATTCGTAATAACTGCAAGGGGGGCTACCTTATTCTCTCTTGTTATACTAATAAGTTGTTGATCATTTAAAGTACTCAAACTTCCATCTTCAAGAACATGGTACTCGAAAATTCCAAAGTAAGTATTAATCGGTGCAAAGGTCTGAACTATCAATTGATTCTTTTCAGGTGTAGATGGTGTTATATAACTAAAACCTTCTGCTTCATACTTAGGTCTAGGAGGCAAATATAACCTCATTCCCACCGATAAAATATCCGAATGTAAACCGTTATATAGACGTAGAGTTTCAACTGAAGTGAAACTCATTTGGGAAATGGTATATAGTGAATCCCCAGACTGAACAATATACATATTTGTTGGAATGAGTAAATCTTGTCCGGGTACTAATCTATCGGTTTTTAATCCGTTCAGTATGCGAATACTATCCACAGAAATTTGATATTTTGTTGCAATGGAAAACAAGGACTCACCTGTTTTAACTACATAGATAAACATAAATTCACCTCTTTTTCAATATTTAGTTATTGATTCAATTATATGTAACTGTCAATTAAGAATGTCGAGTAATCATTATTTTATTGACAATCAAAAGATCCTCAAATTTCAAATCCGATACCACTATGAATTACATAAAATGCAAATTCGTTGAATTTTGTGTTTTTTATTATCGAGATAAGTGAATACTATGTAAAGGTTTTTCGGTATTCATCAATTAATAAGGGGATGTATTATTATGCCAATCGTAACTGTTTCAGATCATGGATCTTTTGAAGTGGAAAAAGGGAAAAAGTTAGTATTAGCTCTAGAGGATAATGGTGTAGATATTCTTCATCGTTGTGGAGGGAATGCAAAATGTACGACATGCAGAGTAGAAGTATTGGCTGGTGAGTTTTGTGATTTAAGCAATGTAGAAAAAAACGCCTTTTCGGAAAAAGGAATTGAAGATCATTTGCGTTTATCCTGTCAAATTCGTGTGAATGGAGACGTGACCGTTCGCCCCATCATGACAGTTAAAGATTCTAAAATGAATGCTGGCCCAAGACCAGCCGAATAAATGAATTCTGTATTGAAAATAAAGAAAACAACATATCAATTTATTTCGTTTTAAACGATTGTCGTGATCATGTATCCGTGAGACTACTATTATTAAGTATGGTGAGAATCATATTACGATTACAAAAGAACAATTGGTAATGAAAGTACTGAAATTTTTTTTCAGAGTCAACTAGATATAAAAATTTTATACCTTCTAGGTGTTGGGCAAGACGCAGACTAATTTAATAAATATACCAAGAAGATCGTTGAATTAGGTATGAGAGGGAACAGACAGCATTGTGCAATTAATAAAACTTTTATCAGAATCCATTAAGGTAGGTAGCTTGTAAGAGTATTCACAGATTGTCTTTTTACTTATAACATAAAGGTTTATATGTGTTAAATAATAAGGGATTAATAAATTTGAACTTTAACATAAATCTACTGCAACACACATCTCAATGATACATAAAATTTCAAAAAATAATATATATTCTTTAAATAAAATAATAAAATAAAGCACCCTAAAGATGGACATTTTAAGTGTCTATCTTTAGGGTGCTTTTAGAAGTCTTTTTAAATGTAAAAAAAGGGTTACAGTTCGGTCCTAGACCGCCTTTTAGACTGAATTACTTTATTAATCTAATTGGTGATTTAATCCGAATTTCGCTCGTAATACGCTACTGCCATACCCTATGAACCCGCCAACAATAGCAGGAATTATCCATCCTAGGCCTAACTCGTACAATGGCAGAATTTCATTAAAGATATTATTAATTAATAATAAGTGAATACCAGCCTGATTTAAACCATCAAATAAACTAATAATAAATGTAAAAAGTAAGCTACCTTGATAAACTTCAGCTTTCCCTTTAAATAAAGAATGAAAAAATGTTAAGAAAATTAATACAATGGCTAATGGGTAAATAGCTGTTAATACAGGTATAGAAATAGCAATTAACTGTGTAAGTCCAATATTAGCAACTATTGCACTAAAAATAGATAAACTAATAGCGATTGTTTTGTAAGATAGCCTAGGAAATAGCTTATGGAAGTATGTAGAACATGATGAAACTAGTCCTACGCTCGTTGTTAAACAAGCTACTGTTATCATTAATCCTAATAATATCCCACCATAAGAACCAAAATAATACTCCGAGACTTTTGCTAAGATTATACCTCCATTATCTAAATGTCCAAGTTTTTCTACACTTGAGGCACCCATATAAGATAGAGAAGTATAAAAGGTTGCTAGGATAATGGCCGCAATTCCAGTTGCTTTTCCACAAACAATCATTATTTGTTTTTTTGTTTTTGCACCTTTTTCTTTAATAGCATTAATAATCATGATACCAAAAACAAAAGATGCAAGGGTATCCATTGTTAAATAGCCTTCTCTAAACCCATTAAAAAATGGTTGAACTGAGTAATTCTTAACAGGTGCTTGAAAATCACCAATTGGATGAATTAAAGCAACTACTACTAGGACTCCAATAAACGTTAACTTGATTGGTGTTAATACCTTACCAACAATTTCGACAATTTTCGCGGGATTAAGTGAAAAAAGACACGTAATGCTAAAAAATACGATTGTAAAAAGAAGTAAAGGTATAGGACCTGAGTTTTCGGACAAAAAAGGTTTGACACCTATCTCAAAAGAAACGTTTCCTGTTCTCGGAATAGCGAATAAAGGACCAATTGCTAAATAAAGAACAGTTGTAAATACAATCGCAAACACAGGATGTACACGACTGGCTAATGATTGTAAATCATCTTTCCCTGAAAAACCAAGTGCTAATACACCAAGTAATGGTAATCCAACTCCTGTTACTAAAAATCCTGCATTAGCTGACCAAATATTTATTCCTGCTGATTGACCAAGCATTGGTGGAAAAATTAAATTCCCCGCCCCAAAGAATAGAGCAAATAGCATTAAACCAATAACCACTATAAATGAAAATGGTACTTTATTAGACAAACTAAAACCTCCATAAAAATATCTGAAATTTACTATTTAGAAAAAATATTAATTTTTCTAAAAATTTCACAAAGATTAAATATATAAGACCGTATCGTATTATAACCAGATAAACTTAATATTTCAATATATTTTTTATTTTATACCCTAATTATTAGAACCTTAATTTAAATCTGTCTAGCTATGTAGTTTGTAATCCTTCGAAAATACAAGTATACGCACAATATCTCTTAAACTGAGGAAGTTTGATGACGAGTAAAAATATGAAAATTAACCTGAATTTTCGATTTCGAGATAAACGCCTTAAACCCTTGATGTGACTAGGATTGGGCATTTTTTAATTGGATGTAGAATCTTCCGTAAAAAAGTAATATAATAAATACATCTTTATAATTCTGAACTTTAATTCTCTTTATAATTTTAAAATGATAAAGACAGGAAAGGGGAAGAAAGATGATTACTTTACAAACACCTTTATGTGATGTATTAAATATTAAATATCCTATTATACAAGCTGGCATGGCTGGAGGCTCTACGACAGTGGAACTAATAGCGAATGTATGTAATGCCGGAGGATTGGGAAGCTTGGGTGCTGCGTACATGATGCCAGACGACATAAGGAAGACAATTAGGAACATTAAGCAGCATACAGATCGCCCATTTGCGGTCAATTTGTTTTGTGTAGAGAACATCATCAATCCAAATGAAAAGAAACACGAACACGAGGTAAAAGAGGTGTTATTAAGCCTCGGAAAGAATCTAGGCATTAAGGAAGATCATATACAGTTCCAAACGCCTGACCTGTTTAACGAGAGGTTTCAAGTTTTAATAGAAGAAGAAGTACCAATCATAAGCACGGCTTTTGGAATTTTACCAGTTGATAAAATGGAAGCTGCAAAACAAAGAAAAATAAAGGTAATCTCGATGGTTACTACAGTTAAGGAAGCAATGATTGCAGAAAAAGCAGGAGCTAATGTCATTGTAGCTCAAGGTAGTGATGCTGGTGGTCATCGAAGTACATTTGATATAAAAGAGCACCCACAGGGAGCAAATATAGGAACTTTTTCACTCATTCCGCAGGTAGTTGAAAATGTCAATATACCAGTTGTAGCTGCTGGAGGGGTCATGAATGGAAGGGGATTAGTGGCAGCACTTGCTTTAGGTGCTCAAGGTGTTCAGATGGGGACAAAGTTCTTGGGGTCAAAAGAGTCAGGCATTCATCCTCTCTACAAGAAGGCTCTGTTTAATAGTACAGAAGAAAATACCGTCATTACGAAAAACTTTTCAGGAAGGCCTGCGAGAGGAATAAAAAATAAATTTATCGGAGAATTTGATCGGACAGGTGTTCATCCTTTAGCTTATCCTATTCAAAATACAGCAACCAGTAACATTAGAAAAGAAGCCTTCAAACAAAATCAAGTTGAGTATATGGCCCTGTGGGCTGGTCAAGGTCTTCGATTAATTCATCATGAGAATCATGCTGAAATGATCATAAAGGAACTTATGGACGAGGCTGAGAAAATCTTGGGATAAGTGAAAGTATTTATTATTTAGGGGCAGAGGACCTCTTGAACTAAAGGAGCATTAGTGCAACAAGAATTAATGGATTTTAAGATTGAGATCCTATTTTAGATATTCCAGAAAAGGGCGCTATTCTGAAAATGAAGTGACCCCCAAAATTTAGGCACGATATTAAGTTAAGCAGCTACGGAGGATTGAATTCGGTATTGTACCGGACTCAATCCTTTTAAATTCTCTTAACGTTGTAAATGCGCGTTTGCTGTTGGTACCCATGGCGTTATCCCATACTGAAGAAACCCAGTTAATCTTCACATGTAAAGGTAATGTAGCTTGATTTTAAAGCTGCATGTGCAAATTAGGACTTAAAATAAGTGCAAATTATCAGGCAAAGTGACAAGTCTTGATTTCCCAAAATTTTTTATTCATGTTTAGTTTCCTTATTTGAATTTCTTAATTCTATCTTAGTCCATTCTTCTTTTGGAATGTCTCTATGTTTAAATTCAACAACCTCAATTTGGCTTCCTTTTATTTGAAAAGTAATTGTTTCTTCACCATAAGGCGGATTATGTGCCCCCTCAAAAGTTTGAACTTGAACAGTTACATACAAACTGAAATTTGTCTCATCCTTCTCTATTTTAAGGATTTTCTCGAATCCCCGATCCCACAGCTTAGGTTTATAATACGTTTCAATAGCTTTGCTTATTGGGTCTACTAAGCGTTCAATCAATGCTTCTTTAAGTAATTGTTTTGGAACCGGTATTCTGTTAATTTTTTTTCTTTTAACATCAACAATTTCCCACATATCTTTTAACGGACCACTTGTTTGTTTTTCAACAGTATAAAGTACATTTGTTCCATCTTTTTTCCAAAGGTGAACAAAACCTTTGTTTCCCTTGATATATAATCGTGGTTCATCAATCCACTCTTCTTCCAACTGAATAATTGTAAAAAATAATTGGGCAAGTGGTGTTATTTTATAACCCAGCTGATTAAAATCACCAAATCCATAGAGTCGATAACCCGTTAAGTCAATATCGAAATCCATATTACCATTATTGCTTCTTTGTACAGTTGCATGGGCTGTGTAAGGAACTAAGATACTCAAAAGAACTAAAATAATCACAGAAATTTCGGCCAATTTCACTCTCAAATTCAATCACCTCAAATATATATTGTGACAACGGAGGTCAATTTATTTTTTACTCAAGGCAAAAACCTTGTTCAAGAAAAGGGCCATATTGTTGAACAAGAAAATGGAGATTGTGAAGAACTGTACTCAAACTAACGGAGCAGGTCAATGCAAAAATAAAGTGGGGGTTAATTCTTCAAATATAATGAGCTAATTCCATAAAGACTCAGTTTTTGTAAAAATTGCTACGGTGAATGATAAAAACAATTACAAAGTATAAGCAATAAAGTGCTTGTCCGAATAGAATACACTATCAAGTAAACAGAAAAGGAATGTTATGTATGTCTATATTCTTAGCACCAATTAATATTAACAATATTAATGGTTCAGCAATTGTTCATTTTGGTCCTGTAGCGTTTATTTCTCCCAAGTCAGTAGAGAAAACTATAGAAGGCTCGGGTTCTTCAAATAAGGGAGCTCTTATCTTCAATTATGAATGGTCTTGATACTATAAATACACATGCTCTGGTCAGCCTCAAGTTGAAAATCAACAATTAAAATGGCTGAAGAAAAACTCATTATTGAACAAACGGGTGCGTTAGTTCAACAAGACTTAGTAATGAAGATCTTTAATAATCGGGCGTTTTTCTGTAACAAGGAACAGCGCCTATTTTCATTAAAGGGCCATTATATTGAATAAGAGGTTGCATAAAAATATCACATTTTTAGGCAGCTGCTGGGCTTATTAAAAAGCATAAAAACTCTATATATCAACATTGTATAAATTCATGCATAAATGATAAAAAATGAACAAACACCAAATCCTTGATACGCATGGATTTTTCAATTTTAAGTACTTCTTAAAATTTACCTAATGCTAACTAAAAATGTATACAGTATACATGTAACCCTTTGGATCTTCTTCAACTAACAGACAGGTTGGTTGAAGAAGGAATAGTGGTAAAATAAATGTAAAAATGGATTGTTCGGAGGAAAATAAATGTCGATAAATAAAGCTCTAGAAATTATAGAAGAGAACCAAAAAGTAGCTGATTTTATTGGTGAAATTGATGAACAAACAATTATTGATGCAGAAAATAAATTTAAGGGTGAAATTTTCTATAAGTTATAGAGAGTTTCTAAAAAAATATGGTTTGGGAGATATTTTTGGACAAGAAATTTATGGTCTAGATGAAACGGGAATCCCGAATATGATTTGGATTAGCAAAGAATAAAGTAAAAAAGAAAATTTGCCTAATAATCTAATTTGCTTTTATTTCGCTGATAATGGTGAATATTTCTGTCTAGATTGCTCCAAAGTACAAAGTAATAATGATGACGATGCACCTGTTGTTTCGTATAACAGTGGACTTCCAATAAAGGAACAACCATTTGAAATGATTGCAAAGAACTTTAGAGATTTTTTATCGGACCTAATAATCAATTCTCTAGAGGATTAACTGCTTTATAAGAGGGACTGCATATATTTATTGATAAGTGCTTTAATTCAATAAGTAGCATAAAAGGATCTTCGTTGTTTTGTTATTATCCCCCTATAGTAGACAGTAAAAAGAAAGGATTGTACTGTCTTCTATGGAGGGGATTTTTTATGGGAAAAATTAGAACAACCTATAGAAAAGAAATTAAGCTAAAAGCGATTAATTTATACCAAAAGAAAGATATGGGTATTAGATCAATTTCCAAAGAGTTAGGGATTGGATATACAACTGTGCAAAGGTGGATAGCTCACTATAAAAGAGAAGGAATTCAGGGGTTAGAGGAAAAGAGAGGAACATATCGTAGCCCACTGAAAGGTGGACTTAAAAAAGACTATAAAAGTGATACAGAAAAAATAAGTCGATTAGAAGCAGAGAATGCCTATTTAAAAAAGCTCTTAACTGCGAAAAGGGGGATGATACCGGAAAAGAAAAATCAATAGAATACAAAATAATTCATGAACTTAAAAATCAATTTACAATCATCATGTTATGTATGATAGCAGGTGTTTCAAAGAGTGGCTATTACAAATGGCTAAAACGCCAAGAAAACCCAACAGATAAGGATTTGGATGATCAATCAATCGTAACTAAGATTTTGGAATGCCAACAAGATCCTGATATTAATTGGAGCTACGGTTACCCAAGAGTTAAAACTTGGCTTAAAAAGACGTATGGTTTGAATGTTAATCATAAGAGAATTTATCGTTTAATGAAAGGGAATGGAATTAAAGCGAAGATACGGAAAAATAAGTGGAAGCACTTTGGACGAAAAGAAAAATATGCCGTTTCAGAGAACCATTTAAACAGAGAATTTTCAGCTACACGCCCAAATGAAAAATGGGTAACAGGTAAAACCTATCTCCTATTTAACGGAAAGAAAATCTATTTATCTACGATACTAGACCTATACAGCAATGAGATTATTTCATATAAAACAAGTGAAAGAAATGACCTTAAACTAATAGCTGATAAAGTAAAAGTGGCCGTAAAAAAAGAGATGTAAAAGGGCTCCTATTACATAGCGATCAAGGATTCCAGTACACCTCAATAAGATATAACCAACTATTAAAAAGATACAATATTAAGCAAAGTATGTCTAGAAAAGGAAATTGTTTAGATAACTCATGAAATGGAGAGTTTTTTTAGTCACTTTAAAACTGAATGTTTTTACCGTTACCAATTTGAGACCTCAAAAGAGGTTAAGGCAGCAGTAAAAAATTATATTAAGTTTTATAACAATAAACGTTTTCAAAAAAATTAAATAACCTCAGCCCTACTAAATATAGAGCTAAGGCTGCCTAATAAGTGAACCTTCTTATTAATTGTCTACTTGACGGGGATAAGACCATTTTGAAGGTCCTTTTTGAATGCCGATAACATCCGATTATGTAAACTAAAAATGTATAGAGTAATCATGTTTTCCTTAAAAACCTTATTCAACTAAAGAGCCAATTAATAAAATAAAGTATATCTAAATTTTTGGTAATGCTATAATACCGTATGGGGGTATATTTTAAGGGGAATGGTTTGTAAGAAAAAATCTAAAATATTTGAGTGGAGGTTGTAACGATGAAAAGAAAGCAATTAATAATTGGGTTGCTTGTTTTAGTGACAACTATGGTCTTAGCAGCTTGTAGTGGAAATGAAGAATCGGCTCCAAATGATGACACCAATACAGAGACTAAATTTCACGAAAATATGGATATAAATGAAAAAGATTCTAATGCCCATTCAGGTCACGAAGGAATGAATCATTCGGGTTCAAGTGATGTACCAGAAGGCTTAAAAGAAGCAGAAAATCCTACCTATCCTGTTGGAAGCCAAGCTATTATCAATGCTGAACATATGTCTGGAATGAATGGTGCTGAAGCTACAATATCCGGTGCCTTTGATACAACAGTTTATGCTGTTACATATACTCCAACAACTGGTGGTGAACCAGAGGAGGATCATAAATGGGTGATTCACGAAGAAATTGAAAATGCTGGTGATGAACCATTTCAACCAGGTGATGAAGTTGTATTGAACGCTAAACATATGGAAGGTATGGATGGTGCTACGGCTGTCATAGATACAGCAGAAAAAACAACCGTATATATGGTAGATTACACTGATACTGAAACAGGAGAAAAGGTAACCTATCATAAATGGGTAATAGAAAGTGAACTTTCTCCAGTTGAATAAATACTAAGAAACAATATAACCCTATTGTTATTCGTGATTAATTGTTAATTCGAAATAAGTATTTCTTCATAATCGAGCGATTAAATTGAACAATCATCACAAAAGGATCTTCAATTGAAGATCCTTTTTTATTGCCTATAAGAGATTTTATGTTAACTAGGTTTGCATAGAGTATTCATTTAATCCGTTAAGACCTTATAATATGAGCTTAATAGGTTAGTTAAAGAAGGGATTTACTTTAATATGGAGTTTTGTTTATGAAAATTATCTTATTTCTTGAGGCAAGTAACTCAGCAGAAGTAAACAAACACTTAGATAGTTTTAAGAAGTTTGCTGCTAATTATAAGGTCTTGATGTTAGTTTCTAAAATAGAAAAGTATTGGAATATTGATGATATGTACAAAGTTTTTCTTGATATAGATAAAGCATTTGAATTTAATGTAAAACCATTGCTAAATAATATTGCATCTAAGTGGATGGTACTTCCCGACGAATTTTTAGCATCAAAAACTATGAATGGCTGTGAAATTTATGTTCCAAACCTTTATAGGATAACTCTTGAAATAAATAATTAGAAAACGCCTTTGTTAAGATAAAAGGGACATTTCTAGAGAAGTAGTGAGATTAGAGGTGAAATACACTTGTCCTTGATGTGGTTATAAAACATTAAACGAAGATCTTTTTGATACCGATAACACTCAATTATGTTAACTAAAAAATTAGAAGTTATTTAAACATCTGATTCTAAAAAGTTCTGCAATAAACAACAGTTGAAATAAATTAATCGGTCTTCAACAATTGGGCGCAATTCCAGAATAAGAATTACGCTCTTTCTTCATGTATAGGGCCAAATTGTTGAACAACGTATGTTAAAATTGAAGCAGAAAAATAAACCGTTAAGGGAGCGATAGGCTTAAATGGAACGACAAGAACACGTTATTTTTCGTGAAGTTCAGCGCCCTCGGCAAATTTGGGTATGGGTTTTAATTTTACTGATTGCAGCATTCATGTGGTTTAACTTCATACAACAAGTCATCTTTGGCATTCCAGTAGGTGATAATCCAGCTCCGGATGTAATTTTGGTGCTTCTCTGGCTTGTTTTCGGAATTGTATTTCCACTGTGTCTGCTAGGATTCATGAAATTAATAACTGAGGTGCGTAGGGATGGTCTTTATGTCCGTTATGTGCCGTTTCATATTCACTATAAGTCATTTTTATTTAAGGATATGGTTCGTTATAAGGCCATTACATACCGTCCACTTGGACGGTTTGGAGGTTGGGGCATACGTTTTAATGCCAAAGGCGAAACAGCCTATAATATGAATGGGAATCAAGGAATAGAATTACAATTAACAAACAATACTGTGGTGATAGGATCTCAAGATCCGGATGGGTTGGTAAAAGCTCTGGATTCGGCGCAAGAGACTCAATGAGATAGTAATGTTCCATAATCGGGCGCATTTCTTGAAAAAGAATTGTGCCTTCTTTAGCTATAGGGACATTTAATGGAATAAGACCTTCAAACAAAAATGGATATTTAAGTGAGATTGTGCAGACTAAACTAAAGAAGCAGTTAAAGATGTCTTTATTAAACAAAATATACTTTTAGCTTTATTAACTGTGCTATTTTTTTGGGGTATTATTGTTATCTCTTATAAAAGTTGGATAAGTATAGGGTTTATAGTTTTCTTCCTTCTAATTATCTGCATTATAAATGTTGAATATCGTTTTTTATCCTCACTCTTTACAGCTTTTCTAGTGAGTTTTTTACTTTATCAACTTACAAATATATTCTTAGCCACCTATGAAATTTCCAGAGAGTTAAGGATTCTGTTAAATAGAGGCTCAATTTTTATTATTGTTGTTGGACTGTGCGTTGTTCACCTCTTTAACAAGAAGAAAATATCGTTCTTTAACAATAAACCTAATTTGAATAGTCGTATTGTTATGCCTTTTCATTCCATAAAATTATCTTACTTTCTACTAATTGGAATAATTATATCTGGTATATCATTCATCCCATTTATTCTCCAGCAAGAATTTAGTTATATTAAATCAATGTTAATCTTTTGTTTATTGTTTTCAATCATCAACGCAACTCTTGAAGAACTTATATGGCGTGGTTTTATGTTATCAAGTTTGAAAAAGTATGTTTCCACTACAAGTGCAATTATCATGACAGGCATCGGTTTTGGTTTACTACATCTTGCTGTTGGAATACCTTTCATAATAAGTTTACTTTTTTCTTTTGTTGGATTTTTTTATGCTTTTGTCGTAATAAAAACCAATAGTATATACACTGCAATAATATTTCATTTTGTAATAAATATTGGAATGGTTTTTAGCGGTTTAATTCTTTAACTATTAAACTAACGAGCACTATACTTTAATAACGATCTTCAACAATCGGGCGAGGTTCTTCTATAAAGAAGATCGCTTTTTTTCATTATAGGGCCATTTTATTGAATTAAGGTTACATATAATTCAATCCTACATAAAAAATAAATTGTGACAAGTTGATTCCCCTAGATGCCCAAGAGGAGTTAAAAAAGTTGTATAAACTATTCATCTCTTTCTATATATCTTTAATTGTTACCTCTTATTGCAACAGGAGGTTTTTGTAACATATCTGTTACATATTTTTCATATAAACGATAATGATAATCGTTATCGTTTATAGTATTATATCAATTAGTGATTAATTTTTAATATTTAGGAGGAAAAGTATGTTTATTGATTTTCTAAGAGAAAATAAAAAGATCTCTATACTTTTAGCTGTGCTACGTGTATATCTCGGATATACGTGGATTATGGCTGGTTGGGGGAAGATAGCAAGCGGACATTTTGATGCTTCTGGTTTCTTACAGGGTGCGTTAGCTAAAGCAACAGGAGAACACCCGGCTGTTCAGGGTTGGTGGGTTGTTTTTCTAGAAAACGTAGCCATTCCTAATGTAGAGATATTCAATACTTTAGTACCTTGGGGAGAATTACTAGTGGGAATAGGTTTATTGGTGGGTTGTTTCACTAAAATAGCAGTATTATTTGGACTGATTATGAACTACTCTTATCTGTTTAGCGGTACGACAAGTACCAATCCACAACTTGTTTTATTATCTATGTTTATTCTCGTTTCTGCTGTGAATGCAGGAAAATATGGGATTGATGGTATGATTATGCCAACTCTTAATGAAAAACTATTTGCCAACAAAACAAGAGAGAAAAGAGCAGCTGTTTAGTTATAAGTAGTTTGGTGTTGAACTAACTTGCGCTTATATTAAGTATCATCGAAAAAAATAGAAAGCACCTTTAACCTTTATGTATATGTATACTAGAAAAAGTGGTAATCAACAGCCTACAAACGGGCGCGATTCTTCAATAAAGAGGATCGCTTTTTTCATTATAGGGCCATTTTGTTGAGGAAGAAATAGGTCACATAATAAAATTGAATAAAGAAAAAAACATAGAGGAGAAATGTTTTAATGATTGAATTAAAGTATTTTGAACGCACGGATTTAAACAACTTATCAAGTGGGTCAATTCACCTCAATTCTTACTCATTGGGGTGGGCCTGCATTCCAATATCCCTTATCAGAGAATCAATTAGAAAAGTATATTGAGAATGCCAATAGAGATAACTTGGATACCTTAGTATATAAGGTAAAGAAACCGGTAGTGTTATTGATCATATCTCTTTGGAGAAAATTGATCGAAAAAATAAGTCTGCAAGAGTTGGAAAAGTCTTGGTAGGTGATAAAAATGTAAGAGGAAAAGGAATTGGTCAGCAAATGATGAAAGAAATTCTCAAAGTAGCATTTGAAGATCTTAATTTACATAGAGTTAGTCTTGGTGTGTTTGATTTCAATGTATCTGCAATTGCTTGTTATGAAAAGGCTGGTTTTACAAAAGAAGGATTACATAGAGACTCTAGAAAAAACGGTGATGAATACTGGAGTTTATGGGAAATGAGCATTTTAGAATATGAATTTATGACCAATAGAAGATCATCTAATATTCCGTTATAGGGCTAGTTATTTGGAATACTGATCGGTGATGCAAATAGAAAAACGGGAGGTTTTACAATGATTCTTGAAGGCGCAATGTTACAAGTAAAAGAGGGAATGGAGGTGGAATTTGAAGAGGCTTTCAGTAGGGCGTCACATATCATTTCTTCAAAGAAAGGGTACTTACCTCACGAATTGGGAAAGTTGCATTGAAACTAAGGGAAATATTGGTAAAGATCCATGAATCCACCCTCTTGACAATTATTCTGATAGCAACAACAAAATGCGACAAATTTCGGAATCTAAATACAGTAATATATAACGAGAAAAGGCAAACTTATTGAAAAATAAGGACGCAAAACTACAGATCTAAAGTTTTAACTATGATGGCTGAGTTGCCTAAAATAACGTACATATTTTAGGAGGATACCTTGTTGAATGGTACTTACAGAAATGGACGATTTAGAAAACAGGATCAATGAATTGAAAAAGGAATTAATCCTGATTGCAAAGGAAACAGGCTTAAATAGCCACGACACCATTAATTGCAGTCAAAAATTAGATCAGCTTATCGTGGATTACCAAAAACACCTACAAAATTAAACTAATATCATCCCCGTATTAGTATAAAAATCCACTTTTCAATTATAGGGTGCTTTTTTGTAATAGGGAACAGCGCTATTTCCATTATAGGGCCATTTAATAGAATAATAATTTCTGATATAATTGGATATTTATGTTAAATCCTAAATAACAATGGATTCATTAATGAATAATGGATGATAAAAGCGTTATTTTTTAAAGTTCTAAAAAAGGCGGGGGAATTTTGAAAAAAACTAAACGTTTGATTCTTTTATTATTCATCGGAGTTATTATAGGAGGGCCTTTTCTCGTTTATGATATATTTTATGGTAATCCTAGTCGCTCCTTATTAATGGAAAATGCAACAAAAAAACACCTTCTTAAGCTTGGATATAATTCCGATGAATTGTTAGAAGTTAAAACATTCTATTCAATGAAGAAAGATACAGGTATAAAAAGAACGCGCGCCCGTGTCATCTTTAAAGATGAACCGGAAGAAAAATATGTATACATCCAGTACGAAAAAAACAGAGAAATTCAACAAGGTTGTAGTTACTTTAACACAGACACTAATGCTTACGAAAATGAATATACCGAAAAAAGGAAACACATGGTGAGAGACTGTATAAATACACTCTTTTCAATGTAATTTTTCTAGTCCGATTCTAATGGGCAATAAAGAGCAGCTATTCAATAAAAGGGAGCTATTATGTAGCAAGATATGCGCCCATATTAATGAATTGGGTCATGTTGTATAGCAATGTCAATGTTAGGAGGTGTTTATGAATGGTTGAAAAAGCTCAAACAAATAGTAAATCGGTGGCTTCTTTAACCCTTGGGATTCTTTCCATTATAATACCAATAATTGGAATAATACTTGGTATTATCGGAATTGTATTTTCTAGAATGGGAAAAAGGGAAATTGAGAAAACGAACGAGAATGGAAGGGGATTGGCAACCTCTGGATTTGTTTGCAGTATCGTTGGAATCGTAATTCAGACGTTATGGATATTGTTAGCTATTGTATCTTACTTCTCATACTCTAATGTGGAGTTTGAATTACAATTCATCTCAACCCAATTTTTATTTGGATAATAGTTGCTGAACTACACTGATGGAACTTGGTTCAGAAATTTTAGTCTTCAGCAATCGGGCGCGTTTCTGTAATAAGGAACAGCCCTATTTCCGCTAGATTGTTGAATAGCGCGTTAAATTGTAAAGCGTAGATTGTGAAGAAATGTACTTAAACTAACGAAGTAGTTTAGTGTAAGAAGGAAAACCTTGATTTAAACCTATATTATATAGAATGAAAATTATGTTATTATTATTTATATAAAAGAAAGTGAGAGTGAAAATATGAATATCAGAGTAGCAAGTGAATTAGATTACCCTGATTTAAGACTTATATACCTAGAATCTCGTCGTAAAAGTTTTCATTGGGCAGATATAGAAGAAATGACTTTAGAAGACTTTGATAAGCATACTGTAGGAGAGTATATAATATTAGCAGAGGAAGATACTCATATCCTTGGATTTGCTTCTTTGTACTTGCCAGATAATTTTATACATAACTTATTTGTTCACCCTGATTTCTCGGGTAAAGGTGTTGGTGGTCAATTGGTTAATGCCGCCATAGAAAAAATGAATAAACCATTAAGATTGAAATGTGTATCTGAAAATCAAAAAGCGATGAAGTTTTATGAAAATAATGGTTGGAAGAAAGTTGTTGAAGAAGGTAAACCAGAAGAAAAATATTGGGTTATGGAATATGAATAAAATAAATAATTGAGGCTGATTTATTTTTTTGATGTTAAGCTAACTGGTGCGTTAGTTCTACAAGCTAAAGGCAACAATCATCATCATTATCTTGATATTCCACAATCGGGCGCGATTCTTCAATAAAGAAGATCGCTTTTTTTCCGTTATAGGGCCAGATTGTTGAACAATACCTTTTAAGAAAAATGGGTATCTATGTTAATAATTAGAAGAGCTTGTGAAGAAATGTACTTAAAGTAACGAAGCAGCATTCCTGTAATAACTGAAAATGAGATTTGAACGAAAAAAGACCTCTTGATAAGATGAATGTGTCCTGAGCTGGCCAGCTAAAATGGACAAAACATCTAATTGGAGGCCTTACAATGAATTATAACCAAAATCATAAAATCTCTCAAATTACTTCTGAAACCTTAATTATCGGAGTAGATATAGCCAAACATAACCACTTTGCGCGAGCGCAAGATTTTAGAGGAATGGAGCTTAACTTCAAAATTTCATTTTCCTAAGGAATTTTTAATCAATGTAGTTCATATAATGGATAAGTGAAAACATATTAAAGGTGGGGAAAATTCTATGTTTAAACCAAATCCCGCGAATACTGCAATAGTTATTACTGACCCTCAAAATGACTTTTTGTCTCCAGGCGGAAGAGGATATCATTTGACAAAGGCTAACATTAAACAGAATAATACTTTAGCTAACTTGGAACTACTATTAAGCACTGCCCGTAGTAAAGGTTATCAGCTCTTTGTTTCCCCGCACTTTTTATATCCACATGACTATGATTGGCAGTTTACAGGGAACGAACAAGAGATGTTGATTAGTTTGCGTGTTTATCAGAAATTAAATCAATATAGTCCTCCAACTCCGGAAGCCGATTATGTTCCAACTTTAGCTCCGTATATCTGGGATAAAACATCCGTCATTGCAACACCGCACAAGGTGGCCAGTCCTCAGACAAATGATCTGGTCTATCAACTAAGGCAACGCAGAAAAGAACAAGTAATTTTGGCTGGGGTATTATCAAACGTATGTGTTGAATCGCATATGAGAGATTTAATCGAAAATGGCTTCAAGACAGCTGTTGTTTACGATGCAACTGCCACGATTAGTGAAAACGATTTTCATGCTGCTGTTACGAACTACCGAGCTTTCAGTAGTGCTACATGGACAACAAGTGAAGCCATTTCAAATATGTAATGATACTCTTAAAAAGGCATACTAAAGAAGAGATTATTCTTTGATTAATTGTAATGTTGCAGCCTTTAGGTGCTTTCATTAACGATATCCAATAAGTCCATTCTTATAAAATTTAGATTCAATTACAGTGTGTTTCATTAGATCGATTTCCACCATATCCATTACTAGTTCTTGAATCTCTCCATCATCTTGTAGCACTTTTTCAAATATCTAAATGATCTTGAGACAGACCTACTTTTCGATGACTGCTTCCAACTTAAACATCACAGCAGTTATGGGTGATTTAAGCTCATGCGATATAATAGCAACAAATTCACTTTTATTCATACTTCTTTATTAGCTAGTTCAATATCACCAATAACTTTGATTTTACTTGAACAAGATACTTTTAATGGTATTGAACTCAGAGGAAATGATGTATTCTTTTGGGGTGTTGTAATAGACAGAATAGTTTAATAAATACATAAAACTCTCTTTGTTTTTTAGAAATATTTAGTAATATCTAAAATGGAGATGTAAAGAAAGGGGAATCTATATTACACATGTGGAATAATTTGAAATGATTTGTTAATTGAATAGAGAGACGATGGCGGTTCTTGATTTTAAGGATACGTTTATTTGTCTATCTGAAATCATTCAAGGGATTCATGGTGTGGACAATTAAATTCCCATTACCAAGCAGATACCTTTGTATATCTGCTTTTATTTATGGGTAAAAATACATCTCTATTGGCACAATCATAGCGTCCCTAAATGGGGGGAATTTTAATGACAAGTCAGTACGAAAAGGAAGAAATGCTAACAGGAGGAAATATCTCAAACGTATATCGCTCGGGTGACACTGTGCGACGAGACTTAAAGGCAAATGGCATTAAAATTCATAAGTTATTTAAGTATTTGGAAAGTGAAGGTTTTGAATACGCACCGAAGTTTTTAGGTGTTGATGAAAAAGATAGAGAGATATTATCATTTATTGAAGGAGAAGCTGGTAATTATCCTTTAAAAAAATATATGTGGTCAAATGATGCTTTAAAAGAGATAGCTAAAATGCTTCGTCTCTATCATAATGCTGTGAGTGATTTTCCAATCGAAGAAAGTTGGCGACCAATCGATAACACCCCTCAGCCATTTGAAGTGCTATGTCACAATGATTTTGCCATCTATAACATTATTTTTAATCACGAAAAGCCAGTAGGTATTATTGATTTTGATCTTGCTGCTCCTGGTCCAAGACTTTGGGATATAGCCTATACTCTTTACACTTGCGTTCCTTTAAGTAGACTTTATCATACTGAAACAGGTGAGGCAGTTTATTATGAACCATTAAAGGATGCCGACCGTATAAAACAAAGGGTTAAATTATTTTTTGAATCGTATGGTATTGAGGGAATGGAAAAAGGTTTTTTAGAGATGGTGTTGCTACGAGTAGAAGGATTATGTAAAACCATGCAAAGGAAAGCCGAAGAAGGAGATTCGGCGTTTCAAAAAATGATTGATGAGGGACATTTTGAACATTATCAAAAGGAACTTCAATTCATTCGCAAAAACGGAAAAGAATGGATTTAAAAGGTTTTGAACTAAATGAATAGTAATAGCGTTAGGCCTAGCAGGTTTGACGCTATTTTTGTTAATGTTCTTCTAAGGGACAAAATTCCTGTAATAAATAAAGTTGAAAAGGCAAGTTTGTGAAGTGTTGTACTTAAACTATAGGGTGCGTTAGTTCATTAAGAAGGCCGCCAATTGGCGGCCTTTGTAGTTTTACAAAAAAGATTGATCATTTAGAATAAAGTTCGTAATTTATATTAAAGTTTGATAAAAATAACCTCTTTGGATTCTTATCCGTAAGAGGTTATTTTTTAGTCATGCTTTTTGTTGAGTATTTGGTTACAGCTGATAGTTTTCAAATTTCAATCGTGTATAAGAAATAATGCCGGACAATAAGAAGAAGCTGATAATCGTTCCTTCTCGAATATTGATTGGTAAATTGTAAAGTAGTGATATTGTTATTGATAGAATAATGGAGAATAAATCGACACAATATCTGTATTGAGAGAAAGAGCGTTTTGTTAATTCGGCTATTCGTAAACATAAACTTTCAATAGGAAAAGGAATAATATCTAATGATAAAATAATGCCTGTAGTTCCACCGGCTAGTATCGCACCGAAAATAAATAGTCCGATTCTTACAAAATAATTCTCTATGTGAATCGTACCGAAAATAGTATAGAGGAAAAAATTAATAACCATTCCAAAGAACAAGATGGAAATGAACATCAAAGTAAATTTTTTAAAATCCTTTTTTTCGCATAAGCAGATATAACCGATTAGAAAAATAAGATTTGCAATGAATGTAATTGTACCAACTTTGATGGAAGTCCATTCTGATATGGATAAATTCATCGCATTAAAACTGCTTACTCCAACATCTGCTTTTAATGTAAGACTAATGCCAATAGCACTTACTATATAGAGTAGAATCGATTGAATGACTTTTTTCATGAATTTTCCTCTAATAAGTCCATTATTTGCATTAAATTTGGTATCGTATATGTGCTCTTAGGAGAACCTGATTTAGGCATGCTTCTATTAGGGTTAAACCATACACAATCAATTCCGACATTGATAGCTCCCTGAATATCCGATGTTAAACGATCACCTATCATTAAAAATTCTTCTTTACGGCTTGTATGCAGGGCATCAAAAATATAGTAAAAGAAATGGGGATTCGGTTTTTCATAACCAATTTCTTCAGAGATAAAAAGTTGTTCAAAATATCCTTGTAGCTTGGCATCTACTAATCTTTTTCTTTGAGTCTTTCCTACACCGTTTGTTCCAATATATAATTTATATTCTTGTTTAGTTAAAGCATTTAATAATTCATGTGCATGGGTAACGGTCTTATGTCCTTGGTTTAAATGCTCACGGTACATTGCTTCAACTTTTGCTCCGTTTCCATCTATATGAAATTCCTTCAAAAAAAGTGAAAAACGCGTTGTCAGCACTTCTTCACGAGAAATCAAGCCTTCCTCTAATTGATGCCATAAACCATCATTAATGCGCTTATAACATGCAATGGTTTGTTTGTTATAGGGCAGCTCGTATCGCGTAATAATTTGTTTTAAAGCCTTTTCTTCTGAATCTTGAAAATCAAGTATCGTATCATCTAAGTCAAAAATAATATGTTTGTATTTGTTCATTCCTATCCACCTCTTGGTAGTAATATATCGAAAGTAAGAATATAATAATAGGAGATATCTCATATTGAGGTGATAAAATGGAAAAAATCAATTTGAAGGATTACGCTGAAAATTTTGTAGATATATATAATGATATTCAAGAAACTTTTCCGAAAGCAGTTTTAAATCAGGCTTTTATATGTAAGTTTTCTTCTAATGAATATATAGTGCGCTTTGATGAAGATATTCAGTACTTATTTTTATTATTAGATGGGCGGGCAAAAATATATATAGTACACGAAAATGGAAAACGTGCACTGATTCAGTTTCTAAAGAAAAATGATTTTATTGGTGAATTATCCTTGATTGAGGTGGAAAAGAATTTAAAAGATGTTGTGGCTATAGATGACTGCACTTGCTTAGCGTTTCCATTGGCTTCATCAAAAGAGCATCTGTTAAATGACAATCTTTTTCTCCATAATTTATCAAAATATTTAGGTGATAAATTACTTAAAAGAACGGATCATTACACAGATATGCAGGATTACGAATTCAAAAATCGATTGGCGAAATATATTCTTCAAATAGAAAACAATGGATGCTTTCAAGAGAAGCTTACCGAAACAGCAGAATACGTGGGGGTAAGCTATCGACATTTATTATACACACTTAACCAATTCCATGAAGATGGATTGTTAGATAAAAAAGGAAGAAAATATTTTATCATTAATAAAGAAAAGTTAGTAAGATTGAGTTCAAAAAAGGGTTAATTTAGTTTGATTTGATAACTTGAAATATAAACAAGTTGTTTCACTTTTTTCATATTACAGGCCCTTATGTTAGTAACAGGAAGACAAATTGGCTTAAAAGTATATTTATTTTTTCTTTGAGGATTTATACTTTACATAACACTGCATAGAAGGGAACCCATTATTTATGAGCCCTGTAAGATTTTTTATTTATCAATTCATCTTATTTATCGCACTTCTTCTTCTCAATGTCTATTCTGACCCATACATCAGCAAACCATTTTCTCTTGTTGATTTAATAGCAATATGTATAACAGCTCCTATCTTTATACTGCTTATCAGCCTGATAGGTAAGTTATACATACGTTTCAATACCAGGTTACGAAACAAGGTCTTACTCTCTATAACAGCTTTTATTTTAGCAATCATATGTTTAGTGATAGTAGAAATTATTTGGTTTGAAATAAAAGGGGAGATGTTAATCAACTAACTTGTGCTTTACCTCAACAAGGGTAGAGCACCTTTTTCTTATTCAAGTAACGAAGCAGGTTAGTTGAGGAAGAAATCCTTCGTTTTTAAAAGATTTCCTCCACCAAAAGACGGCCCTATCAATATCGAACTTCCCGAACCAATCCCTACCGCAAAAGATATAAGGAAAAAGTATAATGGAAAGAAAGCAGAGATTGCGACTAGTGCATCTACCCCAAGTTTTTGACCAACAATCATCATACCAAAAACTTGTCTTATAGATTGTAGGACACTCGCTAACATGATTGGTATGAGAAACGCAATCATTGGTTTGATAGCCATTTTACTATTTTCAATAATTGATGTATTCATTTACATTTTAGCTAAATTTATAAATTTTATTTTCTCGTTCCGCTAAGCGATTGAATTTGTTTCAATTGCTTATTTTTTATGCATCACCGCATTGTTTCTGAATAAAAAAGCAAACGTAAATTAAAAATGTTTGTTTTATAACAAACGTAGTAATATAATGTTTGTGTTAGGTCGATCGTTTTGAAACGAATACTATTCATTTATAATGAAAGCTATGGCAGGGAACTCCCATCAATACGAAGTAGCTCTGCGGGAACTGTATGCTGGTGATTTGGATCATTTTTACCGATGACTGGGCACCTGATATCAGAAACCATATCAAAAGATTAGCCGCTAATGCATTCCCGGAGGGGAACTTATGAATGAAAGCATGTGGAGGCGTAAAGAATTTGGAATAAAAAAGGATCTACGAAAGGAGCTGCTATGACAGAATTTGAATTTAATCGTTACATCGAACCAACACAACGCGCGGGCATGAGGTTCATACAGCGAGGCATTGAGCGCAGCATCGTCATGTTGAACCTCATGCGTTTTCGTGAAGTTGGCGATTACACGGCCCATTCTGAGCTATCACCGGAGGACCCAATCCGTGGTGCCTAAGCTTTCAAACGCTATATTGAGCACACCCTACCATTTCTCCGTGAAAGCGGAGGTGAGGTGATGTTTCTTGGCGATGGCGGAGAGTTTCTTATCGGACCCGAAGAGGAAAGATGGGATCTTGTCATGATGATCCGCCAAAGCAGCTCGGAGTCGTTTCTTGCTTTTTCAAGTCATCAAGACTACATAGCTGGTATCGGGCATTGGACTGCAGCAATCGAAGATTCACGCGTTCTGCCTATGACAGAACTTTCGACATCAAAATAAAAGGAGGAGAACATGATTATGAATATTCTAAAAGTCAACGACGTCGAATTGGCCTATGACAGTTTCGGTAACGAAAATGACGAGGCTATTATCCTAATCGCCGGGCTTGGAACCCAGATGATCCGATGGACGGATTCGTTTTGTCGGATATTAGCAGCGCGGGGCTTTCGCGTAATCCGCTTTGACAATCGCGACGTAGGTTGCTCGACGCACTTTAGCCATTATCCGACGCTGGATTTTGATGCACTGGCGACTGCTCTCATGTCAGGACAGCGACCGGACATCCCTTACACTCTCGATGACATGTCCAACGACGCTATCGGACTGCTCGACGCCCTATCAATTGACCGGGCACATTTCGTTGGCAGGTCGATGGGCGGAATGATCGCCCAGATTGCAGCCAGCGAGTACCCTGAACGGGTTTTATCACTCACATCCATTATGTCCAGTTCCGGTAATCCCGCCCTTCCGCATACTGCCCCAGATGTCATGGCGATGATGACTAAACCGGCGCCGAACCCATTTGAGGATGAAGCAGGATTTTTGGCGCACAGTCTCTCTTTTGCCAAACGCATCGCCGGAACCGGCTATCCGTTTGAAGAGGATGCATATCGGACGCTCATTCTGGAGGAGGCCCAGCGAGCATACGATCGAGGCAGTGTCGGACGACAAATTGCTGCTATCGCTGTCTCCGGTGACCGTCGTCCAAGGCTGGCGACCATAAAAGTACCAGCACTTGTCATCCATGGGGTGGACGATCCCCTGTTTGTCCCGGCGTGTGGCGAGGACACGGCTTCTGCCATCCCAGGAGCCGAGCTAATGTTGGTTGACGGCATGGGCCATGACCTGCCACACCAACTGTACAGAGTAATCGTTGATGGTATAGAGCGAACGGCTCATCGCAATTGACTCGCGCTTCCTGAATAGCAACCAGCCGGAGTTCCGCGGTGTCCAATGGGGCTGAGTAGGCCCGGGGGCACAACGCTACATGAATGGCTAACGGGGGCTTTGCTAGAAGATTGTTGAGCTGTTCATTTTTGCTTTAGCGTATGAACGAACTAATTCGATCTGGTCATCAGTTATTATTAACTAATGGAATTATGGTTTTGTTGACTAGTTTGATATAAAGATATTGTTATAAGCAGCCGGAACATACAATGCAAACTACCAGATACAAGAGCTGAAAAAGACTGTTATTAGCAGTCTTTTTCATTATGCGGCTGTCGGGCAGTATTCCTTTAAAATATAATCAATTATGTAAAATAAATAAAGTATGTGAAGGAATATACTTAAACTAACGGATGCTTTAGTTTAGGTAGGAAAGACTGCTTCGGCAGCTTTTTCTTTTTCGACTGACGTAGAAGGATTGTTGAACAAGAATAAAAAAATATAAAGGGGGAGTAGATATGATTGGTTTGTTTAATCTTGGCAGCCTCATTCTTGGATTAATTGCTTGGATACTTCCTGTTGTTAATCTCATGCGATATAAAAAGCATGTCCATTGGAATTGGGTCGTTCCTTCTATTATAAGCATCGGTGCATGTGCTATTTCGCTATGCTTCCAAATTCTCTATAACTATCATCTGGTAAAGATTGAGGATTGGTCTGCTCTTATGGACACAACGGGTGCTGTGGCGTTCGTCGCAGCAGTTCTTCTCATCGTTACCATCATATTAAATGCAATTACTCTGATTGTATATCGTGACAGAACAGCAAAGTAGGGTGTCAAATTCCAGTTTGTAAGGTTAAAATAATTAATTCATAATGCAAAAGGATTAATTCACACTTTTCTTATTATGTATCGAAGATTGTGAAAGGGTGTACTTAAAGTAACTGGGCAGTATAGTGGAACAAGAGTTACAATTTATATAATAATTGAAACATAAAAGGATATGGGGAAAAAAGAGGGGGATACAGTGAAAATTGCAAAGATTACTCTATTCGTTGTTAGCATCTTAGCATTGGGAGTCTTCCTACTAGTTAACCAAATGACTCCATTCCCAGGAACTTCATCTGGAAACGGTAATCCAGCTTTGTTGATAGCTTGGATTCCAATTCCACTACTCATCTTTATGGTAATATTATGGGTTCGAATTTTTCGTGTGCATTCGATTAGGAACACTGTTTTTATCATTAGCATAGTCGGCATTCTCGTTCACTTAACTGTTGCCTTTTTTTATCAAAAAAATGAATTAAATGAATATCGCCAAGTCATAAAAGATGCATTAATAAAAAGAAACGGTGTTGCAGATGCGGAATATATTCAAAGCATTACTTCAGGATTAAGTTTTCATGTGAACAACCAGTATTTTAATATAAATACTTATTTTATGTTTGTGACCTTTTCGATTTTCGTTGCTATTGTGTATACTCTTTGGGACCATTGGGAAAAGAAGGGGGAAATCCAGAAGTAAGTGATTTTTCTTTGTCTTTTGTTAGTATACATTTACCCCTTCTTGTTTCACTAACGGGGCAGTTACTTGAGGATAGTCCTCTAATTCCAAAGGAATGAGATGAATTTATATGAAGCAGTTTGTAATAGATTTTTTTATCCTTTTTATTGGGATAATAGTGATTGGTATAATATTTGAACCTTCGGATTTACCATTTCAAGGAATAGTACGAAAAGAGGCTTTTGATTTAGATTTTAATGGGATTGTAAGAGCAATAGTAATATCTTTGATCTATTCTTTAATAGGGGCTTTTATTCGAAGGATTTTTTCGAAAAAATAGGGATTATCTTGTTCAACAACCATGAAAATAAACTTCTATAATTTAGTATAAAAGGCAATACTTAATAAGACGCAGCTCATTCATTTTTTAAAAAAGGGGAGAGCGCCTGATTCATTGATCTATTTTAGGAATATGGACTGGATTAAGATGCTTCAGGTGCTTGTAACGTAACTGAGGAGCCTAAACTTTCAAGTCTTCGTAGTGAATGTCGTACAATGGATTGTTGCCTCTGTTTATCAAAGTAGTCTTCGCCTAGATCTACATACATTTCTTTTCGGGTTAAAAGATAATAAGAGATACGTAACATGGCATGAGCGACCACAAATCCTGCTCTTTTCTTACCTTTTCGTGAGGCTGTATGTCTATACAGTGCTCCGAGATAATTTTTAGATCCACTTACAGAATGAGCTGCTACTGTTAATGCGGATCTCAAATACTTGTTTCCTTTTTTTGTATTAGCAGATTTCCTTTTTCCAGCACTGTGCCCAGGAACACATATGAGCCGCACTTGGGAATTGTTCCTTAACATTAGTCCCGATTTCGGATAAAATTTGCTCAGCCATTCTAGTAGCTATCCCAGGAATGGAATCTAACCGTTCGATATCTTCTTGATGGCTACTTACTCTTTCCGCAACTTCTTGATCCAACATCTCGATTTGCTCAGTCAAAAAATCTCTACCATGTGTGCTTCCCGTAAGGGAGCGACAGTCAGTGGTGCACCGTGGTCGTTGGAGTCAGACTAACGGATAAGCTATCACGCACCATAGTTCATCGACCTTCCTCTCCAGTCGTAGAATCAGTATTTACGGTTTTTCACCATTTTCATTCTCTGTGGTGAAGCGCTGATGTTCAATAATCAAAGGGGAACATTGAGAAAAAATAAGTGGAATGTATATGAATAATTATCCCCAATTGACACCGTTAGGGAAATGAGGAAGGAATTTAACAATAATTTAATACAAAATTAGTGAAGTGATTCTTTTTTTCACTGGCAATGCTGGTATCTTATTATTATATTAATCGTCCCTTTGTTAATACTAGAATTTGAATACATGATATTGCAAAATAACAGGAACATAGGAGGTATAAAATTTGAATATCCAAAGAATAGATCATGTGGGTGTAATCGTAAATGATCTCTCTGCCGCTAAAGAGTTTTTTCTCGATTTTGGACTTGAGGTGAAAGGGGAATGGGAAATGGAAGGAGAGTTGATGGGATATGCAGTTGGGCTTAATGACGTTAAAGTAGCGTGTGTAGGATTGGGAACGCCAGAAGGTCAGACATGGATAGAGCTAATCAAATTTTATTCGCCGTCAGATGAAAAAGATATTCAGCAACCCTTTGCAAATACACTGGGTATCCGACATATTGCATTTACTGTTGAAGATATTGAAGCTGTTGTTGCCAAATTGAAAAAGAAGGGTACGGAAATCTTTAGTGAGATACAGCAATATGAAGAAAGTTATAAATTATGCTACGTTCGTGGTCCAGAGGGAATTATTTTGGAGTTGGCTGAGGAAATCAAATAAATAATGTTAATTAAAATGAAAGTACGACTCTTTGTTACTTTCTATTTTTTTAGTTTGTGAAGATATGTACTTAAACTACCATGAAAATAAACTTCTCTAACTTCGAAAAAAGGCAATACCATAGAGACCCCTTATCCACCGTTTAATAAAATGGAAAGAGTTACATTCCCTTGATCTATGGAATGGGTTGACTGGATTAAGGTCAGTATCAGTATTGGCGCTTCCTAACTATTTTCATACTCTGTGGTGCAGCACTGATTTTGTGCTGCATGGATGAATAACGGGTAGCTTTACTTCAATAAGGAGTAGGTTTTAAGGAACAATAAAGTTATTTAAAAACGTCAGTCATTGTTATTCCATCAAGGGCGCGATTGTTGAACAGGAAGTAAAGCAGTGTAATATATTTTACTATGACAGCAGAGAATCCGGAAAATAAAATAGCTATTAAAACCGGGGTTCATAGAAGACTTCATACTAACTTATATTATGCAACTATCAACTCATTAATGTTGTATGCTGTAAATACAAAAAAGAATCTAGTCATAAAAGTTGGGTAGTAAATACATTATTATTCGTAAAAATTTGGTTAGCTAATCTTAGTAATTCATCACCATTTTAATATTAGGGGTAATAAAATGTTTGGAATGGAGATCCTGAAAGAATATAAAAAGTCATATGTCTTAGGAATATCAAATAATAAAAAGTGGACAGTGAGTAGCATTGCTTCAAAAACTGTTATATATGATTCAAAGACAAATCAAGAAATAAAGGTAATTAATTTTAAAAACGTCGGAAATGTGCTATTTAGTGATGACGATAAATATTTAATTTTAAAAAACACAAGTGGAACGTCATGGATATTTGAGACATCTGATTTTGAATTGGTAAAAAAGTTTATAACTTCTAAGAAAAATCAGTTAAAAGAAGGTAATATTTGTTTGACGAGTGAAAATGATGTATTGGTAGACATTGTCTCAACTGATAATGGAGATCAAATTGTTTTATTAAACATTAATAAGGGTAAAATTGATTATTTTTCACATAATGATGAGACACGTATTATTTTAAATCAATATATTAAAGCTACTAACACACATATTTTTACATTATTTAATAATGTAAAAGGTAATAAAATTCTTAAAGTTGAGGATATATGCAATTATCCAATTATGGAAGAGATTACTATTGGTATATGGTCAAGTGTACTATTTGATCATCTTAATAATAATTATATAATTCTTTCTTTAGACACTTTGTTGATTATGGATAGCGAAAGGAATACGAAAGAAATTAATTTGCCTATCAATCAAGAGAGCGGATATTTTACCCAGATGAATATATCTAATAATGGGAAATACTTAATCGTAAGCTACAGTTCTCATATTATGATTTTTGAGACATCTAATTATAATCTACTTAGGAGTGACTTTTTGTATTTTGTTTTAAATGCAACTTTTAGTTCCGATGATAGTATTTTGTTAATTACTTCTGCAAAAAAAGGGTATCTTTTAGAGAATAATTTATAAAGTAATACAACAACCAAAGCATCAGATTGAGATGCTTTGGTTTGTTGTATAGATATAAATTCCAAATAATACTATTTGAAGTACGTGAACGAGCAGCCTGAACAGGTAGAAACCCATAAACAGGAGAAGAGATACAAATTGCAGCATCTAAAGTACCTGCTTTTAAACCAGGTAAGGAATTAAAAGGGCTGTTAAATTAGTATTCTTTCTGTTCTATTCAACGGATGTGAATTTTATATACAATTTGATCATATATAATTTGCTTTTTGTTAAGTGACAATAAAGTAGTAAAAAAATGAGAGCTATTCTATTCAACAATCGTGCCATTTAATGGAGGAAGGCTTATTGAGCAAACGGAGAGTAAAGTTCAGTAAGCACCGTCCATTTCCACCGACACGGCTTGCTTACAAGGAATAGGTACTCACCTATGTTTGCCTAAGTGAGTATCTTATTGTTGACGTCATTTTAGTATTCGGGGGAATTGGTGTGGGATACTATGTTAGTGTAGAATCAGACGTAAAATTATATGTGGAAGATATAAATCCCAAGGGCAGTAAGACGATAGTGTTTTTACATGGTTGGCCGTTAAACCATAAACAGTTTGAGTATCAGTTTGATGTTCTTCCCGCAATGGGATACCGCTGTATCGGAATTGACTGGAGAGGGTTCGGAAAGTCGGATAAACCAATGAGTGGCTACAATTATAACCGATTGGCAGATGATATTCGTACAGTAGTTGGTGTACTTCAATTAGACAACTTCACTCTTGTAGGTCATTCTACAGGTGGAGCTATCGCTATTCGCTATATGTCCCGATATAATGGTTACGGAGTTTCCAAGCTTGTCCTTGTAGACGCTGCAGCTCCTATAGGCTTTACTAAAGAAACTGCTAATAACTTTCTTAAAGAAACCTTAAATGACCGCCCTAAAATGATGCAGGATGTAATAGATGGCTTTTTCTTTCAGTATATAACTAAACCATTCTCGGATTGGTTTTTTCTATTGGGGTTACAAGCAGCAGGTTGGTCAACAGCAGCAATCATAATTACGCTAAGAGATGAGAAGCTTTATGAGGATTTGCAAAAAATCCTTGTCTCGACCTTAATCGTCCACGGCGTTCACGACAAAGTTATTCCATTTGCACAAGCTCAGGAATTAAATCAAAAAATAAAAAATTCACAGCTTGTTCCGTTTCATTACAGCGGTCATGGTCCTTTCTGGGAAGAACGTGACAAGTTTAACCAGCTATTGAGGCAATTTATTGGTTGATAGTCCTCTTGAGCTAACGGATTTCTAATGTTCAATAAGTGTGAACTCTTTTCAACGTCCTGAATAATTCCAGAATAGAGCGCATTTCTTAAATAAGGAGGCGTTCTTTTTATCCCCCATGAACGGACTAGCTTTCTTCAAACGGGCGCTTTAATTTAACAAGTAGCTAAAAGGATCTTCGATTGGAAGATCCTTTTTCAATACCGATAAGTGACTTTATGTTAACTAGTTTTGTATAGAGTATACATTTGATTCTGTGCGATCTTATTGAACTAAAAGGGGAAGGATAGTTGAAAAAGAATTTAGATCGAAAAATTTATAAATACCCTTGACCTGGAGTTAACTCCAGCTGTTATGCTTTCAAAAGTTAAGGAGGACATTGTTATGATAATTTCAGAAGTAAGCGAAAAATTTGGTATCTCACCTGATACCCTACGCTATTATGAACGAATAGGTCTGATTCCCCCTATTAACCGTAACAAAAGTGGGCTAAGGGAATACACAGAACAGGACTGTCATTGGATTCAAGTAATTTTGTTTATGCGTGACGCAGGTATGTCTATAGAGTTGTTGCTAGAGTATGTAAAAATGGTTCATCAAGGCGATGAGACTATGCAAACAAGAAAGGAACTGTTAATTGAACAACGAAACCAGTTGGTTGCAAGAATTGAGGAACTACAAAAAACCTTGGCACTTTTGAACGGTAAAATTGAAAATTATGAAAAGTCTGTAGTTCCGAATGAAAAAAAACTGAAAAAACAAAAGAATAAGTAATAAACAGAGGAGATAAAACTTATGTCTAAACAGAATAGTTTACTTATAGTTATTTTGACCATAGGAGTTTTCGGTATCCTAACTACTGAGATGGGCGTAATTGGGATATTACCTTCAATTGCTGAGCACTTTGATATCAGTGTAGCCAAAGCAGGTCTGCTAGTGAGTCTCTTTGCACTTACTGTCGCAATATCTGCTCCTATTATGCCGATATTGTTTTCGGGAATAAATCGTAAGAAGATAATGCTACTCGTACTTGGTATTTTCGTTTTAGGTAACATTGTCTCAATATTTGCATCAAACTTTACCGTTTTGCTAATTGCTCGTGTTATTCCAGCTATTTTTCATCCGATTTATTGTTCAATGGCTTTGACAGTAGCTGCCACATCTGTTAGCAAGGAAGAAGCTCCAAAGGCTGTTTCTAAAGTAATTATGGGAGTAACCGCAGGTATGATACTTGGTGTACCAATCACTAATTACATTGCTGGTGAAACCTCCATAGAAATGGCAATGTTATTCTTTGCTATCGTTAATGCAATTGCCTTCATAGCTACATTGATATTTATTCCATCCTTACCTGTTAAAGAAAGGCTTTCTTACGGAACACAAATTAGTGTATTAAAAAAGCCCATTGTTTGGTTAGCTATTACTACTGTCATATTTATAGGTTCTGCAACTTCGAGTATTAATAGTTTCATTGCAGAATATCTTGGAACCGTAACAAATATATCGGGGGGAACCTTAACTTTAGCATTATTTTTATTAGGCTTAGCAAGTCTTTTTGGAAATTTAGTAGGAGGAAGGTTACTTACTAAAAATGCTATGAAAACTGCAACCCTTTTTCCAATCATATTAGGAATCATTCTTCTATTGTCATTCCTTACAGGGAAGTCCACTGGACCTATGTTGATAACGATTATGTTATGGGGGATATTATTTGCTATAGGAAATAATATTAATCAATATTGGATTACTTCTTCGGCTCCAGAAGCTCCTGATTTCGCTAATGGATTATTCTTATCGTGTGGTAACTTAGGGATAACGATTGGAACCGCAGTAGGTGGATTATTTATATCAGGAATGGGTACTCAATATATCGTATTAGGGGGATTACTATTCTTATTAATGAGCTTGGTATCTATTTTGCTAAGAAACTATATGTATAGCCCTACAACAAAACAACTTGCTAGCTAAGAAGTAAAGGTAAGTTTGTGAACATTTGTATTTAAACTTGCTTTAATTGAACAAGTAGCAAAAAGGATCTTCCATCGAAGATCCTTTTTCAGTACCTATAAGCAATTTTATGTAAACTAGATTTGTATAGAGTATTCATGTAATCCTTTAAGGACTTGTTCAATTAAAGGGCCATTTTGTTGATTAATTAAATTCCTATTATTTTGCTACGGTAAATATACTGTGGATATTAAAACTGGTTATTTACGCTTCCTCAACTATAGAAGCATTTTGTAACTTTATAATAAAGTTTGATCAAAAATATCTTATGAGCCTGCATTTTACGGCAAATCAAAAGAATCCATTTTGAAAAAAGTTTGTTCAAAATGGATTCTTTCTTTATCATTTCAAATGTGGTTTTTAAAAAGTTTGATCATTTTCTACCTGTGTTGCCTATAATCGCGCCCTTTAATGGAATAACATGGCCTCATTTAAATTATAATTTTACAGCTTTAATAGGATTAAAAATTTAAAAGGAAAGAGGTATTTCTTTTACCCCTCTTACAACCATACCGGGTCTCCATTCAAGTTCATTCGTATCAACTCTTAATTTGATTTGTGGAAAGCGCTGCAAGAGACTGCTGATAGCAATTTCGCCTTCTAGACGGGCAAGTGGGGCACCCAGGCAAAGATGAATTCCTTTCCCGAAAGCAAGATGAGGACTTTTCTCACGGGTAATATCAAAAACCTCCGGGTCTGTAAATTGATTAGGATCATGGTTAGCGGAATTCAGAGCGATAATCACTAAATCTCCCTTACTTATTTCTTTCCCTTTGAATTCAAAATCTTCACGTGCCCATCGGGATGTGCTAAATTCGACTGGGCCATTATACCGGAGTGATTCTTCAAGTGCTGTATGAATCATTTCAGGATGATCCTGCAAGAGCTGCAACTGATCAGGGTGTTCCAAGAAAGAGAGAATACTATTGCCAATCAGATTTACCGTCGTTTCATGTCCTGCGATAATCAAAAGTGAGACCACCCCATATAACTCTTTCTCTGTTAATTTGTCACCCTCCTCTTCGGCCATAATCAGTTGGCTAATTAAATCTTCCCCTGGACTTTCCCGGACCTTTGAAAACCGGTCTCCCAGATATTTGGTGAATTCTTGCATATGAACTGCCATATCTTTCGCATGTTCACCGTTGGTTCCTTCAATTAATGAATTTGACCATATGCGAAACTTGTCACGGTCTTCTGATGGAACACCTAAAATCTCACATATTACGATAATCGGTAAAGGAAAAGCAAGATCATCGATTAAATTCATACTATCCTTTTTGGCAATTTCGTCTAAAAGATCATCTGTTATCTCCTGAATTCGATCCCTCATTTCTGCTATCATTCGTGGCGTAAATGCCTTTTGAACAAGCCCCCGTAATCTTTTATGATCTGGTGGATCAGAAAAAAGCATATTGTGGGTAAAAATGCTATCGTATCCCTCATTTTCGCCAGTTAACTTTGAAAAATTCTTAATAAGCCTTAAGTCCTTCAGAGCTTCAATGGCATCTTCATATCGTGTAATCATCCAGCCGTACTGACCATCCGGAAGGAGGATTCTGTAAACAGGTTCCATTTCTCTCAATTTTGCATATGTAGGGTATGGATTCTTTGTGAATTCCTTCGTAAATAAAGTGTTATTAGTTAACTCATTTGAATTCAATTGAAATCTCCTCTCAAATACTTTTTTATGAACGTTCCACTATCCATTTGAAATTGACTTATTTTATTTTGCCTTCACTAGTGAGTATGTTATTCAAATGATTGTTTAGATATGTTCTAGATAAGCATTTGCCCCCTTTTGATTATAACTAGGCACCAAACTTTTAATTATTTTAACCTAATCTAAAAACACAAAAACCTAATATATTTATACTTTATGAGTTTTACCATTATGCCTTCTATTTTTTTGGTTCTGGTGCGAAATGTCTGTACCCTTGATCATCCATATATATGTTTTCTTGTTCAATAATCGGGCGCTTTTCTGTAATAAGGAACAGCGCTATTTCCATTATAGGGCCAGATTGTGGAGTAAGGGAGGTAATCAGGTGGTTCATCTTGAAATTGTAAGTTATGCCAGAACAACATGCCGCAAATGAAGTTTTGACTAAAGGGATTATCTATTAAAAGGATTAAATTGGAGGGAATAGAAAATGGATGTAAAGACACTTTTGTTACAGCAATGGGCAAGCTGCTTAGATGAAGAAGATTGGTTTCCACCACTTGAAAAAGTGCTAGAGGATATTACTCTTGAACAGGCAATTTGGAAACCAGCTGATGGGGCAATGAATTCCATTTGGGAATTAGTTTGTCATTTACTTTTCTATGAAAAGAGATTTCTGATACGATTTCTTGGTGAAACAGCAAATGAACCACAGGCAGAAAATAATGAATCTACATTTCGATTACCAACTGAGACGTTAGAAAATTGGAAGGAAACAAAACAAGAATACTTTTATGTTCATCGTGAACTTGAAAAAATACTAGCAAAATCAGAACATGAAGATTTGTATAGACAGATCCCAGGAGAAGATAATTCATTAGTGCTTGAACTGAAGAGTTTAGCATTGCATGACGCATATCATATTGGGCAAATTGTATTCCTAAGTAAAATGCAAGGAGCTTGGCCAGGGAAACGCAGCTTTTAAAAAGCTTAATTAGCTTTATAGTTATTCTACTAAAGGGGTGCGATAGTTGGACAAAGCAACGTCGTTATCTACACACGTTGCTCCTATTTAGTTTATTAGAAATACTTCTGATAAAACTCCTTCCTAAGCCGACCACTTAACTCAGCATTTATTCGGGTTGTTTCACTTTTAGTTAACTTGAAGGTGATATGCTTTTAATGTTTGTGGCGAAAATCCTTCTATTCGCTTATCCGATTCCCATGCTTGTGATAATAACAAAATACATCTCTCCCTAAAATTCTTTTTTAAAGGAATTATTGACTTGATCCTCGGTCTTGAAACCGAAGAGACTATTCAACTATCGTTGCAGTATAGTGAAAGAAGATTTAAGTATTGTGACTTAAAAACATCTACTGTATAATATAACTCTTGTTTTTCTTTTGTGATTTAGTAATCATTTAAATAAATGACCGATATTTAATGTGACAAGATCACAAGATCGAATTATATAGTATTAAGAAATCAAACATTTACCTATGTAGGAAAGTGAGTTTATATCATAAAAGGGGAACCAAGTAATGATTAGCAGATTGATTAATTATCTATCAGTACGACTATCCAGAGTGAAAAAACTTGATATTGATGTAAATGAATATTTTCCATTAACAGTTCATGATTTTAAGGAATACAAAGGGATTTATACTTCAAAACAAGATAATTTTCCCTTTATATGCCTTAGTGAAAACATGAAAATGATAGATTTTGAAGGAAAGAATACAATATTACAGAACCGAACATATATAAATGACGAAGGCTCTATTTTGTTTTCAGATGAGCTTGTTATTGGAAATAGTAAAGGTGAAGTTTTTGAGTATAGCCGATACAGAAATGGAAAACAAACAGTTCATCCAGTACCGATGGTTTATATAGATACATATAAAAAAGGCTTGTATCCAAACAACGTTTTCGTATTTAAATCGTTTGAAACTCAGTTTATAAATGACAAAGAAACGCTGTGTTTATTGGTAACAAAAAAATTTTACTCTGGATGGAGATTACAAAGGATTGAAAGATTGTATCTTTTAATGGGAGTTGGGATGGTAAAATATGAGGAAGAATCCCTTTATCCTTATAAATTTAAGCTCTCTTACAAAATATCTGAAGAAAATAGTGGTTATAGAATAATAAATCATGCTATTTTGGGGAATTTATTATATAACCCCAATTCAGAACAATTATCTGGAATGGTTCAAATTGCTTCTGACCATTGGGTGAACCTCATTATATCAACCGAAGCAGGATATAAAGAAGATTCAATTCTTAAAGTAGAAGGGGTTTTAAATGACCTTATTAAAATGGAACACACCCTCAGACATCAAATAGCTGAGGAATTATTAGTCGTACATAATGATGAATGGAGCGAAGGGGAAGTTATTACTTCAAAAGAATTTGCTGAAAGAATAAGATTAAATACCATTTCATTATTTGATGATGGAAGTATTGAGACTTATTACGATGATGGAGATCTATTTTGGGGGCATACAATTCTAGCAAGATTGAATAAAGAATTTAGGCTCGAACACGTTGATGCAATTGGTTGATTATGTAAAATTATTGTTGAATATAAGAGGAATACCTTCCATACAATATAGTAGTTAATCAAGAAGTAAAAAAGAGTTATTGATAATGGGTAATTAAATGTAAGATATCGATTATATCAGGAGTTGCAACAGCAACTCCTTTTCTAATTAAGCTAAGGATGCAGTTTAGTGAAAGAAAATGGTATGATTTTCAAAAATATTATTGGGAATAGGGTGAGGTGATAATTTGGAGATTTTTAATGCTTTCTTGAGCTGAAGATCAGAGCTGTCTTTAAGGCAGCTTTTTCTTATGCAACTAAAGGGGTAGAATAGTGGAATAATATGACAAAAACAATTGGTAATTCTGAATTAATCCATCAAAAGAGAAACTTAATTAAACTTTTACATACAACCACCAAATTATGCGAAAAGTTAAATTAATATAAAAACAAGGAATATTCTAATATAAATACCAAGGAGGAAGATCCTATGCAAGTACCTAGACAGGTGCTACAAATGCGCCTTAGTGCTTCAACTCTTGTGATCTCTGGAATCTTGTTTCTACTTTATCCAACGATACGACCCTTTTCAGATGAAACATCCTTGCAAGGTGCCTCAGCTTTCGCCTCCACCGATTGGCTTTTGGCACATATACTAGCCATTGTCGCTTTTACACTTCTACCATTAGGTTTACTTGGGCTTCACCACTCTTTACAAGGGACAGCCGTAAACTCACTTGCGTCTTGGGCGGTTGTAATGTGTTTGATAGGAATAGGTCTAACCTTGCCGTTTTACGGAGGGGAAACGTTCGGTCTACACGCTATAGGGAAAGAGGCTATAAGGCAACAGGCAGCCTCCCTTGTTAGTTTAGCAACGGTCGTCCGATCTGGTGCAGGTCTCGCAATGTTCCTTGTAGGACTCCTACTACTTGCCATTGCAGCGATTATACTTGCTATCGTAATTTGGCGGTCTGGCAGGTACCCGAAATGGAGTGGCATTCCTTTCGCCTTCGGGATGGGATTATATATTCCGCAATTTTACGGTGGACATCCGCTACGAATAGCCCACGGAATTCTGGTCGCCATAGGTTGTCTGTGGATAGCGGTAGGCTTATGGAGGCAAAGTAACCAGGATATTGATCAGAAGTTACAAATAGTCAACAAATTCGGACTAGGGAAAGGATAACATACTTTATTACTAAAGATTGTGAAGGAACGTACTTAAACTTTAGAGTGCTTTAGCTTAGGAGCGGAGCTGTCTTTAACAGGCAGCTTTTTCTTAATGCAACTATCGGGGCAGGTTAATGAAAAAAGGAAAATCATCTAGTGCGAAAGAAATTATATATAAAACAAAAGGGGGAGTGGTTTTCTATGGGGTTCATTAAACCGAAACACTTCGTCAATAAAAATGGTGAACCATACACAATAAGAACGGCATTACCTGAAGATGCGGAGAAGGTATTGAGGTTTAATCAAACCATTATTAGCGAAGCGCCTTTTTTACTTACTATGGAAACTGAATTCAAAGTATCCTATGAACAACAAAAACAATTCTTAAAACAGATTTTTGATGACAATGGAAAGCTAGCGATAATAGCCGAATATCAAAGCAATATTATCGGGTTTTTAGACTTTCATAATGGTCATAAAAAGCGAATACAACATCAAGGTTCATTTGGTATGAGTATTGCAGACAAATTTAGAAATCAAGGGGTGGGTAAAGCTATGCTAACTTTATTGTTGGCTTGGGCTAAAGAAAATCTTTTAATTGAAAAAGTTTGCCTTGAAGTATTTGCTGAAAATACGAATGCAATCTCTTTATACGCAAAGATTGGCTTTGTTGAGGAAGGTCGTAAAGTAAAAGCTATAAAAGTCAATGAAGATATATATTATGATTTAATCTCAATGGCATACTTTACGAAGTAGTAGAAAATGTTAGAAAATTCGAATTAATGGGTGGGTTAACCAATTATGCAGTGTGAAATGGCACTGATTAATTCACTAAGTGTTTACGGTGAAGGATAATACTTAAACTAACCGGTGTGTTAGTTCAACAAGCTAAAGGCAGCAATCATCATTATCTTGATATTCCACAATCGGGCGGGATTCTTCAATAAAGAAGATCGCTTTTTTCCGTTATAGGGCCAGATTGTGGAGTAACTCCTTTATAGAAAATAGGATATGTATGTTAGAGCTTAGAAGAGATTGTGAAGCTTTGTATTTAAAGTAACGCAGCAGGTTAGTTCAAGAGGAATTTGCTTATTCAAGCTCAGTTATTTATTTTCAAGTTGAAAATATTAAAGAGATTTATGAAAATTTAGTAGGTGAGGAAGTTACTTTTATCGATGAACCACATGTTGTAGCGAAAATGGGACAAACAGATGGATGACATTTTTAAAATATATAGAAAATAATTCTTGTGCTATAATATTTATTACAGAATGCATAATCAAAGGAGTATTGAAAGATTCATATATGTTCATAAAAAGAGTTGGTACCAATCCATTGATCAGAAGAGGATGTAATTGAAATTCCTAAGCGGGATTCATTATCGATTCATGTCCACGAATTATTTTTTTGTGCTTAGGCTAACTCTTTAGAGAAAAACTAGAAGAAGTTTGGAATGAATGAGAACAGACCTAGCTAAACATGGCGGGCTATTTTTTATCAAGTATTTATTTTGCTTTTTAGAGAGGGAGTTAAATTTTGGATAAACGTGTGTATATATTGGCGATTGTCTCGTTTATTGTCGGGATGGTTGAATTAATCATTGGCGGTTTACTAGATATTGTCGCGAATGATTTAGATGTGAGTCTTGGGCAAGCGGGTTTCCTTATCACTGTTTTTTCTATTGCATTCGCGTTAGCTGCACCCATATTGTTAACAGTAACTCAAAGAGTGGAACGAAAACAGCTAACTTTAATTACTTTGTTTATTTTCTTAATAGGAAATGTCATTGCTGTATTCAGCCCTTCTTATAGTATTTTACTAGTTGGGCGTATCATTACAGCTTCTAGCGGTTCATTGCTTATTGCTTTATGTTTAACGATGGTGCCAAATATTGTAACTGAACAATACCGTGCAAGGGCGATTGGAATTGTTTTTATGGGAGTCAGTGCCTCTCTTGTACTAGGGATACCAATTGGATTGATGCTTGGAAATGCTTTTGGATGGCGGGCACCCTTTATCATGATCTCCATCCTAACCTTAGTATCGATGGCGGGGGTGTTTTTCTTTCTGGAAAGAATGGCACCAAAGCCTTCTATTCCAATTGGAAGACAATTACGTACATTGAAAAATCGAAAAATTCTATTTGCCCAGGTAACTTCCTTTGTCATGTTGACGGGTCATTTAACACTATATGGATACCTAACTCCATTTTTAAAAATGAAACTAGGCCTTGATGGAACATGGGTTAGTATTGTCTATTTAATTTTTGGAATTGCGGCTGTAGTTGGCGGGGGAATTGGAGGCTTTCTGGCTGACCGTTTCGGCCCCAAGCGTACTATAATATCTGTCATTATCCTTTTTGCGGTTTCAATGTTATCAATCCCTTATACAACCTTTGCTTTACCGTTTTTCCTAATCTTGATGGTAATATGGAGTATGCTGAGCTGGGCGATCACACCAGCGATGCAAAGCTATCTGATCGAGCTGTCACCAGAAACCTCGGATATCCAGCAAGCCTTAAACAATTCGGCGGTTCATATGGGTATTGCTTTTGGTTCATTTATTGGCGGAATTGTTATTGAGCAAACCTCTGTCGAGTTCAACCCTACAGTAGGTGGTGTGCTCGTTTTGTTATCCTTAGGAACAGCTGCTCTTTCTGTCATGAATTATGGTCATCAAGAGTTCAAAAAAAGCTGATTTCCCTTTAGCATGGGAGAAAAAAGCTTTTTCCATTAATATTGTCTTAGCGTGGTTTTTTCCTTTTTGCTGGCGGCAGCCGGGTAATACCAGCGTCCGTGCAACCAGAGGCAAAGTAAATCCAATTTTGCTTATATAACCCTATGTATGTACTCCTAAGAAAGGCTTCAGGGAAAATGAAGCCTTTCTGTCATGATTAAAACGTCTGTAAATGTACACTTTTACGAACTTTTTTTGATTGTTACTTCTTTAAAATAGACTAACGGGTGCGTTAGCTGAAGATCAGAGCTGTCTTTAAGGCAGCTTTTTCTTATGCAACTAAAGGGGCAGGTGTGCGGCCGAGCATAGGTCGTATCATATAGCGGGTGGGATTCCCGTCGAGTAAGAACCAGCCATTCGCTTGTAGCGAGTCTTGGAGGGCTAAAGGTAACTTTAGTCTTTAAGCGTAGACAGTTAGGTAGCGGGCCGGAAGCCAAATGGTTGAAGGGATTGAGCTCCATAATGTTAGTAAATCGAGAGGGCTGATGCTTTACCTGCAGCAGAAAGCTACATTTTACCTTTCGTTAATGGCAAGAAGGGTAAAACCTCTCTGGAGTCAGAGACCTTGGCACGTTTTATATTGATATGATACGGAAACTCGGGAGACCCTACCGGTCTTTTCTTTTTTTAGAAGAGTATGGTCTACAAGTGATAATAAGCAAGGAAACCAAATGCCGAT
>NZ_KI632495.1:22618-659754 GCF_000504145.1 Bacillus cihuensis | reverse complement strand
TATGTTCATAAAAAGAGTTGGTACCAATCCATTGATCAGAAGAGGATGTAATTGAAATTCCTAAGCGGGATTCATTATCGATTCATGTCCACGAATTATTTTTTTGTGCTTAGGCTAACTCTTTAGAGAAAAACTAGAAGAAGTTTGGAATGAATGAGAACAGACCTAGCTAAACATGGCGGGCTATTTTTTATCAAGTATTTATTTTGCTTTTTAGAGAGGGAGTTAAATTTTGGATAAACGTGTGTATATATTGGCGATTGTCTCGTTTATTGTCGGGATGGTTGAATTAATCATTGGCGGTTTACTAGATATTGTCGCGAATGATTTAGATGTGAGTCTTGGGCAAGCGGGTTTCCTTATCACTGTTTTTTCTATTGCATTCGCGTTAGCTGCACCCATATTGTTAACAGTAACTCAAAGAGTGGAACGAAAACAGCTAACTTTAATTACTTTGTTTATTTTCTTAATAGGAAATGTCATTGCTGTATTCAGCCCTTCTTATAGTATTTTACTAGTTGGGCGTATCATTACAGCTTCTAGCGGTTCATTGCTTATTGCTTTATGTTTAACGATGGTGCCAAATATTGTAACTGAACAATACCGTGCAAGGGCGATTGGAATTGTTTTTATGGGAGTCAGTGCCTCTCTTGTACTAGGGATACCAATTGGATTGATGCTTGGAAATGCTTTTGGATGGCGGGCACCCTTTATCATGATCTCCATCCTAACCTTAGTATCGATGGCGGGGGTGTTTTTCTTTCTGGAAAGAATGGCACCAAAGCCTTCTATTCCAATTGGAAGACAATTACGTACATTGAAAAATCGAAAAATTCTATTTGCCCAGGTAACTTCCTTTGTCATGTTGACGGGTCATTTAACACTATATGGATACCTAACTCCATTTTTAAAAATGAAACTAGGCCTTGATGGAACATGGGTTAGTATTGTCTATTTAATTTTTGGAATTGCGGCTGTAGTTGGCGGGGGAATTGGAGGCTTTCTGGCTGACCGTTTCGGCCCCAAGCGTACTATAATATCTGTCATTATCCTTTTTGCGGTTTCAATGTTATCAATCCCTTATACAACCTTTGCTTTACCGTTTTTCCTAATCTTGATGGTAATATGGAGTATGCTGAGCTGGGCGATCACACCAGCGATGCAAAGCTATCTGATCGAGCTGTCACCAGAAACCTCGGATATCCAGCAAGCCTTAAACAATTCGGCGGTTCATATGGGTATTGCTTTTGGTTCATTTATTGGCGGAATTGTTATTGAGCAAACCTCTGTCGAGTTCAACCCTACAGTAGGTGGTGTGCTCGTTTTGTTATCCTTAGGAACAGCTGCTCTTTCTGTCATGAATTATGGTCATCAAGAGTTCAAAAAAAGCTGATTTCCCTTTAGCATGGGAGAAAAAAGCTTTTTCCATTAATATTGTCTTAGCGTGGTTTTTTCCTTTTTGCTGGCGGCAGCCGGGTAATACCAGCGTCCGTGCAACCAGAGGCAAAGTAAATCCAATTTTGCTTATATAACCCTATGTATGTACTCCTAAGAAAGGCTTCAGGGAAAATGAAGCCTTTCTGTCATGATTAAAACGTCTGTAAATGTACACTTTTACGAACTTTTTTTGATTGTTACTTCTTTAAAATAGACTAACGGGTGCGTTAGCTGAAGATCAGAGCTGTCTTTAAGGCAGCTTTTTCTTATGCAACTAAAGGGGCAGGTGTGCGGCCGAGCATAGGTCGTATCATATAGCGGGTGGGATTCCCGTCGAGTAAGAACCAGCCATTCGCTTGTAGCGAGTCTTGGAGGGCTAAAGGTAACTTTAGTCTTTAAGCGTAGACAGTTAGGTAGCGGGCCGGAAGCCAAATGGTTGAAGGGATTGAGCTCCATAATGTTAGTAAATCGAGAGGGCTGATGCTTTACCTGCAGCAGAAAGCTACATTTTACCTTTCGTTAATGGCAAGAAGGGTAAAACCTCTCTGGAGTCAGAGACCTTGGCACGTTTTATATTGATATGATACGGAAACTCGGGAGACCCTACCGGTCTTTTCTTTTTTTAGAAGAGTATGGTCTACAAGTGATAATAAGCAAGGAAACCAAATGCCGATGTAGGGAGTCGGAAAGCAGCGTAGTACCAATGAATTTGGGTAATGCCGATGGAGGAAAGGCTAGCTACCAGTTATCACCCTTACTAGGGACACATTTACTACACACAGAGGTAGGTTTAATAAATGGAAACAAAACTACTAAGGATTGCAGAATTAGCAAAATCTGATTCTAAAATGAAATTTACATCTCTTGCACATCTATTAAATAAGGAAGCATTAGTTCAATGTCATCTTGAACTTCCCAATAAGAGGGCAACTGGGATTAACGGTACAACTAAAGAGCAAAACGGTGAAAGTTTAGAGGTAAACATAGAGGATTTAGTAAGTAGACTTAAAAGCAAAAGCTATCGTCCTGTTCCAGTAAGGAGAATGTATATTCCAAAGCTCAATTTAAAAAAGAAAAGACCAATGGGAATACCTGAACATGAAGATAAAATTGTTCAAAAAGGCATTACAAAGATACTAAATACCATTTATGAAAATGACTTGCTGGACTGTTCCTTTGGGTTCCGCGCAAATCGTAACTGCCATGATGATTTGAAAATACTGAACCACTATATTGAAACGAGGTCAGTAAATTATGTAGTAGATGTAGATATTAGGGGATTCTTCGACAACGTTGACCACATATGGATGATGGAGTTCTTAAAACTACGAATCTCCGACCCTAACTTACTAAGAATAATTGGTAGGTTTCTTAAAGGTGGATATATGGAGGAAGGTAAGAAACACTGAACAGATAATGGTACACCGCAAGGTGGAGTAATATCTCCGGTATTAGCCAATGTATATCTCCATTATGTCCTCGACCTTTGGTTTGAGTAAAGGGTAAGAAAACAGTGCAAAGGACAAGCATACATAGTGAGATATGCAGATGATTTTGTTTGTTGTTTTCAATATAAGAGCGAAGCTCAGGAATTCTTCCAATCATTAAAACTTAGATTAAAGAAGTTTAACCTAGAAATAGCTGAGGATAAAACTAAAATTATTCCCTTCGGGAGGTTTGCGGAGAAAGATTCAAAACAAAAGGGAAATAGAAAACCTGCAACCTTTGATTTCCTAGGTTTTACACACTATTGTGGGAAGAGTAAACAAGGAAACTTTCGAGTGAAAAGGAAATCAAGCAGAAAGAAAGTCCAAGGCAAACTAAAGGAATCAAAAGAATGGTTGAAGATTAATAGAAATAAAGATATTTATGATTATGGATAGATTTAAACGCTCACTAATTGGTTATTACAACTATTACTGCATCACAGATAACACCCAAAGTGTATACAAATTCAAAGAAAAAATCGGATACATTCTGTATAAATGGCTCAATATAAGAAGTCAAAGGAAATCATTTACTTAGGATAAATTTAGACTCTTTCTTAATAAATATCCGCTACCTTCACCAAGAGTTAAGGTTAATATATATGACTTAAGGAAAGAGATTAGCTACATTTTGTGAATGATAACTAGGAGGAGCCATGTGCGTGAATAGCGCAAGCACGGTTCTGTGAGGGGGGAGGAACACAATCTACCGAAAGGTAGAAAGGTTCCCTTCTACTCGACTAGTGCAAGAAGGTATATACGAGAAGAATGAAGAAATAAATTTATATAGATAATCTAATTAGGGAGGAAATAAGTGAAAAGATTTATATTAATTATAATTATATTTTTGGTTGCTATTAGTAGTATTGGTTGTTCAAAGAGTGGGGCTTACGGGTCAGAGGAAGCGATTAAAAGAGGCGATGTTGTTCACCAAAATGAAGTTGTTAATTTAGAAAGGTTTGAGCAGTTCTTAATTAATTTATCTAACAAAAAAGAAGACACCCTACGGGTTACAGGCTATACTCACGAAGGAGACCCTATTTTCCAAGATTTACAATTTGATGGAGAAGTTATTCATTACACTTACGATAATTCAAATGATGAATATGCTGGAAAAGATAAAGGTAAAGAGACCGATGATTGCAAAGAAGTAATTGAAAAAGAAAATACACAAGGCGAAATCGGATATTTAATAAGTGGTTGTTCCAAGAATCTTGAACGCATTTTAATTAGGATTGAGAAAAAACACTAAAGTAAATGACAGCACTTAAAAAATCTTTGTGAAGTTTTGCACTTAAAGTAACGGGGTGCTTTAGTGAAATAAGAAGAACTCAAGGCCGTCAAAAAATGGTCTTTTTCTTTTTATTACATACGGAACATTAGTTCGTATATAATAATCTTAAAGGAGGCGATTATATGGCGTTTAGAGACCGAGGAATTATGAAGTGGCAAGCCGCATTCCAATTGCCAGAACTAGCGAAAACTCAGTGGGATTTTTGGCGGGATAATGAACGACAAGCTAAGCCAATCATTGACGAACATGAGGCGGAAGAATTCGACTTGCGGATTATTTACGCAATGGAATACGACCATTCGGTAAAGCTAACTGTTTGGGATGAAGGCTTTACTTTTGATATTACTGGCCGTGTCCATTACGTTGATCCTATTACGCATGAGCTGCGGATTGAGGTAAAGCTAGGAGAGTTTGAGCGAGTGACGTTCGATAGTATTATTGGGGTGAAGGTGGTGAATTAGGGGAACATAGCGTCAGCCTTACGTTGGTTGGCGTTTTTTCTTATTAAACTAAAAAAAAGCAGGTTAGATTAACAAAGGGAATAGTGGTAAAATATTACACAACAGATGTCTGGAGGTACTTTATGGAAACGATTATTATGATTTTTTTCGTATTTTTAGTTTCTATTTGTATTGGTTCGGTACTAAATATACTACTTAAGACGACGAAAAAAAGGGATTGGCTTATTACAATCTTAATAAGTTTAGGTTTATCAATAATAATAGTGCCTCTTTTAAATACATTTTAAAAACATCATTTTGGCTGAAGATTAACAGATACCTATTGAAGTAACAGGTTGCAATACTTCAAATAGGAGATTACTCCTTTTTTATTGAACTACCACGAAAATAAACTTCTCTAACTTCGAAAAAAGGCAATACCAAAGAGACCCCTTATCCATCGTAAAAAAAAATGGATAGAGCTACAATTCATTGATCTATGGAATGGGTTGACTGGATTAAGATCAGTATCAGTATTAGCTCTTCTTAACTATTTTCATACTCTGTGGTGAAGCGCTGATTTTTGCGCTTCATGGATGGCTAAAGGGCAGGTAAGCTTAACAAGAGTCAGAAAAAACAGATGTTGATATGTTATCCTTTTAAGGGAACTATGTCCAAAAAATGGGGGGGATTTTATATGGATACTGTTAATCATAATAGTAGTGCTTGGGATAAAAAAGTTGATGAACAAGTGGTCTATACAAAGGCTGTTTCTAAGGAAATAATCGAAAAAAGTAAATCAGGTGACTGGGAGATTAGCGTAACAGCAGGAAAACCTGTACCAAGAAGTTGGTTTCCAAAATCATTAGTAGGACTAAAAATTTTATGTTTAGCTTCTGGTGGAGGTCAACAAGGTCCAGTATTAGCAGCAGCAGGAGCTGATGTTACAGTTATCGATATCTCCAAAAAACAATTGGAACAGGATGAAATTGTCGCAAATCGTGATGGATTAAATTTAAGAACTGTTCAAGGTGATATGTCTGACCTCTCTGATTTTGGGGAAGGAGAATTTGATATGGTTGTAAATCCTGTTTCAAATCTTTTTGTAAAAGATGTTCATCCTGTATGGAGAGAAGCATCACGAGTGTTAAAAGATAAAGGAGTCCTTATTTCTGGTTTTACAAACCCTCTTCTATTTATTTTTGATGATGAAGAAGATATGAAGGGAAATTTAGTGGTTAAAAACTCTATTCCATCATCATCCTTGGATAATCTGACAGAAAAAGAGATTGAAGAATATATTAAAGCCAATAAAACAATTGAATTTGGACATACATTAGAAGACCAAATTCAAGGACAATTTGATGCGGGATTTACGCTCAATGGTCTATATGAAGATGATTTTGGTGGAAGTAGACCGTTAGATAAATATATAAAATGTTTTATTGCGACAAGAGCTATCAAGATTAATATTGATTAAATAATGTAGGCGAAGCAACTAATGTGTCACCGTTCTTACTGACTAACTGGGTGCTTTACTTGAAGATCAGGGCTGCCAACACTGGCGGCTCTTTTTGATTATTGAACTAACGAAGCAGGTTAGTTGAAGAACAATTATCATTTGGTAATATTACCATTCAATTGTTATAGAAGTGAAAAGATGATCATTTATTATTTAATGCTCATAGTAGGAGCTTTATTAGTAATAGGCGCAGTATTTGCTTTTTTTGCTATGTATGTTGATAAAGAATATTCATTATTAAATGTAGGTAAAATCTTAGGAAGCTTTGTAATTGGTGCTTTTCTTTTAGCTGCTACCATCCCAAGCCTAAAATATGTTGTGCTAAAGGAATATGATGTCGTCAGTGGAAAATGTGTTGTTGAAATTTCATCAGGTCGTTCTTCTTTGGCGGACTTTAATATGCTCGATACAGATGAACTGTTTACTTTCAATGATATTCCTGCACTTGATGCTTATGGAAAGTCAATCCCTTATTATTGTAAGGTGACAGTTACAAAGGACCATATGTTTGAAATTGGTTACAAAATATATGATGTCAAAACAAGAAAGTTAATATTAACAAGTCCGTAGCCGTGTATACAGTTGAATGATAAAAGAGGCAATTACCTTTTTATCATGGATAGAAATTTTCCATTTGTGAAGAAATGTACTTAAACTATCGGGTGCGTTAGTTTAATAAGAATTAATTAATTTTAAGACTGAGGTCAAATTTAGTTACTCCATTAAAGGGCGCGTTTGTGGAATAAATATAAAAGGATCATACATATTAGAAGGACTAATATGTATGATCCTTTTTTCTATTCACGCAAAATAAGTATTAAAAAAAGTACAAAATATCTCCAAAAATAACAATGTAAAATACTAATAAAACTACGTGTCTAAAACTTTTAAATTATAGACGAGTTTTGGAACAAATAATAAAATGTGTGCTTTTTTAACTTTGTTCAGCAATCGGGCCATTTTATGGAATAAGATAGTATCTATACAACTTACGTCAGATAAATTTTATTCTATTTTCAATTTTTAACAAATTAATAACGTTAATTAAAATTAATAATCGGGTTATTATGGTAAAATTATGTATGTTTTTGGCTGGCGTACTCAAATATTGACATACAAAAAAGGGGACAAATAGTGTTAAATTAGATAGCTTTTACAAGTGTGAATAAAGCAGATATAAAAACACGTATGAAATAAAGAAATATACAATATTTTCATTGATTTTAGAATATAGTTCGTTTTACAGAAATTGGAGGACCTAATACAGTGAAAAATTTAAAATTATCAAAAATCAGAAAACTAATACTAATCATACTTTTCCTTTTTATTACATTATTAAATGAGAAGGCTTTGGCTACTGAGAATCATAATGATGTGGACATTTCTATAATTGATAAATACATGAATAATGAACTTGAGAGACTTAATATCCCTGGTGCTTCAATAGCGATAGTAAAAGATGAAAAGATACAGTATATCAAAGGATATGGAATGTCAGGTCCTAATGGAAAGGCAATGTCACCAAAGACGCCCGTTGTTCTGGGTTCTGTTAGTAAATCATTTACTGCACTAGCCATCATGCAATTAGTAGACCAGGGAATGATTCAATTGGATCATCCAGTTCAACAATATATACCATGGTTTACTTTGGCAGATGAGGCAGCATCAAAAGAAATTACCATTCGACAGTTATTAAATCATACGAGTGGCATCTCTGAATATGATGGACAAGTTGCTATTTCTCAAGGTGATCAATCGATAAAAAAACTTGTAGAGGGCTTAAGGGAGGTACACCTAACAAAAGGAGTCGGTGAAACATACCAATATTCCAATCTGAATTACAGTATTTTAGGTTTAGTCATCGAAGAAGTCACGAAGACTCCTTATACTGAATATATAAGCAGCAATATTTTTAAACCGCTTCAGATGGAAAATAGTTATGCAGATCCAAAAGAAGATAAAACAATACGATAGCTGTTGGATATCAAACAATGTTTGGATTTAAAATGCCAACAGAACAATTAAACCATGAAGCGAACGTACCTCATGGTTATCTCATTTCAAGTGCTGAAGATATGGCAAATTATATGATTGCAATATTAAAAAAAGGACAATTTTATGGTAAGAGTGTTTTATCAAAACAAAGTTTAAACGAAATGCATCAGCCATCATCTTTCATTAGGAATGATATTTATTATGCGATGGGATGGGAAGTAGATAAGAATGTGATTACACATAATGGCTGGACGGAAAATACATATTCAAGAGTCATTTTAGATGAAGAGTATGGAATTACCTTACTGATCAATTCATTCGATTATTATAATAGTAATCGGTACGATGAGATAGTGACGAATCTATACAATTTTATTAAACATAATGAACCTCTTAAAACCAGTGAAGAAAGCCCTTTTATGATTTATATCATATTTGATTTAATAATTGCTGTAGCGATAGCGTACATATTCTTTTCCATCTATAAAATATTTAAACAACAAAAACGTAAAATAACACCTTTCTGGTTGTTTCTTAATTTAGTATCTTTGATTGTTTTTAACTTCTTAATACCATTTTTACTTTTGTATTTTGTAACTCAAGTAGTTCCATTGTCAGTGGCAACAATATTTGCTCCAGGTATTGGCCATGCTTTATTCATCATTCCATTATTCCTTATAATTATTGGAGTAATTAATATTGGTAAACTAGTACTTGTTAAAGTATGGAGTAGCCAAAAAAAGTTACATTCAAATTATTCTTCATAACTGCAAGAACAGCAACTATCAGCCGCAATTATGTAGCGAGATGTAGGATCTTTCTTTATGTTAAGGAACATTTTCTGAAATAACACCATGTAATCTTAGAAGAGATTAATGATTCTCAACACATCTTAATTGGAAATTTAATATGGTCTATAATTGTTTTGGCTTATACCATCTATTTGAGAAAGTCATTTTTTAATATTGATATTCAACATTTATAATTGGAATGATTTCTTATTTATGTAACGGTGACGTTAGGTAAATAAGAATTAAGTGATTATAGTTTTGAGAACTTATTATAGTTCTTCCATTAAAGAGCGTGATTCTTCAATAAAAAAGATCGCTTTTTACCGTTATATGGCCAGATTGTGGAGTAACTCCTTTAAAGAAAATAGGATATGTATGTTAGAGCTTAGAAGAGATTGTGAAACTTTGTACTTAAAGTAACACAGCAGGTTAGTTGAAGAAGAATCGACTTTAATAATAAAAAATAATTTATAATAAAGATAACGTTTACTGATTGTAGGTGGTGGTTTCTAATGCTTGATGGTGTAGGTGGAATGTTATTAGCCTATTCAGACTTGTTTCTTGTTCAGTGTCCTAGGTGTAGCAGTTGTGCCAGAATTTTCACTCCGAATAACGCAAAAGGTAAAGATGAACCTAGATATTTGGGACATGAATCGAAACGGTTGTTATGTGTCAAATGTGGCTACACCAAAGATATCCATCCCAAAAGAAGATGGGATAATCTATGGGCGTTTAGCCACGAATTATATAATGAGAAACAGGGAGTTGATTGGTACTTTGGTTTGCCCTTGTATCTTCAAACTCAATGTTGTGGGCATAAACTTTGGTTCTTTAATTATGAACATCTTTTCGATATAGAGAATTATATTAAAGAACATGTAAGACCTTCTGGCTTATATTATTTAAGTGCTAAAAGTAGACTACCAAAATGGATGAAACTTTCGAAAAACAGGGATGAAGTCCTTAAAGCAATAACAAAATTAAAATTTCTTTAATAGATTTCATCAAATCAGCTTTTTCTTCTTCCACTAACGGCCAGGATAGCTGTAGAAAGAAATTAATAAATAGAAATTAGCAATTAAAATTAAGTAAGGCAGCCTTAATCATAGCTATTGTGAAAGATGTCAAGAATCAATTGAGAAGAAACAGTAAGTAATGGTTCTTGTTTCACTAATGGAGTGCGATGTTTGAATGAAAATAATAATTTAAAATACTAGGTTAATAAGAGGTTGCTATGAATAGAGAAGAAAGAAAAAAAAGATTACAAGATATTATCGAATTAAATAGACAAAATGCCATCAAGCAGGAGTATGAAGAACTTGCTACTGAATTTTGTGATGAACTTTTAGAGAAAGAAAGTATTAATGTGTTAACTGTGGAGCAAAGCGAAGAAACAGTAGATAGGTTTGTGGAAGAATTTCCTTTTGATTCTTCAGGAAGTGTTGCACGAATTGATTGGGAGAAAATGAGTATAAAATTTCAAATAGATGGAGCACATCACCTATCTTCCTTCATCAAACAAGGTGGTTTTGAAAATAGTGTTGTTTATCTTATGAGAAAAACATCGTCATCCCCTAACCAAACCCCAGTTATTTCTACAACAATAGAAAATATAATAATCAGTTTCGAAAATATATCATATGAAGAACAGTTTATTTATTGTCCAAGAGAAAAATATGTAATAGAGGTTCTATGGAGTGGAGAGATAATTGCTGGGTGGCAAGAATAATAAACGAATAAGTTCACTTACTGCCAATGAATTAAATTTTCTTATTCAAGTAACTGGGCAATTTAGTTGAAGAAAAGGTAATTAGGTTGTTTAATCGAACGCAAAAAATACGGTCTTAAAGGCGCTCGTCGCGCACCGAATTTCTCAAAACGTTAATATATCTACGTTCCAAGGCTCTTTTCGTATATGGGAAAGAGTCTTTTTTATTCCTAAAGCATTACCTTCAGCCACCCAAAAACGAAGCACTCTAAACGTAAAAAAATTAAGAAGTTTAGATTTTCCTCTTGCGTTAAAGTGCACTTTAAGGTTTATAGTGAACTCATCAGAAAGGAAAGAGGGAATAATAAATGTCAAAAGTTATCGTAATTACAGGCGCTTCATCAGGTATTGGAGAAGCAACAGCTAAATTATTAGCAAGCCAAGAGAATAAAGTAGTAATCGCAGCTCGTCGTGAAAATCATTTAACGAAAATGGTTGAAGAAATCAAAGCTGAAGGTGGGAAAGCTGCGTACAAAGTTACTGACGTCACAAAACGTGAACAGGTTGAATCACTTGTTAACTTCGTAATCGAAACATACGGACAAATCGATGTATGGATGAATAACGCTGGCATTATGCCAAGCTCAAACTTCGTAGATTACAATTATGAAGAATGGGAAGCAATGATCGACATCAACATTAAAGGTGTAATGTACGGTATTGGTGCTGCCCTTCCAAAAATGAGTGAACGCAAAACTGGTCACTTTATAAATATTTCTTCAATCGCTGGTCATCACGTATGGCCAGGTGGTGGTATCTACTCAGGTACTAAATTTGCAGTTCGTGCAATGAGCGAAGGTTTACGTCAAGAAGAAGCTATGGCTGGTAGCAATATCCGCGTGACAATCGTTTCTCCAGGTGCAATTGAAACAGAATTAGTTGAAACTATTTCAGACCCTAAAGCGAAAGCTGGTATGCAAGCTCTTTACGATGCGGTTCAAATCCCAGCATCCCGTGTAGCTGATACAATTGCATTTGCGATTAACTCACCAGAAGACACTTGTTTGAATGAGATCATTATCCGCCCAACAATTCAGTTACCTTAAAGTTCACTACAAGTGCATACTAGAAGTATGGAGGTGAGTAGCCTATGTATATCAAAAAAGCTAGTGAATTAACTGGTGTAAAGCCTGAAAACATTCGCTACTATGAGCGTATTGGATTAATTCCACCGGTTATCCGAAATGAAAATGGCGTTCGCAATTTTTCAGATATTGATATCGGTTGGATTAAATTTTCTAAACATATGCGGGATGCAGGAGTCGGTACGGAAGCCCTGATTGATTATATTTCACTTTTCCAAAAAGGTGATGCTTCAAACATTCAATCACGAAAAGAAATACTTCAAGATCAATTGGACGAATTGGAAGAACGAATTGAAACAATGGTGCATGCTCGTGATTATTTGAAACTTAAAGTAGAAAATTACGAAGATATCATGGTTCCTTTGGAAAAGAAATTACAAGATGGTAATTGTACTGTATTCGAAGAGAAGAAGGAGGTATTAGAATGGCCGAAAAGGTAACAGCCGGACGTGATTTTTTAGGTGAGTTTGCACCGAAATTTGCAGAATTAAACGATGATGTATTATTTGGTCAAGTATGGAGCCGTGAAGCAGAGTTGAGCCCACGTGACCGAAGTATGATTACTGTTTCGGCACTTCTTTCAGGCGGGAACTTCGAACAATTACAAGGCCATATGATGAAGGCAAAAGTGAACGGAGTCACAAAAAAAGAAATGGTTGGAGTGATTACACACTTAGCTTTTTATTGTGGGTGGCCTAAAGCATGGTCAGCTTTTAATTTAGCAAAAGAAATTTATAAGGACTAAGGGAGGACAAAGCTCATGATTATTAAAGACATGAAAGACACCATTTTATTCGATGCAGGAGAACAAAATCCGTATTCTCAATTTTTCGTTGGGAAAAGTTATTTGAAAATGCTCTCACCTGGACCAAATGCCATTGGAAACGTAACTTTTGAACCAAGTTGCCGTAATAACTGGCATTCTCATGCAGGTGGGCAATTATTGTTTGTGACTGCTGGTGAAGGTTACTATCAAGCTAAAGGTGAACCCGCACAACGCTTAAAAGCAGGGGACGTGGTGAACATTCCAGCCGGTGTAAAACATTGGCATGGTGCAGCAGACGACTCATGGTTTGTTCATTTAGCAGCTGCAGGTGACCCAAGCAAACCAGAAACAGAATGGTTTGAGCCTGTAAATGATGAGCAGTACGCGGAAGCAAATAAAGTGAAATAAAAATTTGGCGTCAGGGTTTCAACTCTGACGCCTTTATAGATATAGGATTTCGGAGCTGTTCGAAACAAAGCGAGAAACAGAACCGATATACGTAACGATGTGAAGATTGATTTTAAGTGGCAGAAAAAGCAAAGGTAATAGCTAGGAACAGAAAGTGTTTGTGAAGAAATGTACTTAAAGTAAAGGGTGCTTTAGTTTAGGTAGGAAAGACTGCTTCGGCAGCTTTTTCTTATTCGACTGACGTAGCAGGATTGTTGAACAAGAATAAAAAAATATAAAGGGGGAGTAGATATGATTGGTTTGTTTAATCTTGGCAGCCTCATTCTTGGATTAATTGCTTGGATACTTCCTGTTGTTAATCTCATGCGATATAAAAAGCATGACCATTGGAATAGGGTCGTTTTTTCACTAAAGAAGGTAGTTTAGTTTAATAATAAATATCTAAAGGAAGTAGAAAAGAATGTCATTGAATGAAAGAAAAATGATGGATAATGCCTTGAAAAAAGTTGTGATACCTGTATTAAGAAAACAAGAATTCAAAGGTTCATTACCTCACTTTAGGAGAAAGAATGAAAAAAATATTGATTTAATTACTTTCCAATTCAACAAATGGGGAGGTTCATTTGTAATTGAAGCGGCGACTTGCCCAATAGAAGGTGTAACAATGTATTCGGGAGAACACATTCCATCTAACAAAGTTACTTCCCATCATCTAAATAATAGATTTAGGTTAGGGGCAACATCAAGAGATGAAGATGGGATATGGATTGATTTTGAGAATGCAAAAACAGAAGAAGAATTCGAGAAAGTTGCTTCGAGTGTTTTAGTTTTATTAAATTATTCAGACCGTTTTTGGATTTCAAAGTTATTCAACTCCTTGAACTAAGAAAAAACCTCTCTAAATTCCTCTTAATTAAGGAATTTCATGAGAGGTTTGTTTTATATGCTACTTTTTGAAAAATATTTCTTGGTATCTTTACGTATTTGTTTGGGCAAGACACGATCAAGCTCTTCATTTAACCATGAGAGTGTTTTGCTACGTAAATAATCACGCATTTTTTCTTCTGCTTCGAGCATAGCTAAATTGATGGTGCAAAAGGAGGGAGATGAACAGCAGCCTTCCCTATACAAATAACCATTATCTTTAATATTTTTACATTGAAAAATAGGTTTAGGACCTTCAACTGCTTCAACTACATCCCAAAAGGTAATAACTTCTGGGGACTTAGATAACCTATATCCTCCCTTTACACCGGGGACAGAACTTACAATACCAGCCTTAGATAATTTACCGAAAACTTTTGAAAGAAATGTCTCAGAAAGCCCTTGGAATTCTGCCAAATCCTTTATCCCAACACTTTCTTTGGAAGGAACATCAATTAAATAAACCAGACAATGTAAAGCATATTCAACTCCGACACTATATTGCATATAAAATCACCTACTTTTGATTAAGGATTATCAAATTGTATCTTAGGGCTATTTAGAGTTCTAGTCAAATAGAAATCTCTTTTGGTAAATTTTATTCCTTTGACAAAAATAATTATAACATATATTATAGACAATGTTAATCGCCGATTAAGTTAGTCTTTAATCGGAACTTAAAATTCATTTTAAAGGGGAAATAATAATGAACAAAACACTTATCATAAATGCACACCCAAAAATTGATGATACTTCTTCAGTTAGCTTGCAGGTTTTTAACCACTTTTTGAAAACTTATAAAGAATTAATTCCTGATAGCGAATTAATTGAGCAAATTAACTTGTACAGTGATTTAGTGCCTACGATTGATAAAACGGTTTTAAGTGCATGGGAAAAACAACGAAAAGAACAGGAACTAACTAGCCAAGAACAAAAAGTAATGGAGCGTATGTCAGAAATCTTACAACAATTTAAAAGTGCAAATACGTATGTTATCGTTTTACCTTTGCATAATTTTAATATTCCATCAAAATTAAAAGATTATATGGATAATATCTTAATCGCACGTGAAACTTTTAAATATACTGAAAATGGCTCAGTGGGACTACTTAAAGACGGACGAAGAATGCTTATCATACAAGCAAGTGGATCAATCTATACAAATGATGATTGGTATACAGAAGTTGATTACTCTCAAAAATACCTGAAGTCAATGTTCAATTTCATTGGTATTGAAGATTACCAAGTCATTCGGGCGCAAGGAACTGCTTTACTGGAGCCAAATGAAGTATTACAAAAAGCATATAAAGAAGCTGAAGAAGCTGCTTCAAGAATAGCATCTGAATTAATACTGTCTTAAATGAAAAGAAATAAAAGGAGGAATTAAATTGGAACAACGAATTGATTATTATAATGTAGCACCAGAAGCACTTAAAATAATGATGGAAATGGAGAAGTATACGAAAACTACAGGTATAGACCGTAAACTTCGTGAACTTATAAAAATTCGCGCTTCGCAAATAAATGGTTGTGCATATTGTATTAACATGCATACCACTGATGCTAGAAAAATGGGAGAAACGGAACAACGTTTATATTGTATTAGTGCTTGGAGAGAGTGTACATTTTACACAGATGCAGAAAAAGTAGCTCTTGAGTTGACAGAGTACGTGACCTTAATCCCGACAAAACGTGTGCCAGATGAGCTTTATCAACTAGTACGTGAACATTATGACGAAAGACAATATGTTGACCTTGTTCTAATAATCAATCAAATCAACAGTTGGAATAGAATTTCTATTGCAATGGGGAATATAGCAACTGAAAAATAATAACTCTCAGTGAACATCTTATAGCGTTCGTTTCGGATACATTTAATAATATTGTTGAATAAATAAATCCCAATTTCTCATTTATTATTACTGAGAGATTGGGATTTTTAATACTTTAAATCCTTAACACTGTAAATCCGTGTTTTGCTGAAGGTACTCCGTTAATAGGTTTGTAAAGTTTTGAGCAGTTTTTGATAGATAATGATTTTTCAGCCATATTAAGCCCGTAGATGCAGATAGCTCTGTATCTTTAATTTTGAAAGCCTGGATATTGTAGTTTTTATATTGTTTAATGACGGTTTCCGGAACAATAGCATCTCCAAAATTACATGCGACTAAATCTAATAAAAGGGAGATGTCAGAGCACTCGGCAATAATATTCGGATGTAGTTGAGCTTTAGAAAATGCTTCCAAAATCATATAATGAACTCCCAGTCCTTCTGTACTCGGTAAAATCAAAGGGTGGTTTTGAATGTCAGCAAGCATAACCTGATGATTAAAAGGTTCGTTTTTCTTTGAAGTAATAAAGAAAAAAGGTTCTGCATGAAGATGGATAGCTGAAAAATCATCTAACTCGAGCGGTAATCGTATAATCGCCAGCTCTACTATTCGGTCTCTCACTAGTTGACAAAGATGAGATGACTCATTTTGATGAATTTTATAGGTAATCTTAGGATGGTTTTTGTGGAATTGGTGAAGTAACTCAGGTAATCCGACTACCGAAAAAGTATTGATACCTATCGTCAATCTTCCACTTACCCCTTTTCCGACATCCTTTACTTCCATTCTGGCTTCTTCCATCAACTGAGTCATTTGTAGCGCATACTTATATAAGGATTTTCCTGCTTCCGTCACTTCTAAAAATCTACTATTTCTCTCCACTAATTTCGTTCCCAATTCATCTTCCATTGTTTTCAGGTGCTGACTTAGTGGAGGCTGGGAGATATGAAGTCTTTCAGCGGCAGCAGAAATTTTTCTTTCTTCTACAATAGCTATAAAATATCGCAGTTGTCTAATATCCATAAGCGGAAATTCACCCTTCCTATATGAAAAACTTTAGTAAAATTAATTTTTTTTATATTTTTCATATACTTCATTCTAAGATATCATGATTTTAGATAAAAAGAAATTTCTCGAAACGGCTTTAACAGCGATGATTTTTCGATAGGAAAGTTTTTCAAGGTGTTAGCTAGAACATCGAGATACTTAAATATAAGTTTTTCTTGTTGGAGACCCTTATTTTTCAGCCAAGTAGAACAAATTTCTATTCTCACTAGAAGTCTCAACAATAAACATCATGTATAAGGGTGAAATATTATGAAGCAACAACGTTTTTACAGCAGTTTAAGCATATTTCAATGGTTTTTTTTCTTGCTGGCCACTTCTATTGCATTACCGATCATAATCGGAGGAGTATTTCATTTAACGATAGAGGAAATATCCGAATTAATGCAACGAACTTTTTTTGTGGTGGGCATTAGCTCTTTTATTCAAGGCTGGCTTGGGCATCGATATCCGATCGCTGACGGGCCTGCAGGTTCATGGGTCAGTGTATTTGTCATTTTAGCGGGCATGGCAATTCAGCAGGGGGAAAGTACGTATGAAACTTTACAACTTTTAGAAGGTGGCTTGCTAGTTACCGGATTTTTACTATTTATTCTCGGTATAACCGGCCTGGTTAATCGGCTGCTGTTTTTGTTCACTCCTTTAGTTACTGGTTCTTTTCTATTGATTCTGACTCTTCAACTTAGTGGTGTTTTTTTAGAGGGAATGCTCGGAATACAAGAACAGTCCAACCTGGATTATGAAATATCCGCGATTTCATTTGGCGTATTTGTTATCGTGATAGTGCTGTCAATTAAAGGAAAAGGATGGATGAAAAGTTACTCCGTGCTGTTAGGAATTTTAATTGGGTGGTTACTATATTACTTATTAGGGAAAACCCCCAATACGATTTCCACACAGGCTTTCTTCATTAAATTACCAGACATTTTTGCATGGGGGACTCCGCAGTTAAATGCTGGGATGGTTATAACCTCCATTATCTTTACGTTTATTGTAGTCTCTAATACAATAGCTGCCGTTACGGCTGTTAAACAAGCGATTCCAGAATCAGAAAAATCCGAAAAACAAACCATTAACCGCGCCAGTTGGGCAGGCGGTATTACACATATTTTATCAGCTCTTTTTTCTACGATTGGGATTGTGCCATTGCCAGTATCGGCGGGATTTATCCGATTAACTGGGCAAAAACGAAAGATGCCTTTCTTGGTAGCAAGTTTAGCCTTAACAGGTATAGCCTGTGTTCCGGCGATCGTCAACTTCTTAGCTATGCTTCCCGGCCCTATTGCTTGTGCCGTAAGTTTAGCATCCTTTGTCCAAATGATCGGGATTTCGTTTCAGTCCCTTTTGAAAGACGAGTTAGATCAACGCCGGTTAACTATATTAGGAATCACATTGCTAATCGGTTTTGGAATAATGTATCTTCCTAAAGGAATATTTCAGAGTCTGCCTACTATTCTCCAATATATTTTAAGCAATGGTCTCATTGTTAGTACGATCATCGTAATTGTGTTAGAACAACTATGGAAAACAAAAAACATTAGTGAAAAAAAATTTAATATTTAACTTTTCAAGGAATGTTTTTAAATGATTCACGATGAAGTTATGAATTTGGCAAGGAGATTTTGCTCTTTGGAAAGAAATGAATAAATAAATTACATGTTTAACGGAACATGTTTTCCAAGAGAAAAAGCCGTAGAATATAAATTTCACTCCTCAGGTAAAAAGAACAGAGCAACTATATTAGAATAGAGGCGAATATTTGTTGTTGAAGTGGATGATGGCATTTATAGGATGTATTCTCTTGCTGCAAGGTTGTATGTCTAACATTAGTGGAGAACCGAAAAAAGAAGAAAAGGAGAAGGAAATCGTGGGCGAAGAATTAAATAAACAGTTACTTCAAGCAGCAGAACGTGGAGAGGCAAACACCATAAGCGAACTCATTAAGAAAGATGCGAATATCAACGCACAGGACTCGAAGAGACGGACTGCCACTATGATTGCGACCTATAACAATGATGTAGAAACCGCAAAAGTGCTCATCAACGCAGGGGCAGATGTGAACATCCAGGATGATATGAAAAACAATCCCTTCCTTTATGCTGGTGCAGAAGGATATATAGATATTCTAAAACTTACGATTGAAGCAGGGGTCGATCCGGCGATTACAAACCGGTATGGGGGAACTGCTTTAATCCCCGCCTCAGAACATGGATATGTGGATGTAATCAAAGAACTTCTCACTCATACCGATATTGATGTGAATCATATTAATAATCTTGGTTGGACAGCTTTATTAGAAGCAATTATTTTGAATAATGGAGACGAAAAGCAGCAGCAAACGGTGCAATTGCTGCTAGAACATGGGGCGGATTTGAACATTCCAGACAATGATAAGGTGACTCCTTTACAGCATGCACGTGAGAAAGGGTTTAAAGAGATTGAAAAAATTTTGATAAAAGCAGGGGCAAAATAAATACTTGAAGCTGTTATGATTACCAAACCCATATAACAGCTTTTTTAAACTCTTATCTGTTCACATAAAGAAAAGAGGATTTATCAGTAAGGGATTGATCCTCAACAAACTGGCGCGATTGTTCAATAAGAACAGTCGCTTTTTGTGCTAACGGTACAGGTTAGTAGGATAAATGGATGATAGTTCACCTCGATTTGTAAACCAATTTACATCCATTTGGGGAATTTAAATGGCAACAGAATCATATAAAATTATGGAAGAAGGAGGTTCATAAAATGCAGATAATGAACAATTATTTTCGTGCACGTGCGAGTATGGTGTACATGATGACCAATAATGAAGTAATGAATCAAATCATTGCCTTTTCCATGGACATGAATGGAATGCTCACCTTCGCGGGATCCTTCCCAACTTATGGAAGAGGTACTGGTACAAAGGAAGTTTCCACTGCAACAGCAAACGATGGCGTCGATCCCTTAGCGTCACAAGGCGCCCTAACTTTGTCCCGTGATGGACGTTTCCTACTTGCAGTTAACGCAGGCAGCCATAGTATCAGTAGTTTCATCTTAACAGACACAGGAGCACCTGTTCTCGTGGATGTAAAGCCATCAGGAGGTGCTCAACCCAATAGCGTAGATGTGTTTGGTAATCTTCTCTATGTCTCCAATGTAGGTAATGCCGCAAACAATTTTGCATCAAATATCACTGGTTTTCACATAGATGATAACGGAAGACTTACTCCTATTCCTGGATCCACCCATTCTCTCAGTACTTTCAATGCTCAGCCGGCGCAGGTTCTCTTCACTCCTGATGGCAGTAAAATCGTTGTCTCCGAGCTTACATCAAACCATATCAGTGTATTCCCTGTAAATAAAAATGGTACAGTTACAGGACCAATCGTTAATGATTCTTACGGTCAAGGACCATTGGGCGTTTATTTTCTATCGTCTGGAATCCTCTTAGTTACTGAAGCAGTTTCAAATGCGCTGTCATCTTATTCATTGAGTAACGATGGAATTCTTCATGTGGTTAGTGGCTCTGTACCAAACGGATATCAGACTGCTTGTTGGGTTGTAACAACGAGGGATGAACGTTTTGCATACACTACCAACACCTTAAGCGGCACCATCTCCACCTACCGAATTGATCCCAATGGAGCACTGTCGGTGGTAAGGCATATTACCAGTACACCGCCAAGTACAGCACCAGGTCTTCCGATGGATGTTGGAGTGAGTAAAGATGGACGGCATTTTTACACCCTTAACGGGAATCAGGGTACAGTGTCAGTATTTAATATCCAAGATGATGGAAATTTAGTAAGATTGCAGGTTGCTGCCTGGACTAACTTTCCTTACTTTGGGTCACAAGGTTTAGCTGTTCTTTGATTCTATTAGGTTCACTATACTGCGTGGATTAGAAAAATACAGGAGTTGCTAAAAACAAAGCTACCGACTTAGTGGTGGCTATAGTAATAAGACAACTTAATTGCCAGCAAGATTATGAAGAAATGTACTTAAATAAACGGGGGAGTTAGTTTAATGAGAATTAAATGATATTAGTGAGTGTGGTCAGATTTTAGTTATTCAATTAAAGGGAGCTTTTCCGTAATATGGTATGCTCCCCTTATAGTAGACACGTTTTAAAAAGCGAATTAATCTGTCTACTAGGAGGGGGTATTTCTTATGGAGAAAAAGCAGAGACTTATGATATATCATTTGAGAAAAAAGCGGTGGATTTATTTCATACTGAAGCAGAATGTAAATACCTTCAAACCTAGCAGCAAAAATTAGATGCATTTAATGTGAGGAGTGATTTTTCGGTTAGTCTATTGGAAAACACAGTCCAAATATCTGCAATAATCCTACTCTTATGTTCATTCTATTATTAGAGGGGTACCGTCAGGAAGCGCATTTTCCTGACACTCCCCCCTTACTGTTATGACACAATCAACAATTCGAGGTATAAAAGTCAAAATGAAAGAAGCGACCAATGCAAATATGTAGAACAGCTGTCAAAATCACCGCACATTGATGGTTAATCCTCCTCCCGTAACAGAAGGGCTTCCTTTCCCATGACCGCAAGCTCAATGGTTTCAAGCGTTTTGCAATAATTCCCGAATATATCTCCATTCACATCGACTTCCTTATGAATATAGTCCAGAACATGCCAATCCTCAAACCAGTCGCCGCTTTCTGCATCTTCATGAGAAGCATTCGGCCAGGCGTATTTTAACAGTGGGCTGTACAATCGGTCGGCGGCGCCTTTTCTCAACTTACAATTCTTGACCCGAGGTTTATAAAGGGAACGGGGGAAAAATTCGTTTACATCGTTAAACAAATCGGGCCAATAATCTTTTCGTGAACCCGTATGGGGATGATCGTGCGCCCATTTCAAAATGCCCGCTGAAATATTTGTTCGCTGAAAAAGAAGGGTATACAATCTTTTACCGAATAAAATTCGTTCGTGAAGCGAAGTGAAATGCCTTGATGTAGCGCCGGCAAGTAAGGTTTGTTGCCTATTTCCCTCTGCACAGTATGGAAAAAGAATGTGATTTAAACGCAAAAAATCATACAACTTGAAGCTGACCGTACGGGTTACGTTTTTTTTAAAATGATTATTTTGGATCACTCTCTTTTCCAAATAACTTTGTTCATTTATCACAGTCGCAATAGCAAGAGTGTAGGAATCCCGACTGTTCCAAAAATAACGCCACATCGTTTCCATAAAGGTAGAAATGTGAAAAAAGGGCAAAAGATGAAACATTTCCTGGTTGGCTTTTACACTTAGGTCATATATCAAACACTGGGGATACACATCCTGAAAAATCAACCAGCTGCCGCGTTCCAAAAAAGAATAAATCGCCTTCTGATCTCTTTCCGGAAGAAGTTTTGTCAGCAAATCCCCTTTTAAATCGGTCATGTTCCAGCCAACGTTCCGCGATACCATATGTCCAAGGAGGGCCCAATGGATTTCTGGGTGCTCAAGGTAAAAATGATAATAAGCCCGAGTCCGTGTAACATTATTTTGATTATGTTGTTTTGTCTGTTCTCTTATATAGTGAATGCGTTGTTTATCGTTTTCGGATAAAGAGGGCAGGAGGCAGGAAGATTTACTTATTAATTTTTTTTTCAAATCCTTCTTTACATCAGAATAGGAATTAAGCAAAAATACATCATCCCTTTTCAACAGTTCATTTTAACTGCGTTCGATTCTTCCATTAAAGAAATGCATATTCATTTTGCTAGAGGAATATGAATACAACGTGAGTATTCGAAAGAGGGGGGTAACATGGGACATCGGGTACATGAGGAAATGAACCGAATCGTCGATCAGTTCATTAGGGACCAATCAGATGACGGGTCCTGGCAATATCCTTTCGAGACCGGCATCGGAACAGACTGTCACATGATTATCTTATTGCGGACATTGGAGATAAATGATGAGGCGTTCATAAAAGAACTGGTGGAACGTATTGCAGGGAAACAGCAGAAAGATGGTTCATGGGGTTTGTTTTATGATGAAGGAAAAGGGAATCTTACGTCCACTGTGGAAGCTTATTATGCCCTTCTTTACTCCGGTTACCGGGATCGGGATGACCCGGATATCCAGGCAGCAAGAAGGTTTATCCTTGCCAACGGAGGGGCTACAGAAGTCCATATGTTTTTTAAAATCCTGTTGGCTCTAACCGGACAGTGCGAGTGGCCGCCTTTCCCCATTAAGATTGAAGTGCTGCTTATATCGGACTCTTTTCCAATCAATCTTTTTGATTTCTCCATGCCTGGCAGAACGAACATCATCCCGTTTCTGATTCTGGCCAATTTGGGTTTCAGCAGGAGAACGCTACGGTCTCCTGATCTCTCTGATTTGTATCTGAAAAAAGAAAAACGTTTTTTTACAGAAGATCCGGAATTCCGCTCGGTTATCCATTTGATTCAAAAAGGGATAAAAGGCCTGAAAGACTACCCCGGAAACCTTCGCGAGTTAGCTTTATATCGCGCCGAACAATATATGCTGGATAGAATAGAACCGGATGGCACCTTATGTAATTATTTCGGTTCAACTTCTATGATGATTTTTGCCTTATTGGCGAGGGGATATTCGAATACACATCCGGTGATTACCCGTGCCTTGCAAGGCTTAAAAGCGATGACCTGCCGGATTGATGGAGAACTCCACTGCCAATATGCGACGGCTACGGTCTGGAACACAACGTTAATCAGTTATGCTCTGCAAGAATCTGGAGTCCCTTATTCATCGAATACCGTCCAGATGGCAAACCGATATATCCTCTCCCGGCAACATGTCAAATACGGGGATTGGGTCATTCATGAACCAAACCTGTTGCCGGGAGGCTGGGGCTTTGAGGACATGAATACAATCCATCCGGATATTGACGACACAACGGTAGCACTAAGAGCGATTCGAACGTTAGCCATCGAAAGGGTGGATTGTCGACAGGCATGGGATCGGGGAATCAACTGGCTCATTTCCATGCAAAACAATGACGGTGGATGGGCGGCATTCGAAAAGAATGTAAATAAGAAAATATTGAACCTATTACCGATCGAGGGCGGAAAAGATTTGTTGATTGATCCGTCGACGGTTGATTTAACGGGAAGGACATTAGAGTTTTTCGGGAACTATACCCATTTGGATTTTCATCATCCCATGGTGAAACGCGGGATTCGTTGGCTGTTAAAGAATCAAGAGTCGGATGGTTCTTGGGTAGGGCGCTGGGGTGTCTATATTTATGGCACATGGGCGGCGGTAACGGGAATGATTGCGGTTGGGGTTTCCCCGAATAATCCTGCCATTCAGAAGGCTGTAAACTGGTTAAAAGCGATTCAAAATCAAGACGGAGGTTGGGGAGAATCCTGTAAAAGTGATATCGAAAATTGTTATGTGCCTTTGGGCGAAAGTACCCGCACTCATACAGCATGGGCCCTTGACACACTTATCTCGGCTGCGTCTGAAGTCACACCTGACATTAAACGCGGTGTAGCTTTTTTAGTGGATGGAAAAGAAAAAGATTGGGCAAAGACCTACCCGAAAGGAAGGGGAATGGCTGGAGCCTTTTATATCAATTATCATTGTTACGAATACGTTTTTCCGTTACTGGCCTTGGCCCATTATCAAAAATTAGCTGAAGGGAGCTAAACCGGGATCTGTGCTTTCAAGTGACTTTTTGCATATTTTTAAAGTCTGTCCGATACAATGAACAAAACTACAACAAGCAGGAGGCAAAAGATGCTTGAAACTTTCCACCAATTTTTCGATCTTCATACAATCATTTGGTTGTTCCCAATCATTTTTATTTTCCATGACTTAGAAGAGATCATAACCATTGAATCTTCCATGAAGGCAAGCAAAAATAGGTTTCAAAAATCTCCTTTCGTCCATCTAATATTAAATATGAGGGAAAAACTAGGTTCGACCGCTGCCCAGCTTTCTGTTTCTGCTACTTGGATTTTGTTGATTATTTCATTCACTACAGTGGTGACTGCCCATTTCACATTAAACGGAGGGGGCTTTCTTTTATATACAGCTATTCTCAATTTATTTATTCTGCAGGCGATCATGCATATTGTTCAGTCCATCTTTTTCAAAGGCTACACACCTGGCATCATAACGGCGCTATTCCTTCTCATCCCTTACTGTCTTATTGCCTATGACAGTTTGTTCGAATGCGGCCTGATAGACGGGCATTTACTTTTTGCAAGTCTCCCCGTCAGTCTGCTCATGATCCCGATTTTTCTTGTTGGCAATCTTTTAGGTCGTTATTTTATTCACTAACTTATAAGAAAGCAGTTGCAGGGGGTGAGTAAATTGCATGTTGTTATAACGGGAGGAAGCGGGTTTGTAGGTCAAGCCTTGACTCACCTGTTGACTCAAAAAGGCCATCGTGTAACCATATTAACGCGTCTTCCTGATCATAAAAGAACAAGTGAGTTCGTTCATTATGTTGATTGGCTTTCTGCAGATCATCAACCTGAAAACGAACTTAAGGATGTCGATGCGATGGTCAATTTAGCCGGGGAATCAATCAATAGCGGACGGTGGACCCAAAGTAAAAAGGAGGCTATTTTGAATAGCCGTATTACAGCCACCAAAGAGGTCATTCGAATTTTGAGACATCTTCATCCAAAGCCAAAAGTTCTTGTTAACGCTTCAGGTGTAAGTTACTACGGGATGTCAGACTTCAAAACGTTTAATGAGTCCTCCAAAAGTAATGCAAACGATTTTTTGGCCAGTGTTGTAAAGCGTTGGGAGAAAGAAGGGGCAATGGCGAAAGAATTAGGCGTACGAACGGTCTTCGCGCGTTTCGGCATCATACTGGGTCAAGAAGGTGCCTTTCCGCGAATGGTGCTAACGTATAAATTAGGTATTGGGGGGACAATCGGCAGTGGGATGCAATGGAATTCCTGGGTGCACATTCAAGATGCGGTTGAGATGGTTTACTTCGCCATCATTAACCCCGAAGTAGATGGACCGTTGAATGTGACCTCGCCTCATCCAATACGCATGTCATCATTCGGACAGTCCATTGCAGACGTCCTTCACCGCCCATATTGGCTTCATGTTCCTGGAGTTGTAGTAAAAGTAGTACTTGGTGAAATGAGTCAGTTGGTATTAAAAGGGCAGCGGGTACTCCCTCAAAAAGCACTTTACCACAATTACTCCTTTCAATTTCCAGACGTAAAAAGTGCACTTTCTGATATTCTAGGTTAAAGATACATTGCGCCGGTATGAAGAAGGAAACTTATAATTAAGCTTTAGTCATGACAGTACGACAGGCACTCCCTGCGTTGAATAGCACGCCGTGTCCTTAATCAGCTGTTCGTAGAAAACACCGACTGGCATTTGGAGAGAGCTTTTTTGCATATAGTGTACCGTAAGCTAAACGTGGAATGTTGGCGGAACCCCAAAATAAAACAGTTATATGGAATTGGCGTTTTATTATGAGATAACCCTTTATGTGTACCCTTACTATCGCGCTCATATGGGTTATGGGGAAGATGAAGTTGTGATAAATACAAGAGGTGAACTCATAAGTTTTATGCATTTGAAAACATATCCTTGAACTTCAACTAAAAGGCGCAATTCTTTAGGAATGAACTTATTTAACTCATGGCTCATGTATGTGAACAAGGTATTTACCTCTTGTTTACAAGTCAGGACATGTCCATGCGCTTTAAGGTTAATAATTTTATGATTAATAATACTTTATAGAAATATCTGATATATTTTAGTTGTTACATAGTGATTTAGGAATATGGAGGTGTATAAAAAAATAAATAAAACAGAATTAGTAAAAGTTGTATCAACTCAAGCTGAACTGACACAGAAGGATACTACAAAAGCAGTTGATGCGTCATTTAATACTATTTCAAATACACTTGCTGAAGTAGGAATAATCCAATTAATTGGATTTGGAACGTTTGAAGTAAGCGAACGTAGAGCTAGAAAAGGTCGTAATCCACAAACCGGTGAAGAAATAGATATTGTTGCTTCTAAGGTTCCTGCTTATAAGCCAGGCAAGGAATTAAAAGAAGCTGTTAAATAATAATATATCTTAACAGTAAATAACTTTGGTATGAGAAGAAAAGAACTAAAAAATTAGTAATAATAGTTTGTTCTACTAAAGGGCGCGATTCTTCAATAAAGAAGATCGCTTTTTTTCATTATAGGGCCACATAATGGAGGAGGAATCTCACGGAAAATTGAATATTGATATTATTGTTAGAATCGGTTTTTGTGAAAAGTTGTACTTAAACTATAAGTCAGTATTGATTAATATAAAATGTTCTAAATCAAAATCGAGGTCAGAATTTTTGCAAAGGAGGTGAGTAGACAGTAATGACACGTAATAATGAATTGATGAAATCCCTTAGACTATCCATTGCTATAGTAATCGCCATGGTATTCGGGATATTAATGGCGGTGTTCAAGGGTAACGGTAGTGGAATAAGAATGGCTATCGGTAACTCGAGTGCTCCCTGGTTGATATTACCGTTCGTTGCTGCTGCCATGACGACAAGACATCGAGTTATCCAATCGGCTTTAGTTGGCTTATGTGCCTCGATGATTGGACTTTTTGGTTTCTATGTTGCCAACATATTCGTCCTTGACATCGGTCCACATCCTGAACTTAGTCCGTATCCATTAGTAGCCGATTTTCTTGCCAGCATAAGATCCGGAAAGATCTACTTTATTCTGGTCCGATCTTTGGAATATTAGGAGGATATCTTCATCAAAAGAGAACCAATATGTTTTTGGTATTTACAGCAACACTGTTTGTACTCGAACCGTGCTTTGGGTTGTTATATGTTCGTTTTTTTTCAGGTTTTACCTACTATGTTGATTATCCTATGGTCTGGTTGGTCGAAGCGGTTTTTGGAGTTATCTTGTTTATTTTTATTATCGTTCGTTTTCGACCAACTCAGCGGGGGTAAGCATTATCGGGGTTCAGCCGAGATATATGTGATTTTGGGTCATAGACTATATAAATGTTGTTCCACGATCGGGCGCTTTTCTGAAATAAGGAAAGCGTCTTTCTTCATGAAAAGGGCCATATTATTGAATAACATTCTTTTATAAAAGGTTAGAGCATTTTAGTTTATAATAGTTTCTTGATTCAATAATATTTTAAGAAGGTGTTAAATTGAATGATAGAACTACTAGGTGCATTTTTATTAACGATTTTAATCTTTATTTTATGTTTAGTAGGCATTTTATATATAAGAAAGACTCAAAAAAGAAACCCTTACCGCTTATTAAATACTATGGAATCCAGTCTGCTCTCTTATTAGTTAGCCTTTTATCTCTCACTGTGTTTTGGGATGCCCTAACAGTGATGCCTAAGATTTTTAAGGGAGAACACGAAATAGTAAAAGGTGCTTGTACAGTTGATTATTGGGAAACCACAAAAGATTCTTATTTAAATATTCTATTGTCAGAAGATGTATTTTTTAGTGTTCCTCCAAATAATTGGGACAAAGGTTCACTAACAACTGCGTATTGTGAAGTTACCTATTATGAAGGTTCTGAGTTTGGTATACATTATAAAATATACGATAAACAAGATGGTGTATTATTACAGCAAAATTAGCCATTTTAAGTAAGTATCTAATAGCTTACTAGTAATTATGAGACGTTCTGCAATGGTATGTCTCTATTAATAATGTGTAGTATAGTGCAACTTTGAATTATATAATATTCAAAATAATTATAAAAAACGTTCCCAAATCAAAGTTTAGGGACACATAAAAACACTCTAAACGTTGTACTATCAATGTTTAGAGTGTTTTTTTGCATTTCCTTCATATACAGCTTTTTATGCAAAGGTATATGAACATAGCTACAATAATACTTTTCAAGATTTTGCAGAAAGCGCTGCAGGTGTGCTGTCTGAATAAAAAAGTGTATAAATAAACAATTTATTAACGCTGTAAATCTGCATTTTTTAATCGGCACCTCAACTTCAACTAACAGGGGCTTTAGTTAAATAACGATCATCAATAATCAGGCGTGATTGTTGAGCAACACTGTTAGAAAATGATCAAACTTTTTTATAAAACCGAAACTTATATATGCAAGAGAAGAATCTATTTTGATCAAATTTTCTTTCAAAATGGATTCTTCTTTTTTACCGTAAAATACGGGTTTGTGAGGTATTTTGATTAAACTTTATTTCAAAGCAACAGTTCAATCTTCTTCTTTTACTTCTCGTTGATTTAAGGATTGAACAGGTCGATGGTTATCAGGGAAAATTTTGCGGAATTTATCGATTTGTTCTTTAGACATTTCAATAGGTTCCTCTAATACAACCCATTTAACAGCTTCTGAACATGGAGGAGTTGTTAACGAACCATTATATCGAAACGAATCTTTATCTTTCGGCAATAAGCTCATTAAGTCGATGGGTTCTGTCAATTTAACGTCTTCTGTTGTTTCTTCTGTAGGAATGACGTTCCAAGCATTTTCTAGATAAGAATTTGACGCTCCCTCTTTAATCATTAAGCCAAGAACTACTAATTGGTTATTAGCATCCTTATGTACAAAATGTAATTCCATATCAAAATTCTGCCCATTAAATTGGTGTTCACTTGGTGTATGGAAATGGAATTGTGCTAACTTATATTCCTTATTGTCAACGATAAAAGAGTTATCCATGTTTGAAGGGTTGCCCTGAATCGTATGTCCGTTGTTACTTAAGGAGAACCCAGTAGGTTTATAGTTAATATCCAGATCTGCTATTATTTCATCTTCTATAACTTGTGAAGTTTCGATGTTGATAGGGGACTGCTCTTTCCCGTTTGTACATACTGCGTAATCGGGATTTATGTCACCCCAATGTTCTGGTCCTGTTTCCCCTTCGTAAGACCAATGGGCTGTATGTACTTCATTTGACTTTTTCACTTCTTTTTCAATATCTTCCTTTGCAACATCATTTTTAGCCACATCGGATGTAGTAGAAGAACAAGCTACTAAGGACAAAACAAGAAAAGACATTAAAAATGAATAAAATATTTTTTTTGCTAGCATAATTTTACCCCTTTTTATTTTGACTGATGTAATATGTGTATTCTACCTCGATTATTTAATTTTAATCGGTTCTCTCTCATTTATTTATTCCATTAAAGAGAGCGTTTGTTGCACAACTCAATAATTTAAACGACTTTATTGTTTTATTTTTGATATAGAAAAAGTGTTTTGCGTGAAAAATAAACAACTTTATTTAACACCGCCCACATATACGGACGGTGTTATCTTAGTTTATGGCATTGAAAATAAACGACTTTATTGTAACCAATCTTTGCTGCCTTTTTGTTTACAGTTCAAGTTAAAAATCAGGTTTAAACCTGATTGAAGGCTTATTTAGCGAAGCTGTATCAGGTGCTACTACTGCAGCTAACTATGAAATTAAAGATGATAATGGGGACACAGTTGCTATCGACGGTTCTATTACAAACGTAACTGGCAACACTTACTCAATTCCTGTTGCTGCACTTAATGGTGGATCTTATACTTTAACTATTAAGAATATTAAAGATACATCAATTAACCAAAATAAACTTGCTGATTACAGCTCTACAGTATCTTAAGGATATTGTTGCTCCAACAATTACTGACCTTGATACTATTTAGGTACTCAAGCACAACTTCTATCTTCTAGGATAGTAAAAATTGTATTCAGCGAAGTAATGGATAAGGCTTCAATTGAAAATAAACTTAACTACTTATTTGCTGGAGTTGCATTAGACAGCAAAGTAACTGTTCAAGCTATTGATAACAACAAAGCAGTTGTTCTTGACTTCACTGATGTAGCTAGTGGTGCACAAACTACACCTGCTTCTGCAACTTTACAAGTATTACGTGTTGCTGATACTGCTGGTAACCCAATCGCAGCTGCTTCAACTAACGTTTTAGTACCTGCAGGAGTTACTGCTCCATTATTTGATAAAGCAGAAGTAACTGGTAAAAATACTATTAAACTATACTTCAAAGAACTAATTACATCTGCATATATTATTAACCAATTGATAGGAGAAATTAAGGTTAAAAGAGGAATAGAAAAAGGTAAATGACGGTGGAGTCGATTGTGTTTGATTATCCGGTTTCACAAATAAAAATATGGATGATGCCATCAAAAGTATTGAGGAAAGCTTAAAAGGAGAAAAATTCGGTGTTTAGTGGACGTTTGATATTAAGGAAAAGCTTTAGGAGAAGGTAATAGAATTTCAAAAAGAGATAAAAGTTTTAGAAGTATGTAACCCAAATGAAGCACAAAGAGGGTTTAATGAAAACAAAATGGCTGGATACTTTTTGCCTTGTAAGATAGTTGTTTTATTAATAACGCCCGAAAATTGTTCTTAAATTTGGATATATCATTTTTTGACCGCTATGTTAATTGCGAGATATTTACTTTAATGAAATATTATCGTTGACAAGATACCCTTAGGGGTATAGTATAGAGCTTATCGATGACAATTGTTAATTGAAGGTGGTCTAAATGATATTTGTAATTTTAGCTGCAATATTAATAGCATTTATTTTATATAAAAGGTATTTCCTGGTTATTTATCTACCTTGTATTCAATAGAACGAGCTTGATTTGTATAGGATTGCTCTTATTGATTTAAGTGAGACTATAATGAATCTTACAAGGACCCAATCAATGGGGCAATAAATATTCCTATTTCTTATCTTAAAAGAAATAGGAATATTTCAAACAATGACTTACATTTAATTGTTAAAGGAGGAAAAACAGTGAATTACAATGATCAAATGAAAAATAGAATAAAGCGTATTGAAGGACAGCTAAGAGGAATTTTGAAAATGATGGAAGAAAATAAAGACTGCAAAGAAGTTATTACTCAATTATCTGCATCAAGAACTGCCCTTGACCGAACAATTGGTTTAATTGTTAGCGCAAATTTAGTCGAGTGTGTTCGGAATGCTGATAAAAATGGTGAAAATACAGAAGAATTAGTAGAACAAGCTGTAAACCTACTGGTAAAAAGTCGATAAAAAAGGGTTGACACCCTCTTTTATTTTACTTAGTATTATACCTATAGGGGTAAAGGTATTTTTGGGTCTAGAAGAAATAAAACAATGAAAATAGATAAAGTGGTAGATGCAAAAGGTTTAGTTGTCCAATGCCTAGTTAAAACAAAGAAGGGTTTCTGGTCAAATTATAAAGGCGCTAAGAATGACTTTTCTGCCTGGGCTAAATCGGCAGGTCATGAACTATTGAAACATGAAGAGGAAAACGATGTATTAGAGTTTTGGATTAAAAAAAGATAATTTTTTTTAAAAAAAATAAATACCTGTACGGGTATATGTATATGAATTAACTTTTAGGAGGTACTAACATGACAGAAAAGAAAAAAACAACAATTGTCTTATTTAGTGGCGATTATGATAAAGCAATGGCTGCTTATATTATCGCAAATGGTGCAGCTGCTTATGACCATGAAGTAACCATTTTTCACACGTTTTGGGGATTAAATGCCTTACGTAAAGATGAAAATATTCTTGTGAAAAAAGGGTTCATGGAAAGAATGTTTGGCAAAATGATGCCTAGAGGTGCTGATAAAATGGGACTTTCAAAAATGAACTTTGCTGGATTTGGTCCCAAAATGATTAAAAATATTATGAAAAAGCATAATGCTATGCCTTTACCACAATTAATTGAAATGGCTCAAGAACAAGACGTAAAACTTGTTGCGTGTACAATGACGATGGATCTGTTAGGACTTAACCAAGAAGAGCTGTTAGACAACATTGAATATGCCGGAGTTGCTGCCTATTTAGCAGATGCAGAGGAAGGTAATGTTAATTTATTTATCTAAGGGCTTTTCCACTACAGAGGGGGGTACAAATGGATTATCTAAGCTATCTTTTAATTGCATTATTTCTATTCGTTATGTTCAAGAGGTTCTTACCGATAAAAGGTGTTACCCAAATTACCACAACCGAATTGAAAACAGAATTAAATAACAAGAACAAGCAATTTGTTGATGTCCGAACATCTGGAGAATTTAAAGGAAACCATATCAGAGGTTTTAAAAATATCCCTCTTCATGAACTGGCTCAAAAAGCAGCGAAAGAACTTTCAAAGGAAAAGGAAGTAATCGTGATTTGCCAAAGTGGGATGAGAAGCCAACAAGCTAGTAAAATCCTGAAAAAATTAGGATTTATAAACGTAACAAACGTCAAAGGCGGCATGAACACTTGGTCTTAAATCAATCATAAGGAGGACTAAAAATGAATCAAATGGCTGCAAAAGAAGTAGAGATTTTATTAGACGAAGGAAAAATATTAAATATTATTGATGTACGCGAAGTGGATGAAGTTGCTGCTGGAAAAATTCCAGGTGCCGTTAATATTCCATTAGGTTTAGTTGAGTTTCGCATGGATGAATTAGATAAATCAAAAGAGTATATCATGATATGCCGTTCCGGAGGAAGAAGTGGTCGTGCCATACAAATCCTTGAAAATTATGGATATAATGTGATCAATATGGCTGGTGGAATGCTTGCTTGGGAAGGTAAAGTTGAATAAATTTTTTTAAACAAAAACAATACCCTAATGGGTATAAAATGGAGGTTTTAAAATGGTAAACTTGAAAGCAAACGTGATTTTAGATACCAAAGGATTAGCATGTCCGATGCCTATTGTAAAAACAAAAAAGGCAATGAATAATCTTGAGACAGGGCAAGTATTAGAAATTCAAGCGACTGATAAAGGGTCCAAAGCAGACATGAAAGCATGGTCTGAAAGCTCAGGACATCAATATTTAGGGACAATCGAAGAAGGCGAAGTGCTGAAGCATTATCTTCGTAAATCTTCTAATGATGAATTCAATGAAAAAAAGCACCCTAATGTTATCAATAATGAAGAACTAGAGAAAAAGATAGAAGCAAATGAAAACATCGTGGTTATCGATGTAAGAGAATCTGCAGAATATGTTTTTAACCATATTCCTAATGCAATCTCCTTTCCATTAGATGAATTGGAAAACAAATTAAATGAGTTAAACAAAGACGATGTAATCTACGTAGTTTGTCGAACAGGAAATCGTAGCGATCTTGCCGCGCAGAAATTAACCGAAAATGGTTTTACTAATGTAATTAATGTTGTACCAGGTATGAGTCAATGGAATGGTAATACAACAGGTATCTATGACTTAGGGGGAATAAACAATGAATAAAAAAATAGCGATTATTGCAAGTAATGGTGGATTATTTGATGCATATAAGATATTTAATATTGCGACGACAGCAGCAGAAACTGACCAAGAAGTGGCTATTTTTTTACTGTTGAAGGATTAAATTTGATCCATAAAGAAGCACACAAACAACTTCCAATGCCCGAAGGTAAAGGATTTGCGCAAGCAAATGTACCTGCAATTCCGGAATTGGCTACTATGGCACAAGAAATAGGCGTTGCATTTATAGGTTGTCAAATGACAATGGATGTAATGGGATTGGAAAAAGAAGACTTTGTTGATGGAATTGAAGTAGGTGGCGCAGTAACATTTTTAGAATTTACAAAGGATGCAGATGTAACTTTAACTTTTTAAATCAATATATTTTTTAAATAAAATAATACCATAGGGGGTATTTGGATTGACTGTAAATGTAATGACTTCAAAAGAAGTGACGAAAACAGTTTTTAATAATGAAGAGTTGTTTATTCTTGATGTTCGTAATGCAAGTGATTTTAACGATTGGAAAATCGAAGGAGAAAACTTTGAGTATTTAAATGTTCCTTATTTTGAATTGCTTGATGGTGTAGAAGAAATTATGGAGGAAATTCCGACTAACAAAAAAGTATTGGTTGTTTGTGCAAAGGAAGGTTCATCAGTAATGGTGGCAGAAATGCTTTCTGATGCCGGGTTAAACGTGTCATACCTTAAGGGTGGAATGAAAGCATGGAGTGAACATTTAGAACCGGTTAAAGTGGGCGACCTAAATGATGGTGGCGAAATTTATCAATTCGTTCGAATCGGTAAAGGTTGTTTATCCTACATGGTGCTTTCAAATGGTGAAGCAGCAGTGATTGATGCAACACGTATGACAGATATCTATCTTGATTTTGCTGAAAACATGGGAGCCAAAATTAAACATGTAATTGATACGCACCTTCATGCTGACCATATTTCCGGAGGACGTACAATTGCCGAGAAAACTGATGCTGTCTACTGGCTACCACCAAAGGATGCAACAGAAGTAACTTTTGATTACCAACCATTAGAAGATGGTAATGACATAACAATCGGTAACACAACTATTAATATTGCAGCATTATATTCACCAGGTCATACCATTGGTTCTACATCTTTTGCAGTTGATAAAAAGTTCTTGCTTTCAGGAGATATTTTGTTCATTGATTCGATCGGAAGACCCGACCTGGCAGGTAAGGCGGAAGATTGGGTGGGTGATTTAAGAGAAACTCTTTATAAACGCTACAGAGAATTGTCAGAAGAACTAATTGTCCTTCCAGCACATTTTATGATCATAGACGAGTTAAATGATGATGGTAGTGTTTCAGAAAAATTAGGTGCATTGTTCGTAAAAAATCACGGACTCAATATCGAAGATGAAAATGAATTTAGGAAATTGGTAACTGAAAACTTACCTCCACAGCCAAATGCATATCAAGAAATTCGAGAAACAAATATGGGGAAAATCAATCCAGACATGGATCAACAACGAGAAATGGAAATCGGACCAAACCGTTGTGCAGTTCGATAATACCAAACAAGGAGGAATACAAAATGGAAGCAACAAAAGTATTAGACGCCAAAGGCTTCGCTTGCCCAATGCCGATTATTAAAACCAAAAAAGCAATAGGAGAGCTTGAAACAGGTCAAGTATTAGAAGTTCATACAACTGATAAAGGGGCAAAAAACGATCTAACAGCATGGGCTAAATCCGGCGGACACGAAGTATTAAAGTATGAAGAAGAAAACAGCGTGTTAACATTTTGGATTAAAAAGGGTTAAAAAGTAAAGGGAACCAAATTAGGTTCCCTTTTTCTAAAGAGGGGGACAACATGGATATTAATTTAATAATGACAATCTTCCTAATTGGGTTTGTAGGTTCTTTTATTTCAGGGATGTTAGGAATTGGTGGGGCAATTATCAACTACCCGATGTTATTATATATTCCAGTCATGTTAGGTGTAGGTGATTTTACAGTTCATGAAGTTTCAGGAATTACAGCCATCCAAGTGTTCTTTGCGACAGTTGGTGGTGTTTTGGCTTATCGTAAAGGTGGTTATTTAAATAAAACATTAATTACTTACATGGGAATTAGCATTTTGATTGGAAGTTTGATTGGAGGATTTGGCTCTACTCTCATGCCGGAAAGTGGAATTAACATCGTTTATGGAATCTTAGCTCTTATTGCTGTTTTCATGATGTTTGTTCCCCATAAGGGCATGGATGATATCCTTTTAGAACAAGTAAAATTTAATAAATGGCTTGCGGCATTATTTGCTTTTACAGTAGGCATAGGGGCTGGCATAGTAGGTGCGGGAGGCGCATTTCTATTAGTTCCTATCATGCTTGTGGTTTTAAAAATACCAACAAGAATGACAATTGCTTCTTCCTTAGCAATTACACTTATTTCGTCAATAGGGGCTGTTACTGGAAAAATCTCAACAGGTCAAGTACCAGTCCTGCCTGCACTTATTATGGTTGTTGCGAGTTTAATTGCTTCACCTATTGGAGCCAACATGGGAAAAAAAGTGAACACAAAAGTTTTGCAAGGCATAATGGGGATATTAATTCTAGTGACAGCAGTGAAGACTTGGATAGCAATTTTTTAAGTTTTTCAAAATTATACAAGAGAAATAGGCGCTCCTAAGTCAGAATAATTGAAATAGATACAGTTAAAGTTAAGAAGCATTCTTTTTAAATGAAATTGATTTGAAAAACTGTGAGACATTAAAAGATGTGAAACGCGAAGTAAAAAATTATATGACCTATTACAACCATTATCGAGGACAATCGAGCCTAAAATAGATGCCGCCTGCAAAATTCAGACAGTATCTCCTTCAAGTTGCCTAGCTTTTTTTTAATTTCCTTTCCAAAGGATACACCTAAGTAATTGAGAGGGGCTTTTGTGTGGGTGTAGTTAATGAAGGACTTATTTCTATTGGCCAACACTTCTATGAATGCCACCGAAACCACCTACGCCATGTAAACCAGGTATTCCATGAACACCATGAAATCCATGATAATCAATTGCACTTGTCATTCCTACGAGACCAGATTTATGGTTTATATTGCGGAGTGTGCGGCAAACATGCTTATTGACTTTTGTATCTAAGCCCTATCATTTCTTCACAAAGCCTATTATTTCACCTTATAAATTGGGGATGGTTTGTGGAAAAGAGCAACGGTCCATATGTTGCATTTGATTTATTAAAGGTAAACGTCAAATTGCCTCCAAATACTACATGGGTGGGTGTATTTCGGGACTATGTTTTGTTTGCTTCACTTTTTATCGGTATTCTGCATGCCGAGGGTAAACTAGAAGACCACGGCAAGGCTTTATCTATTTCTTTTTTATTCGTTAGATCCATATTCGGCAGCGTTTCATACAAATAGCGAAGAAAATTACAGGAACTCAAATCATTCTCTTTTGCCGTTTCAACCACACTATATATGAAATGGAGTAACCCTGAGTATTAGTACATTTCCTTAACATAGTGCATAAGATAATTTGAAAAATTTGTGAAGGCGTTGAGAAAAATGTACGATGCTCCTTTTTCGTATTCCCACCAATATCAATATCCAAATCCTTATTTTTTTAATGGAACAATAAATAACAAAATAATACAGCCCAATTACTGGACTACGCACAATGTTGCTAACCGATTGGATATTTTTCAAACATCAAATGGAAGAAATAAAGTCGGGCTAAAAGATTATGGACGGAAACCATTTGTAATCAATATTAATGAAGCTACAAAACAAAACAATAACTACCGTAACGCATTATGGACAGGAAATCATTTGCAAGTTACATTGATGAGTCTTAAAGCTGGGGAAGATATCGGTTTAGAAATTCACCCTAACGTTGACCAATTTTTACGCATTGAACAAGGTCAAGGGATTGTTCAAATGGGCAAGAGAAAAGATAATTTAAACTTTGTGCGAAATGTTTATGACGATTCCGCCATTATGATACCTGCTGGAACATGGCATAATGTAACCAATACAGGTAATATCCCGTTGAAAGTTTATTCTATATACGCACCTCCACAACATCCATTTGACACAGTACATGTAACTAAAGCAGATGCTTTGGCTGCAGAACACCGTTTTGATTGTGATATGCACTATTTTCATCCAACAAAGTATCCAAATAGGATTCAAACTAATAATTTTAACATCGTTAAAACTAGCTTTTCTAAAGAGGAGGCAGCAGCGATAGCTTTACTTTTAGGTATTGACTTTGATAAAAGTAAGTTTGATTTAGATGAGTTTTGGATGGGAGTGAATACTGAACTTGAACATGGAAAACAGTCCAGCCAAACGAATGTTACTGGGGATGACCCTATTATGACTGGGAAAATTGCTCTAGCTCATCTCAATGAATTTCCTGATTATTACAAAAGATTAAAAATACTTGAGGAAGAAGCAAAAGCATATTGGAACAAATGAAATACAGTATACCTCTGCAAAACTCATATTGAAATAAAATATAAGAACCATCCTGTGTTTCAGGATGGTTTATTTTTGCAATAATGGACTTCTGAATAGAGTTAACTTAGAGAATAATTCTCAAGTGTACCAATCGACTGTTGTTTGTGAAGAAACACACTTAAACTTAAACTAATGGAGGCGTTAACACAATAACTAAAGCTCAATTTTTGATGCTCTGTTAAATTTTTCGATCTTCCACAATCGGGCTCGGAACAAAACAAGTAGAAATGATCAAACTTTTTTATAAAAACCTAACCTATATCTGCTGAAAAAGAAGCCATTTTGATCAATCTTTTGTCAAAATGGCTTCTTTTTATTTATCATAAAATATGGGTTTGTGAGGTATTTTTGATCAAACTTTAATCCAAACTAACAGTTACAAAAACGCCAATCCCTTGATACGTCTAGGTTTGTAGTTTTTGCTAACTTCATATAGTTGATTTTATGTTAACTAGTTTTGTATAGAGTATTCATTTCTAGATCAGATTTCACTTGTTGAAGAAGCTTAATTCATACATAAGTTGTTTGAAATGGCATCATAATTCACAAATTAGCATAGTAATATAGGCTCTATATTCCTATCAAATTATTGTCGCATTAGAACTAAAGTCTCCTTTTAGGCAAGTAAGATGGTTTATATTGGATAAAAATAAGAATGGTATTGTATCATGAAAATAGATTGAGTGATTTATATGTTATAGGAAAGGGGAATGAAAGTTAATGAATGTATTAATGATAAGCTTTCCAGCTGAGGGGCATGTTAATCCGACTCTGGGTGTAGTAAAAGCTTTAATTGATCGTGGAGATACTGTTCATTACGTAACCACTGAAGAATTTAAAGAGAGAATTGAAGGTTTGGGTGCGTATGTATATCTTCATCCAAATCATTTAAAGGGATTCACACCTCAAAAAGTTACCAGTATTCATGAATTTATGCAAGTCCATTTAAAACTTTCCTATGATATATTGGCTGTTGTTCATGAATTAGCTGATTCCATACCATTTGATTATGTGTATCATGATATGTTTGGTGCGGGACTGCTGATCAAAGACTATTTAAACCTTCCTTCTATCTCTTCATCATCGTCCTTCGCTATGCCTCAGGAGCAATTCCTGAAAATGCTAGAAAGTGGCAGGGGTCTACCTCTAACTCCATCGCTGGAAATAGAGAAAAAAAATTCGACTATAACGGAACGGATCCAGGAACGTTTCGGTGTGAAGATAAAGCATCCTCTCCAATTTATGATGAATACTTCTGATTTGAATATTGTCTATACAAGCAGAGAATTTCAACCAGGTGGAGAATATATGGATGATTCATATGTATTTATCGGTCCTTCCATCACCAAACGGGTGCAAACACATGATTTTCCGTTAGAGGAACTAAAAGACCAGAAAGTACTGTATATTTCAATGGGTACCATCTTGCAAGGGTTTGAATCTTTCTTTCAAACTTGCATAGAGGCTTTTAGAGACTTTGAGGGGAAAGTCATCTTTTCAGTGGGCATGGCTACTGATTTAGCCATGCTGCAGCCTTTACCGGAAAACTTCATTGTACGTAGATATCTACCACAGCTTGAAGTTTTAAAGCATACGGACGTTTTCATTACTCATGGAGGGATGAATAGTACGAGCGAGGCTCTCTATTATGAAGTGCCCCTTGTCGTCATCCCTCAGACCTCAGATCAGCCTATGATCGCTAATCGATTGGAGGAACTTCAAGCCGGGTTTAAAATTGATCCACATGAAGTAAGCATAGAAAAGCTACAAGAATCAGTTCAACAGGTATTGTCCAATCCTACTTATCGGGAAAATGCTAAGAAGTTGAGCAATAGCTTTAAAAAGGCAGGTGGAGAAAAAGCAGCTCTAACGGCTATAGATGAGTACTTAAAAAAGGTAAGTTCGGGTATCTTCCAAGGCATATAAGGGGTTCAGTCAGAAAAATAGTCGATTGACATTTGAATCACTCCTAGTCCTAGAAGAGATTACCGAGGTAACAGGTCAATTGAATCATCTAAAGAATCTTCGTTTTCGTTGAAGATTCTTTTTCATTTCCTATAATGTTTCATTATGAGTTAGAAGAAATATACTTTTCTAGTTGTTCCATAATCGGGCCAGATTGTTGAACAACACCTTTTAAGAAAAATGGGTATCTATGTTAATAATTAGAAGAGCTTGTGAAGAAATGTACTTAAAGTAACGGAACAGGTTAGTTGAAGAAAAAATGTATTAATCTGAATATTAAATGTATTGCAAATATATCGCGAACGTATTACCTTTAAAAAGAGGAGTAATCTAATGTCAAAAAATAATAACAAGTCAAAATCCATTATTTTTATAAGTTTAATGTTGTTAATGTCAGGGTTTTTAATAGCTGCTTGCTCAAAGGCTGATGCAGAAGACACAAATAAAGAAGCAATTAAAAAAGTTCTTGAGCATCAGTTTACTGGTCCAGATGAGGAGTTTATGGAACTAATATGGAATCCTAAATATAGGACTGTTCATAATAATAAAGAAGAGAACAAAGAGTTTGATAAGTATGTAGCAAAGGTATACGGACCTTACTTTACAGATTCTGGGCTGGATTCATTCATAGCTGCATTTGGTACTCAATACCCAGCCTTTGCTTACAACACTGGTTATAAGTTAAGCTTTAAGGGCGTCACGATTGAGCAAAGTGAGAAAACTCCATATCGTTATACTTTCATAGCAAAGGTCGGTTATCAGAAAAATGGAGACATAGAAAAAACTGTAAATGTAGAAGGTGAAGTTCTCTTCTCTACAAACGAAGAAGGGAAAATCGGGGGATTTCAATACGGGAATGACAATGGATTGTCGGATATTTTAAGAACTAGCAATTGAACAATTTAATAAGCAAACACAAAAAGGACCTAATTTGGTTCTTTTTTTATGATTGAAATAACTACTATATTGTTAACATTGCCATTCCAAAAAAGAAGTTTGTGAATAAATGTACTTAAACTAAAGGGTGCGTTAGTTTAATAAGAATTAATTAATTTTAAGATTGAGGTCAAATTTAGTTACTCCATTAAAGGGCGCAATTGCGGAGCAACACAAACAGAAATGCTCAAATTTAATAATAAAGCTAAAATAATGAATCCTATCACAAATAAAAATGTCCTACCCTAGGACACTTTCTATCATCGTTTATGTAACACCGTACCCTGCCATCGATAGGAACAACCAAGCGTTACTTGTAAACGTAAGCTCAAATGAGGCAACCCTGCGGCACATGGGTGAATCTACTTATGGCTGCTTCCTTCCGGCTCTGACCAGGTTCATAGGTTTCCATTGCACAGGACCCCATTCTCATCACCACTTTTACAAGGCAAACCTTACATGTTCAAACCTCAAGCAGGCATTCAACCCCGCTTTGGCGGATTGCGGGTTACAGGGCACCGCCAACTCCCCGTCTAGTACGGTATGTATAATTCAAACATACCTTATGTGATTTGATCATTCATGGCTGAATTCGGCTCATGAAATGGCTGTAAGCCAGGTTCTGTTCCTGCGTGCTATAAACGAATGCCAATCTCGCACGACAGGTGTAGTCATCTAACTATCGATCTATGATTGATCCATCCTTTTGGTTCATTTCCCGCAGGATGGTGCCCCTACCTAATTTCGGGTTGCTCGCTCGTGGGGTTTACCTCGTTCCATTTCGTCCGTTTCCAGACGAACTCCGTCACTGTGGCACTTTCAGAATACTCTCAGCATATCACGTTGGACTTAGCATGATTTCTCCGCCGTCAGACAAGTAAATTCTTGTTGCCCACCTTTGCAGATGGCACGAACACTCCGGGCATCTCAGCACCGGGCGAGCCTGGACTTTCCTCAACTCTTCTAACAAGAGCTGCGACTACTCACCATTTCATGTTTTGTTGTTCATCAGCTACATTCTTAGTGTACCATTCAAGAAAAGAGAAAATCACTAGTTAACGGTTTCCAACTTTGGTACATGTTTCCGTATTAGTTTGACAGTAAATGATCCATATATCCGCTTTTCAGGAATAACGCCCCGAACACCGGCGGATCTTCCATATCTCCTATATATCTAGGAATGAGATGGACATGTACATGGAATTTGGTCTGTCCTTCGAATTGACAACAATTGATGCTGATATTAAAACCATCCGGCTAATGTTGTTCTTCTATGATCTTTTTACCCTCAAATAACAACTTATCCATAGCTTTTCTTTCTTGAGCACTTAAATCAAAATACTGTTCTACATGTCTTTTCGGAATGATATTTATACATATTTGTGAAGCTGTGCTTATTGTACTCCCTCAGTTAGATACGATTATCTCTCGAATACTCACTTATTCGCAGGATTTCAAATCACTTGAAAGAAAAATAAGGGATTGATTGAATGAGTTTTGACAATTTGGCTACATGAAGGCGTACTTAAATAAAGGAGGCAGTGATAGCTCCAATGATTTCCATATAATGTACGTATTCTCCACGCCACCCTTGGAGGTTTTCACTCCCATGTCTCAACGGGTCAAATGCCCTCTCATTCCTTCGTCACACCTATCCAAGTGGTAGAGGCCAGTCTTTCTAACGGAACGGGTCAGAGCCCTTTTGCACAATAAATCCGGTACTTCGTACTTTCTTTTGAGATCCTACGAATAAGCCAATATTCGAAAGATATTAATCTTAAAAGCTATCAGCTACTTTGATATGGTTATAAAAGAATTGCAGTAAGTTTACGTTAGGCTGCCAATGGTGTGATAGGGTGCACTTCGTCAGGGCGATAGGATTCATTCTTTCGCGCCATTCCTACTAATATTCTTGCAAATTTATTAATTAATTTCATGATGGATTTCATTTTTTTCATCTTTTTTACATGAACATTGTTAGAGTGTAGCTCTTTAAAATCAGGGTTGTTCATGACAAGACTCATTGTCGCTAAGTACAAGAAACGCCGCAAACGGGACCTCCCACGTTTAGAAAGGACAATTTGACCCTTCCATTTACCCGAACTAGCCTCTGCTAGATGTAAACCGGCATGACGTAATAAAGAATTACCATGAGCGAACCCACTTAAATCTCCTGCTTCACCTAAAATGCCTGCAAGTGCAATTTCACTGATTCCTTTAATGGTAAGTAACTTTCTCGCGAAAGTAATTTGTTTAAGGACCTCAGTGACTTCTTTTTCAACTCGCTCAAGTTGGATTGTTGCTAGATCAAATTCTTCAATTAATTGTTCTAGGTGTAATTTATAAGCATCAAGAGCTTGGTGAGTACCAACAGAATGCTTAGCTAATTCAATTAGTAATTGTGCTTTTTTTAATCCAGCTTGGCGTTTCATCTGGGTTTTCCAGCCATTAACGATATCCTGTGCTTTCATTGAACGAAGTTCAAGTGGTGTTGGAAATAATCGAAGGGTGGCAATTGCACCTTTTCCTTTAACATCTTTAAATACCTGTCGAAGTTCAGGAAAAACAATATCTACCCAACGATTGATTTGATTGACAGCACTAACAAGTCGTTTAATTGTCATGTCACGGTTAGACATTAAAACTCGTAGTTTTTCAAAGGCCTCTGAAGCAGGACGAATAAAGGAATAGTAACCATTCTTCACCATATCAGCGATGACAAGAGCGTCTTTTTTATCACTTTTTGAACGGGAATTATCTCGGTTTTCTTTGTTCTTTTTTACAAGATGGGGGTTAACAGTTACTACTTCAATATCTTGTTCATATAGCCATTTTGATAAGTTAATCCAATAATGACCCGTAGGTTCCATACCAACTATTGTAGAATCAAATCCTTTTAGGGTTTGTAACTGGTTCATCCATTGTAGTAATCTAGCAAATCCTTCTTCATTATTATTAAAAGAGAGAGGATCACCGACTATAATCCCTCGAAAGTTAACAGCACGAGCGACGTGAACTTCTTGTGCTATATCCACACCGACAACGAGATGTTGGCTAGAAATTCTTTCAATCAGTTGATTTTGTTTGTCTTGCATTTTAAACTTCATAGTAGAGCTTCCTCCTAAGAATGATTTTGTGTTGTGTCTGTATAATCATCTTACTGAGGGGCTCTATTTTTATCAAAGGTGAATATTAACCATCTACAGGAATTCTAACGGGTAGCTTTACTTCAATGATGTAACACTTGTTGTAACGGATAATGATGGTGCAACAGCTTCCATTACACAAAGAGTAAATGTGAATATAGCGAGGTTAGATTCATTAGTTACTCATACTCCGGAATGGAGCTACAATTGGGTAGCTGACGTCTATGATAAGGATACAAACAAGTTTTATGCAGGTGAAAAGTTTATTATTCGTTTGAAATCATCACCCGCAGCATATGTTTGGGGAGAGGTTGATTTTGGGGGAAGCGTTGGAAAAGTAAACATCCCGCAATCAGCTTTTAAGTTAGTTTCAACTTCGACTTATGAGTATATTTGGGAAGCGGAACTATGGAGAGATGATTTTGTTAAAATCAAAAATGGAGGATACATGTTCAATTTTCATTCGATGCATCTTGTAAATTCACCTTATAAACAAGAGGATGACCATTATATCATAGAAATAGTCGGTGACATATATGACCATTTCCAATTCCATCAGCGATATTAGATTTTGAAGAATATGAAACCCAGTTATTCTTGTAGAATAACTGGGTTTTTTGTTTATTTAATATAAAGTTTGATTATAAATCACTCTAAATCCTTGATTTTACTGAATGTAAAAAGCAATCGTTTTGAATAAAGATTGATCAAAACGATTGCTTGCTTTTATTTTAGAACTGTTTTTTTATAAAAAAGATTGATTATTAGAAATTGAATCCCACTTTTATACCATTCATGTGTGGATAACAACGGCTATCTTACTATTTGTAATTATCATGCGGGCAACTATACTGATGCCCTATTATTCATTATGGCCAAAAAGGGGAAACGTACTTTTTACTTTGATTATGTGGCAGAAATTATTCCAAGAAAGCAATGATTATTTAAAAACAGCAGTTACCATGAAGGTATTTGCTGTTATTTTTTAAGGTTTATGTAAGGTTTAGATTAAAATAGTGTAAGGATCAGTCAGTATAATCTGATTTGTAGTCATACAAGGAGGATATATCAATGCAAACAATCTTACGTGCGAAAAATGTTCAAAAAGTATTTGGAACTAAGGGAAATTTATATAAAGCGTTAGAGGATATTGATTTGGAAATTAAAGAAGGTGAATTTATTGGAATTATGGGACCTTCTGGGGCTGGTAAATCAACTTTGCTAAATATTTTGTCCACGATTGATACGCCTTCATCAGGAGAGATCATGATTGCCAATCAAAATATTGTCAGAATGAATGAGGAACAATTATCTGACTTCCGCCGAAATAAGCTTGGTTTTATTTTCCAAGACTATAACCTGCTTGATACGTTAACGGTAAAGGAAAATATTTTGCTTCCACTTGCGCTATCAAAAGTACCGGCAAATGAGATTGAAAAACGCGTGAATGAAATCGCCGATACATTTGGAATTCGGGAAATTCTAGATAAATACCCTTATCATATATCCGGAGGTCAGAAACAAAGAACAGCAGCATCACGAGCCATTGTCGCAAATCCAAGCTTAATCTTAGCAGACGAGCCAACAGGGGCACTAGATTCCAAATCGGCTACAAGTCTACTAGAAAGCTTAAACGCATTAAACGAACAGAATCAATCCACCATTATGATGGTCACTCATGATGCTTACGCTGCAAGCTTCTGTAAAAGGGTTTTATTTATTAAGGATGGTAGGACCTATACAGAAATTCATAAAAATCACCAATCTCGTCAGGAATTCTTTCAAAAGATCTTAGATGTCCTCGCTTCTCTTGGGGGTGGGCATTAAATGACGCTCTTTAGTATTGCTAGAAAAAATATTCGGCAAAATTTTACTAACTATTTTCTATATTTTGCTTCAATGATTTTCAATATCGTCATTTACTTTACCTTCGTTTCATTAAAATATAATGAAACCTTCCAAGCTACTTCTGATGCTTCACCTAAAATCAGCTCAGCTTTTAGTGGGGCAGCAGTTGTCTTAATGGTCTTTGTGGCTATTTTTATCTGGTATTCGAACTCATTCTTTACTAGGAAACGGAAAAAAGAAGTCGGTCTTTATTCTTTACTGGGTGTTCGTAAGAAACAAATTGGTCGCATGCTTTTCTACGAAAACTTTATTATGGGGATTTTAGCTCTGATTATCGGAATTCTACTCGGTTCCGTTTTATCGAAGTTTTTTGTATCGATTTTGATGGGTGTCATGGGCTTTGAGGCCATTGGAGATTTCACCATCTCATTAGCAGCCATTGTGAACACAATCATGGTATTCTCTCTTATAACCATCATTACGTCGTTTCAAGGATACCGATTAATTTATCGTTTTAAATTAATCGAATTATTCCAAGCCGATAAAGAAGGGGAACAAGAGCCTAAATCGTCGTTCATTATGGCGCTATTATCCGTTATATTAGTCGGAATCGGTTATTGGCTCGCACTTCAAAATTTAATGGAGTCAAATGCATGGAAAGAAATGGGCTTAATGGTAACGCCCCTTGTTATTTTAGCGACGGTCATTCTAGGGACATACTTCTTATTTAGTACATTAACCGTGTACTTATTAAAGATGTCTAGAAAGAATAAAAGGTCCTATTGGAAAGGGATTAACTTAATCGGAACATCCCAGCTCCTCTATCGCATAAAAGGGAATGCTCGTACGTTAACGATCATTGCTGTGCTAAGTGCGACAACATTAACTGCTGTTGGAACAGCCTACAGCTTGTATTACAACAATAGAAGTAATGTAGAACTCGCCAATCCAAATAGCATGATGTTTATTAATCAAGACAAGAACGTAACGAATCAAGTAAGAGATATTATTTCAAACAATAAAAATTATGACGTTATTTATCATAAGTCGATTCCAACACTGCAAATCAATGCAGATGTCACAACCTTAAAAAATAATTTGTTCAGTAATGAAATGATGTATACCGTAATTTCGGTTAATGACTTTAATACTCTAGCAAAAGTACAAAAAAGAACCGACAAGCTTTCCTTAATGGGAAATGAAGCAGCTGCACTGGATGCAGGGTACTATGAAGGATTGTCACCGAATTATATAGGTTCAACGATTTCTTTGAAGGTGAACGATCGCGTCGAGAATATTACATTTAAGAGTCTGAAAAAATATAATGTCCTCAATTATTATACAGCTAGTACAACCCTTGTGGTTAGTGATCAGTTGTTTACTCAATTAGGAAAAGAAACAAACAGTGTGAAAATGGAAGTTTACGAAATTACTAATGAAGATGAAGCTAAACAATTAACAAAAGATATACAATTGATTCTGCCAGACGAAGCAAGATTCTCAAGCTTTTATGCAGATTATTCTGCTGGAATGGAATCATCAGGCTTAATGATCTTTATGGGTGGATTCTTAGGATTAGTTTTCCTTGCTGCTACAGGAAGTATCATTTACTTTAAGCAACTAACAGAAGCAAATTCAGACAAGGGTCGTTATGAAATTCTACACAAAATCGGTGTCAACAAAAAAGAAGTAAAGAGATCCATTGCTAAACAAGTTTTATTTGTCTTTGCTCTGCCATTAATAGCAGGGATCGCTCATTGTTCCGTTGCCCTAACGGCTTTATCGAGATTAATGCAAACCAGCTTGGTTATTCCGGTTTTGATATGCATGGGCGTGTATACATGTATATACATCGTTTATTATTTCTTAACCGTGAATGCTTACTACAAAATTGTAACGAAATCAAAATAAAAAGGAGAATAATAATGAAGAAAGTAATCATATCGTGTACGGTTATAGCAGCTATTTTAATAGGAGGGTTAGTGTTTATTCAAGACGTAAACCTTAACAGATTAGGTGCCGATGAATACTATACCCGGATTGAAGGGCAAGGTAAGAAAATCGAAGACAAAGCAGACAATGGACAGAAATATGTCAGTTATGAATACGAATTACCTGCTTATGATCAAGAGGGCAAGAAAAAAACACTTACGTTTACTGCCACTAAACAACTCCGCGAAAAAGCTTATTTAAGTCTGTTCGTAAAGGATGGAAAAGGGGTTACATCATATCAGGAAGTTACAAAAGAAGAACTACCTGAAAAAGCAAAAGATAAATTAAAGTAAAGAATACTTCAGGGAAGAATCTTTTTGATTAAGGGTTCTTTTTTGAATTAAAGGAAGCTTTCTGATAGAAAAAGACACTTTTTAGCCTGATTTCAATCCGGGACTCAATTTCTATATAATGAAGGAATAGCTATAACAATTTTGGAGGTAGTAATTGGAATGTCGCTAACGAATAAAAAGGTTTTAATCATAGATGATGAAGAGGATATTTTAAGGCTTATTCAAACGGTATTAATGAAAGAAGGTATCGAAAATGTCATAACCGCCACTACAGCGAAAGATGGATTCAATCAATTTCAACAAAAACAACCTGATCTTGTGTTACTCGATATCATGCTGCCAGACGGGGAAGGCTATGATGTCTGTAAGCAAATAAGGAATATTTCTAATGTGCCGATTCTCTTTTTATCCGCAAAAGTAGAAGAAATTGACAGGATTTTAGGGTTCGCCTTTGGTGGGGATGATTATATTACAAAGCCCTTTAGCCCAAAGGAAGTAGCATATCGAGTAAAAGCACAATTACGAAGGGCCGATTTTTCACAGACAGAAAAAAAGATGGATTCCATTATTAAAGAAGGTCCCTTTGAGTTAAATGAACAAAAAGCAGAATTATCGAAGAACGGTGAAATCATAGAATTAAAACGAAAAGAGCTCGGATTAATGAAATATTTTCTTCAAAACCCTAATTTGGTCATTAGTAAAGAAAGTCTCTGTGATAGCGTCTGGGGAGAGGATTTTATCGGATATGATAATACGATCATGGTACATATCCGGAGATTGCGAGAAAAAATTGAAGAACAGCCTTCAAACCCCAAGTACCTAATGACTGTAAAAGGGTTAGGCTACAAGCTTGTCGTAAAGGGTGATTAGGAAATGAGATGGAGGTTAACAGGAAGATTTCTCCTATCTGTCGTTATAGTTGTCATCCTCGTTATTTTCATAAATATTCTCACCTTTTTGGCATTGTTTATTGCCCAATCTGCATTTAATGTACCGATTTTTCAAGACAGAGAAACCATTTCTGCAGAATCCTTTACAAGGCGTTTTCAGGAACATATTACGTTTTCAAATAATGAAATAGCCATTAGCAACCAAGGAAAAAAAGAACTTATCAAGCATGAAGCATGGTTCCAAATTTTAGACGAAAATGGAAAGGAGCTATACGGTTATAGGCTACCTGAAGGGATAAAGAAAAAGTACACACCTTTAGAAGTTGTCAATATTTACAAATATGTAGAGAAAGATATATATGCCACTGTTTTTGTGAGTGGTAAAAAGATCGATAACTACAATTATAGTTACTTAATTGGATTTGAAAATCCTTCTATTGAAAAAATCACATTATCCTATGACTCCCGTGACCTCTTACACAATTTTAAAATAGGGAGTATTCTTATATTACTCATAGATGGTCTTATTGCTTTATTAATCGGCTATTTATTTAGCAAACGACTTACAAAGCCACTTCATACATTAATTGATGGAATAAAAAGACTAGCAAATAAGGACTATAATATAAATTATGAACCTAAAGGAATCTATAAAGATGTTTTTTATAATGTCAATTATTTATCCAATCAGCTAACTGAAAACGAAAGGGAACGAAAGAAATTGGAACAAATGAAAGAGGAGTGGATCGGAAACATCTCCCATGATATGAAAACACCACTTGCCTCTATTCGAGGTTATGCGGAAATGATGAAGGACCCAGAATATCAATTTTCATTAGATGAAATGAGAGAATACGCAGAAATTATCGAAAGAAAGTCGCTATATATGAAGGATGTATTAGAAGATTTAAACTTAACAATGAGATTGAAAAATAAAGAACTAACTTTAAACAAAAAAACGATTAACATTGTAACGCTATTACGGAATATTGTGATCGATATTTTAAATGATGCCAGATACTCCAATCGAAATATAGAATTTCAGGTACACCAAGAAATGATCCGAGAGTATGTTGATGAAATTCTGGTACGAAGAGCACTAACGAATTTAATATATAATGCAATCGTCCATAATGACAGCAAAGTGAAAATAGTTGTGAGTGTTAAAAAGAAAGACCGAACACATATTACGATAAAAGATGATGGCAAAGGGATAAAGAAAGAAGAACTCAATCGAATTTTTGATCGCTATTATCGAGGAACGAATACCGGAGAGTCCCACAAAGGTTCTGGACTTGGAATGGCCATAGCCAACGATATCATTCGGGCACATGATGGGGAGATTAGAATTGATAGTGTGGTTGGTCATGGGACAACGATTGAAATTCAATTTTAAAGACCTCTAGTAAAATTAATGTAAATATCAATATTGTAAGATTTACCTGCACCAATTTGTTTTTTCAAAAACGAACAATGATTTAAATCCCTGATTTCTCCTCTTAGCGTAGAAAAATCAGGGTTTCCCTTCCCAAAAATGTCTTAACGTATAATATTCGCGTTTTGTCGGCAGGACCCCTAAAAATTCAGTTTACACTGAACTACTTAATTAAGTTAGTCCTTTTACAACTAAACACCCCGTTAGATAATCCAAAGGGGTAAAAAGTCCATTAACTCATCAGCTGATAACAAGAATATATGAAAGAACAATACATGAAGATACATAAATAGAAGAGTGGATGAAGTTCAGAGAAAAGGTGTTTGTAATCACTCTTTTCTCTGCTCACCAGAGACAAAACTTACTGATGCTAGTTGTTGCTATACTCATTGATTATTGGGAATTGAATCGAGTACGGGAGCATATTCCGAAACTTGAAGATGAAAAAACCATTAATCCTGTAACCGAATTGTGGAACCTGATCAAATCTCTAATAAAGGATAGACGGCGATTAGGCAATTTACTGTATTTTTATCGTGAACGAAGAGACCTTGGTTTTACAATAATACATGGAAATACAGAAGCAAAGAATCGTTTACCTGCATTAATGACAAACATTCAGAAGTATTATCAAGCGGTTACTCTAATTGCAGCAATAGTCTTGTTCGCACTTATTCTAGTCAATTGGGAAAGGTCATATGGCGGCCAGGAAGCTTGTTTTGCTTGTTTATTTGACAGTCTGCAAAACTGGTGGATCGGACTATCTGGATGGGAGAAGGGAATAATTATTGCCGGGGCATTTGCCGTATCTGTCCCTTTTCTTGGGTTTTGGTCTGCTTTTGGAGCTGTTTCAGCCGGGGTTAGATTTGCAGCCAGTGGTCATCAAACAGCTGATATGATACGGAATCCCAGAAAATTACTTACACCTGAATATGCAGCGGCAACTATCTTTACTTTGGGGATAAGTGGTTTTCCATTCGGTAAGATTGCTGCAGCAAAAGTATTAAAAACTGCAAAAGGATTAACAAGGCATGAAATAACGACTGCCGGAGGGCTAACTTATCGAACAATGCACGGAGGTAATGGAGAACTACGATCTGTTTTCGCAAAAATCGAACGGCATCATATTAAAACGGGAACAAGCACAAATGATGCTTCTAGGGATTTTGCAAGAGCACTTGGAAAACAGAAAGACGATGTTGGTCATGGAATTGGTTCCAAACTTGGTGGTCTTGGTTCAATTATATGGACACATAAAAGAACGTAATTTATTTGCATGTCTTGTGATGATGCTGTGCTTCAATAGAGTAAGGGCGCTTTTATTATTCAACAATCGGGCCAGATAATGGAATAAACTAGAAGGACGGTTAGAAATGATTCCTTTATCACACAACCATACAGTTGCTTACGTTTGACGAGTAATCGTAAAGTTACATATACTTGTCAGATAACTGCAGGATTGCTTATATTCGAGGAGGTAAAACGTGGATTACATTTCACTGAAAGAAGTGGTGCTAAAGGTGAAACGGTGGCCTAAAGATACCATAGCGGCGGGTCGTCGTCATACCGTTGGGCTTAAATCTGACGGAACGTTGTCGGCTGTGGGTGATAATAAATATGGCCAATGTGATGTAAACGGCTGGAGCGATATTGTGGCGGTCACGGCGGGTAATGTTCATATGGCAACGAACACGGGTAATGCTCATACAGTCGGTCTTAAATCTGATAGTACTGTGGTGGCTGTGGGTTGGAATAAGCATGACCAATGCGATGTAAACGACTGGCACGATATTGTAGCAGTTGCGGCGGGTTGGCGTCGTACCATTGGGCTTAAATCGGATGGCACGGTGGTTGCATTTGGCCGAAATAATGAAGGTGAATGTGATGTAAGCGGCTGGCATGATATTGTGGCGATCGCGGCGGGTGACTGGCATACCATCGGTCTTAAATTGGACGGAACGGTAACGGCTGTGGGTAATAATCGGTATCGCCAATGCAATGTAAGCAGCTGGTGCGATATTGTGGCGGTCGCGGCTGGCTATCTTCATACCATCGGTCTTAAATCGGACGGTACAGTGTCGGCTGTGGGTTTGAATAAACATCACCAATGCGATGTAAGCGACTGGCGCAATATTGTGGCGATAGCAGTGGGGAGTAATCATACCATCGGCCTTAAATCGGACGGTACAGTGTCGGCTATGGGCTGGAATGAGTATGGCCAATGTAATGTAAGTGATTGGCGCGATATTGTGGCGATCGCGGCGGGTTGTACTCATACAGTCGGTCTTAAATCGGATGGCACGGTGGTGGCTGTGGGTGATAATGAATATGGCCAATGCGATGTAAGCGGCTGGTGCAGCATCCAACTGCCCGGCAATTAGTTTCTAATAACAACAAACCAGAGAATCACTGAACGAGTTAATGAGCATTGCTTCAGAAAAAAGGCTATTCCATTAAAGGGAGCATTTTTGTAAAAAGGATCAGCGCTAATTTTCATTTAAGGGCCAGATTATGGAACAAGCTTTTTGAACAGGGATGATTCGTATGAGAGGATTGCTTAATAAAGGAATTTTAAGGATGGTAACTGAATATTGGTTTTATAAAGAAATTTAGGGGGAGTAGAAATATGCAAAAGGTAGTTGAGGGAATTAATCATTGGATAAAAAGATTACCAGAAGAGTACAACTCTATGTCTGAAAAAGAAATTTCTAATCGACCATTACCAAATAAATGGTCTAAAAAAGAGATTTTAGGACATCTATGTGACTCTGCGATAAATAATATTGAAAGGTTTATAAAAATACAATATGAAGAACCCGTGTATGTTGTTCAATCGTATAATCAAGACCAATGGGTAATGGTTCATAATTATCAAGATAGACCACTTGATGAAATAGTGAACCTTTTTCAGACATTAAATAAGCAAATTGTTAATATTGTTAAGAATATTCCTAACGAAAAGCTATCCAACCTTTGTGACATTGGAAATAATCAACATAAGACACTAGAGTGGCTTATACAAGATTATATTGAGCATATGGAACATCATATTCACAATCAAATCTTAATTAAAAATTACGACTTATAATTTAGTTCTTATTCAAGTAAAGGGCGCAATTCTTGAAGAGGTATTGTGTCTTTTTCAGTAATCGGGCCAGATTGTGGAATAATACCCGTCTATTAAATTGGATATTTATGTTAAAATATAAATGACATTTTATATTATTGTAGGAACATGAATGCGAATTTCACTTTTAGGAATTTCCATTTCACTTTTTGGAATAGCACTTATACTAACATCAAGCGGTTCAGCAACTTCATTTGGACTTTTGGTTTCATTTTTAGGCTTAGTAGTTTCTCTTACTTCTTGTTTTTTAAAAGAATGAGCTAAATTCTTACTTTACTTCACTAAAGGGCGCTTTGATTCAACAGCGTGACCACCAATTTGATGGTCTTTTCAATGTACGAAAATATACAAAATCATACATTCGAAAAGAACCCTTCTTCAACTAATAGACAGTTTAGTGGAAGAAGGAATTTCAAGAAGACCTCTCTAATATTAGTAGAAAATAAAAAAAAGGGGGCTAAAAAATATGATTACACCAGTATTATCTGGAACACATATTATGCACAGTGACTGGTGTAACGAACCAGATGACTTTTATATTTGTTTAGATGTCTTCATTGGTGAACAGGGCGAGAAAAATTCACATTCGTTCGAAGTTTTCAGAATTGAAATCATAAGTCCTAAAAGATTGGTTAAAAAATTAAGTGATACAATAGAAATAGAACTTGGTCGGGGCTGTTTTATTACAAGTGATTATAGCCTTCCCAGAATTGAAGGCAAGATTGAACAACTACTTAGGTTTTGTAAAAGGGAAATTTGGGATGATGTAATTCACGCAATAAGCAGGTATATGATTTATGCGGATGAGTAATACCTAATCGATTCTTGTTGAACTAACGGGTGCGATAGCGCCATAAAAAGGCTGCCAAATGACGGCCTTTTTCGAATGTATGATTCTATCTAAAATCATACATTCAAAAAAACCTTCTTCAACGAACTGGCAGGTTAGTTGAAGAAGGAAATCGGTTTATAATTAAATTATCCATTGACCGGGAGGGGACAATTTGATACCGATAAGACCTAATAATAAAAAACTTAATAATAAAGAATTAGCAGAATTGGAAGATGTTATTGGATATAAATTACCACAAGACTATATTGATTTTTTAATGGAATACAATGGAGGAGACCACGAAAACAATATAATTGAACTTCCAAATGGAGAAATTCTTTCAATTTCAATATCCGATTTTTTTGGAATAGGTATAGAGAAAATTAATGATTTAAAGGAGAATTTCAAAGTTTTCAAAGAAAGAATACCAAAAGGTTACATACCTATTGCTAGAACAGAAGGCGGTAATTTGGTCTGTTTAGATGGTGACAACGGGCATTTATTCCTTTGGGACCACGAAAATGAATGTCAAAATGATTATATTGAAAATAAAAACCTCCTACCTATTGCTAATCATTTCGAGGACTTCCTTAAAATGATTAAATCCTATTCTGGCGAAGATTTGGAAGGCTACGAAGTAGAGGAAGTATGGGTTGACCCTGATTTTTTAGCCGAAATGAAAAAAAATGGTTTATTGAAGTAAAGGGTGATTTAGTGTAAGAAGAATTTGCATAAAACACCCCTTTTGTATGCAGCTACAAGGCTTCTTCAGAAGCCGAAAATGTTGATTCAGCAACGATGTATAAAATCATGTATAAACGATAAAAATGAACCATTCGGAACCCCTTGAGCACCAAGGGGTTTGTTTGTTGGTTACTTCCTGTAATTGTGATTATGTTAACTAGATTTGTATATCATATACATTCCTCGACTCTCCCAAGGAAAAGAATGTTACAGTTAGAAAGAAGATAGGTTGAAAGACATCCAGGTCCAGAAAATAGAGAAAGATAGCATGGGAAAAGGAGTAGAAGATAGATGGATGATAAATGTTACATTACATTTGGATCTCAAATGGGTGACCGATATTCCGCAGAGGCTGAACAACCACATCTCATTGAACTAAGGTTATTATTAGAGAAGCATTGTAATAAAATATATTCACCACAGCTAGATGAATTTGCACCTATTTTGAGAGTGGATGGAGACATTTGGTTTTTTGAGTTTGAAGGTTGTGAAAAATTAAGATTATATAAGAAACAAAGATATATTACTGTAGATATCGGAATGCCAAAAAGTAAGTGGCAAAATAAATCATCCATTGAGATAAAAAAGTATCTAATCGATTCTTTAGTAGAAGCATTAAACTTATTTGTAAAAAGAATAAAAAAAGGATCTCCAATCGAAGATCCTTTTGTTATTGCCGATAAGAGTCTTTATGTAAACTAGATTTGTATAAATTATTCATTTGATACTTAAAGAAAAGAATTGATAAAAAGGTGAAAAATAGACTTATATCGAATATGTAATTAACTTTGAAAGTAATCAGTCATTTTAAAAGGGAGAGAAAAATAATGTCTCAATCACTAATCTTTGATATGGATGGAACGCTATTTCAGACAGATAAAATATTAGAATTATCACTTGATGATACTTTTAACCATTTACGGTCACTAAATAAATGGGATACAGTAACCCCTATTGATAAATACCGTGAAATTATGGGTGTACCTTTACCAAAAGTATGGGAAACTTTGTTACCTAATCATTCCATAGAAGTAAGAGAACAAACAGATTCTTATTTTTTGGAAAGATTAGTTGAAAATATAAAAAGTGGGAAAGGTGCTTTATATCCCAATGTAAAGGAAGTCTTCAATAATTTAAAAGAGAATAATTGTTCAATATACATAGCAAGTAATGGTTTAACGGAATATTTAAAAGCAATTGTGAGTTATTATAATTTGGATAATTGGGTTACTGAAACATTTAGTATCCAACAAATTGAATCGTTGAATAAATCAGACTTAGTTCAGAGTATTATAAAAAAATATGACATTACCAATGGAGTAGTAGTTGGAGATCGCCTATCAGATATAAATGCAGCTAAAGATAATGGTTTAGTTTCAATAGGGTGTAATTTTGATTTTGCACAAGAAGATGAACTTTCTCAGGCTGATATGGTAATTGATGACTTAATTGAACTACAAACAATATTACCTAAATTAAATAAAATAGCTTATTGAACAGGGGGCTTTTCTTAACATCTGTGGATTCTATACCTTACATATCAATCTTCCAGAATAGGGCGTGATTCTTCAATAAAGAAGATCGCTTTTTTCCGTTATAGGGCCATTTAATTGAAGAAAAGATAAGCAACAACTTTCCTTTCTATAAAAATGTTTTACTAAACGAAAATAAGAAAAACCGGGCAAAGCCACCTGGTTTTTCTAGTTGTAAGTTCTATTTGTGGAAAATGTACATTTATTTGTTATTCTCTAAAATACTGCGAATTTTATCTGAATAAGTTCTGTCTAAAGAAGCAAAGGTATATTTGAAATTGGACATACTGGCTTTTTTTGGAACACCCATGTCAACCCATTGCCGGTCGAGTTTTGCAAGAATAAACCGGAAGTCTGCTTCATCATTATCATCTTCATTGAAAATAATTGGACTTACTCCGTTATCTCCCAAATCAATTTTTGTATTGCCTTTTAATTCTATGATGTAATAAAAGTCACCTTTTGAGGGACCAAAGAATTGTTTTTTTCCATAAATGCCTGTGGTAATGTTAGTAATATTATTGAAGCTGTATTGCTTTCCTTGAGGTACTAGGAAAGAATGGTTAATAATTTTATTTTTAGTAACAACCGCCACATCCGTGACAATAGCATAAAACAACATAATGTTAACTATGCAGAAAATGGGAAATACTGTTCTGCGATGTTTTTTAAAAAATACAGAAAACCATTTTCTTAAATCTTTATTAAGAAGAAGGAAAAGGCTAAACATTAGGTAAAACTCATATAAAAAAATAAACTTTGATGCGGGAGATTTAAAAATCCACAAAAGGGAATTATCAGGAACAAATAATTTTTCTTGAATAAATGAAATGAATGCCACAATGGCTAGGAATAAAATAAGCACAGCAATTATACCGAATAAGCCCAATAAGATTGATTTTAACGCTTTCAATAAATACGGCCCCCAACTTGTCCATTTGTTTGATAAGGTACTGCATTTAATATTATAGTGTAAATTATGGGCTTTGTAGATGGGAATCAGAGATTTTCATTTCTTTTTAATCAAACTTTATCCAAAGCGACATAAGAGTTGTATGGAGATATCGGGTACTGTTCCTTAGCAGATTATAGAGATAACATATACGGTCAGTTTTGTTTATAGTTGTGTGTTCTATTATCCAATACCTGTTGGAATTGATGCTTTAAGTAAAAGACTTCTGTTTTTTGTTGAGGAAGATTATAAAAAGGTGCATTAATCCGGGAGTGGATTAATGCACCTTTTTATATTATTTAAAGTGTAACTGCCACTATAATTTAGTACATAGAATGAACCCCCGTCAAGCTTTTACCCTTTGGTCATATTGCTCTCTCAGGCGCTTTATATCTTCTTTTGGTGGTAGACCAAACATGCGCGAATATTCACGGCTGAATTGTGATGGACTTTCATAACCTACCCGGAATGCAACATCTGCTGCATCTGCTGATTTGGATAATAACAGGCTTCGGGCTTCTTGAAGTCTCAGTTGTTTTTGGAATTGAATTGGACTCATCGCGGTTACCTCTTTAAAGTGCCGATGAAGTGAAGAAACACTCATATTTACTATTTCCGCAAGTTCCTCAATCTTAAAAGACTTTTCATAGTTGTTCATGATATGTTCAATCACATCACTGATTTGATGGGTAGAACTTCCTTTTATTGCTATTTGTTTCAGCATCCCCCCATGTTCTACTTGCAGAACCCTATAGATGATTTCTTTTACGATTAGAGGAGCAAGTACCTTGATGTCTTCCGGAGTATCTAGCAAACGAGCTAATCTTGTTACCGGCTCTAGCAAAGATGGCTCTATTTTGCTGACATACATACCTCGTTTAGCATTTTCCTTCTTGTCATCTCCCATTTGGAATTCACGTAACACCTCTAATATTTCACTCGTTGTGAATTCCAGTTTGAGAGCCAGATAAGGAACTTCGGGAGAGGCTTCAGTAACTTGTCCGGCAATTGGCAAGTTAACAGATGCAACAAGGTAATTGGCAGGACCGTATACATAGCTCTCCTGTGCCAGTAATACCTCCTTCCTACCTTGAACGATAATGCATAATGAAGGCTTGTAAACTCCGTAATTTGGACCTGTAATATCAGAGAAACGAGAGAAAGATAAAGAAGGAATAGTAGTAGCATAAGAACCGTCCTTGCCTGTGTAACTCTCAATAAGTTGGGTGAGTTCAGCTCGCTGTTTATCGATTTGTTCGGACATAAAAACCTCCTAGTGTCCTTATTTTTAGTTCCATATTAATACATATTCCCCCAGAATGTAAGTAATGTGAGAGGATTAGGCAATATTTTGGTAGGATTAGTATAAGGGTTTCTTATTTTTTATTGCATAATAAGGGAGTCACAGTTTTTTATTCTTACATCTCCACAATAGGTTAAGGAGTTGAATCTTTTTCTATCGGCCTTGGGTGCATGGGTATGAGCTATGGTTACGGTCCTGCTTCGGACAAGAAAGAGATGATTTCGCTGATCCATGAGGCAATTGACCGGGGTTTACTTTCTTCTGCCGAGGTATATGGTCCATATGTCAATGATGAATTGGTAGGAGAAGCTCTTGCTCCATTCAAGGGAAAAGTGGCTATCGCTACAAAATTTGGTGTCCAAATGGAAAATGGCAAACAGGTTCTTGACAGTAAACCGGAGCGTATTAGGCAATCAATTGAAGGCTCACTTAAACGGCTTCGGGTTGACACCATTGATCTTTACTATCAGCATCGGGTGGACCCAAGTGTTCCGATTGAGGAGGTAGCCGGAGTAATACAAGACTTAATCAAGGAAGGTAAGATTAAGCATTTGGGACTTTCTGAAGCAGGGGTGGAAATGATTCGCCGTGCACACTCTGTTCATCCACTCACTGCGATTCAAAGTGAATACTCAATGATGTGGAGAAGTCCTGAGAAAGAACTACTGCCTACCCTTGAACAGTCTGGAAACGGCTTTGTTCCTTTCAGTCCGTTGGGCGAGGGATTCCTTACTGGAACAATTAATAAAGATGCAACGTTCGGTAGCATTGATTTCCGTAGTGTTGTTCCTCGCTTTAAACCTGAGAATATCGAAGCAAATCAGGTATAGGTCGACCTGGTAAAAAAGATTGCTGTAGGTAAAGACGCGACCCCCGCTCAAATTGCACTTGCATGGGTGCTTGTTCAGAAGCCTTGGATTGTTCCGATTCCAGGTACGCGGAAACTGGATCGCCTCGAAGAAAATCTTGGGGCAGCTGATATTGAACTGAGCCCTAAGGAACTCAATGACTTGAATGATGCCTTATCGAAAATTGAGATTTCGGGAGATCGATATCCGGCGGAATACGCAAAAAGGGTAGGTAAATAACAGATATTCCAGATAAAAACAGGAGGATATTATATGCAAAAAGTCACTTTAAATAATGGTGTTGAGATGCCTATTCTAGGTTTTGGGGTTTTTCAAATTCAAGATGAAAATGAATGTGAACAAGCTGTTTATGACGCTATTATGGCAGGATATCGTCTGATCGATACTGCTGCCTCTTACCTAAATGAAGAAGCAGTCGGCAGAGCAATCAAGCGGAGTGGTGTACCTAGAGAAGAATTGTTTATTACCACAAAACTTTGGGTTCAGGATGCTGGTTATGAGAGCACAAAGAAGGCATTCGCAAAATCACTGGAAAGGCTGCAATTGGATTATTTGGACTTGTATTTGATTCATCAGCCATTTGGTGATGTATACGGTTCTTGGTGTGCCATGGAGGAATTGTATCGTGAAGGAAAAATCAAGGCTATCGGTGTGAGTAACTTCCATCCAGATCGCCTGATTGATTTAAACATTCATAATGAAGTTGTTCCTGCGGTTAACCAGGTTGAAACACATGTTTTCAACCAACAAATAGAAAGTGCTCAATTCATGTTAGAGAACAATGTTCAGATAGAGTCTTGGGGACCATTTGCTGAAGGAAAAAATAACATGTTCCAGAACGAAATTCTGGTGTCCATAGCCGAAAAGTATAATAAATCCGTTGCTCAGGTGGCTTTACGTTGGCTGACACAAAGAGGAGTTGTTGCGATTCCAAAGTCTGTCCGTAAAGAAAGAATCATTGAAAATTTCAATATCTTTGACTTTGAATTAAGCCAAGAGGATATGGACCAAATCGCCACGTTAGATACGAAAGAGAGCTTATTCTTTTCCCATAGGGATCCTGAAATGGTGAAGTGGATCGGTACACGTAAACTTGATATTTAATGCTTTGATTCCATCTGAACAAGAAAAGTCGATTTCCTTCCAGGAACATCGGCTTGTTTTCTCGTAATACAATTAGTTTATTAAGGGAGGTTAGTTGAACAAGAAAAATAAAAAGCATTCTATATTGAATGCTTTTTATTTTTATCATAATTTGATGATGAGCTAGAGTGTGTTAATATGCGGTCTAATGTTTTTCCGGTAAATGGCATAAAGGAATTAAGTATTAGCCCCCCTAAACAAACGGTTAATAAAGTTCCAACACCAATTGGTCCATTAAAAATCATTGCCACTATCAAGAATACGAGGTAAATGAATGTTCTCGAAAAAAAAATATTTGTTCTAGTTAATTCTTGTATAATTAATGTTAATCGGTCAACTGGAATCGGTGCAAAATTTGTGTGTAAATATGTTGCAGTTCCTAATCCCATAACAACTAAGCCGATTCCAAAACAAACTACTTTGCTATACCATAGTTCGGGTGTTATCAAATTGTGCAATAGAAAAAGCCACATATCAATACCAATCCCCGTTATAAATGCTGTTAACAACCCCAAAACCTCTGGTCTTTGTCTTTTTAAAAGTGAATTACAACATATCAATATTAAAGCTATTATTACTTCCCAACTACCCACAGTAAGCCCCACATTTATGGACAGTCCTACTAAAAGTGCATCAAAAGGTGAAGTTCCAAGGTCTGATTGTATAGTGAAAGAAATACCAAGGGTTAATATTAAAATTCCTAATACAAAAAAAACATATTTCACTTTACTCGACCTCTTTTCATTTTTTGTTGCAAACGCAACAAAGTTAGATTAAATTTAATATATTGCCTTTTTGTTGCATTTGCAACAAAAATATGTTCTAAGGAGTTAAGCTATGAAGGGAATTCTTCGTGAAATTGGAATGATAGCAAGAGCATTAGATTCTATAAGTAATATAGAATTTAAAGAATATGACCTTAAAAAAGGGCAGTATTTGTACCTTGTGCGGATATGTGAAAACCCAGGAATCATTCAAGAAAAGTTAGCTGAGATGATAAAAGTAGATCGTACAACAGCAGCCCGTGCTATAAAAAAACTTGAAATTAATGGCTTTATCGAAAAGAAAGATGATGAACATAACAAAAAAATAAAAAAACTCTTTCCAACAGAAAAAGGGAAAAATGTTTTTCCTATTATAAAAAGAGAAAATGATCATTCGAATAGTATCGCAATAGCGGGATTTTCCGAAAGAGAAGCAGAAACCATTTTTCATCTTCTTCAAAGAGTTAGAAAAAATATAGAAATTGACTGGGAATTTGTAAAAAAGGGAAACAAAAGAAATTATTAATTTTTTTAAAGGGGCTGTAAATTAAAATGACTGTAAAAATAAAAAAGTGCAACAGTGATGATTTACAAATACTCCAAGAAATAAGTATTGAAACATTTAACGATACATTTAAAAATCAGAATTCACCTGAAAATATGAAAGCCTATTTGGAAAGAGCATTTAACTCTAATCAGTTAGAAAAGGAATTATCCAATATCTCTTCGGAATTCTTTTTCATCTGTTTCAATAAAGAACTTGCTGGATATTTAAAGGTAAATATTAATGATGCCCAATCCGAAAAAATGGGTGATGAGTCACTCGAAATTGAGAGGATTTATATAAGATACAAATTTCAAAGAAAAGGGTTTGGAAAATATCTAATAAACAAAGCGATGGAAATAGCCTTAAGACAAAACAAAAAGATTATCTGGCTAGGAGTGTGGGAAAAGAATAAGAACGCAATTGACTTTTATAAAAAAATAGGTTTTGTCCAAACTGAAGCTCACTCTTTTTATTTGGGTGATGAAGAACAAATTGATGTTATTATGTCCAAAACACTGGTATAACTTTAGGGTAAAAGAGGGTTACTAAGTTTATTCCTAAATACTATATAGTCACCGATTTTAATTTATTCAAATAAACTCTTTTGGTACGCTTGTGACAATAAAACAAGGAACACTAATTACCACTCATTTACCTTTAGATTTAAATAAAAAAAGCGATGATTATTATGTTACTGGGCATATGGCATATGGGAACCCTCAGTGGAGAACATTTGAAAACTGTAGATATGTGCTTGTTATGTTTCATAGACCGAATCCTTATATTTCTTCTTCCTAGTTTCGCACGAAAATGTTCCGACTTGGAATTATCAAGCTATCCAGATGTATGGAAAAGAGATAAAAAATCACATATAAGTCCACATTTATTCAACTCTTGATGCAAGAATTAAAGAACAGGACGGAGCTGTCATATTGGCAGCTTTTTTCCTTTTCAATCTTCAACAAAACGGGCGCTTTTCTGAAACAAGGAAAAGCGCATATATACATTAATAAAAGATTGCCTATTTAGGTAAGAGTAGACCAACTTATTTATTATGTCTTGATTTGAATTCTGACGGAATAGAACAATAAGAAATAACATCCTGGCTGAGATATTATATATGATAATCAGCAGCGATTCCGGTCTTATGAAGGTAATAAAATGAATAACAGATTTAGCAGTTTCTGTTTAAAGCTTTAAAAAACAACTATTTAGTACATGAAAATATTCTATAGCCCAATACATCCTCATACTTTTCTATTAAATTAAAATGTTCATACATTACCGCGTAAAGTTCAGGATCAATATACTCTGAGTACTGGAATTCAGGATTTGTATTGGATTGGAGCATAGATTGTTTTTGCATTTGAATTTTTATATTTTTAAAATCAGTCTGTTCAAATAAAGTGAGCCAATTCTTTTCCATAAGGACTGAATCTAATCCATAAAATTGTTTAACTTCTTCCTCTATAGTTGGGGAAAGCCGTTTATTAGTGGTAAGTTCATTTGCAATAAAACGACCACCGCTTTTTAATAATCGAAATATTTCTTTAAGTGCTTTTGGCTTATTTACAAAAGAAAGGACAGATTCGGAAATAATAAAATCAAACTTTCCATCCTTTACTGGGAATTTCTCAATGGAGCCTTGGATAATTTCCACCGGTAATTGGTATTTCTTCATTCTGCTTTTTGCTTTTTCCACCATAATCGGGTTAATATCCAACCCCGTTACTTTTGCACCATATTGTTCAGCTAGATAGGCAGCTGTTTGGCCAGTTCCACACCCTACATCTAAAATACGAGAAGTTTCATTAATTTCTTCAGTCTTAAGTATTTCCTTGGTTAGACCAATGCCACCAGGGTGGGCCCCTCCAACACCAAATTTGGACAAAAAATCTAAATAGTTCGACCTACCAATTATAATCACCTTCTTCAATTCTTATTTTTATAAAATATGAAAATACAAATAAGATGTTCATCCGTAATTGGCACAAAAATATTAAAACACTAAAATGGGTTACAAAAAGATGTGGGAGGTTGTCTGGTAAGCTTAAGGTTGTGGTAGATTTTAGTAAAAATTAAATAGGCTCTTATTTCAGTAACAATCACCTAAAAAAATCATAATTTGTTGAAGAGAGCACATGTAGTATCTGATGTTCTCAAATATAAAAAACACAATTTATCTTTGTTCAGCTTTCTTTTCAGGTACTTAGCCTGATTATTAAATATTAAGGAGAGAATAAAATGTATAATTTTCATAATGATCTACAACTGTTGGATATGGGTAATTATCAAGTTGGTGAGTTAATGCCTGTAGATTTCCGCCAAGATCCGTTCCAGTTTAACGATATCCGTCGTTGTGGTTGTGGCGGTTGTGGTCGCTGCGGTGGTTGTGGCGGTTTTCGTTGTGGCGGTTGTGGCGGTTTTGGTTTTCGTTGTGGCGGTTGTTTTGGTTTCAGCTGTTTTGGCTTCTTTATTTAGCAGTTTGGAGATTGGTGGTAGTTCTTCAAAAAAATTCAGGTTATTTTATGAAAGGGAAAGTGCCCCTGCAAGCCGCAGGGACACTTCTTTTTTTAGTTAATCATAATGGACAAATTACAGAACATAAAATAGTAGTGCATAAACAGGAGAGATTAGCAATAAGGAGGGGCTGAATGAAGAAACTGAACTCATACTCACGTCTCAAAGTAAAAAGGGATACATTTTATCTACCTGATCCACAAGGTGGTGTGTATTTTAGAAATAACGTAAGCTCATTCCGAATGGAAGGCGGTACAATCTATCAGTGGATTGAAAAGCTGATGCCAATGTTCAACGGGGAGCATACATTGGGAGATATGACAGAGGGATTAACGGTCCCATATAGAAAAAGAGTGTATGAGATTGGAGAAACGTTGTACAAGAATGGCTTTGTCAGAGATGCAAGTCAAGATCGTCCACATCGATTAAAAGCAAGTGTTCTCGAAAAATATGCTTCACAAATTGAATTTATTGAGAATTTTGTAGATTCAGGTGGATATCGTTTTCAAGAATACCGACAAGCTAAAATACTTGCTGTCGGATCTGGTCCCTTTCTGGTTTCATTGGTCTCTGCATTAATTGAATCGGGACTTCCCAAATTCCATTTCATGGTGACGGATTCAGAATCAACAAATTTGGTGAGGATTAATGAGTTGGTAGATAATGCCAACAAGGCTGACTTTGAGGTAGAGGTAGAACAGGTACCATTTGAACAAAGAGAAGGCAGAGGCTTTTTGCAGGAAGCTGTGCAGCCATATGATTGGATTCTATCTGTCTCTCAGGATGGAAATGTAAAAGAACTTATGAATCTAAATATGGTTTGCAAAGAACAGAGTAAGAGATTTCTGCCCGCTATCTGTTTAGACCAAGTGGGGCTTGCAGGTCCTTTGGTGCATCCGGAATCGGATGGATGCTGGGAGTCTGCATGGCGCCGCATCCATCAATCTGCATTGCAAGAAGATCGAAAGAATCAAGCCTATTCTTCAACATCGGTAGCAATTTTGGCAAATATTATTGTATTCGAATTTTTCAAGAATGTTACAGGAATAACAGAGCAGAGTAATCAAATTTACCTGCTTGATCTTGAAACGCAAAAAGGAGATTGGATTTCATTCATCACACATCCAATGTATAAGAATAAACGTGTTTCGCCTAGATTGGTTGAAGATCTTGATCTATTGCTCAAGAAAGAACGGGATAAAAAGGAAACGTCTGGAAATCTCTTGGAATACTTCAGTCAATTAACTTCAGAAGAAACAGGGATTTTCCATACTTGGGAGGAACGAAACTTGAAACAACTTCCTCTTTCGCAATGCTATGTTCAAGCAGTTAATCCAGTGTCAGACGGACCGGCAGACCTTTTGACAGAAGTAGTCTGTTCGGGGTTTACACACGAAGAGGCAAAAAGGGAAGCCGGACTGACCGGTATTGAAATGTATGTTTCACAAATGATCAAGGGATTCAGTGATCAGGAAGATAAAGATGATGGGAACATAGTAAAAGGATTTATCGGTATCGGTGCAGGAGAAACAATTGCGGAGGCAGTTTGTCGTGGCCTACAAGCCTATTTAGAGGAGAAATTGAAAAACAGAACGATTGATAAGCAGAATACGATTTTTCATGTACAACTGGAAAAGATAGAAGATCCTAGCTGTAGGTTTTATTTAAATGCCCTGACTACCTTAAATGGTGCACCAACAATCGGTTTGGAAAATGAAAGGCTAGGTTTTCCAGTGATATGGGTAAGGTCTAAGAGCCGATGGTACACTAGCGCTGGTTTAAATACAACGTTGGCCTTACGGAGTGCATTGCAACAAGCACTTATGGATACTCAAAACGAGGTGAATTCAACAAATCGGGAAGTGGAGTTGGCTGTTTTTCTGACAGAAAAGGAAGCTAAACTCGAAATCCCTTCTTGTGAAGAAATATCACAATTGGAACTATTACAATCCTCTGTTCAAATTCTGAACAGAAACAGCAAAAGCCTTTTTGTCTATGAACTTGCATTTGAACCATTTTTAAAAGAGGAACTGGCAGGAGTGTTTGGTGTGCAGGTACGAGAGGAGGAATTCTGATGACCGCCCATATTCTAATTGACGGACATGGTTTATTGGCGGATTATGTCTCAGATCAATTGTCCGGCAACTATCTCGTAACACGTCAAAGCATTTTAGAAGAGGTTCCAAAAGAAACAGAAGTAGCTTTGGTGCTGCACGATGCCTGGCATCCTTCGGTTCATCAACAAGCGGAAGAAAAATTAAGGAGCACAGGTATCCCATGGCTTCGAGGTTTTGTTTCATTTGGCGAAGGAATCATTGGCCCATTCGTACATCCCGATAAGATGGGATGCTCTCGCTGTGCTGACATACGGCGCATTTTAGCTAGTCCTGATCGCCAAGAAATGTTGCAGTTTCAGATGAGTTTAGGATCAGGAGAAGGTATAGAGCGAGATGCATGGGCATCACATATGGGAATATCGCAAATGGCAACTTTGATATGTAAAGAAGTACAGCAGTTTCTTCAAGGAGAACCCAGCACCTTAGAAGAAAGAGTGTTCATTACTAACCTGAAAACGTTTAAGAACTCAAGTCACCTTTTTTTGCCTGATCCATTGTGCCCGGTGTGCAGTTCAATACCTGATGATTCACCGGAACTAGCTCAAATTAGCTTAGCATCTAGCCCTAAATTGAATGGTGATGATTATCGCTGCCGTTCAATGGATGAATTAAAAACAGTGCTTGTCAAAGATTATCTTGATTATCGTACTGGAATCCTGAATGGAAAAATGCAAGATTTCACGCTGCCCTTTGCTGATGTTTTAATGAATATGCCATTGTTTGAAGCGGATGAGGGAGTAGCAGGAAGGTCTAACTCTTATGAAATGAGTGAGTTAACGGCTATTTTGGAAGGTTTGGAACGATATTGCGGAATTGTGCCTCGAGGCAAAAGAAAGGTAGTTCGGGATAGTTATCATAATTTAGAAAATCAAGCACTAAATCCTGCAACAGTCGGATTACATGAAAAGGATCAATATGAAAAGCCTCATTTTCCGTTTAAACAATTTAATCCTGATGACCCAATGAATTGGGTCTGGGGCTATTCGTTCTTACAAGAACGTCCTATTCTGGTTCCAGAGTTACTCGCCTATTACAGTTTAGGCTATGGAGAGGGCTTTGTTTATGAAACTTCCAATGGATGCGCATTAGGTGGGAGTTTAGAGGAAGCCATTTTCCATGCTATTATGGAGGTTGTTGAGCGAGATTCATTCTTATTAACTTGGTATGCCAGACTCCCACTTCCACGTCTTGATCTTAGTTCTGCTAACGATAAAGAATTACAGCTAATGGTCGACCGTATCCGGGAAGTGGCGGGATATGACCTTCATTTTTATAATTCTACGATGGAACATGAAATTCCAAGCGTTTGGGCAGTGGCAAAAAATAAAAAATCTAAAGGTGTAAACCTCATTTGTGCAGCTGGTGCTAACCCAGATCCAGTGCGGGCTGTAAAAAGTGCAATTTATGAGCTGGCAGGAATGATGTTTAGGGATGATGAAAAATTGGAGAAAAACCGGCAGAAATATGAAAGAATGCTAAAAAATCCGTTCGCAGTACAGACCATGGAGGACCATGGCATGTTATTTGGTCTTAAAGAGGCAGAAGAACGACTGAATTTTTTATTGGATGATCATCGTCCATTACGTACGTTTGCTGAGGAATTCAAGCAGCCGCCAGTAAATCCTGATTTAAAGGATGATCTTTTAGATATGCTTAATAGGTTCCACCGTTTAAACCTCGAAGTTATTGTGGTTGACCAAACAACACCTATAATCAAACGCAATGGCTTATTCTGTGTAAAGGTCTTGATTCCCGGCATGTTACCAATGACATTTGGACACCACCTTACCCGTGTGAAAGGGCTGAAGAGAGTACTCAATGTACCGATGCAACTAGGATTTCAGAAGATGCCATTATCTTTTGAACAACTTAATCCATATCCCCATCCGTTCCCATAATGGGAGAGTAGGAGGACAAAAGAATTGGAGCTAGATACATTTCTACACCATTTACATTTTGACACGGATAAAATCTATCCGCCGGATTGGCAGGTGGACTGGGAAGACGCACCACTTCCCTATAAACTGTACCGTGGCTTACCAGAGATTCCTCTTAACGCAGATGTACCGTTAGCACTTCAAAGAAGAGAAGCTGATCTAAAACCCAGTTTGGTAGAGCTTGGTTATTTCTTATGGTATGTATACGGTCTTACTCAATACTCTCAATTCGCTTTAAACGAGGGAAGCAAGGAAAAAGCTGTGAGCTTTGCCCAGTCAGTACGGAGATTTGTTCCTTCTGGAGGGGCGTTATATCCCAATGAATTATATGTGTATATAAAGCTTGCGGACACTCCAACAGGAATTTACCATTATGATGTGGCACATCATCGCCTCGTTTTGGTGCGAGAAGGAAATTACGATGTCTACTTATCCAAAAGTCTTGGAAATTGCTATCCTATTTCTGACTGTTTCTGCACAGTTTTTGTCTCAACAATTTTTTGGAAAAATTTCTATAAATACAATAATTTTTCCTACAGGCTGCAAGGGTTAGATGCAGGTGTGTTAATTGGGCAATCGTTAGAAGTAGCCAATCAGATGGGTTTCTCTTCAAAGGTCTGCTACCAATTTCTTGACCGGTCTATTAATCATTTGCTTGGGCTATCCGAACAGGATGAAAGTGTATATGCGGTTATCCCATTATCTATTAATCCATCTATCGATGGTGTTGACAACAATCTTAATAGAGAAGAAATTGTTTCTGCTACAGAATTGTGCCGGGAAGTGCCATTGTTGAAGCATGTTTCTTATAACCGTTCAAATCGGATCGTTGATTATCCGATGCTGAGAAAAATTAACATAGCATCCATGTTTGAAACAACGAAGTCATTTGTAAAGATAAAGAAAAATAATAGTGTGAAACCTTCCTTAGTAACGGAGACGATTTTGCTACCAGTTACGGAATACTTTTCGTACGATTTCGCAACGATTTGCAGAAAGCGATATTCTCCTGATAGCGATTTTATGATGGGAAAAGTGAGTCAAACACAACTAGCTACTTTGTTAAAAGAGACATGTTCCTTCACATATCAGAATGATCTAGACGACACACAAGGGAATGTTTGTGCTCGTGTTTCTTTGTATGGCAGTTTATATAATGTGGAGGGAGTTCCAAATGGTGCATACTCTTATGACAATAACACTCATGCACTTCGAGAAATAAACCAAGGAGATTACCGGGAGTTTTTACAATTAGGATTAACAATGCCCAATGTCAATCTGTATCAAGTTCCGCTCTGTATGCATGTCGTTGGAGACAAGAATCACCTCAAAGAGAAATTGGGATATAGAGGATATCGTATTCAACAGATGGAAGCGGGTATTCTCGTACAACGTCTACTCTTGATGTCATGTGCCTTAGGGATGGGGGGCCATCCATTACTAGGATTCGATGCGAACCAATGTGATGAACTTTATGGAATCGAATCGAAAGAAAAAAGCAGCTTGATTCAAATCCCGGTGGGTCCATACCGCCCCCGTTCCTGGTTAAAAGGAATTTTGCTTAGCTAGGAGAGACAAGAGTACGCTCTATTTTGCTCTCAACCATTTTGGTTGGGGGTCTTTTTATTGTTTAGAGCACAATGTCAAATACAACTGAGCAGAACTAGAGCAAGTTACTTTGATTCGCTTTTCTTTATTGATTCCATATTTTAATATTTAGAAAAGGAATGAATCCTAGAGTCGTTTTTTAATGGCTGTGTGGATTCATTTAAACTTTTAATAAGGTTTAAAATATGTTAAACGGATCAATCGCTTTTTTCTTTTGTTCAAAATCGATATAAGTATACATACTAGTTGTAGCATATGCTCGTACTTTTAATTGATCTTGATTTTGTGGAAGGTATTGAACAATTAAATACAGATAGCCTCAAGGGTATTGAAAAACTTGTACAAGAATTCAACAAGAAGGAGGAAATATAAAGGTTACGCCAAGTTTATTATCGAAGAAGTGAAAATGTTGTTAAATAAGTTGTCTTTAAATAAAATTAAGTCAAAGTAGCTCTGGCAATTGAAATATTTTTTGATTAATTGTACAAAGGAAATTGGCGAATATAGATTGCATTATCATTTTGAGAGGATGACAAAAAATTAATCATCATGTTTAGAATTAGAAGAAATCGTTTTTTACCAAAAATAAAAATGTGAGTATTACAATATTTCAAGCACCAGGAGAATCATATGAAAAAAAACATTTATGTCGTCGGAGCGGTCATCATTGAAAATCGTAAAATCCTATGCGCACAAAGGGGGCCATCCAAATCTTTACCGCTAAAATGGGAGTTTCCAGGCGGGAAGATAGAAGAAGGTGAGTCGCCACAAGAGGCGTTGCGACGGGAAATTGTTGAAGAAATGCAGTGCCAAATAGAGATTGGTGACCAAATTGAGCATACCGTGTATGAATATGATTTTGGTATAGTTCATTTAACAACATTTTATTGCAGGCTTACTGAAGGAAAACCAGTTTTAACTGAGCATACATCAATTAAATGGTTGTCACCAGATGAGTTGAAATCATTGGATTGGGCACCGGCAGATATTCCTGCGATTGAAAAATTATCTAGAACATCTATGATCAATGAATGTTTTAGAAAAAGAATTTAGCTATTCACCTGAAACGTGTGAATAGCTTTTTTTATTTTAGGCTATTTGATCGCTACTATAGTTGGGTTACATTTAAAACTCTGAAGAATGCCTATGACCCTTTGATAGACACTCGGTTTATAGGTCAGTAAAATTCACTTGCAATAGGCGCGTCGATATTGATACAGAATTATAATGAAGAATTTAAAAAATGCTGGTAGAATTATAATCATCGATTTTATAGATGTTTAAAAGGTGGGACTAGTAGTTTGAGCAAAGATGGAATCATTTCTTTAGGTGAGGCATTTGTTGATCTTATTTCCGCTGATCAAACAAATACAAGCTATCAACAGTTTTTAGGAGGGGCAACAGTGAATGTTGCAGTGAGGTCAAGTAGATTTGGCATTCCTTCTTATTATTTATGTAAATTAGGGACAGATGCAAACAGCTTGTTTATCGCAAAGGCACTGAAAAAGGAAAACATCAATATTGACTATTGTGTAGCTTCCTTTGAGAAAAAGGTATGTAGTGTGTACATTCATCTTAATGAGGATGGTGACAGATATTTTCATAAATATGTGAACGAGACTCCGGATGAATGGTTAACCGTTGATGAATTAGAGCAAGAACTTTTTCATACTGGGAGAATCTTTTATTTTAGCTCTGGTACACTTTTCAATGATAAAGCAAGAAAAACGACAGAACAGGCGTTAGCATATGCAGAAGAATATCACACTCTGGTGGCGTTTGATGCGAACATTCGCTTAAAGCGTTGGGAAAGTGAAGAAGAATGCAGGGAGCGGGTCTCTTCTTTTATGATACGAGCTGATCTTGTGAAGGTGACGGAGGATGAATTGCTGTTCCTGACAGAAGCAAGCACAATGGAGGAAGGTCTAGTTAAAATGTCTAGCCTGAACATTCCGTTTCTGTTCATTACAATGGGGGAAGCGGGAGCATGTGTATTACATGATGGAAACATAATGGATGTTCCAGGAATCAAAGTTAAGTCTGTAGATACAACTGGTGCGGGAGACGCTTTTTTCGCAGCTATTTTATCTCGTTTTCATAAAGAGGGAGTGCCAGTGGACGATAGCCAATTAAAGGAATATGTTCAATTTGCCAATAAAATAGGTGCAATTGCGACGACAAAACTTGGTTCATTGTAATGGTACTGATCAAGGAAAAGGCGAATAATTGAAGAAATTTCTTCTACACGATCTAATGGTAAAGTATTGCACTCAAACTAAAGGGCAGCTTTCCTTATAGATTTAGCTGCCAAAAGGATGATAATGTGTAATTGACATAAAAGTGCCTACATATTATTAATCATCCCATATATGATAGAAGGATTTTAAATTTAAGAATGTCTTGAAATATAGACTTTTGATTGAATATCTAGCTAAATTATTCTTTAAGTATAATATTATGTAACTTTTGAATAAGATTTAATACTGAATTTTTATTTCTTTTAGGCTGGTTGATGTCTTTATTGTGTCACTTGTCATCTGATGAGTGACACAATAAAGACATGAACATAACAAGGTTTATCTCTTAATAGTCTAGACACTCTTGAACAACTCTGATTATCAGAGAATGAAACTTTTTGTAGATTTTGAATAAATTTTGACCCGAAAATCCTGTTGATGCAGGATTTTTATCTTATTCAACAAACGGTCCATATTGGTGAGGAAAGTAATCAAATATTTATATATAATGCAATTGAGATTGTGATGGATTACACTTAACTATCGGGCACAGGTTTAGTGAAATAAGAAATTAAGAAACAGAACCTTTTATGTCTTGAAGACAATCACTTCCCAATATAGGGTCCACTCTTTGCAATTAATTTGGCACAAATTGAATTATAATTGGCATGGTTGGCGTGGTATATTCCATGTTTTCCTTCTAAAATGAAATCCATATTGAAGAAGGAGGAATTAACTCATGAAAGTTATTTTGATTACAGGAGCAAGTAGTGGAATTGGTTATCAGACTGCACAACTATTAGCGCAACAAGGTCAAAAAGTATATGGTGCAGCACGTCGATTAGGAAAAATGAGTGATTTAGCAAAAGATGGCTATTTATGATGCTAAGATTCTTAAAAATAATGGAGGGGATTTTTATATTTAGTCTTTAGCTTGACTTAAACTCAACTTTAACTTGTTTCTTATTAATAAGGGACTTTGATTAAAACGTTACTCATTACTACCTATATAGTTTTGACGTCGAAATTAATTTCAGAGAGACTATATAAAACATAAGGAGGAGAAAATGCACGCATTATTAATAGGCGCAACGGGAGCCACAGGTAAAGACTTGTTGGATTTATTGTTAAAAGACGATTCTTTTCATCGGGTAGATATTTTTGTTAGGAGTGATCTGGATATCCAAAATGAAAAATTAAAGATTCATGTTATTGACTTTGATAAACCAGAACAATGGAAGTATTTAGTGAAGGGCGATGTTTTATTTTCATGTTTGGGTACTACCCTTAAAGCTGCGGGAAGTAAAGAAGCTCAATGGAAAGTGGATTACGATTATCAATACCAGTTTGCGAAATTTGCCAAGGTGAATAATGTCAATAATTATGTATTGGTATCCTCTGGTTTTTCTTCGCCTAATTCTCTCTTCTTTTATACAAGGATGAAAGGTCAGTTAGAAGAGGCTGTAAAGGCTTTAGGATTTCCAAAGTTAGCAATCTTTAACCCGCCTTTATTGATACGAAAAAATAGTGATAGAACAATGGAAGTTGCCGGATTGAAAACCATCCAGTTTTTTAATAAAATACGAATTTTTCGTTCTCAAAAACCTCTACCTACTGAAATATTGGCTCAAGCCATAATAAATTCCGCCAAATCAAAAGAATACGGAATTACTACAATAAAAGGCAAAGCGATTTGGAAATGTGCTGGAGCTAAATATGAATAAATATAGATGAATTAATAATGTATATGAAGGAATCCTTCATCAACTGGGGAATTTTCTTTAGAGATATCTAGCTGCAAATAGGCTGCTGATTTTTCTATAAGTTAAACGGGTCGTTCCTATAATAAATCAACTGTAGAAATGGAGAAGTTTGGTTTATTTATTGCTATGGCTGATTTAGGTGTTTCGTTAGGCGGTGTTATCATGGGGCCGGTAGCAGATTTTACCTCATATTCATTTATGTATATGATTTGTGGTGTTTCTTTTTGTACGGCTGCTTTTTATCCAAGAATGCTTGAACCTGACTTTCACCTTTTGCCACATCCAGACCAATGACCGGATTCATCATTTATCCCCTCCTGAAAATCTATTAACCGGTAACCCCTATTCCTCCATGTAGTATCATAGCTTCGCTTGTTATACGAGATCATTGTCCCAACCAGCCTCAATCATGTTTCTACAAGTAGGGGGCGAACTGTTTAATGGACGGGATCGAGTCCCAAGGGCCAGAACGTTCTACCCCGGTTACCGCAATCATATATCGATATAAAAAAAGGTCAATCAGAAATATTTTCTTTTCTGATTGACCTTATAATACGAAAGGGCCAGATTGTTGAACAAGAAAATGGAGATTGTGAAGAACTGCACTCAAACTAACGGAGCAGCATTCCTGTAATAACTGAAAATGAGATTTGAACGAAAAAAGACCTCTTGATAAGATGAATGTGTCCTGAGCTGGCCAGCTAAAATGGACAAAACATCTAATTGGAGGCCTTACAATGTTGCTTTTTTCGGAAGAGATACGTTTGATTTGATGCAAAAGAAATTGAAACAATCTATTGCATTGCCTAAAATTCAAGTTATATTTTTTTGAAAAACAATGTAAAAAGGTTAGGTTGAGCTGTATTTATCTCTATGTACACGAATATTAATGTATTGGGAATGGAAAGGTTTCATGAAAGTCTTGGGTTAGGAGGGAATACCTTGGATGTAATTGGAAAAAGTGTTATTCGTAAAGACTCGAGGAATAAAGTGACAGGCCGTGCGAAATACACGGCTGATTACCAATCAGTCGGGATGCTTTCTTGTACAAAGGTCATCAGTCCATATGGGCACGCTAGGATCACTGCGATTGACACGACAGAAGCGCTAAAAATACCAGGTGTTAGGGCGATTATCGCAGGAGAACATTTTCCATTCACAGGTGAGGCCATTCGTGACCGCCCGCCGATTGCTGTTGATAAGGTCCGTTATCACGGAGAACCAGTTGCATTAGTTGTCGCTGATACTCCAGCACAGGCTAAGAAAGCAGCTTATCTGGTTAAGGTCTACTATGAATTATTGCCAGTAGTAAATTCACCTACACAGGCGTTCCAAAAGAATGCTCCCCTTGTCCATGAAAAGTTAGGCGAATACAAAAAGGAGGAAGATTCACACCCGGTTCCGGGAACAAACATTGCAAACCTTATTAAAATTCGCAAGGGCAATATGGAAAAAGGATGGTCTGACAGTGAGGTAACAGTAGAAGCGAGTTATTCCTTTGCACCTTCGGACCATGCAGCAATGGAAACAAGATGTTCAACGTGTGAGATTTTACCAGATGGAACAATCAAAATAACAACCTCGTCTCAGGCACCTTTTATGGTCAAAACACTTATAGCTGATTACTTTGGTGAGGATTTAGGGAAAATTGTTGTTCACACGCCGTTTGTTGGAGGAGGCTACGGTGGAAAGGCACCCGTTCAGCTTGAAATACTTGCCTACTTAGCATCGAAGGCTGTTGACGGCCGACCCGTAAAGGTTCTCAATACCCGTGAAGAGGATATTATTACATCTCCATGTCACATTGGTTTGGATGCAACAGTTAAAATTGGGGCCGACCGTAACGGGAAAATTAAGGCTATGGAAATCCTTTATTTGTGGGATGGGGGTGCCTATTCCGATAAAGCCATTGATGTAACGAGATCAGGGGCAGTCGACTGCACAGGTCCCTACATTGTTGAGAATGTCTGGTGTGATTCATACTGTATGTATACCAATCATCCGTATGCATCCCCATATAGAGGGTTTTCTCATTCCGAGCTTTCTTTTGTGATTGAAAGAACATTGGACTTACTATCACAAAAACTGCAAATGGATCCGCTTGAACTCCGTTATATAAATGCCATTAGGCCAGGAAATACAACACCGACAAGGGTTCTTTTAAATAAAAGCAATTTAGGAGACTTACCACAGTGTATTGAGAAAGTAAAACATTTAATCAAGTGGGACGAAGGGGCGATTAAAGAGATAGATGAACGCTTTGTTAGAGTAAAAGGTGTAAGCTGCAGCTGGAAAACGTCAACGATTGATGCCAACTCTCCCTCAGGAGTTATTTTAACATTTAATCGGGATGGGAGTATCAATTTAATGTCAGGGATTATCGAAATTGGAACTGGGACTAAGACTGTTCTAGCTCAAATTCTCGCCGAGAGACTTAAAATGGATATCGATAAAATTCATGTTCGAATGGAAGTCGATACCCAGACAATGCCAGAGCATTGGAAAACCGTTGCCAGCAGGGGAACATTTATGGCAGGTAGGGCTACCTTAAATGCCGCAGACGATGTGATTAACCAATTAAAAGAAGTGGCTTCAAGTGTGTTAAGAGCACCAAAGGAAGATCTTGAAGTGGCAAATAGTCGGGTATTTTTGAGGGATGATCCATCCATTGGGCTCCATTTTAAAGATATTGGTTATGGTTATAAGTATCCAAATGGTAACGCTATTGGTGGTCAAATCATTGGCAGAGGAAATTATATATTACGTCATATAACGTATTTGGATCCTGAAACTGGAGCCGGGAAGCCTGGTCCAGAGTGGTCTGTTGCGGCATATGGAGTAGAGGTAGAATTCGATCGTAGAGATTATACTTATCGACTTGTTAATGCTGCGACGGTGGTGGATGCTGGCAGAGTGATGAATGAAAAAGCAGCATTAGGTCAGGTTATGGGGGCAATGAGTATGGGGCTAGCATTCGCTGGTAGAGAAACATTTTATTTTGATGATTTAGGGAGGGTTTTGAATCCGCAGCTTCGGACGTATAGCCCGCTCCGCTACGGAGAGAATCCTAATTACTTGGTTGATTTTGTTGAAAATCCACAGATTGATGCACCATACGGAGCCCGTGGAATAGGAGAACTAGGATTAATGGGAATGCCTGGGGCCCTCGGTAATGCATTGTCTGTGGCCGCTGGTGTTTCGCTTAATAATCTTCCCTTAATTCCAGAATTGATTTGGAAAGCAAAGGAGAGGCAATAAAGTATAGCCGGTGGAATGAAGTAGAGTACCATCTGAAGGGCGAAGAGCGTCATTTGTGATGCCGTTATTTTTCTTATACTGACAAATGAGCAGATAAACATTATTTCCTTTATCACGGTAAAGGAAATTAGAAACTGGGCTTCAACAAAAATTGAATGAAAACAAGAAACGCCGTATCCATGCGGCTTTTTTTGTTTCCATAATACATTCGGGAGGTGTTCTGGAAACAATGCGTATACATATGAAGGAATAGGGATTTCTTCATCACTATTTAAGAGAGTGAATTACTATTCTTAAAACTTTGTGAACAATTACACTTAAAGTAAAGGGGGCTTTAGTCTAATAACGATTTTCAACAATTGTGCGCGTTTAAAGAATAAAGATTATTAAAATGATCAAACTTTTTTATAAAAATCTCATACTTATCTAAAAAGAGTAACTCTATTTTGATCAAACTTTTTTCAAAATGGAGTTTTTGAAATTGCTGTTAGATAGGGATTTAGGATATTTCTTAATCAATTTTTATTCCAAAGCTACAGTAAATGATAGTGGTACCTGGACAAGCAAATCAATGAGAAGTATTGAAGAACGAGGTGTTACGATAGTGAAGACAAAACATAGTAATAAAGGGATTAATCATAGAGCTCAAGTTTTATTAAATAAATTATTGTAGGAAAGAAATATTTATAATAAGAAAACATAAATAGCCTAGTCGATCCCGAAGAATCAACTAGGCAATATCCATTTCAATTTAAAAATTTCCACAAAAGGTGGAAATTTACTTATACACTAGAAACTATTGTGTTAGTCCTTCATCAGTAGCAATTGGTTGAATTTCATTCGTACTACCCTTTTTATTTTTCTCATTAGTACCGTTTTGTTCCTCGAGTTGATGAAGCTGTTTTTTTACTACTTGAGAATTTATCATATTACTCTGAGTGTCTTTATTCATTTGTCTATTACCTCCTTTGATATTAAGATGGTTCCTGATTATGATGAGTAGATCAATTAAAATTTATGCAAAATTTGAATTTAATTTTAAGTACAAGGAGTCAAAGGAATATGAAAATAGGTAGAGAGATAATCGCATCCGGAGGGGTCGCTATTGGCGATCCTGTTTTTTTGTTGAACTAACGGAAGTATTTAGTTGAAGAGAGTATGTTGACTTTATGACATTAAGATAGAAGTGACTCATCCAAAGGTGTTGGGTAAATACCATGTTTGAATAATAATAACTAAGATTATCTTTGTTAAATATTTAACCGTTTACAATTTCCCCACCATTCACGTGCAGAATTTGCCCTGATATGTAAGATGCATCTTCGGAGGCCAAGAATACATAAGCAGGTGCCACTTCAAACGGTTGACCGGCTCGCTTCATAGGAACATTGTCTCCAAATGTGGCAATCTGCTCTGGAGGTAAGGAAGATGGAATTAATGGAGTCCAAATTGGCCCTGGGGAAACACCATTGACTCGAATCCCTTGTGATGCCAGTGACAATGATAGCGAACGTGTAAAGGAAACAATGGCTCCTTTTGATGCCGAGTAGTCAATTGAATCTTGATCTCCTAGATAGGCACTAATGGATGTTGTATTTATTATAGAGCTCCCTGAATTCATGTATGGAAGAGCAGCTTTCGTCAAAATAAACTGCGAAAAAATATTTGTGTGAAAAGTACTTGCTCGTTGATCCGAATCTATATCTAGTAGACTGTTCTTTATGTAAAGTACACCGGCATTATTCACCAAAATGTCAATACGACCAAATTGGTGAATCGTTTGCATTACAGCTTGTTGGCAAGGTTGCTCATACCCTATATCGCCTGGAATGGTAATGCAACGACGACCGTATTTTTTAACATAGAACTCCGTTTCTTTTGCATCGCTGTGTTCATTTAGGTATGAGATTGCAATGTCTGCACCCTCTTTCGCAAAGGTGACAGCCACAGCTCTCCCAATTCCACTATCTCCACCAGTAATGAGAGCTACTTTATTCATAAGTTTACCGGCTGGTTTGTAATTGGGATTTTCAAATATAGGTCTGGGTGTCATTATTGATTCAATGCCAGGCTTACTTTGTTGTTGAGGTGGGAACCCCATCATATTCACTCCTTTTGGAATTTTCCTATAATAAATGAAATTCTGATATAGGTTATGATTATCATCAGGAGAATATATCCTTCCCAAAGAATTAAATAGAGGAAGTGAAGGGGGATTTACTCCATCAAGGTGTAATACCATTTTCCGTTATTTGTAAAAAGGAATTAATTTTTTCCCTTAGGAAAAATTAACACACATGTACTATTTTAATTTGGGAGGGTTGCATATGGATTCATCGGGAATTGACTATAAATTTCCAACAACTTATTGGAGTGATATAGAGCTACCCACTTTTAATACCCTAAATGAAGATTTAACGGTGGATGTGGCCATAATCGGGGCAGGAATTGCAGGAATTACCTCGGCTTACTTACTCTCTAAAGAAGGGTTGAAGGTTGCAATCATCGAAGCTCGGAGTGTCCTTAACGGCACAACAGCACATACAACAGCTAAGCTGACAGCACAGCATATCTTAATTTACGATCACTTAATAAAATATTTTGGCGAGGAAAAGGCAAAGCTTTATTATGAGTTTAGTTCAAATGCTATCCCGTTTGTTGAGAATACTTCAAGGGAAAAGGGAATCGACTGTGATTTCAGAAGGCAGGATGCGCACGTTTATGCTGTAACAGATAAGTATGCTAAAAATATTGAGAAAGAGTGGACTGCCTATCAAAAGTTAGGTATCAAGGGTGATTTAAAGGATACGATCCCGTTTAATCTCCAAATAAAAAATACTATTAAGATGGCAGATCAGGCTCAATATCACCCGCTTAAGTTTTTAAGAGGGCTTTTAAATGAAGCGATAAAGCAGGGTTGCAAGGTTTTTCAAAATACAACTGCAGTGGATTTGGAAGAGGAAGGAATCGGTCCCAAAGTTATTACAAAAGACGGGTTCAAAATAAATTGCAATCATGTGATTATTGCTACCAACTATCCATTTTATGATAAACCGGGGTTCTATTTTGCCAGAATGTATGCGCAGCGCTCTTATATAATTGGTATCAAAACCGATCAGGAATATCCAGGTGGAATGTATATTAGTGCTGATACCCCAACACGTTCCCTTCGTTACACCCCTTTAAACGAAGGGAATTTACTTATCATTGCCGGAGGTAGCCATAAAACTGGGCAAGACATTGATACCCTTAAATATTATAATGAACTTCAGGATTATGCCGAGAAGTTGTTTGGCGTTAGGGATTATACTTATCGCTGGTCTGCACAGGACTATATTACACTTGATAGGGTTCCCTACATTGGGCCTATAACACAAGACAAGCAGCATATTTTAGTCGCAACAGGTTTTAATGATTGGGGAATGGCAAATGGGATCTCTTCTGCTCATTTGTTGGCAGATTATGTTCTAAATCGTGATAACCCATATAAAGAAGTTTATTCCCCATCACGCTTTGATGCTAATCCTGATTTGTTAGCCGCATTAACAACAAATGCAGATGTTGCACTTCATCATATAACAAGCAAGGTGAAGTTTGTTTCAAAGGGTCCAGGTGACCTGCGAAATGGTGAAGGTTCAGTCGTTAAGTATAAAGGGAAAAAAGCAGGTGCATACAAGGATGAGATTGGCAACCTATATATTGTAGATACAACTTGTACCCACTGTGGTTGTGAATGTCAATGGAATGAAGCTGAAAAGTCATGGGATTGTCCATGCCATGGTTCCCGTTATTCTTATGAAGGTGATGTGATTGATGGTCCTGGTGTTCATGGATTAAATAAATTGGTGCAACACTAGAATTAATCTGAAAAACCGAAGAGTTTCTACGATGAAGGCATTAGGAATCGGCATTTAACCCTATTTCTGTATTTTACGAACGAGGAACAATAATAAATATAAATGGAGAGTTATTTAATTGTTAGATATAATACTTTAACAATGAACTAAAGTGATTTTATTCTTCGTACTATGGGGTTGTGAAGAAGTATACTTAAAGTTACAAGTGCGTTAGTGGAAGAACAATTCAGTAATTTTACGATTGAGACATATCTTAGTTATTCCGTTAAAGGGCGCGATTGTTGAGCAACACAGTAGAAAATGATCAAACATGTTAATAAAAAATAATCTAATTGAATATATTAAAGGTTTGTTTTGATCAATCTTTTTTCAAAACAAGCCTTTACTTTTTGTTCGTTTATCAAGGGTATTGATATTAATTTAATCAATCTTTATTTAAAAGCAACAGATGATGGATTTATAGCTGAAAGAATGTGGGGTGAAATCACCCAAATCAACTGAATTATGTTCAAGATTTAAGTCATAATGCTATTAACAAAGAAAAAGACAGGGGTTCACCTGTCTTCTTCTATAATCAAATTTTATGGTGATGATACTTTTTTGGAAAGAACAAAACGCTCATCTACCTACTAAAACAAGATCATCCTATAAGTGTATTCATTAACTAGCAATATTTAGCTTATTATTACTTTTATTAATAAAATAAATAATACTTTCAATCAAAATTACTAGAATAAGTGATATTCCAAATAATGGCATAATTAACCCTGATATCACCATGCAGACAATGAAGCTAATCGAAATACCACTTGATATTTTTGGTGGAGCTGATAGCGAATTATTTTTCTTACGTGATAGCCATGTTTTAAAGCCCCAAAAAATGACGAATAGGAATGATAGGCAAACAGTTAGATTTAACAATTTATTGGCCCAGCCGAATAAATGTCCTTCATGTAATGGAATCCCCCATGTAAACCATTTTGCTAAAATACCATATTCGTTGTAGCCAACTTTAGAGATTAATTTTCCGCTATACTGATCGAAATAGGTTGTTATTTCATCATAAGGACTAACATCTAAACCTGTTACACCAGTATTGCTCCCCTTTGATACTTTGAATACTCCATCTTCATTCATTGGGTAGATAATTGAATATGGTTTAGAAATATGCTCTATCTCAATTTCGTTCATTAATTGTTGAACACTTACCATATTGCTACTGTTTGATGTTGCTGACATTTCTTCATGATGGGCATGTGAATGACTTGATGTAGGTGCCTCATTTTTTCGTGTTGCCCACGGAATTTCACTCATATCTGAAGTAGGCGGCTCTTGCTTTAATAAAGGAATACCGATCGAAGGATGCTCTTGAGCTGCCGAATAAATAAAATTCCCCATGAATGCTGACCAAGGTAAGCCGGTAAAAATAATAACAATCATTGGAATTGTAATAATGGTTCCAACTAATGCATGCCATTTTCTATTCTTTTGTCGTTTTGTTTGCTTCTGTTTCTTCTTTAATGCATTTCCCTTAAACGTCATGTAAATACCAGAAAATAGTAAGAAGATTGCCCAGCATGCAGCTAATTCAACTAAGTAATTGACAACCGTTCCGCCGACAAAAAGTGAACTATGCATGGCTCTCATGACATTTGAAAAGGTATACTTGGCATTTTGATCGCCAATTATTTGATAATGATCATCTAAAAATACATATTTTTGATCGCCATCTTTATTCGTCATCGTTAAACGCGTATTATACGGATCGTCTAATCCAATCACCTTTGAGACTGAATAGCCATTATATTGCTCTACTGCTTCCTCAATGCCTTCATCTATCGTTAATTGTTCTGTTTTGTCACTTTTTCCAAAGAATAAATGCTCATAAGCATTATTCTCTACATTCGTATAAAATAAATAGCCAATCCCACTTAATGTTAATGTGATGAGCAGAGGTGTAATAAATAATGCTGCATAGAAATGCCATCTCCAAAAACGATTATAATTGCTTTTTTTCATTTCTAAACCCCCATAGTAAATATCGTATTGTTTTTTACTTACTGAAACAGTCATGCTGTTTGATCGACTAGAAAGGAATATTCGTAGTCGGCAACGATTCAAATCAATAACTGAATTTGTAGAAAAGTGCCCCTTTCGCCAATTAATTTTGTATCAAAAAACTCCTTTCATTTCAATTACGTGTCGTTTTTTGGTGAATTTATCGATCTGTTTTTAATTATAAAGATGTGTACATGCGCAACAATTACACTAAAGAGTGATTTTCGAGTGAACTAGCAACATGGTAAAATATAAGCATCCTTTATAGAAAAGAGGGAAAAAGTTGAAGTATCGACAAATAAAATGGCTTATTCTCCTTCTTCCGACTATAACAATTGGAATCTGGGAATATGTAAGGCATGAATATTTACTACCTTATTTATCGATGGAAATGGGCAATATCCTGTCCCCCATTATCGTATTTGCTGTTACAGTCATTATTTTAATAAAGCTGTTTGCCATTTTAGAAGGAATTCAAGAGGAACTAAAAACAGAAAAAGCAAGAAAAGCTGCATTAATTGAGAGGGAAAATTTAGCAAGGGAGTTGCATGATGGGATTGCTCAATCGCTTTTCCTGCTTTCTGTAAATCTTAATCGATTTGGAGAAAAGGCAGCTCTCGAAACGGATCTTGACTTCCAAAAAACAAAACAAATATTGCAGCGCATTTATGAAGATACAAGACAAGCTATTCAAAATTTAAAACAACTACCATCACAGGAATTGTTCAGCTGGACAAAAAACATTCAACAATACTTAACAGAACTCGAAAATAATTACCCAGTAGATATCGATTTTCAGTGGGAAATTCAAGATCAAACTCTGTCAGCAAAAGAAAAAATCGAATTGTTCGCTTGTATAAGAGAAGCTGTTATGAATGTAATCAAACATGCTAGGACGAATAAAGTCTGGATTTTAGCAAAGGAATCTATGCATGGCTGGACTTGTGAAATACGGGATCAAGGGGTCGGGTTTTCAATTGAAAGGAATCAAATGGAAACGGGGTTAGGGCTTCAAATCATAGAAAAAAGAGCAGAGGCAATGAATTGGCAATTTTCAATACAAAGGATTGAAAATGAAACGGTTATTCTGCTTAAAAAGGAGCAAAAAATAGATGCCGATTGATATTTTAATTGTTGATGATCATTTGCATGCAAGAGAAGGAATCCGCATGATTTTAGAGAATTACAATGATTTTAAAATTGTCGGTGAAGCAAAAAATGGCCAAGAAGCAATTATGCTTACTGAAGAATTGATGCCGGATATTATCCTTATGGATATTCAAATGCCTGTAATGGATGGATTAGAAGCTACAAAAATTATTAAAATGAAGTTTCCTTCTGTCAAAATCGTCATGATTACTGTTTCAGATGATGTGACAAATCTATTTGACGCATTAAAGCATGGTGCACAAGGCTACTTATTAAAAAACATACATTCTCAGCATTGGTATGAATATTTACGGGCATTTGCGCTGGATGAAGTGCCTATGTCAAAAGAAATCGCCTTTCGAATCTTAATGGAATTTTCTCCAAACAAACCAAAAAAAACCTTACAACATGATCTATTGTCAGCTAGGGAATTAGAAGTACTTCAGCATGTTGCAGAGGGGCTGTCAAACAGAGAAATATCGAAAACCCTGTTTATTTCTGAACATACGGTGAAAAGCCATCTGAAAAATATATTGAGCAAACTTCACTTAGAAAATCGTGTGCAAATTGCCCATTATGCATATCGGCAAGGGTTAATCGATTAGAGAGGACGAACATACTACTAAGTTTACCTATTTTTAACAGATTTTAACAGCCGGTTGCATGTTTTATCTTCTCTACTTCAATATCCTCAAAGGGAATCCATATGAGAGCGAGGATACTAAAGCAATGAACATTTTGAAATATCTCATGTTTTGCCTCGTTTTATCAGTTTTCATACCAACTGTTGCAAAAGCAGAAGGTACTATACAATCTAAAATTGATGAGGTTAGTGCAGGAGCCACGATTGAAATAGATAGCGGGGAGTATGAGGAGACATTGGTCATCAACAAGCCAATAAACTTGGTAGGAAAGGGGGAAGTTCATCTTCGTTCTTGTCAATCAAAGCCGACGGTTACGATCAGCGGTGAGTCCGTTACTTTAAAAAATATGAAAGTAGAACATTGCGGAAAAGAAAAGGAAGACACAGCCATTTATATTACTGGTTCGCATCATAAATTAGAAGGAATTTCCGTTGCGACGAAACGTATCGGTATTAAACTTGACCAAGCGAATAGCGTGAAAATCCAAAATAGCAAGATTGTTGGCAATTGGCAAGGCAATGGGATTGATTTATGGAAATCCAATCAGAATAAGTTTGAAAATAATAAAATCACCAATATTACGAAGGTTTAAGAGTTGGATTCCTCTTTGTTTATAAGGCTCTAAGTCCTCTTTATAGTACAGCTCGCAGAGGTGATAAGCGTCAATGATATCCGTCTTTACCTTGCGCAAACTAGAACTCTTAGCCCGATACGATATGAGAGGGTTCACGATAATTAATGAATACCCTCTGTCCTCAAAATACTGGACAATTGGTGTGTGATAATGTCCAGTGGACTCTAACACAATGGGAGGCCGTCCTACTGATACATATTCTACTTCTCTAATAAAATCTAGAAGATTACTTAACCCTTCAAGAGTATGCGCTATTTTGAAGCTCTTTTTGTACGGCTGCTTTATCCAAGAATGCTTGAACCTGACTTTCACCTTTTGCCACATCCAGACCAATGACTGGATTCATCATTTATCCCCTCCTGAAAATCTATTAACCGGTAACCCCTATTCCTCCATGTAATATCATAGCTTCGCTTGTTATACGAGATTATTGTCCCAACCAGCCTCAATCATGTTTCTACAAGTAGGGGGCGAACTGTTTAATGGACGGGATCGAGTCCCAAGGGCCAGAACGTTCTACCCCAGCTACCGCAATCATATATCGATATAAAAAAAGGTCAATCAGAAATATTTTCTTTTCTGATTGACCTTATAATACGAAAGGGCCAGATTGTTTAGTAACGATTAGTAAGTTAAATGAATATTTATTTTACACAAATGGAGATTGTGAAGAAATGTACTTAAACTAATGTTGCAGGTTAATTTAACAAGAGGAACTGCTGATTTCGGTCAGTGATTGCTTAGAGGCATAATGCGAAAAATCTAAGATTATGGAAATTGAGTATTGTAATTAGTAATGTTGTTAAAAACCAACAATTTTTATCATTTTATTCCGTTTTTTACAATGGGAAAAGATATAATCTTGTTATTATAAAAATGAAGAGATACAGGTTATTACTGAAAAACATTTAAAACTTTAGTAATTATTATGAATGAGAGGATTAAAATATGATGCTTACAATTGATAAAGAAAAACAAATATTAACATTTTAAAATTCAGGAAAAAGTTCAATAAACTTTCAAGAATTTCTCATTTGAATTTCTTATTTGCAAGATAAAATGTAAGCGCATTTATGTATGCGAGATCAGGGGGATATCATGAGACAAAAAAGAAAAAAACTATATACTACAACTATATCAGCAGTTGTATCCTTGTTCATCTTATCGGGGTGTAATTAGGAGAATGTAAGTAGCGAAGAACCTAAAAAAAGCGACTGTAGAATTCATCTATGAAGAAAAAATTATTAACACTAATGATAGTAATGATTGGTGCAATCTCTCTTTTTACTGGTGTGGCAAGTGCCCATGTAACCGTACAACCACAGGAAACTTTACAAGGTAAATATGAAGTGTTTACTGTTCGGGTTCCATCTGAGAATGAAACCATTCCTACAATGAAGATAGAAGTTAAATTTCCAACGGAAGTGAACATTACACGCTTTGAACCGAAATCAGGATGGAAATATGAAGTTCAAAAAGATGCTTCAGGCAAAATTACAAGTGTTATCTGGACGACAGAAGGCAAAGGTTTATCTTCAACAGAATTTGGTCAGTTTAATATGCAAGGAAAAGTTGCAGATGACGCAAATGAAATTGTTTGGAAAGCGTATCAAACATATCAAGATGGAAGTGTTGTTGAATGGGTTGGAGCACCAGATGCTGAAAAACCAGCTTCTGTGACAGTAGTAAACCCAGCTGATCCATCAGATGGACATGGACATTTAGAAAAATCAACTGATACATCCTCAAATGACCAAAAAGCTACTGAAGAGAAAGTAAATGCAGAGGAAACAAAAACAAGCTCTAACAATGTTCCACTTTACCTTTCTATTGCAGCTCTAATTGTAGGATTATTAGCATTATTTATTTCCTTCAAAAAAAGAGGCTAAATAATATGTAAGGCAGGGTCTTGGACAAAGCCATCCATGTTTATCACCGTCTTGCCACTCACACGGGCATTTTGCTCTTGCTGAAGCCTATAAAAGAGAAGGCAATTTCCACCTATCAGAACTTATAGTATAAGAATAATAAGGGGAGTCTTAAATGAATAAAAATTTACTAAGTGTACTGTTAATTTTTACAATAATTCTTTCTAATTTTTCCACGGCAAGTGCAGAAACAACGGTAGCTTCGTTAAAAGTAGGAATCACTAAAGACGAAAATGGTCTTAATCCATATACCTATGTTACCGGTTATCCTGGCTTGGACTTAATGAACTTACTCTATGATAATCTTTTCCAATTGGATGTAGATAATAAACCAGTTCCCTGGCTGGTTAAAGACTACAAGGTTAGTGATGACGGCTTAACCTATGAATTTACTCTTCATGACGAAGTAAAATGGCATGATGGAAAGCCGCTTACAGCTGAAGATGTTAAATTCACGATGGAATATTTCATCAAATATCCTAAATCTCGCTTCACGAATCCACTCAAATCGATTTCCGCAATAAATGTTACCGACGAAATTAAATTATCTTTAGTTTTATCAAAAGCAGATCCTAACTTCATGATACAGCCTCTAGCTGATCTACCGATTTTACCAAAACATATTTGGTCTACGATCGATAAGCCTGATGATGAAATGAATGCATTAGGGAGCGGTCCATACATTTTAGAAGAACATAAATCGGGACAATTTTACAAAATGAAGGCCAATAAGGATTACTTTAAAGGAGCACCGCCGATTGAGGAAATAATTTTTCCTATTATTGAGGATTCAACAGCCATGTTTAACGCACTTCAATCAGGTGAGATTGATGTTATTTCATCAAGTATTTCTCCAGAACTTGTTAACCAATTTGAAACCAACCCTTCCCTAAAAGTGGCTAGAGGACCTGGATACAGTACATCACTCTTCCAGATTAATGCGGAAAAATACCCGATGACAGAGAAAGCGTTCCGTCAGGCGATTGATTATGCAATCGACAAAGAAAATTTAGTGAAAACGGTGCTATTAGGTCTTGCGGAAGTTGGAAGCCCAGGATTTATTCATCCTTCCTCTCCTTTCTACAACAATAACTTGAAGCCCGTTTTTGATCAGGAAAAAGCAAAACAAATATTAGAGGATGCGGGCTTTAAGGATACAGATGGTGATGGGTTCAGGGAAGATCAGCAAGGGAAGAAAATAGATTTAACAACACTTGTATATTCAAATAACCCTATCAGAATTCGGACAGCAGAATTAATTTCGGAAGCATTACATAATGTTGGAATAAAAAATACTGTAAAAGCGATGGATTCTACTACAGTAGATTCATTAATGTGGCCGGATTTTGATGTTAGCAAAGGTAGAGATTATGATTTAGGTGTTTGGAGCTGGTCTAATACAATGCAGTTATTCCCTGACAGATTAGTAGATCTATTCCATTCAGACCCAACTCTTGGTTCAGTTAATATTGGTGCGTATAAAAATCCTGAGTTTGATGCACTTGCTGAGAAACTTAAGAACACAATTGATGAAACAGAAAGAACAAATTTGATAAAACAATTGCAGGCGTTTGTAGCGGAAGACTCACCGATTATTACGCTTTATTACCAAGAAATTGTCAATGCATATAATCCAAAAGTATATGACGGATTTGTGTTCCAAGTAGGAAAAGGGATTATAAATAAATTATCATTTGTCTTGGGGGAGAAGCCTGAGCAGCCAGCTAATGAACAACCAAAGAATGACGAGAAGTCAGCTGAAGATAATCAGACTGATAGTAGTGAAGTAGCCCAGAACAACACAAGTGTATATATTTTCATAGGAGTGTTACTGATCGCTGTGCTGGCCTTCTTCTTAAGAAAGAAAAAGAAAACAGATAAAGACGATTTTGATATTTAATAAATACAAATTCCCGTAAAAACGTTTGTTTTTTGCGGGAACTTTTTCATCCATCAGAGAGGTGAAGGGTATGGGTAAATTCGTGGCAGGAAAGTTTTTGCAATATGTCATAGTCATAATACTAATGGTGACACTGAACTTTTTATTACCGAGGGTGATGCCAGGAAATCCTCTAGTATTTTTGGCTGGAGAAGATGTTGGGTTTATGTCCAGTGCAGAAAAAGAGGCGATATTAGAAAAACATGGATTAAATGATTCCATTGTTCAGCAATATGGGACTTATTTAAAAAATATTTTTACTGGGGATTTTGGTTTTTCTTATCAGCAAAAACGCCCGATTATTGAATTGCTAAAGGAAAGACTTCCTTGGACCATGCTTTTGTCTGGACTAGGATTAGTATTATCTACTATTATCGGAGTTCTTTTTGGTACGATATCAGCTTGGAAACGAGGGACAAAAACCGATGTGAATCTTCTAACGATGTTTATGTTTCTAAGTGCAATGCCTTCCTTTTGGGTTGGAATGATTTTAGTCTCCGTTTTTTCAGTACAATTAGGCTGGCTGCCGGTATTCGGTGCAGAAAGTGCCTGGTCTAATTTAAAGGGAATGGATCGATTTATTGATATTGTAAAACATCTTATTCTCCCTTTGACGACGCTAGTACTAATCTCTGTAACAAGTACGTTTATGATCATGCGATACTCAATGTTAAATGTATTAGGTGAAGATTACATTATGATTGCTAAAGCAAAGGGTGTGAAAGAAAAGGTAATAAGATATAAGCATGCAATGAGAAATGCGTTGTTACCAGTCGCAACAGTATTTATGCTAAGTCTTGGATTCACACTGGGTGGTGCTACAGTAATAGAGACAGTATTTGCCTATCCGGGAGTAGGGCGATTGATGTTCGAATCCGTCCTTAGCCGTGATTATCCTCTTATTCAAGCAACCTTTTTAATAATTACTTTCAGTGTAGTTATCGCTAATTTTTTGGCGGATTTAATATATCCGTTTCTGGATCCAAAGGTGGGAAGACATAATGGATAAACAAAAATGGAAGCATTATTGGAGGGTGTTATCCTCAAATAAATTGGGATTATTTGGAGTGTCCTTACTTGTAATATTTTTATGTATTGCTCTTTTTGCTCCATTCATTGCCCCATTTGATCCTACAGAAAGAGTTGGCTCACCATTTATGAAGCCAAATGGTGTTTTCCTGCTCGGTACAAACGATATAGGTCAGGACATATTCAGTGAACTGCTGTATGGTACTAGAGTGTCACTTTTAATTGGCGTTATTGCCGCTTTAATCTCAATTATTTTAGGCTGTCTTATCGGTGTTATTGCAGGTTATTTTTCGGGAAAAGTTGATTCATTCCTAATGAGATTAGTAGATTTAGTTTTAGTTATCCCATTTCTTCCACTAATGATATTATTGGCGGCCTTTATCGGTCCAAGTTTCTGGAATATAGTTTTAGTTATCAGTCTTATTTCTTGGGCATCTCCGGCAAGGGTCATTCGGTCCCAGGTATTAACTTTAAAAACTAAAGGTTATGTTGAAGCTGCTAGATCGATTGGTACAGGTGTAGGGGCCATCTTAACCCGACACATTTTGCCCGGTGTGATACCGATTGCCCTTTCACAATTTGTTTTAGCTGCAAGTCATTCGATATTAATTGAGGCTTCTCTAAGCTTCCTCGGACTAGGTGACCCATTTACAAAGAGCTGGGGAACAATTTTGTATTATGCACAGGCCAGAGGTGCCTTTATAACGGATGCTTGGATTTGGTGGGTTTTGCCGCCAGGATTATTAATAACAACACTTGTTATTAGTTTTGCCTTTACAGGTTATTCCTTAGAAGAAATATTGAATCCTCGGCTGAGAAAGGAGCAATAATGTATGAGTACTGTGCTATCAGTAGAAAAACTGTCCACATTTTTTAGAACTGATAAAGGGATTGCAAAGGCTGTTGAGAACGTTTCTTTTTCTGTAGATAAAGGGGAGATGCTTGGGTTAATTGGGGAGTCTGGCTGCGGAAAAACGACTGTGGCCCAATCTATTTTAAGGTTAATAGAATACCCAGGAAAAGTGGTGGCAGGCAGTGTTTACTTAAATGGAAAAAACCTTTTAAAAGCTACGGATTCAGAACTTACTGGTTTAAGATGGAGAGAAATTTCGGTTATTCCTCAAAGTGCGATGAATGCATTAAATCCAGTTTACACTGTCGGAGACCAAATTATCGAGGCGATCTTGCTTCATGATAATGTAAATAAAAAAGAAGCCGTTGAACGTACGAAGAGGTTGCTCGAACTGGTAGGAATTGATGGAGAGCGGTGGAAAAGCTACCCTCATGAATTTAGCGGAGGTATGAAGCAACGCGTAGCCATAGCGATGGCACTAGCTTGTAATCCAAAATTGGTTATCTCTGATGAGTCCACAACTGGTCTCGATGTGCTAACACAGGCTCAGGTTATTGCCTTGATCAAAAATTTACAAAAGAAGATGAATTTGTCAGTTATCCTTATTTCTCACGATCTACCAATGGTAACTTCTATTTGTGATAGAATAGCGATCATGTATGCAGGTAATTTAGTAGAGTGGGCTTCAACGAAAGAAATTCTAAATGATGCAAGACATCCTTATTCAAAAGCTTTGTTAAATGCAACCCCTGATCTTACTAATTCGGAGCGTGAAGTCATATCTATTCCGGGAAGTGTTCCTAGCCTAGTTAATATTCCTACTTGTTGCCGTTTCCATACTAGATGTCCTTATGCATTTGACCGATGCAGACAGGAAACACCCGAGTTTATGGAAATCAAACCGGGACATTATGTGGCCTGTTTTTTAGAGGAGGAACAAAATGGATAAATCAGTTCTGCTCAAGGTAAATCATTTAAAGAAAACGTTTGTTAAAAAGACAAGAACCCTACTGAAAAGAAAGAAAACAGATGTATTTGCAGTAAACAATGTGAATTTTGAAATTAGAAAAGGCGAAATTCTGGGGATTATTGGCGAAAGTGGATGTGGAAAAACAACAACAGCAAGAATGGTCATGCGTTTAATGAAAGAAACGAGTGGTGAAGTTTGGTTTGATGGAGTTGACCTATGTAAATTAAAGGAATCAGAAACCAATAAAATCAGAAAAAAAATGCAAATGATCTTTCAAGATCCTTATGATACGCTAAATCCTGGTATGAGGGTTGTCGATATATTAATGGAGCCCCTTAACGCTCATGAAAAAAAACTGGAATACGAAGAAAAAGTCAAACTAGTTAAAGAAGCTATTGAATCCATCAAATTAAAACCTGCTGAAGATTATATGTATCGTTATCCACACCAGTTAAGCGGAGGGCAACGGCAAAGAATAGCTATAGCGAGAGCCATAATTTTGAAACCTTCATTTATAGCAGCTGATGAACCAACCTCGATGTTAGATGTTTCTGTACGTGCAGAGATATTAAATATTCTCCTTGAATTGAGAAAGAAGATGGGGTTAACGATGATGTTCATTACCCATGATTTATCGACGGCAAGTTATATGTGTGACCGGATTGCTGTAATGTATCAGGGGCGAATCGTAGAAATTGGTCCCACTCAAAAAATTATTCATGTTCCATCCCATCCTTATACTAAGGCCCTAGTTTCGGTTGTCAAAGATTTAAACTATTTTATAAAGAATAGGGAGAGGTTGATTCTTGATGGTGAAGTGGATGCTACAAGAGAGGCAGTTGGATGTTCGTTTGTAACGAGGTGTCCTCACCAGGTAAGTGTTTGTCACAGCAAATCACCTAAAGTTGAATCATTAGGAAATGGCCATGAAGTAGCTTGCCATTGTCATGCAGACTTATTAGAAAGAACTTCTTAGGGATTAAAAAAAATTCAGGAATTAAAGAAACTGAAAGAATCACAAATAATTCCTTCAAGGAAATAATCTAGATGAACGAAGATTTCTTATATAGTTACCAACATTAATGTCAGTGAGGGTGTATTCGGTTGGAGTTACCATGACCTCATGTAAATCACTACTTGTAGATTAAGAAGAATTAAGTGATTTTAGGATTAAGAACTAAGTTTATAGTTATTCAATTAAAGGGCGCATTTTCAGAGGATCTGATATGCGCTTTTTGCATGAAAGGGACAGATTGTTGAAGAATAGCAAGGGAAAATATCAACTTTGACAGACGTATACGAAGAATTTAAAGGTTTGGGTATGTTAAAAGGCAGTCTTTGTCTGCATTATAATAACATAGAACGGCGTATTGCGTTTGATAACTGGGCAATTACTCAAAAAAACAGCACTTTATATACTTAAGGGGACAATGAAACGCGCTATTGATTTTTTGTCAGCAGAAAATACACATTTTGAGAACTTTTTGAGCATAAGCTCTGGGTTCTTATGCCCAAAGCTTTTTCTATATTTACTTTTGAATTTTGTTAATGATATTCTGCCCATATTTATTTGTGTAATAATAATAGGTGTACGATTCTCCTGAGATTAAATTCTTTTTATACCAATCATTAGATGATCTAAAAACCATATACTTACCGGAAGATGTTTTCACTTCAAAAGAATTGCCATCAGCCCACCCAATCAAAATCCCTTTTTCATAATGAGACTGTTCAACATTGGACCATGCAGCCTCAACAGGATTTGCAGCTCCCACACCTGAAACCAGCATTCCAGCGATCCCAAAAGCAACAGCAAACTTTTTCAATTTCTTCATTCTAAATCACCCCCAAAACATTATCATCATTGCTAATATTAATATTTATATTATCATCACAAGAACAAATACAGATGTATGTTCTCATTATGTAAACATTATATGCAAAAAAAAGGAAAAAAGAAGGGGGCCATTTTCTTAAAATATCAATAATTTGTGAAGTGTTGTACTTAAAGTAAAGGGTGCTTTACTTCAATAAGTGGTAGGTTTTAAGGAACAATAAAGTTATTTAAAAACGTCAGTCATGTTATTTTATGAAAGGGCGCGTTTCTGTAATAAGGAACAGCCCTATTTCCATTATAGGGCCAAATTCTTGAACAAGATAAGTCAATAATCTAATTTTAAAGGAGGTCGATGTGGTTTCTATTCTGGGAATTAATTCAACTTACATCGGAGTTTACTTGAATAAGCACACCAACCTTAAATATTTTTTGGGCTTATATTATAAATTTTTTTCTTTGAATGAGGAATGCTTTTTATTTTTGCTTAAAACAAAAATATACAATAAAAATGTTATCCTAATTAATAAAAAATTATTGTAAAACGATAAAATGTATATTAAAATCAAAATCGTAATAAATAAGTGAGGTGCTTTTTATGGAAAAAGTAACAACGTTGTTTTTAATAATAGCTGTTATTCTTTTAGGAGTCCCAGTTCTTGCTCTGTGCATCTTTTTGGTGCCTGAGATGGCGAACCTTGCAGCAAAATTGCTTCCAGAGTTTGCTTTTATAAAATATATCGTTTTCATCGCTTTTGATGCATCGGCGATACCTTTTTACTTTGCTTTGTATCAGGCTTTCATACTCTTACGCTATATTGACAAAAATAAAGCTTTCTCTGATTTATCTGTAAAAGCTTTAAAGAAAATCAAATACTGTGCAACTATGGACATTAACAATTTGATTATTGAAAATATTGCTAACCCCCATGAGCTGGAGAGAATGTATAGAAAAGACCCGAAAGCTTTTAATAAGTCATTCTCACAAGCATGGGAACAAAATCCTGATTCTCAGGTTCTTGGTGTTTGGTATGAAAGATTGCATTTCAAGGAGACGGCAAATACGGAAAAATCTTCTTTGATTCAAAAAGGTTTCTTATTCATGGGCATTTTAGCCATTCTGGCCGGGATAAGCACCAGGATCATTTTCCATTTTGTCGAACAGGAAGCAATTGCTCCAATTAACCTGGCTTTTGGTATAATTCCCTTTATTGCTGCCTATTTTGTTTACAATAATACTCCGAAAAAAAGTGTTATTTATTCCATTGCAGCGCTGTTCCTAATTTCCGGGTTTTATCTTAATATGCTGCCATTAAATTTTAAAGACAGTATTATCCTTGCTTATTTACACCTTCCCATATTCTTATGGGTATTGGTAGGGCTTGCATTTACAGGAAATGAATATTCAAAAGGCAGTACAAGATTAGCCTATATTAAATTTAATTTGGAATATTGTATTCTCTACGCCAGCATGGCAGTTAGCGGAATGGTACTAGCAGCATTAACCATGCAGTTATTTAGCTTTGTTGGCTTGGATATAGAAGACTTCTATTTTAGTAATGTCGTTTTATTTGGTGCTGCAGCTCTCGCTATTGTGGCTGCATACCTGGTATCAATGAATCTTAAACTTGCAAAGAATATTACACCATATATAGCTAAAATTTTTAGTCCTCTTGTCCTGGTCACGTTGTTGGTCTATCTTATAACGGTTATATGGGTCGGAAAAAATCCATTCTTGGACCGAAATTTCCTGATAGCCTTCAACGGAATACTCCTTGGTGTATTGGCCGTTACCATATTTTCCATTATCGAGAGCGACACAGACGAGAAAAAGAACATTTCAGATTATATAAATTTTGCCTTAATTGTTCTTGCGCTTATCATAGACAGTGTGGCTTTGTCAGCCATCGTGTTCAGACTTTCTTCTTATGGGATTACGCCTAATAGACTTGCTGTTTTAGGAGTAAACATACTTATCTGGGCAAATCTAATTTGGATTATGCTCTCCTATATGCGTTTTCTACAAAACAAATCCGGACCTTCAACTATTCAAGATGCCGTTACAAAGTATTTGCCGTTCTACGGACTTTGGGCAGCTTTCGTTACATTTACTTTTCCTATAATTTTTAATTAGAAAGGCTCTGTTAATATAACGAAAAGCTAATCTTCTAAAACGTATAAAATCCTTAGAGCCGATATTATGCAGCTTTTTATACAGAGTTGCATAGTTTTGGCTTATTTTCATTACTAAAGTTAAAAAGAGGGTATTCAAACTAGAAGACATAATATATTGTTGCAACTGGATTATTTAAAATATGTCCAGTTTCATGTGCCCAACGAAAAAGGACTTCATGAAACGTATTTGATAAGCTAAACTTGCAGGTTTTTAGTTTGAGTTTGATTTAGATTAAATGTGAAAAGATATACTTACACAAAAGAGGGCGTTAGTTGAAGAAGAATTAAGTAATATTATGAGTGAGGTCAGACTTTAGTTATTCAATTAAAGGGCGCGATTGTGAAATAAAGAAAGCCTAATTTCTCGTTAATAATACTGAGAAATTGGGCTTTTAACATTGGGATAACCTAACGTTGTAAATCCGCTTTTATCTATACTTAGGAGAAAAAATCTTGATTTGAAAAGGGGTTTGATATTGTATAAATTTCTGTGTCATTTTTAAGAATTCCTATTTAAAAGTCTAGACACTCTTGTACTACAACTCTGGTTATCAACGAACGAAACTTTATTCAACAAACGGGCCATTTAATGGAGTAAGAATCTCAAGCAAAATTGAATACTTATTGTAATGCTAGTGTGGTGTTTGTGAAAGATTGTACTTAATCTATAGGGGCAGGATAGTGTAAGTGTAATACTTCACAAAATGCTAAAAAATTGGCTGTTTTTTATAAATTATTGGTAGCTTTTAAATTTTGATAAAGGATGTGGAAGCTGAAAGCAATTTTCGCCTTATTAAGGGTGTGACTTCCTTATTTAATCAATATATTTACTGCAAATAAAGGTCACCATTGTGATTAGGTGAGTGTAGTATGCTACAGAATGGATCCTTCATAGTACAAGGTGGTGTTTTAACGCCATAGGAGTTTTGTATAGCATCATGATTTTAAAAAACGCTTGATTTTGATTTTGGTTTTGGTTATTCAAACTATCTGTAAATTTTATTAAAAATACCTATGAATCTTCTAAATATAATTTACATTCTGTCTTAAGTCAGATACAATGAATTCCATATCTTCGAGATAAAATTTATAATGTGAGGGATTCATATGACTGTTATTACAAAACAAACTTCAAAGGTAAAGCTATGGAGCCGTTCTTTTATTTTTGTCATGTTGGCCAATGCCTTATTATTTGGGGCGTTCGAGATGTTGCTTCCGACCTTGCCTCTATTTGTTTCACATATTGGTGGAGATCCTACACAAATTGGATTAGTGACAGGAATATTTGTGTTTTCAGCGATTCTCATTCGGCCTTTTGCAGGTGTTCTCGCTACCAAAATGGATAAAAAATATTTATTAATCATCGGTATCGCAATATGTGCTCTTTCTAGTGGATTATACTACCTATCGTCAGGTATTGGGATAATGATTCTTATCCGAGTGATTCATGGTTTTGGTTTTGGCTTAGCTACTACCTATTTTACGACCATCGCAGCTGAAAATATTCCTGAGGATCGTCGAGGAGAAGGTATGGGGTATTTCGGAGTGGGAGAGACGATGGCCATGTCTGTTGGACCGTTAATGGGGGTCAGTATCCTAGAAAACTCTCATTTCGGAGGCTTATTTATGGGGTGTACAGCGTTCATTTTACTAGCCCTATTGACAACGCTTTTCATTTCTCGAAAACCTAACATGGCAAATGAATTAAGTACAGTAGAAGCTCCAACCACTACGGTTAAGTTGATCGAAAAACGTGTGCTATTTCCATCTATTCTTACTTTTATGACGGGAATAAGCTCTGGTGGAATCATGTCATTCACTACTTTATACGCAATCGATAAAGGATTTGAAAATGTCGCATGGTTTTTCTTCATTGTAGCAATTGCAGGTCTTCTCGTGCGGTTGGTTTCTGGTAAAATGTTTGACAACCTCGGACCTGGTTATGTTTTAATCCCTGCTGGAGTGATTAGCATTGCTGGTTTGATTATCTTTATCGTGGCTCAAAATGAGATTATGTTTCTCTTGGCTGGTTTCCTATATGGAATGGGATTTGGAGCCATTTTTCCTGCTCTTCAGACTGTATGCTTGAACCTAGTGGAGGAACATGACCATGAAAATGCGATCGGATCCTTTTTTAATTTTTATGATTTAGGAATCGGCGGAGGCTCTATTTTACTTGGTATGGTGGCAGAAGCCTTTTCCTATGAGGCTGTATTCTATGTAGCGATCATTACCTATGTCTTATATTTACTCCTATATTTTATTCATGCTACTTTCATTTTACAAATGAAAAAGAAGAGAAAATTAGCATAGAATTACGACTCTAGCCTATGTTATGTTTGACTTATGGAGGTAAAAAATGAGCAAAGAACAGATAAAAAAGATAGCGATTAAACATTTTAACCAATTTGGATATGAGGGAACGAAGATGGCCCAAATTGCGGAAGAAACAGGAATTCGGAAGCAATCTCTTTCATATCACTATTCAACCAAAAAGGAACTATTTTTGGAAGTCTATCAAGATGTCGTACAAGAAGAACGATTGTTTGTGCAGAACTATTTTCAGGATCATGCAGAAGAACCTATCGAACATCAGTTGTACAACTTTTTAACGGAACATAAAAATCGTTTTCTAACGAATCCTAATGCTTCATTTATGCTAGTATTGTCATCTTTTACGCCATTGGAGGTTTATGACTATGTCATCTCCCAATTCCGTTTATATTTGGCCATTCTTAAAGAAGAGGTTGCCGCTTGCTTTTCCATGCATACCTGTCGTTTAAGTCCTGAAGAATGTGCGATTGCGTATGCCACGCTATTAGACGGCCTCGATGTTCAGTTATTATATGAAAACAGTCAGGCGTATGAAAAAGTACAACAGATTACTTGGAATATTTTCTGGGCTGGCGTTCAAGGGTAAAGGGAAACTTCCATGAGTGGAAGTTTCCCTTTTTGTTAATCTGTGATAAAGTGAATCCCCCACTGATGGTTAGATGAACCAATCGGACCTTTACTGCCCGTTGAGAGTGGGATAAAAGATCCAATCACTATACAAATGGTATGGCTTGGCATTGTCTCTAACCCAAAAATGCATCTCCCACTTTTAAAAGAGTAGACATATGAGTTTTTCATGCGTTGACTCTTCTACCATTCTTATACTCCGTTGCCGTCATTCCTTTTATTTCCTTAAATACTTTGCAAAAATAATTATAGCTGCTAAATCCAACCATATAGCTAATATCCGTGATCGATGATTGTCCCTGTTCAATGAGAAAGACTGCTTCATCGATTCTTCTCTTCTGAATATATTCAATGACCGTCATATTCATCTCATCTTTAAATTTCTTTGCTATATAGGTCCTATTAAAACCAAGTTCATCTGCTACCGATTGTAGATTTATCGGTTCACTAAAATGAAGATTGATATACATAAGTACCTGTTTGACCACTGAACTATGTCCTTTCATCGTAAAGCTTCTCACAGCATTACAATATTCTTCTGTCATGGCCACTTCCAACAGATCTAGTTCAGATAAGGTGATGGTTTCCTCAATTTTTATGGCAAACTTTTCTGAAATTCCATGCAAATATTGTGGAGCTACTCCACCCTTATTGGCTGCCAAACGAAGCATGGTACTGTAGCTGAAAGCAATATTTTTTTTTGCTCTTAAAGGATTTCCAGGCACCCTGTATAAGAAATCTCCCGAAAAGTCTACTAATGTTTCCAGAGCCTTTTCGGTATTTCCTACCTCAATAAAGTGTAAAAGTTTTTTCTCAATCTCATATCTTAGTTTAATATCAAAATCATCTTCATCAAATTCTTGTGGTTGAAGCTTTTTAGGATTGTCCCCCTCATTGCTTACCATTGTGATGATTTGAGATTTTATAGGAGGATGTCCATAAATATTCACTAAAAGATCTCCTAATGCTAAGTGTGATTCTCCAATATAGGCAATGGATTTATAATAGTTTTCCAAAGATTTGAACCAGCTATTTTCCAAATGGTTTTCCTTAATTACATGCCAAATGAAAGAATTTGTTACCTGTTCTTTTAAAAAAGGACCTACTATGACCATCCCTTTATGCGTTTCATGGGTGATAATGGCTATGGCGAAATAGGAAAGGCCAAAGGAATCTGTTTGAAAACAAAAACTATGTTTCTTTGCCTTCATCAGTGCTTTTTGAAAAAGAGCATACATCCCCTTCTTAGTTTCTGTCATGATGAGGGGTTCTGTGTCATCTGAGATGTGTAGAATGGTTCTCAATTGTTCATCTATGACTTCAACATCCATTTTAAAAGCATTTTTGATCATCCAACACTTTTCTGTTAATTCATTTAGTAAGTTCTCCATTGTTTCACCTTTATCTATAATCTCATTTCATTATCACACCATCTTAACGTTCAAATTATTTTTTGTATATATCGATAAGTATGACAAATGTGGTTTTTTTATTTTGTAAGCGAGAACATTATAGCTTTAATTTTGCATATTAACCAACAATAGTAGGTGTGGAAACGCTTTTATTGTATTATGATGTACCCATATTAAAGATTTTAATATACATTTTTAGGAGGAAATCCTATGGGGAATAGTTCAATTGCTAGTGAAATTCAATATAATAACGCCAAACCATGGCAGCTTGTCGCTTTTGCTTTTAACAATTCAGCAACAAATGCTCAATACTTTATGTACCTCATGTTTTTTATCTATTATTGTACAGATAGCTTAGGGCTGTCAGCTGTTATTGTCGGCGGAATGATGACATTTTCTCGTATTTTTGATGCATTTATCGATCCAATGATTGGATTAATGATCGATAAAACGAATACTCGTTTTGGTAAATTCAGACCTTATATGTTTGTGGGCATGATTATTATGAATATCTCTACGATTGGGCTCTATTGGGGGCTTCAATTAGATAGTAATATTGCCATGTATACATGGATTGCAGTTTGTTACGTGATTTGGAACATTGGCTATACTTGTTCTACGATTTGTACAAAGAGTGCTCAAAATGTTTTAACGAATAATCCGAAGCAACGCCCACTAGTAAGCGGGATTGACCAGGTTATCATGACTGGACTCGATATTCTTATTTTCTCCTTTGGTATGATCATTTTAAATTATTTTGGCGGAGTAGAGGATCCTGCTTCATTTAGAAACTTTGCTTTTATGATTGCAGGGTTTACCACTTTATTCACGATCTTTGCAATGGCTGGTATCTGGAAAAAGGATAATGAAAATTACTACGAAGTAAAGGATATTACTAAAAAGGAAAATCAGATTAAAATAAAAGATTTCATTTCTATTATTAAAGGTAATAAAGCGCTTCAAATGCTAATAGTTGCGGGGTCTTCAACGAAAATTGCAACTTCCATTCAAAGTTCAGCAACCGCTTACTTCTTTATAATTGTCATGGGTGGTGCGGAATTTCAGGCAATCGTCAACGGACCTGCAACCTTTGTTAGTTTAGCGGGTGCCTTTATCGGTGTTGGCTTAGCTGTCTATTTAGGATTAAAAAAATCATTTGTGATTGGACAAATTCTCAGCATTGTGGCTGCGGCCATCATTTTAGTCATTCGACCATTTGATGCGGGCTCTGTTATTCTAGCGGTTGTATTAATCTCTTTCTTCCGTCTAGCCGAGAGAATGGCTGATACGAATCAGATTCCAATGATTGCAGATGTAGCCGATTATGAGCTTTGGAAAAACGGACGTTTCATTCCTAGCATGATTGCCACTGCGTTCTCGTTTGTGGATAAAATGGTTAGTTCTCTAAGTGGTTTATTATTAGGAGCTGTACTTGGAGCTGCACATTATACAGCAGGGATGGAAGTAACCCTAACACTATACTGGTCTATATTAGGACTGTACTTTGGTGCACCGCTAATTGCTCATATCATTGCATTGATCGCCATGAAGAAGTACCCAATTAACAAGGAGTTTTATGAAAAAATGACAAGAGAGAATAATGAAAGAAAAGCAAAGGTTGAAATGGGAGCGTAGTAGTCATGTAATAAGCTTTTACAAAAACGTATATGTGGAGTGACTTTTATAAGGATAGAAGAGAAACGAATATCATTTTAGAATAGCAAAGTAGGATGTATGAACAATTAATGGGTGTTGATATTGATTTGTAATATCATTTTTTAGCAACATGTAAACGAATGAAAAGCAGTAAATGATAAGCACAACTCTATCGGGATGAAGCAATCTTTGTACAATCTGATCATCAATAGTTAGATAGAAAAATTAATTTGTACATATGAGTGCTTCTAATAAAAATGCACTGTTAGTAAACTTTGTTGATAAGCTAGATGAGTTAAAAATCAATCATATTGTTTAACAAAACTAATAAAAAAGGGACCGTTGCCTCTTAAAGGCAACGGTTTTTGTACTTATCATTATCTTAATGATCGGCCAATAGAAATGCAAAGCGTTGTTTGATCAACAGAATTTTCAATTAGACAGCATTCTAGTCCAAAGACTTCATTAATCATGTTTTTGGTAAATACTTTTTGGGGAGGCCGAATTAATTACACGTAAAGTGTTTTACAACGAATACATTAAAAAGCGCTAGCTTTGGACTATAACGGAAGTGGAATTTTTGAAAAAAGTTCTAACCCTTGCATCCACAATACTTTTATCAATCTTGGTTGCCTGTCAATCAATTAAGGAACAATCAATTAAGGATACCTCAGATTTAGTTATACCTACTAAGGATAGTATTATAAGAGATGGTTATCCAACAAATGAAAACTGGCAAACTTATGGTCCTAATATGGAAAAATTAATGCTTGTTGAACCTGATTTAATGTTGGCAGAAGGTGCGAACGGGTTATTAGGATATATTTATCAGCCTGAAGGTATATCTTCGCCAAGTGAGTTAGATGAATATAATAAATCATTCAAAGTATCGATACCATTATATTTACAAGATGGTAAAACGATTATTGGTACATTTTATTTTACGCATTGATTGTAAGTCGAAAATAAACTGAAAACATCTTCTTCAACAATCGGGCGCTTTTCTTGAGTAAAGAAAGGCCCTTTTTTCTTGTCTATTAAGGGTTCTCACGGTTCGATAATTGGGTATTGTCTGCGATTGTTGAATAACTTGCGTATAAAAAAGGCTCTCCTTGAACATAATAGTGTCTAGATTAATTGATTTATAACATAGGAGAGTGAAAGAATAATGTTATTATCAGAAGCTTGGAAAAAGTATCAATTAGATAAAAAAATTGAGCGATATTCCCCCCTAACATTAAAAACATATTGTTTTCAATATAATCTCTTATTACGATTTTCGGTGATATTAATATGAATGAACTTACTACTGAGAAATTAAAAGAGTACCTAATTCAGGCAGGAGAACAATTAAAGCCTTCTAGTTTAGGTCACAGGGTTCGTTGTATTAAATCCCTATTCAAATGGACACATGATGAAGGATTTATTCCTAAAAAACCTGCTGCTAAATTAAAAGAGCCGAAATTAGCAAAAGAGTTCCAAAATTCCTATCAGAACTAGAGATTGAACATCTTAGGGAAGCCTGTCATACTTCGATGGAGAATGCGTTATTTGAATTTATGTAATCTACTGGCTGCCGTATTGGGGAAGTTGTGAAATTAAACCGTGATGATATTAATTTCGCAATGAATTCAGTCATTGTACATGGGAAAGGTGATAAAGAAAGGGAAGTGTACTTTAATACCCGTTGCTCGATTTGGTTAAAAAGGTATCAAAGGGCCAGTTAATGGAATAAGGTATTGTAGATAAAATGAATATTAGCAACTATTCAGTGGGCATATGAACATAGGAAACTGATTTTAAAATTACAGAAACTGGTGGAAAGGAGAATGCGTGTGTCGCAAACCGTTGTTTCCAAATCGGATGTGCGTGGTACAGCCTCCGGGGTTATTTTCATGGCTTTTTTTGGAACAGTCTGGGCAGATATTGGTATTGGAGGTTTGAAGGGATGGGGCTCCGTCTATTTGTTGATTTTGGCGGTAATGATCGGCGCTGTTTTATTTATCTCTGGAATTGCATTGATAAAAGGTTCACGAAATTTATCTAATAATACGAGTGCCTATAGTTCCAAGAATGTCGGCAAGTGGTTTAATATTGTCTTTGCTATAGAATTTGTGTTGATTATAATTGCTGCCGTTGTATGCAATTCTATTGGACATTTTGATTGGTTTTTCCCAATTATGGCTATTATTGTTGGCGTTCACTTTTTTCCACTGGCTTACCTTTTTCAAGTCAAGGCTTACTATGTTACGGGTTCACTTCTTTGCTTACTGGCAATAGTGACATTGCTCTTTGTGCCGTTAGAGGTTAATCTGGGGAAACATCAGGTTAACACATGGTGGTTACTGATTGGCTTTGGCTCCATGTTGATATTATGGGCAACGAGCGTTGTAATTTTGTCCATGGGTAGAAAGTTACTTGGGATGGCACAGAACGAATAATATTGCTGTTTCATGATAATAAAGTTGTTTAAAAAACGTAGTCATGCTATTCAACAATCGGACGCTTTAATTTAACAAGTAGCTAAAAGAATCTTCACTAGGAGATCCTTTTTCAATTCCGATAAGCGTGATTATGTTAACTGGCTTTGTTTAGTGTATGCCTGTAATACTTGGGGATCTTGTTCAACTTAAGGGCCAAATTCTTGAACAAGATAAGTCAATAATCTTATTTTAAAGGATGTCGATGTGGTTACTATTCTGGGAATTAATTCAACTTACATCGGAGTTTACTTGAATAAGCACACCAACTTTTTTTGGGCTTTTAATATTATAAATTTTCGAGTTGTAATAGACTTTTAATAGGGGGTGTGCAAATTGTCTAAAATATTTATGCAAATAAGCAGATTATTTTTAGGGATCATTTTTTTGATTGCAGGTATTAACGGTTATTTTGTCATCTTTGGATTTGAACCATTTATTGCAACTAGCCCCGAAGCAATGGCATTATTCGGGTTTGAATATCTGTTAATTGCAGAAAAATCTTTAGAAGTTATATGTGGAATTTTACTCATAATCAACCAATTTACCCCATTAGCCATTGCAATATTATCACCAATTGTAGCCAATATTTTCTTACTTCATTTGTTCCTAGACCATTCGTTACTTATTTTAGCAGTAATACTTGTCCTCACTCATGGTTATTTGTTGTTTTACTACAGAAAAAACTTTATGAGTATATTGGAGAGGAAATCAAAACCTTCTCAATAACTCGCCCTTACGTATATCTAATTTCAAAATATCTTGTTCAACTAGATACGTTAATTTAAATAGAATTAAGCGGTTTTAGGAATAAATCCATATTCTAGTTGTTCCAGAAAAGGGCGCGATTCTTCAATAAAGAAGATCGCTTTTTTCCGTTATAGGGCCAGATTGTGGAGTAACTCCTTTAAAGAAAATAGATATGTATGTTAGAGCTTAGAAGAGATTGTGAAGCTTTGTACTTAAAGTGACTTTGCAGGTTAATGAAAAAAGGTATCTACTACTATTTGTGGAATTGTTATTTAAGATAAGTAATGGTAAAGGAGGTAAACATGATGACAAAAAATAATATTCACGTTTCACTTAGAACAGGAAATTTAGATGATGCAGAATCCGTGAAAGAACTTCAAAGGGAAGTTCTTTCAGAAAGCGAGTTTATGATTTCTGTTATAGAAGAGTTTGAAGAGACAACTGAGTAACTAAGAAACTGGATCCAGAGAATTTTAGTGAATGAAAGAGAAACGTTAATTGTAGCGGAAACTGAAGGAAAAGTTGTTGGTTTAATTGTCTTTCGCTCAAAAAATACCAAAAGGCTTTCTCACACTGGTTCTTTTACGGCAATGGTCAATAAAGCGGTATTGGTAAACTCCTGATTAAAGAACTTTTAAACTGGACGGAACAGAACCCATTAATAGAGAAAATAAGTTTAGGTGTTTTATCAACAAATCAGCGGGCTATCGGCTTGTACAAAAGTATGGGATTTGTTGAGGAAGGACGTAAAATTAAAGAAGTAAAGTTTAAAGAGGACTTATATGTAGATGACATTCTTATGTATAAATTGGTTTAACAAGACTTAGTAATTAAGATTTTCAACAATTAAGGATCGAAAAAACGCTAAACCTTGATATAACAAGGATCGTTTTATTTCGTGTATCTTCATATTATATGGACACATAATGTTAGATTTGGGTTGTGGAACTGGTCAATTTGCAAGGTAACGTCTTCGAAGGTTTTAGGTGTAGACATCTCAAGAAATATGATTGGACAGGCTAATAAAGAAATGAGAGGTTTTGTGGTGAAAACAAAGAATAAGTTGGTTCGGATGTCAAAAGTGCTATCTTTGTCCTTTTCCATCTTCATTCAAATTTATTGGTATAAAATTCGGAAAAAGCCTGAAGCTGAATGGGAAAAACTTTGGGGGAAAATAGGGGAAAGGTTTCGAAAAACACTTTTTGAATTAGAAGGTTTACTGATCAAAATCGGACAGATGCTCAGCATTCGTGCCGACTTGTTGCCCAATGCATTTATACACCAAATCCAAGATCTTATAGACAAAGTTCCCCCTTCTAACTGGAGTGATGTTCAGGAAATTCTTGAAATGGAATGGGGGGATCCCCTTAATCATCACTTTCTTTCAATCGAAAAAGATGCAATTGCTTCAGCATCGATTGGAGAAGTATATAAGGGTGTTTTGAAAGATGGAACAAAGGTCGCTATTAAAGTGCAACGTCCTAATATTAATTCGATTGTACAAATTGACTTCCGTACTTTAGGGATCATCATTTGGTTTGCCGATCACTTTGTTCCCGTTCCAAAAGGGTTTATTAACTTTAAAGTCTTGTTTAAGGAACTAAAACAAGTGATTGAACGAGAACTTGATTTTACAAAAGAGCTGAAAGCCATACTGTATTTTAGAGAACGATTTAAGGATGTCGATGTTGTACAAATTCCTTCTGTGTATTCGGAGCTTAGTACGTCAAAGGTACTGGTAATGGAATGGGTTGAAGGAATAAGACTCACAAATGTGGAGGCTTTAGATCAGTTAGAAGTGAGCCGTCATGAGTTGGCTCAACGGCTCATCGAAGTGTTCCTTCCTCAATGGATTGAGCCTGGTACGTTCCATGCTGACCCACATCCAGGTAACGTACTGGTATCAAAGGAAGGACAAATCATCTTACTTGATTTCGGAATGGTGGGGGAAATCACCAATAAGGATGCTGCTAATTTTCAAAGTTTGATTGAAAGCTTTCTTTCGAAAAATTATGCTAAAGCTGTTGTTTGCTTGTCTCATTTAGGATTTTTGCTCCCTGATGCTGAATCAAGAACGATTGAAAGGCTATTAGCTGAATTTATGTCCTTCCAACCTGCTCAATTAAAGGAAATGGATCTTATCGCATTAAAATTAGAAATGAACGATATGATTCAAGCACTACCCATTCAGGTTCCAACAAGATTTGTCTTTTTAGGTCGTTCTTTCGTAACGATTGAAGGAATCCTCCGCAATTTGGCACCAGAGGAGGAACTCATTGATCTAGGTAAACCTGTTTTTATGGAATGGTTAAATAAACAAGGGAATAATAAATGGTCATTTATTTGGCAATGGATTCAGTCACAGCCTATATTTAAGATCTTTCATTCAGTTACAGAATTTTTAAATGCACCACAAACGTTAGAACATATAAAGGAAACCGAACAAAGAAGACAATTTCAATTTATTATTTATGAAAATCATAAAAAGCAGTTATTTCAATTAACGCTACTAGGATTCACAGGGATAACAGCAGGTATCTATACCTCACATCCCCTTATTTGGAAGCTGTCTGTTGGAGTAAGTGCCTTCTCAAGTATCGGGTATATTATTTGTAGTTATAAGCAAAAAAAATGGATGAAGTACATGCATGAAAAACGGAGAGGATAAATGCATAGTAATGTTAAAGTAATAGTTGGATTGTGAAGAGTTGTACTTAAACTAACGGGGGCTTTACTTCAATAAACAGCATAAAAAAATGATCTTCGTTTGAAGATCTCAGATTATAGACAAAAGGCATTCTGAATGTCCCTATTCAGGTGCCCTTTTACATTTTAAAGTATTTTAATGTTAAATTTTTCTTGAAGCAGCCCCCTCTGGGGTCAATTTTTATACCATTTTTGAACTGGTCCAAGTCCATGTTGCCAACTTCTTTAAATTCATAGCAGCAAAAGTAAGCATCGCCTGCATGGACAATTTTTTAAAACCTCTTAAGGTAGAGGGACATACCCTCTTTTTCTATAAATTAATTTTTAAAAAGAACGAATTAAAAACGATTATTCATAAACTTGAAAACACCCTCACGAGGTCCTGCATAATGAACACTTCTAGATGCCACCAATGTGGCTTTTTCTAATGCTTCAACAAATGGTTCGTTTTCATGATACCGATAATAACAATAAGCACCGTGTAATATATCCCCTGCTGCTAAAGTGTCTATGGCCTCTACTTTTGGAATGTGAATCCTTCCATGCTTGGAGTTTGAAAACCACAATGTATCGTTTTCTCCATCTGTTAGTGCAATGTTCTGTACACTTGTAGATTTTAAAAAAGTGACTAAATCTCTTTCTGGGGGAGTGCAGTTGATAGAGGCGATTATTTCATCAGCCAACGATAAGCATTCAGGAAAGTGTGATTTCCAAGAACCAGGATCCAAAATGATAGGTTTTTCAGACATTCTCGATTTTTTTAGAAAGTTAATGGATATTTCAGGAATATTGCAATCAGAAAAACAAAATGAACTTTCCATTATTAGATTTTCATAGATAGTTTCATTATTAATGGAAAACTGTTGTTGACCGCTCCAGATTGTTCGAGTGGCTTTTTGCATGTTTACCAATACACTGGATAAACTGGGTAATCGATTCTCATCTTCCGCCAGGTCTATTACCTTTATATGATAATCATCTGTCAACTCGGTTTTGATTGCCTTAGCGATCGTACTGTTTCCCAAACAGGTAATAAGAGTGGCATCCCCTCCTAAAATCGAATAAGTAATGGCTGCGTTGGCAGCAGGACCACCGATAAATGTTTGATAATCGTTCGTTTTACTTTTGAAGTTTTCAGATGGAAATTCGTTTTGGTAATACGTAATGTCTAGACCTGTTAAACCGCAAAATAAACCTTTTATCATCTTCTTTTCACTCCCTTTACAAACAACACGAAACAAAAATTCATAGTCTACATAGATGTTTACCCTTTGTTGCATACTAAAAACTTATATTTTTTCCGAAACCTGTAAATCAGTGTTGTAGTCACACTTTTTGTATTCGTCCAAAATTCTCTCTCCAAGTCCCCACACCACTATTTTACCATGGCCGCTATAAGACACTCTCTTTTTTCGCTTATAAAATTTTCTAATGCTAAAAAAGCTTCGTTTATGTTTTTAACAGATACATAGTCTTATGAGGTAATGGGAGTTTCAAAAAAAGGTTCTTCCTCAGCTTTTTGGTCCTTTAACTATAAGATTTTGAAGAATTACACTTAAAGTAAAGGGTGCGTTAGTTGAAGATTCGCTTTCCGAAATAATCAATATTTTTTAAAAAGCAACAACAAAAGAGTTCGAACATATTTGATATATATAATATATTTGAACTCTTTATTTACATATGTTTGAATGTCGTTACCCTAGGATAAATTTTTAATAAAGTTTGATTAAAAAACCTGTGTTGCAGGTTTTTTTCTTATTCCATAATCGGGCCATTTAATAGAATACAATATTGGTTTATCAGCGATGTACGATTAATAATGGGAAGGACAAATCTATGTTACGATTAATAAAGACAATTGTTATGGGAAGGAACATTAGCTAGGAAGGAGAAACTAAAACAGTGGTGAATTTAAGTATTCCAACTATTCAAAGTGGCAATAAAATAATTGAAAGAAAAATACGTTACGACTCCTTTGTTTTAGAATATAGCTGTAAGCTTTTAAAAGTACAAAATCAAAATGTAGTGCTTTTCCATATCATACAAGAATCCTTTACGATGATAGCGAACCAAACAACATTAACTACTCCTAAAGGTAGTTATACAATCGCATATTACTGGAAATATCGTCCGTATAATTTATACATCTGGAGAGATAATAAAGGGAAGTATTTAGGCTCTGGAATTACTGCGTAAACCTCGATTCCGTTAGGAATCTGTACGAATCTTCAAGATGATACTATAATATATTTGCACCAGAACCATTGGTTGCAATATATTCAGTTATCACAAATATAATCCTATATAATAAATATGTTGAAGACGTAGAAGATTATATAAATCGTAATGAACAGCTCTCCGCATCGAAAGTTAGTAAATCTATTAATAAAACGAATGTAAGTATTAAATATATTAGATGGAGAATGAGTAATTAATTTTGGAGGGAGATACATAATTTTGAATTCGAATTACTTAGATTTATTAGCGCAAAAATATGATAGTGAAGAAAAAGTGGTTACTGAAATTATTAATCTTAAAGCTATCCTTAATCTACCCAAAGGGACTGAACATTTTGTTAGTGATTTACATGGGGAGTACCAAGCCTTTCAACATGTGTTAAGAAATGGTTCGGGAAATGTAAAAGTGAAAATAAAAGACCTTTTTAAAGATGAATTATCTGAAAAAGAATTGAATGAATTTGCGACATTAGTTTATTATCCTGAAGAAAAAATACAATTAATTAAGAATAATTTTGGCAATAAAAAAGAATTAAACCAATGGTACACAGATATCATTGAGCGTATGATGAAGCTCGTTTCTTATGCTTCCTCCAAATATACACGATCGAAATTACGTAAAGCATTGCCTAAACAGTTTGTTTTTATTATAGAAGAGTTATTATATAAAACAGATCAATTCACAAACAAGAAAGATTATTATACAAAAATCGTCCAGCAAATTATTTCACTTTGTCAGGCTGATAAGCTTATTATTGGTCTTGCATATACCACCCAGAGATTGGTTGTTGATCATCTTCATGTCGTTGGGGATATTTATGACCGCGGCCCTGACCCTGATAAAATTATGGAAACTCTCGTGAATTATCATTCCGTTGATATTCAGTGGGGGAATCATGATGTCCTATGGATAGGCGCCTTTGCTGGTTCAAAGGTTTGTCTTGCTAATATTATTCGTATATGTGCTCGCTACAATAACTTAGATATTATTGAAGATGCTTATGGAATAAATCTTAGACCACTTTTGAACCTTGCGGAAAAGTACTATGACGATAATCCAGCCTTTAGACCAAAGAGACATTCAGATGAAAAACAATCTGATCATGAACATTTACAAATCACCAAAATACATCAAGCCATTTCCATGATTCAGTTCAAACTTGAAAGTCCTATCATAAAGAGACGACCGTGCTTTGATATGTCTGAGAGGCTTTTGCTTGAGAAAATCGATTATGACAAAAATGAAATAACGGTTTATGGGAAAAAGTACCCGCTAGAAAATACCTGTTTTACAACGATTAATCCAGAGCACCCTAATCAATTATTGGAGGAAGAAGAGCAAGTAATCCAAAGACTGTTATTTTCTTTTCAGCATTCAGAAAAACTGGCTAGACATATGAATTTTCTGATGAAAAAGGGCAGTCTTTATTTGAAATATAATGGAAACCTATTAATACATGGTTGTATTCCTTTAGATGAAAAAGGAAATATGGAAAAAATGGTGATTGAAAATAAGACCTATGCAGGCAATGATTTGCTTGATATTTTTGAGTATTATTTACGATATGCATTTGCACATCCTGAAGAAACGGATGACCTTGCGACAGATATGACCTGGTATTTATGGACAGGAGAATATTCATCACTCTTTGGAAAAAGAGAAATGACAACCTTTGAGAGGTACTTTATTAAGGATAAGGAAACCCATAGAGAGAGAAAGAACCCATACTACTATTTACGTGAAAATGAGGACATTTGCCGTAAAATTCTAACTGAATTTGATCTCAGTCCTGATCAAGGTCATATTATAAACGGCCATACACCAGTTAAAGAAATTAATGGTGAAAATCCAATTAAGGCAAATGGGAAAATGATTGTCATCGATGGAGGTTTTTCAAAAGCTTATCAATCAACAACAGGTATAGCTGGATACACTCTACTAGACAATTCCTTCGGCATGCAATTGATCGCCCATAAACACTTTAATTCAAAATATGATGTTCTATGTAACGGAATGGATGTATTATCAGTAAAAAGATTGGTGGATAAAGAATTAGAGAGAAAAACGGTTAGAGAAACGAACGTTGGTGAGGAATTATTAAAGGAAATCCATATTTTAAATAGTCTGAGGGAATATCGTTATATGAAAGGACATCAGAAATTTCCCCTCAATTGAGTTAAAAAAAGAGAACAGCTAGTCTGTATGAATCTGGTATTTCACCAAAATTTAAACCGTAACCGGTTTAATTAAAAAGGAAAGTCTACTATACTCAAGGTATTCAATATTTACCATTCTACTTCAACCCAAGCGGGAGGAAGAAGTTATTATCAAACACTCTTTAGTGATTAATTGCCAATTCTGTTTTTGTGCAGTTTTTATCACTAATGGGTGTTTTTTTGCGTGCATCAAAACTTTTAAGGAGGAAATACTATGAAATTTCAATGTGAAGGATGCGGATGTGTGGTACCGGATACAGAGGATATACCGGACAAAGTTCAGGAGTTATTGTTAATCTGTAATGATTGTGTGGGTAGACCCTTTAGCGACTTTTTAGTCTATCCTACAAAATCACTCAATGAAGAACCATCAGAAGGTCATGTAAGATTTGAACATGAACAGTGGATAGTAATGACAAAAGAGCTTAATGCTGCCCAACCCAAATTAACCGAATTGATAGAGAAACAATACAATGAGGTGAAAAACAATGATTAAATCTAAACAGCTTGAAAGACCTTCACTTGTACATAAGGGGATTTGGACGCCTTGGGCTGAACTGCTCTGCTATGAATGCCATGGTAGAAACTTTTCTTCAGGGCAGCTTAGTGACTGGCAATGGGAAATACACACTAACCCGCTAGATTTAACTGAACTCAACCGAATAACAACTTGTGATAGATGTGCTAGACCGATTCAAGTCTATGATGAGGTTGCTGAAGAGCATAACATGGCTCTTACATTAAAAGAGCATGGGATAGATGCTGTAATGGAACAAACTGGTGGAATGAACAGCGCTTGCCGCGTAAATAAGATAGACGAAAGAGAAATGATCTCAGACGATGAGGACTGTGCTTTCTACCTAATTGGCTTTAATAAAGATGGAGATAAGCAATATATACTTTCAAGTTATGATGAAGAGTACGCATACATCCCCGAGGATGACTTTCAATGTGGAACAAAGAATGAAATGGTTAGTCATATCTAAATTTAAGTAATATTAAGAAGCTAAGCCCTGTTTTATAGCTAGAGGATTTTGTTAAAGAAAATTAATTTCACTAAGCTATCAATATTTTTGGTAGCTTTTTATTGTACTACTATTTTATTCTAATATATTGTATAATCTACTTATAAATTTTTTAACTTTTTGGCATCACCCAAGCGGGAGATGAAATTGGTACAAAAAAACACTTATCCAAAGTGATTAACTACGTCTGTAGAATTAGTCAATTTGGATAAGTGTTTTTTTTGCGCCCAAATTTGATTAAAGAGGAAAACTTATGCGGGGATTATCTCTAATTTCCATGTATTTATGGCTCTATGAAGGTTTACAGGTAGCTGTTTATGCTATTCAAGGACAACCATCACTATTTGTCACACACGGCTTTTATATGCTCTTGTGGTCATGGATTTTACAAAAACTATTTAGTAGGAGGGAATTCATATGAAAACCGTTCATGTGCTTTTCGGAAATGAACCTTATCTTATTGAGGAAAAGAAAAATACCATCATTAAATCGGTTCTTGCCGAGGAAGAAATGGAATTTGGAGTATCTAGTCATGTTATGCGTGAAACACCTGTACAAATGGCTATAGAAGATGCTCAAACCCTTAGTTTTTTAGGGGGTAAAAGGGTCGTTATCATAAAGGATTGCTACTTCTTAACAGGAGAGAAAGCCAAACAAAAAATTGAACATGATTTAGATGTATTAATTCGGTACATCGAACGGCCTAATGAAGATTCTATTGTTATCCTTACTGTCTCAAATGAGAAATTAGATTCTCGTAAGAAGGTTGTAAAGTCTTTAAAAAAATCAGCCGACCTGCACGAAGCAAAACCGCTTCCTGAATCAAAGTTAGTTGATTGGATCCACAACAAAGCAAAAGACTTGAATAGTGAAATCTCAAAAGATGCTGTTCATCATTTGATTTCTTTTATTGGCTCTAATCTATTAAAGCTGGAACAAGAACTTAGGAAAATGGCTGCCTATACTGCAGGTCACAGTACAATAACAAAAACAGTGGTAGAAGAGTTAATTTCACGCACTCTGGAGCAAGACATATTCAATCTCATTGATCGTATTGTACATAAAGACATGCATCAAGCGTTTGATATTTTGGGGGATATGTTTCGTCAAGGAGAGGATCCGATTAAGATTCTTAATCTATTATCCCGCCAATTCAGAATTATTTTTCAAGTAATGCAAATGTCAAAAAACAATAAAAAACCTTCTCAATTGGCTACTACATTAAAGTTACACCCTTATGTAGTAACCATTGCTAAGGAACAAGGTCAAGAATATGACACTAATCAGTTGACTTATATTCTATCGCAACTAAGCAAATTAGATTACGAAATGAAGACGGGAAAAGTGGATAAACATTTATCATTAGAAACCTTCATTGCCAAACTTGCGTAATTGAATTTTTTATACATCAAATACTTTTTAAGGAGAATTCTAATTATTGAGAAAACTTCAGTTCAACCTAAATCGCTTGGAAAACGTATCAGAAGAGAAGCATTTTTAAGGCAAGAAAGCTTAGAACGAGAAGTAACGCGCACCAAAGCTTTACAGGAAGCAAAGCGAAAATATAAGAGAAAACAAAAAATAGAATCGATTGTTTTTCCTATAGCTTCTACCCTATTTTTAGGAATTATAGTGGCCTGGGTAATCTTATTTTCTTTTGCCCTAGAATTTCTTACTCGGTAAGAATAGAGAAGAGTCTTGATGTTACGTTCATCAAGACTTTTTTTATGAATGAATACATTTTTGGAGGAACAATGCCATGAACAGAGAGCAAGAATCTGAAATTTTCTTAGATTGGTTATTTAATAAAGAAGAAAAAATTAAGCCGTTTAATTTAATTATTAACCACTTAAAAGAAGTTTATTTATCAGACAAAGAAAGATTGGATTCTATTAGCTTCGTTAAGGATTCTGCTTTAGTGATATAATACCTCCATTCAGCATTCACTAAAAAATAGTGGACAAAATGGAAGATATTTTATATTATCTAGTTAATCGTTTTACTGAGGTAGTGGTTATGATACAAACAGTATGTCATACTAAAAAACAGTGGACAAAATGGAAGATATTTTATATTATCTAGTTAATCGTTTTACTGAGGTAGTGGTTATGATACAAACAGTATGTCATCTAAAAAACAGTGGACAAAATGGAAAATATTTTATATTATTCAGTTAATCGTTTTACTGAGAGGAGCTGAGTGAAAATTAAGGCGACAATAAAAGAAGTAGCAAAGCTGGCCCAAGTTTCCACGGCTACTGTTTCAAATGTTATCAATAACACGAAATATGTTAGTGATGAAATAAAAAAACAAGTTTATGATGCGATGAGTGAATTAAATTATGTGCCTAATACGCTGGCGAAGAGTTTGCGGGTTAGAGAATCTCGTTTGATCGGCGTGATGATTTCTGATATATCAAATCCTTTTTTCTCATTAGTGGTCAGAGGTATTGAAGACGGTCTTGCACAAGCAGGATACAATGCTCTTCTATGCAATACGGATTCTAACATTAATAAAGAACGCGAGTATTTAAAAGTACTGCAAGGCAAAAGGATTGATGGGATTTTTGTCTCTTCTTCCGGTAATTCGGAGGAATATTTTAAAGAAATGTGGCAAATTGATATCCCTCTTGTTTTTTTGAACCGTTGCCCAGAGCCGTTAATTTCTGATTCAGTTTCGACCAACAATTTTGAAGGTGCACTGCTTGCAACTGAGCATTTAATAAAACATAACTACCGAAAAATCGGAATAATTACTGGTCCTCAAAATATAAGTACCGGCCGAGATCGCTTTAATGGATTCAAGCAAGCCATCAAGCTGCATGATCATACTTTATACGATCATTTTATTAAACATGGAGATTTTACGATAGAAAGTGGATATGATTTAATGAAAGAATTATTGAGTGACAGTTGCAGACCCGAGGCTGTACTAATTTCGAATAATCAGATGACACTTGGTGCTTATAATTACATTCAGGAGAGAGGAATCTGTATTCCTGAGGATTTGGCCATTATCGGTTTTGATGACCCAGAATGGGCTGCCATTGCAAACCCACCTTTAACGGCTGTTAGACAGCCAGCTTATGAGCAAGGATTTGAAGCAGCTCAATTGATGATAAAGAAATTAAATAATACGGTCGACGGCAAGCCGCAGGAAATCTATTTTAGTCCTTCACTCATGATAAGAAAATCTTGTGGATGCCGTTGATTTAGGCAAGGAGGTGAGATTAAAAATGGTATATTATTTTTTTAACACTAGTTAAACGATTAACTCGTAGTGCTTAAATAACATTTTTAATTTTAGGAAACCTATTTTATTCTTTTACAATGTAAAAGAATAGGATTTCTTATTCTAGTTAAACGATTAACTAAGGGAGAAGGGGATTGGTATTTATCCATTTAAGCAATGAAAGATAAATGATACTTTGATAAAAAGTAATTTTTATTCAGTTAATCGATTAAATAAAAAGGAGAATTTAACATATGAAAATAGCAGTTGGTGGAGATCACGCAGGTTTCCCTTTGAAGGAAACAATTGTAAGCGCTATAAGAAAATTAGGACACGAAGTTACTGATTACGGATGCTATGACGAAACGCCAATCGATTTTCCTGATATAACAATTAAGGTATGTAATATGGTTCGAAAAGGCGAAGCTGAAAAAGCTATCTTGGTATGTGGAACAGGGGTCGGCGCCTCGATTGCAGCCAATAAAATTCCTGGAATTCGCGCTGCTGTATGTCATGATGTTCATACCGCTCATCAAAGCATTGAACATGATGATGTTAATGTCATGTGTATCGGAGCAAAGATTGTTGGGCCTTGGTTAGCGGAAGATTTAGTGGAACATTTCCTTAGTGCAGAATTTAGTACTGATGAAGACTGTAGAAGAAGAGTTCAAAAACTACACAATATGGAGAAAATGAATTTCATTTAATAATATGAAGGCACTTTCTTATTGTGATAAATAAGTGATAGAGGAGAGGTTTACATGGATTATCCTAAAATACCGTCCGAACGTTGGAAACGCATTATCCCCATTGCATTTTTAATGTATACGATTGCCTTTCTTGATCGGAATAATATAAGTTTCGGATTGCTTGGTATGGAAAAAGATATTGGGATTGGAGCAACCTATGCAGGACTTGCTGCTGGTGTTTTCTTTTTTGGTTATATGTTTTTACAGGTACCTGGGGCCTTATTTGCACAAAAATGGAGTGCAAAAAAATATATCACCATATCCTTACTTGCATGGGGTGTTTTCTCTGTTGCGACCGGTCTAGTGCAAAATCTGACGCAACTTTTAATTGTCCGGTTTTTGTTGGGATTTGTTGAAGGTGGTGTTTCACCGGCTACAATGATTTTATTAACCAAATGGTTTCCTCTAAGTGAAAGATCAAGGGCTAATGCGTACTGGTATTTGTGTATACCTGTAGCTTCCATCGTTTCAGCACCTTTATCCGGCTTAATTCTCACGTTCCTGGACTGGAGATGGATGTTTATAATAGAAGGCTTGCCTCCTATTATATTGGCCGTCATTTGGTGGTATATGATTGACGATTCACCGTCCGAGGCAAAATGGATATCCAAGGAAGAAAAGGAATATCTTGAAACAACTCTTGAAAGAGAACGGCAGGAAATCAAAAAATCGACCGGAACCTTAAAGGATGCTATAAAAAACCGTAATGTCATTCTTCTTCTTCTTGTATTCTGTTTCCTTCAAATCGGTTTTTATGGCATCGGTCTTTGGCTTCCAAGATTAATTAAATCAATTGTGGACGGCAGTATGATGCAAATAAGTCTACTGTCAGCTATTCCTTGGATTTGTGCTATGTTTGGCTCTATTATTAACTCCAAGATTGCTGATAAAAAGAAAGATTATAAATGGAATATCGCCATTCCCATTCTAGCCGGCGGAATTTGCTTATTGTTGTCTGTTTGGATGGGTGATCAAAACCCGATCCTTTCTATAACTTTCCTTAGCCTAAGTTTAGGATTTATATTCTGCTATGGCGTCTATTGGACTGCTGTTACTTCCTATTTAACAGATTCGGTATTGTCGGTTGGTATGGGTACAATTAATGCAGTAGGAAACCTAGGTGGATTCGTGGGTCCATACATTGTAGGCTATTTAATTTCAACAACCGGAAACTTCTTTGTAGGTGAATTATTTCTAATTATTTCTCTTCTCATCTCTGGCTCATTGGCAATGCTCTTAAAAACAAGAAGAAATGAAAACGCTAATCAAATGACAGAATCCAATGCCCAAGTGGGAAGCTAGAAACATTATTGGACGCAGGAAGGTGAAAAAATGAGTAAAATCGTTGTAATGGGTAGCGTTAATATGGACATCGTCATGAAAGTTCAAAACCATCCTTACGAAGGGGAGACCATTTCCTCATTAGAAACCCAATCTGGGCCAGGAGGTAAAGGGGCAAATCAAGCAGTAGCTGTATCCAGAAGCGGAACCTCAGTCATTTTAATGGGTGCGGTCGGAAAAGATTCATTTGGGGCTGAACTTTTGACCATGTTAGAACAAGCAAATCTCTCTACCGAGCATATCATTCAAAAAGACGGGTTAACCGGTTTGGCGTTTATTGACGTTGATCGTTACGGCAAAAATCAAATTATCTTATCGTCGGGGGCGAACGGAAAAATTGATATGAAAACAGACTTTTCGCTGGAAGCATTGGACACTGCAAAAGCTTTAATTTTACAAAATGAAATCCCGTGGGAATTCACTCAGTTTATGATTCAAGAAGCTCACAAACGGAATGTGAAGGTTATTGTCAACCCAGCTCCTATAGAAGATTTTTCGGTTGAAATACTTCCCAAAATAGACATCCTTGTATTAAATGAACACGAAGCAGAGAAAATTACGGGTTTGAAAGTTCGTAACGAAAAAGATGCTAAAAACGCTGCAAATTATATTCTTTTTCAATTAGGTGGAAATGCCGTTGTTGTGACCTTAGGGGAAAAAGGGGTTATTTATGCGGACTTGAATTCCCCAGCTCTTCATCGAAAAGCGTTTAATGTTAATGTATTGGATACTACAGCCGCAGGGGATACATTTATCGGTTATTTTACATCCTGTATCCTATCAAATAAATCTATTCAAGAGTCACTAGATTTTGCTTCCGCTGCTGCTGCTCTTACAGTGACACGGGAAGGAGCAATAACATCTATTCCTACATTAAATGAGGTCAATGATTTTATCCGTAATAGTCGCAGAAACTGTAGATGATAATGATTACAAAACCTCTTTCGAAACCTATTATCGTACCAATAAAGAAAAAGCGGAACAAGTAGTTAATGCAACAATATATTTCATGAACACACAAAAATGGAGAAGAAATGGATTACGCTGCTAATCAAATCTTTGGATTGGTCTCTGGATTGGATTGACTGGAATATTCTTCAATCGGGCGCGTTTCTGTAATAAGAAACAGCGCTATTTCCATTATAGGGCCATTTTGTTGAATTATAATATGCAGAATCGTATCCTAGATAATGATAAGTTTTTTTAGTGTTAAGGTTTGTATATTAAGCCTGATTGGAGAGATAATAATGGGAAATACTGATAAGTTTGAAATGATAGCTAATATATATGACACTCCTGAAAGAATCCAAATTGCAAAGGTATCGTCAGATGCCATCCGTAATTATTTAGTTGATGCTAAAAGTAAGAATGCTATTGATTTTGGGTGTGGAACTGGTCTTGTCGGAATGAACTTGTTAAACGAGTTTAATTCTATGTTTTTTCTGGATACGTCACAAAACATGATTAATCAAATAAAGCAAAAAATAACTGATTTGAACATTCAGAATGTAGATACATTATGCTTTGATATTGAAAATGAAAGTCTATCGGATCTACAAGCCGACTATATTTTTATGGCTCAGGTTCTACTCCATATTCATGATGTTGAATTAGTATTATCAAGATTATTTGATATTCTGGATGATGGAGGACATCTACTGGTCGTAGATTTTAATAAAAATGAAAAAGTAGCTTCGGAGATTGTTCATAACGGATTTAATCCAGAAGAGCTAACCGACATTATGACTAAAATAGGGTATAGGGATATTCAATTCAAAACTTTTTATACAGGAAATAAAATATTCATGGGACAAGATGCGTCTATGTTTATTCTTGATTCAAAAAAGGGATGATGGAAGTAATTAAGGTGAGCTTCTAACTAAATTAAAAATCCTAATTTTTCAATTTAATGATGAGAAATTAGGATTTTTTCATCCTCCATTAAAGGGCGCGATTCTTCAATAAAGAGGAACGCTTTTTTTCATTATAGGGCCGTATTGTATTCTTGAATGAAGGGGTTTCATACAATTATTTCTCTGATAACAAATATGATACTTATTAAAATTGCGTATTGTCCATAGTAGCAGACAATATTAAATAGTTGAATATCAACCTAAATTATGTTTTATTATTCATAATCTTTTATATAACCAAGCAAATGATGATTAGATATTTACAGAGGAAAACCTATAAAGAAATTGATATACTCCATCTTCATCACAAGTGAACTCAGTTACATCATCAACGACTTGTTTAATAGGATCTGGTGCATTTTTCATGGCTACTGCATAGCTCACAAACTCGAACATTGGCATGTCATTATAACTATCACCAATAGCCATTATTTCTACCTCAGATAAACCAAAATGAGCTAACATTTGCTTTATCCCTGTTGCTTTATTTACATTCGCAAACATCACTTCGACGTTATGGCTGGAAGATGTCGATGTAGTAAAGTCTATTTCTTGCTTTAATTGATTAAGAACATCTTTCCATTCATTGATATGCTCTTTTGTTCTAGCAAAGAAATAAAACTTTGAAAACATACTTCCCTCTATATTATCCTTCCAAGCGATCTCTTCTTTAATGGCATGTTTACGTGAAAGCCATTCATTAATCTCCACACTATCTGGCTTAGGGTCTCTAATTTCATGTTCAACATAATGCTTATCCTGGTTTAAGGTAATGCGCGAAGTTCCATATGGGAAGAGTTCGTAATATATTTTGTGTTGTCTCGCCTTCTCGATTACCGTTTTTACTAAATCAAGAGAAAGGGAATGTTGAAAAACTACATTTTCCCCTATATATCCTGCCATCCCATTTGAAGTAATGCACCCATCTACTTGGAACCCTACTGGAACTAAATCTGCTATTTCATCGAAAGCTCTTCCTGTAGCAATAAAAACAAATATTCCTTGATTTCGTAAGTCATCAATAATCTCTTTGGTTTTAATACTCACTTTATTATAAGAATTTAATATTGTACCATCCATATCTAAAAAAATTGCTTTAGGTTTAAATAACATTCCTATTCCCCCTATTTATTAAGTCGCTAAAAATATAATGGGCTTTCTATTTATTGTTAGATATTGTTCTATTCAATGGATCATTTTTATTTGAAATTTAAGTTTATCTATTGAGATATTTTCTTCTTCTTACTTTCCATAAAAAGCTCTTCGTTCAATAGTATTATCTACATCAGATTTAATCAAGCTGACTCTATATTTGATAGAGTGGAGTAACAAAGGTGATTTTTACCTTAAAAATAAGTTGGAAAGGTTTAAATATATTAGAAGAAATGAAAATTGGACGATTAGCAGTATTAGAATTTACATAACCAACTGTATCATGAAAAGGCTTAGATTGCAGGGAGGCAATAGCGTATTTGAATATCTTGATCAAAACTCAAATTCTTAATCTCGTAATGCCATAAAATTTTCTCTTTTGGTATTCAAACCTGATTGGACCATAAACATGGACGCTTCATCATTAGCTTCTCCGGTCTTTTTTGTAGAACAGTACTTTCGATTTGGAGCTAAGGAACTGGCTGCCTTCTATAAAGAGCGGCAATTATTTACGAAAAAACACTTCTTTTGCTACTTCGATTATCAAGAAGAAGATGGCTTAGTTTGGAACAAAATCGTCTTCATCGTAAATAACCCTGATATTTGGACTCAAGAAGAGGCTAATGGGCTTGTTCCAAAATGGTTATATATTGAGGGAGTAGATACAGTCGGTTCTGACGGTAAAACGTATCAAAAATGGTGGGGAATAGTAAAAAAGCTGCTTTACAGCATTTGATGACTTCTTATGAACTCTAAATTGATTTTGATGACACATTAAGAGAATATTTAAAGAAAAAACTTAATAGCAACGATTTGTATAACCTCGCCTTATTGTGGATAACGGCCTATGCGGGCTGCACGTTCAATGGGTTGCGAGTTTTTTCACCTACAAAACATACAGACATTGAAAGAGAAGAATGCAAAGACAGGCGAATGTATGAAAGGTGCATATCTTTGGTCAAGTGATATGGTTCTAATAGATATTGCAAGTAGAGAACGAATTTATGAAGTTATTGACTACCTTATCGAAAATGATGAGTTTGAGTCTGTTTTTACTCGGTACCCAGATGTAGATGTCGAAGATGACTATTTGTATCCAGAGGATTTCTTTAAAAAGAGAAATGAATAAACATCTTTATTGAACTAACAGGTACGATGCTTGAGAAAATGCACTTTATTGAGGCTAACAGTCAGGTTAGTTGCTTAAGAAAATTTGAAAGCTATGTCGTACAAGATACCTATTATTCACTTCTATTGGGGAAATAATAAATAAAAAGGAGTGAAAGCAATTAGAAAATATTTTTTGTGTTTGTTAATAATGATTTTGGTTTGTCATACAGGAAAAGCATATGCGGTTCAGAGAGTTGTTACATCGCACATTATATCTAATGTATGGTATGAAAACATTTTTCTAATTGCAGATAAGGCAGATAGTATGGCTACTAAAAACTTTACTGTTCAAGTCGGCGGTGGATTCGATAGTGTTGGTGGTGAATTATTATATAACTTTCCAAATTGGTATAATTCCAAATTTGCCCCGAAATTATTTTATGAAGATATTAATAGCGATGGACTAAAGATATAATAGTCGCATTGATTTCTGGTGCTGGTTCTGAAGTATCCACAAAAGAAATTCATGTTTTGAATCAGGTATATGACCCTTATCGAAGATATGAAGAAGTACCAGTTGAATCCATTAAAGTTGCTGTCAAACGATTTGTAAAAATGGAACGAAAAGGCAATGAGATTGCTATTCAAATTGGTAAAAAGAAATACTTAGTGGACTATTTAAAATTTGGTTATTACACGCCTGTTGACCGTCCTGGAGTAGGTTCAGTAGAGGATTATAAGCATGAAAATGGTGTTCTTTATGGTTATACAAATGTATTTGTATCTATTCCCGAAGCAAGTATTGGTAGCCTAAAAGTTAAGTATCATTGGAACGGAAAAATGTATAAAGCTGAATCTGTTACTTTTAGCGAAGTATAGCCAAGATCCCCGCAATAAATTAATGAAAAGTACGAAATAAGAACCATTAAGTTTCAGAATCTTATTCAACAAACGGGAGCTAGAGTTAAAGATGGGGACTGCTGCGGCAATCCCTTCTCTTATTCCACTAACGGGAGGATAGTTGAAGAATTAATAACTGCAATAATATTAAAAAATCTTCATTTAGGAGTATACATACAATGAAAAAGTCTCAGGAATTAAAAGCCTATGAAATAAGTGAAGACTTTAAATTTAGGCTTACTCAAGTTGTGATAACACATAGTAAAGATATTGCTATCTATTGGACAAGAGATAATGTAGGCTATACCAATGAGGAAATGGCAAAGTTAAAAGTAAGGGAATTTCCATTGGATGATAGGGTGTTTGTTAGAGATTTTGGAGAAACATCTGCCAGAGAAATGATTGATGAAACAGTTCAAGAAGATTTTTTTAGTGGATTTCCAATCGTTGTATTTTGGAAAGAATCTGAAAATGATTATTATGAAAATTGGCATTCTAATTTTGAGATAGAAGAACCAACCGATTAGTGTGTTAATTAACAAACAGGGGCAAGAGTTGAAGATCCAGATGCCATTTTGGCGGCTTTTCTTATTGAAGTAACGGGCAGGATAGTTTAAGAACTGTTATCGGACTATTGGTCTAATTTATTCCTAATATTCGTATTTATATTAAGGAATAAAACGAATCTGAGGTGGATAAATGAAAGCCATTGTGTACACAAGGTACGGTCCCCCCGATGTTCTTGAACTAAAACAAGTAGAAAAACCTATTCCGAAAGAAAATGAAATCTTAGTTAAAGTAAAAGCTACAACCGTAACAGTAGCAGATATAAGGTCACGGAGTTTTACAGTTCCTCCTGCTTTTTGGCTACCCGCACGTATAACACTAGGTTTTAGACAACCCAAAAAAGAGATATTAGGAATGGAGTTAGCTGGAGAAGTGGTATCAGTTGGAGAAAATGTTAAAAAATTTAAGCAAGGAGACCAAGTTTTTGCGGCATCCTTGGTTGGATTTGGTGCTTATGCCGAATATAAGTGTTTGGAGGAAGATGGACCTGTCGCTATTAAGCCTTCCAATATAACTTATGGAGAAGCTGCTGCCATTCCTATTGGTGCTCGTACAGCATTGTATTTTCTTAAGAAAGCGGGTATAAAGAGCGGTCAATCGGTTTTAGTGTATGGTGCTTCAGGAAGTGTAGGAAGTTATGCAGTTCAGATTGCCAAATATTTCGGAGCAAACGTTACAGGGGTATGCAGTACCACGAATTTGGAATTAGTAAAATCTCTTGGAGCTGACAAAGTAATTGATTATACAGCAGAGGAATTTTCTAGTACAGACGAAACATATGATATCATCTTTGAAGCGGTAAACAAGAGTTCTTTTTCAGCTTGTATGAAATTGTTAAAGAACAACGGTACATATATAAATATTACTGAACCGCTACCAAGTGTTCAAATGCTATGGACTAAATTGAAGAGTAACAAGAAACTATTATTGAGTCGAAATCCACCTGAAACTTCAGAAGCATTAAACTTCCTTAAAGAACTTGTAGAGATGGGGAAGTTAAAAGTGGTCATTGACAGATATTATTCGTTTGATGAGATTGTGGAAGCTCATAGATATGTGGAGAAAGGACACAAGAGGGGAAATGTTGTCATAATTGTTGAACATAACAACAAATCCTAACATATGAAGCACTAAATGCACGCCCCCAAGGTGAATAATTTGTGGTGTAAATCACCAAATTATGAATAATAAGATTGTGAAGAATTGTACTTAAGCTAACGGGAGCGTTAGTTTAACAGGACATGTACTTATGATCTTCAATAAAACCAGCCAATAGTTGTCAATATTTTTAAATAAAAATATTAAAAATATCATGTTATACTAAATTTGTGCATACCAAATAACCGTCCAAATACTATATTTGGAAAGTTCTGGACCGATTAGTTAAAATGTTAAATCAAGCTAAATCTAGGAAAGAAGTTTTGTTTTTTAAAAGTGCATAAATCCAATGTAAAAGTTTATTTGCACAAGCTATCACAGCTACTCTAAAAGGTTTTCCTTCTTCCCGTTTTTTATCATAAAACGCTCGTAATCTCTTATTACGAGGAAGGATTTCATCCGTTGTTTTCTGTTTGCGACAGTCACGAATAGCACATTTAACAGCCATATACAAAGCTTGCCGTAGTCTGCTAGAGCCTCTTTTGGTAATTCGATTGTAAGTACCTTTGAATGTGCCAGATTCAAAGACACTTGGATCAAGACCGGCAAATGCGACTAGTTTCTTAGGATGATTAAACCTTTCAATTTCCCCAATTTCAGAAATAATCGTGGCTGCGATTTTTTCACCGATACCGGGAATTGATCGGATAATCTTAGATTCTTCAATACCTTTTACTAAAGCATCTATCTCCTTTTCAATCATGGATAGATGTTTTTTGTATTCAAAGAGCATATTAATAAACATATCTAAGCTCAGGGCAAGACTAGAGTATAAAGCCTTCTGAAAAGGGTTTTGAGTTGCGGCAGTCATTAGCTTTTCAGCCTGTTTGTTTGCCCATTGTAGTGAACGAGTATTACAGAATTCTTTTATTTTTGTTGTTAATGTTTCAGTATCGCTTTTCAAGACATCTTCTGAAGTAGGAAATGCTTGTAATGTTTTTAAAGAAACGTCCGAATATAAATCTCCAAAAACCTTACTATATTCAGGAAAAACTTGATCCAAAACGGCCTGAAATTGTAATTTGGTTTGTACAAACATGCCTGTAATATTATCGTGCTGTCTTGTAAGGTGACGTAAGTTCATAAGTTGGATACCACGCTTTTTATAAGGCTCTAAATCCTCTTTATAATACAGCTCGCAGAGGTGATTGGCATCAATGATATCTGTTTTTACCTTTCGCAAACTAGAACTTTTTGCTTTATAGGAGATGAGTGGATTTACGATAATGATTAAATAGCCTTTGTCCTCAAAATATTGAACAACCGGTGTGTGATAATGACCCGTTGATTCCATTACGAGAGGGGGACGTTCTCCTGAAATATCTTCTATCTCTTTAATAAACTCTAATAAACTAGCTAACCCATCAAGATCATGTTTTACTTTGAAACTTTTCTTGTAGGGCTTCTTTCTTTCCAAGTATGCTTGAATTTGACTTTCACCTTTTGCCACATCCAGACCAACGACTGGATTCATTAAAATTCCTCCTTCAAAAATATAATTGCCGGTAACCCCTGAATCCTCCTCATAGTGTCATAGCTTCGCTTGTTATACGAGATCATTGTCCCAACCAGCCTCAAACATGTTTCTACAAGTAGGGGGCGAACTGTTTTGCGGACGGGGTCTTAGCCCCACGGGCGCGAACGTTCTACCTCGGCTACCGTTATCATATATCGATATAAAAAATGGTCAACCAGAAATAATTTCTGGCTGACCTTATAATACGATCGGGCGCGATTGTTAAACAACATTGGAAAAAATACTCAAATTTTTTTATATAAATCAAAATTAAATTTGCTAAGAAGAATCCATTTTGATCAATATTTATTAAAATGGATTCATTTTATTTACCATAATAAACAGGTTTGTAAGATGTTTTTGATCAGACCTTATTTCAAAGCAACATTCTGTTGTAAGGCTGCATCTATAAACTCATTGATTTATCACCTTAGCAATTTTCAAAACAGTCATATGGGTATATCACTCTATCTAAAACAAACGAAAATAATAAAAAAGTGCTAGTAATAGCAAAAAAGTACAGTATTCACAACTATGCAGATTATTCAGAGTATTGGTAAAATAGTAGTAGTAGTGCTTAACATAGGTGATGAGACATAGGTGATGAGACATTGCAAAAAAAATGTAAGCGCTTAAAATTTTAGAAAAGGGTGAGAAATTTGTTAAAAAAAATGAAAAAGAAAAGAAGGCAAAAGGTATTAGCGATAGCACTTGCTTCTGGGGTCGTCATTTCCGGACTTAGCTTTGAATCTGTTATAGTCAATAGCGCGGCTACTCAGACACATGAAGTTTCAAAAATTGGAAAAAGAAATGTGGGAGCACACCAGGTTGCTACTCCTCAGCTAGTAGATGAAGCGTCAATTGAATCAGTTGTTGCAGCAATGACATTGCAAGAAAAAGCCTTTTTGGTTGTTGGGGGTAATAAAGGCGGGCTAACTGATGAAAATGGAGAAATAATTGGTGGACAATCAACAAAAGTTCCAGGAGCTGCTGGACAAACTCAAGCAATACCGCGTTTAGGCATCCCTGCAATTGTAATGGCTGATGGACCTATGGGAGTTAGAATAAATGCTACTAGAACGAACGATGACAAAACCTATTACGCTACCAAATTCCCGTCACCTACCGTTTTAGCCTCTACATGGGATACTAAATTAGTCAAAGAAGTTGGTGATGCAACAAGCGATGAAATGAAGGCATATGGTATCGATCTACTTCTTGCCCCAGGAATGAATATTCAGAGTTACCTTCTAAACGGCAGAAATTTTGAGTATTTCTCAGAAGATCCTGTTGTTACTGGAAAAATGGCAACAGCATTCGTAAATGCTGTTGAAGACAATGGTGTGGGTACAACCATTAAGCATTTGGCTACTTTTAACCAACGAACAAACAACAATGGAAATATGGTTGTCAGTCAAAGGGCCCTAAGAGAAATTTACCTAAAAGGTTTTGAAATGACTGTAAAAGAAGCTGATCCGTGGTCGATTATGGATTCCTACAATCAGATAAATGGTACTTATGCAACGGAAAACAAAGAATTATTAACCGATGTATTGAGAAAAGATTTTGGTTTTACCGGCTTTGCTATGACGGATTGGGAGTCTGGTGAAACAAGAAATATTGTTAAGCAGGTGGAAGCAGGAACAAACTTATTTATGCCTGGTAATGCTGCTCAGTCACAAAGAATTATCGATGCTGTTAATAACGGTAGTTTGGAAGAAGCTATTCTAGACAGAAATGTCAAAGAAATACTTCGTATTGTGGTTGAAACTCCTACTTTTAAAGGAGCAATAGCTTCAAATAATCCTGATCTTGAAGCAGGTGCAAAAGTAGCGCGAAAAGCCGCTGCTGATGGTATGGTCCTACTTCAAAATAAAAAATCAGCATTACCGATTCAAAATAATGTAAGTGCATCCTTATTTGGCGTCCCAATCAGTGAAATTAATACTGGTGGAAGAGGAAGTGCACTAGTAAATGCTCAATATCAAATTGGAATTGCAGAAGGACTAAAAAATGCAGGGTTAACTTTAAATGAGTCACTTATCGAAAAATACGATGATTATGTTTCAGACTTAAGAAGTCAAGATGCGTATAAAGGTACACCAGGTACATTTGGTTCAGTTGGACCAAAACTGCCTGAAATGAATATTAGTGAAGATGTCATAGAAGCAGCTAAAAATACAGATGTTGGTATTGTAGTTATTGGATCTGCACCTGGGTCTTATGCTGTTGACCGTGCTAAAGAAGACTTCTACCTATCTGAATCTCAACAAGAAATGGTCGAAAATGTCTCCAATGCCTATCGAGCCAAAGGAAAGAAAGTCATTGCTGTATTAAATGTAGAAGGACCGATAGAAGTGGAAAGCTGGAAAGATAAAGTAGATGGAATTGTACTTGCGTGGCAGCCAGGTCAAGAACTAGGAAATGCAGTTGCTGATATTTTAACTGGGAAAGTAAATCCATCTGGTAAACTCCCACAAACATTCCCTATGGACTACAGCGATCTCCCTTATGCGGATCGATATCCTGGATCTGCCAGCGGCTTCCCGTATGAAGAAGATATCTATGTGGGATATCGTTACAATACAACATTTAATGTAAAGCCTTCCTATGAATTCGGCTATGGATTATCCTATACAACATTCGACTATAGTAAGGTAAGGGTGACAAACAACGGTAATTTCAAAAATAAGATTACAGTTCATGCAACAGTAGAAAATACAGGGGATGAAGTAGGGAGAGAAGCAATACAGGTGTACGTTTCAGCTCCTGACGGTAAGCTTGAAAAGCCAGAAGTAGAGTTGAAGGCGTTTACGAAAACAAAAGAATTACGTCCAGGCAAAAAAGAGAATTTAAAATTTGAGCTTAATGCAAAAGACATTGCATCATTTGATGAAGAGTTATCAGCATGGGTAATTGAAAAGGGAACATATGAAGTAAAAGTAGGGGCTTCATCTACAAAAATTAAAGAAACAGCTACATTTAAAATAGATAAGGATATTCTTGTAGAAAAGGTGAATGATGTTTTAGAACCACAAGTACAAATTGATAGATTGTCTAAATTTGATTAAAGATTGGATTTAGAGGCACTGGTGTAGGTAGTAAAATCTAAATGAAAAAATTAAACATGTTAACATTACATTTTACCCGTTCGTAAAAGTACACTTTTTTCGAACGGGTGTTCTTGGTTTAAAAACGGTTAATATTAGCGTTCATAAAATTCAAAAATTACTTTACGAACGGCCGTTGAATCATATATACTTTTATGAACGTTTTTTGATAGAATTATAGAAAAAGAACTCATGCTATACTAAAAATGAACAACTCAAATAACCCTCCGAATCTAATTTGGAAGGTTTTTGTTGTATTTGAAAATATTGTTACTAAATGGTTTCTTGGAACGGTGTTTTCGTTTTTAACATTGCATAAATCCAGTGTAAAAGCGTATTAGCGCAAGCGATAATAGCTACTTTGTATGGTTTACCTTCTTCGCGTTTCAAGTCGTAGAAGGCTCGTAATCTCTTATTTCGTGCTATAGTTTCGTCAGTTGTTTTCTTTTTCCGGCTATCACGTATAGAGCAGCGAACGGCTGTATAAAGCATACGGCGAAGCCTAGCTGAGCCACGTTTGGTAATATGATTTTTTGTACCTTTAAAGCGCCCTGATTCAAACACACTTGGATCAAGTCCTGCAAAGGCAACTAACTTTTTGGGATGACTAAACCGATCAATTTCCCCGATTTCAGAAATAATCGTTGCAGCGATTTTTTCACCTATACCGGGAATTGTTTGGAGTAGTTCATATTCTTCATGTTGTACCGCTAACTGATCAATCTCACGCTCCAACGTAGAAAGTTGTTGGTGGTACGCTTGAAGTAAATCTATATACATATTCAGACTGACAAGAAGGCTATGTTAAAGGGTTGATTGAAATGGGTTGCGTTCTGCAGCTACGATTAATTCCTCTGCTTTTTCAAGCGCCCAATCAAATGAACGTGCTTTACAATACATATTAATAAACTGTGCAATTTCTTCGACACCAGCTATTAAGACAGACTCGGAGGTAGGGAAGGTTTGTAAAGTTTTTAATGAAATTTCGGCATATAAGTTCCCAAAAACTCCTTTGTATTCAGGGAATATTTGATCTAATATAGCTTGGAATTGAAGCTTTGTTTGAACCATAATTCCCGTCATATTTTCATGTTGTCTTGTTAGATGCCGAAGGTTTAATAATTGAATACCTCGCTTTTTCTGAGGCTCTAAATCCTCTTTGTAGTACATCTCACCTAAGTGATAAGCATCAATGGCATCTGTTTTCGTTTTTCGCAAATTAGAGCTTTTTGCTCGATAAGATACGAGTGGATTTACGATGATGACAATGTACTCTCTTGCTTCTAAAAACTGTACAACTGGGGCATGATAGTGACCTGTCGCTTCTAAAACAATAGGCGGTTTCATCCCTGTTTGACGCTCTAAATCTAGTAAATAAGAGTGTAACTCTTCTAATCCTTCCACCGTATGTTCAACTTTCACACTGTTTTTATAAGTCATTTTTTTATCCAAGAACATTTGAATCTGACTTGCACCTTTTGCGACATCCAGACCAACAACTGGATTCATGAGTTATCTCCTCCTTATGCAGTGGATTGACCGGTAACCTCTATCTACCTTGTTATTCATATCTTCGCTTGTTATACGGGATCTCCCTGTCCCAACCAGCCTAATCATGTGTTAACAAGTAGAGGGCGAACAGTTTAACGGTCGGGATCAAGTCCCACGGGCGCTTACGTTCTACCCCGGCTACTATCAATCTATAAGACTAAATAAAAAATAGTCAACCAGATTTTCTCTGGCTGACCTTATAATACGAAGGGCGCTTTAATTGAGCAAGAATTACAAAAGTTATCAAACTTTTTTATAAAAGGATGATTCAATTGAATTTAGAAAAAGCGTGTTTTGATCAATCTTTTTTCAAAACACGCTTTTTCTATTAGTTCTTTTATCAAGGTTCATTAAGTTAATTTAATCAAACTTTATTCCAAATCTACAGCAATCGGGCTATTTATACCCAAATACTTAATGACCATTTTTTGTTATAATTGGTATAGATTTTTGTGAGTTAGGGTGGCGGTTTTAATTGAGCATTCCTGTATGGGGATTAATTTTACAAGTTTTATTTATCTTGGTTATTTCTATCTTTAACAATATTAGAATTTTTGTATTGGAACATTTCTCCGTATATCCAGTGGCACTTTTTGAGTTATTCCTTGGCTTAGTTAGCTTTGTTTGTGGAATATATGGAATTATAAAAAGAGTCAATCCTTTACTTTCTATTTTGGTTTCTCTTTTTGGTGTATTAATTTGTTTGTATTTCGTCATTGTTTATCTTTTACCGGAAGCAGGAATCCCACCAGCTATCCCTTGGTTCTATTCTGAATAAATTTTGGTTTCTTTTTTCACTTAAAGGGCACTTTAATCGAAGGTCACTTTTGAATTTTAGATGTTCATTAACAAATAACGATTTTCACCGTAATCGGGCGTACTTTAAAGGAGCCTCTTTTTTGTATAAGGTGATTTTACAGAACAGTGAAGAGTTTGCGGTAACATAAATAGAAAGTATTGGTATCTTCATGAAAGGGGATAAAAGTATGGAACATGAACAATTAAGAATTTTTGACGAAGACAGAAATCAAATAGGTGTTGCTTCTCGTAAGGATGTACATAGAATTGGATATTGGCATGAAGCGTTTCATTGCTGGTTCGTCAGCAATGAAAAAGGAATAGATTATATCTATTTACAGCTTCGTAGTGATATAAAAAAAGACTATCCAAATCTTTTGGATATTACTGCTGCTGGACATTTATTGGCTGATGAAACAGTTAGGGATGGTGTAAGGGAAATAAAGGAGGAAATTGGAATTGATGTCCCATTTGATGAATTAGTACCGTTAGGAGTGTTTGATTATTGTGTAATTAAAGAAAACTTTATTGATAAGGAATTAGCAAACGTTTTTTTATATAAGAGTGAGAATACATTTGATGACTTTACACTTCAAGAAGAAGAAGTTTCAGGTATTGTGAAAGCAAAATTTAACGACTTTACAAAACTTTGGTTTGGTGAAAGAGAAACAATTGAAATAAAGGGATTTGAAATAAATAAAGGTGGTAATAAAACATTGATTGAAGAATATGTGGGAAGGAATAAATTCGTACCACATCAAATTTCATTTTATAAAGCAATTATCCAAAAAATAAAAGAACATATTAAGCAGATATAAACCTCTTAGTAAAGGGGCGTTTTTTTAGGTTAAATAATCATTTTTATACTAATTTAACTAGAAATAATCTTCAGCAATCGGGAGTGATTTTTGAACAACATAGGTAGAAAATGATCAAACTTTTTTATAAAAATCTAACTTAAATCTGCTGAATAAGAATCCCTTTTGATCAAACTTTTTTCAAAAGGGATTTTTCAAATTTATCGTAAAATATGGGTTTGTGAGGTATTTTTAATCAAACTTTATTCCAAGGTTACAGGACTTCAATAGAACTTTTATGATTTTCCAAAAGTTTTAACCTTGCTTCAGTAGTTTGTTCCCCTTTTTTTAATAAACTGGTATATTCTTCAATTTGTGTTATGGGCATTTGAGTTTCTTTTAATTTAAGAACAAAGGTTAACCATTTTAGATGATAATCAGTATACCGTCTTTCTCCATTTTCATTTCGATCTGGGAGAATGATACTCTCTTTTTCGTAATATCGTAACGTGTGTGTACTAACCCCTAATATTTGAGCTATTTCACCGATCGTGTACATATTTATTTACCTCCTCTTTTTATAGAAATACTAAGGGTCAAAAAAGGATTTGACTTAGAGTTTACTCTAAGGAATATAATAACAACTGTACAAATTATAATAAATTTGAACAACACAAGCAAAGAGTATCATTTAGGAGGAATTTAAGTGAAATATACAGTTATTACAGGTGCAAGTTCAGGTATTGGTTATGAAACTGCTTTAGCTTTTGCATTACGTGGAAAAAACTTAGTCCTAGTTGCTCGCAGAACTGATGAGCTTGAGAAATTAAAATCAGAAATAGCGAAGATTAATTCAGACTTAGACGTTATTATTCGAACAACTGATTTATCAGTTAGTAAAAATGTATATGAGCTTTATGAAGGACTTAAAAATTATCAAATTGAGACTTGGATAAACAATGCAGGATTTGGAAATTTCGCATCTGTCGGAGAACAAAATTTAAATAAAATCGAGACAATGTTACATTTAAATATCGAAGCTCTAACAATTTTGTCATCACTTTTCGTACGAGATTACTCGAATATTGAAGGAACTCAATTAATCAATGTTTCATCAGGTGGAGGATATAGAATTGTTGCAGATGCTGTTACCTATTGCTCAACTAAGTTTTATGTAAGTGCGTTTACAGAAGGGCTTTCACATGAACTAAAAGCGCAAGGGGCAAACATGCAAGCAAAAATTTTAGCTCCAGCTGCAACTGAAACAGAATTTACAAAACGTTCTTATGATCTCCAAGAAGATGTTAAATTAGCGGGTATTTTACCAAAGTATCATACTGCTAAAGAAATGGCAGGATTTATGCTCGACCTTTATGATAGTGAAAAGGTAGTAGGAATAGTAGACGGAATTACGTATGAATTTGAATTAAAAGACCCTATTTATCCAAATGTAGTATTAGAAAGAAACTAATTCATATTCAATCCTTTTTGTTTTAAATCCTACAACGTGAAGAAATTTGGACAAAATCTGATATTAAAAAAGTCTTAGAGAGTATCCCGATGGAACTGAACATGGTTGGAATTCAATATTCATAGGACTTAAAGAATTGATTTAGATAGGAAGAATTAGCTATAAGGGCTAAAAATATTTTGAGCAATCAAAAGTTGATACAGCGATCTCGCTTATTGTCATGCCAAATAAGGAAAATAAATCCTAAAAACACAAAAATGTTATTCAGCAATCGGGCGCTTTTATTTAACAAGTAGCTAAAAGGATCTTCACTGGGAGATCCTTTTTCAATGTATGTAAATATGCAAAATCATACATTCGGAAAAACTTCTTCAACGAACGGAGCAGGATAGTTTAACAATCAATTAGGAATATGTGGTAACTTGGTTAAAGGGGATGGTTAATTGTTAAAGTTTTTGCAAATTATTTTATCAATAACAGTTATTTCACTTGCAGGGTATGGATTGATTACTGAGGATTTTAAGTTTTAACCATATATGATGTTGTTTTTAGGTTTAACGATGTTGGTAATGGGATTAAGAGAATTTCAAAAGGGACAAAAAGGTTACGGCTGGCTAAGTATAGTTGGATTTATATTTATTTTATTTGTATCAATCGAAAGTTTCTTATTGGAGTAACGGGTACTAGAGTTCAATAAGTGTGAGCCATCTTCAGCAGCCACTGATCTTCAACAATCGGGCGCGATTGTGAAATAAAGAAAGCCTAATGTAGTGTTATTGTAAAATGGCATTAAAGTCATAAAAATTGACTTGAGAAACAAAAAAAAGACTAACCATATACGGAGACCTGCAAATTAACTTCCTTAATGTAATTTATGGATAATGAAATTATCTTCAAGCAAAAGCCAGTTCTGTGGGTACGGGTAACCGAGTGCCCAATAACTGATTCCTCTCAGTCCATAATCTTTTACAGCATCAAATTTTGCTTGTGCACTCCGGGCATCCTCAAACCAAACTTCATGTCCTCGGCCCTGGGCGTCAGTGTACCGGAAAAATGGGGATTGAGCTACCTGATCATACTGGATTGCCACACCATACTGAATGGCACGTCGGACAGCCTCCTGCTGACTGAATGTTTCAGCTTATTGCCCCTGGACATGCGGAAGAAGCCAATCGCGGGCATAAATTTGGAATCCGAAAAAGATTTTGTTTTTTGGAATGACAGATACAGCATAATCCAAGACTCTTCTTATTTGATTAAGAGGTGAAATTGCCTGAGGTGGTCCAAGTCTGTATCCCCATTCATATGTCATTAAGACAACAAAATCCACAATCCGCCCGTGAGCAGGGTAATCATGTGCTTCAACTAACAATCCTTTCTGTTCGCCGCTTACTTTTGGAGCAAGTGCAGTGGAGACGTAATATCCTGCAGGATGTAAACGGTCAACAGTACGTTGTAAAAATGAATTATATAGTTCACGGTCTGCGGGATAAACGTTTTCAAAATCTATATTTAACCCTTCATATCCTTTTTGTCTCATAACATTTAAAATATTGGTTAATAATCGATCCTGGAGATCCGTGCTGGAAAGAATAGTACGAGCTAACTGAGATCCAGTAGTTTTGTATGTAAAGTTTGTAATTGACATCATTGGGGAGACCCTCTCAGCAACCGATGCCTGTATTATTGGAACATCGGTAATGGTATTAAGGGTTGCATCTTCGTTAAACGTATAAGCAAAGGGAGCTGAGTTGGTTAGGTATCTTCCGACATCTCGAATATCACTTGCTCCTTGTTCCCCGGTATTGATGGTATAAGCATTCACATCTGTTACGGGCTTTCTGAACGGAATACTTAAAACGGTACCTTTGGAGATTACATTAGGATTTTGGATTTGATTTAACCTGATTATTTCTTGAACGGTAGTATTATAAAGCTGAGCAATTTGCCATAAGATTTCTCCGGATTGGACAACATGAGTCCTGGCAGGAATAATAAAAACCATCCCAGGGGCTATCTGTGATGGATCAGTTATATTATTCGCTTGCACTATTGCCTGAATGGTCGTCCCGTACCGTTGAGCTATCATCCACAATGTCTCCCCGGAACGGACTGTATGGGTCCGGTTAGCCGTTGGAATGACAAGGGCAAGACCCACTACAAGTCTATTTGGGTCCTGCAGTTGGTTTGCAGTCACAATTTGGTTAATCGTAACACCATAACGCTGTGAAATAGACCAAAGGGCATCTCCACCCTGCACCACATGAATTTGCATTCCATCCCCTCCTTCATCATCTCTTTTAACTATATTCTGGAGGCAAGATTTATATATCCCTTCATAGGTGGAAGTCGTTTTTACCTTATAAAATGTCTCGACTTTAAAGCTTCATTGTATCCGGTCCACTCCCATTTTCTGTCATTTCGTGCGTCTTCATCAGTATTTTTCTTTTCCCTTTTATGTTAACTAGGTTTGTATTGAGTATACATGTGTTACTTGGAAACCTAACTAAACTAAAAGGCCATTTTGAGGAATAAGAATAAAGGAAATAGAAATGATTCGTGGAATCTAGAAAGCAATAAATACAGATTATTGACATTAAAAAAGGAGAGATCAATTTGAAAAAAGAAGGCTCATATTTACCACATTACATTAACAAACGTAGATTATAGGATAACCAGGTCATCTTTGATTGTTTAACTTAAGAGAACATGGAGGAGTGAGATAATGGCTGATAAACGTTTTGAAGAGATTTACACACAAGGAAAACTAAAGGTTACTAAAGTTATTTGTGATAATGAAACTGGGATTTTATATATGTTCCAGCAGGAAGGATATGGTGCTGGGCTGACTGTTATGGTTGATCAAGAAGGAAACCCCTTAGTAGATAAAAATTTTAAGAGGCAGTAAATGAATGTTTTTGCCCAACGCCCCAAAAAAGGGGAATAGCAATCTAGACCACCAAATGCGGTCTTTCTAATTGTACTTATGATTTTTTACAAATAGATATTTTAATTTATTGAACAACATAAAAGGGATCTTCGATTGAAGATCCTTTTTCAGTGCCTATAAGGTACTTTATGTTTACTAGATTTGTATAGAGTATTCATGTGAGGATTCACTATTATTTTGCACTGAACAAGAAACTCAAGTACTATTAGCTGAAATACTGTTAAGCATGAAAAATAAGTTCCTTTAGCTATTCATAAAATGGTTCTGATATCTTATCATTTAAATAGTCTATACTAAAATATAAAACACTCATCAATAACACAAGTATTACAACATTGATAATTAAAGTTTTTTTCATATTAATTTGTTTTTTATAAAAAATAAAAGTCAATATTAATCCACATAAAATACTTATAACTATGCAAATTCGAACAATGTTAGCGAGAATGTAACCTTGATCTATATTGTAGATTACAAATGGAAATAAGGATGCCAAAGATCCCAATAATATATATATATTTATCGTGAAAAATATATATTGGAAAAACAATAATAAATACTTAGTAAAAGATTTTTCCATTATTAACCTCCTATTAATTCCCATAATCTAGATCTTTTAGAATATTGAAATACTTTAAATCTCGATTATATTCTACCGGAATTGACCTATTAAGTTAATAAATATATTTTTAATGAAAATCATGATTGCAAAAAAATTTACAAAACACATATCGTGTGCAAAGGATTTTAAGAAGGAAGACGTTCAAAAAAAATTTATAATGTTTCTTAATGAACAGTTATAATGACTAATGCCTTTTCTTATTCAAGTAAAGAGTGCTTTAAGGAGAGAATTTTAAATGGATGACAAAATTATGGAAACAACCTTTCCAGAACTATACTCAAAACTTGCAGTATCCCCTTTGTATATTATTCAACTGATATTGTGTATTGGATGGTTGATTTACACAAGAAAAGAAAAAGGGTGTATTTTATTATTCGGAAAAATTTATTCCCTCATTATTGTCGTTAATTATCTTGTTGCACTTTATTTTCGCTTTATTTACTAACAAAAAAGATGTTGTTATTCAACTACAGGGTGCTTTAATTAAACAAGCAGCACAAAAGGATCTTCAAATGAAGTTCCTTTTTCAGTACCGATAAGGGTGATTATGTAAACTCTTCTTGAGATAAAATAAGAGGAGTTTTTTAATCTAGTTTATTAAGCTAACTGGCAGGTTAGCTTAGGAAGGGAAATAAAAAAATCGATGTAAGAATATGAGTCAACCAAGTAATATTAAAAGGATATAAATCAAGGAAGAGAAAAAGTGAGGGAGAAATGAATGGTTGCCAAAAAATTTCGTGAAATATACCCAGGACAAATTTTCGAAATTTATCTTCAGCAAATTAACAAATATGCTTACGGTGTAGTCTTAGCGGGCGATATACGGTTAGATAAAAATGATGATATAATCATCGGTTACATAGAATCTTTCACCGAACAGCCAATAAACCTTGAAGAAGTAATTAAAAATATAGAGAAAAGGAATTTCTCTTTTATTGCTAATTCAGGAATAGCTTCGATTTATAATCATTGCTGGACGTTTGTAGGTTCCTATCAGAAAATGATAATGGGCTCTGATGAATTAAATAAGGTGGAATATGCTGCTGAATTTATGGATAAATTTTATAGAAGTGTCGGTAATAGCCTTCTGCCCATAAGTGATTGCGAAAAAATAAAAAAAGAAGAATTTAAAAAAATCCCTAATCCTCTTGGATTGGTTGGGGACATAGCAATTGAAAATAGATTAATAGATATTGCAAGCAACCAGTTGTAAAATCAAAAAAATAAGAGAGGATTCTCTTTTTTTAATTGAGTTTGTGAATTGTTACACTTAAACTAAAGAGCAGGTTAGTTGAACAAGGAATGTTATAATTAGGAAAAGGTAGGTATTCATTTTTAAACAATTTTAAGTGAGGGGTACAAAATGTTTATAGAAAAGCACGAACCAGTACAAGGCGAGGATTTTACTTGGTTTGATGATAATGGAAACGTTGTTGATACTGAGGAACCACAAGTAAAGTCACAGTTATCAACTATAAATAGGTATATTGTTGAAATCAGTCAACAGAATAGAATTGTAATTCCTCAATTTATTAATTGGTTGTTTAGGGAAGGGTATAGGATTTATTGTATAAATGACTGTATAGATATAGTCGCCGAGATGACGACTATTCAAAAGATTTTATTTGAAAGAGAACAAGTAAAGGGTAATTGGGAGCAGTTAGAAAACAACAAGCATATTTACAAAAAGGAATTTTCTCATATAGGAGAAGTAGAATTTTTGTGGGATTCAATTCTGTTCATTTCAAAAAGAGCATTAGGCAGTGAAAGTTTGTTGAGTTTACTTGAAGATTTTAAAATGAATGATTCAAGGTTTCCAAATCTTAGTTTTCCAAGAATATTAGCAATACACAACGATTTAATAATAGCTAAAGTAACTTGGGGGGAGTCTTATTTTAAGCCTCAAACAAATGAGGAACCTGTGGTCTTGGTTTGTTATACTGCTCAAAAAATTTAGTTTCTTCCTTCACTAAGAGGCAGTATAGTTGAAGAAGAAGAAAAACGAATAATGCGTATTTGACTCTTTAGTGAACTAACAGGTCATACTAAGATAAAAAGGTGTGGCTTTATGAAACAAACATTTTTTCTTTTAACATTAATTTCTGTAATCATTCTTACAGGTTTTGTTAAGAAAGACCAAGACAAATGCCTTCATTGTAAAGAATGCTATGATACTGCTTGGGATGACGGGTATAGGATGGGTTATGGTACAGGAACTGTAAATGAAAGGTATCGAATCGCAAGAAGCCTGATTCAATTAGGAAAAACGGATGAAGAACTTGTTCACATGATACCAACAAGCTATGTAGAATTAAAGGACGTAAGAGAGCAGCTCAAACTCTATCATGGTTATTTTGAGTTTGAGGTATCAAGATATGAGAAAGCAAGAGCACTTTTAAAAGAAGGTAAATCAAACGAAGAGATTGTAGAAAAAACAAACTTAAGTTTCTATGAATTAGAATTGGTGAAACAACAACTTAAGAAAAATAATGGAAAATTCAAATGGGAAGTGGGTAACTAAGGGACTTAAGCGAAAGCGACAAGTCTTTGTGAACTTAACTAAAATATTGTGAAGAAATGTACTTAAGCTAACGGGTGCTTTACTTGATTAATGAGTAAAGCCTTTTAAAATCTTAATTTCCTGCATGAATCTGTTCCTCTTTGGAAATAAAATGAGTATGAATACTTTTATACAGTAATTAGTGCAAGACAATTTTTTAAAAAGGAGAGGAGATATCGTATGGAAAACATTGAAATAGGCGAAATCTTTACGATTACCGATGAGAATGAACAGGAGCAGAAAGTTGAAGTGCTGGCAGCGTTAAATATTGAAGGGACAGATTACGTTGCAGTCAGCTTTGTGGAGGATCTTGAAGAAGAAACCGAGGAAGACATTGATGTCTTCTTTTTAAAGGTTGATCAGGATGGTGACTTTACAGGTATTGAAAACGACGGGGAATTCGACAGAGTTTCCTCAGCTTTTGATGAAATAATGAAAGAAGACTAATGATTTTTGAAAAAAAAGGAATATCAAAACCTTGCCAATATAAGGTTTTTGTTGTTTAGTAATCGGGCGTTTTCTTCCAATGAGAAGACGTCTTTTTGTAATGGTTTAGATTCTAGAACAACACGTTTAAGGGCTAGGGTTATGAGAAAATGTTGGCTTTTTTCTGGCGCAGTCGGATTAAATTGTTCATTAATTTAACATTCTCTTGTTAAACTAACGGGCAGTTTAGTGTAAGTAGAAGTGGTATAATTTAGATAATATAATCCGTTAGGAAGGGAACGTAATATGGGCTTAATATTAATGTACATACAGAGTATGATAGGATATATTATTGTCGCACTACCTTTTTATGTTGTTGGTAGAATTGTTCTTTTAAAGAAGAGACAAAAACAAATAATGATAATGAATGAAATACTAATGTTAATTTTTGTTCTATATCTTGTTGGTTTAGCTTCCCAAACAATCATTCCAAGGTGGAATATGGGGATAGTTAGTGATACTGGTGAATTCTTTTTTAATGTTCATTTATCAAATGAAATTTCTAAGGTAAATCTAATACCTTTTTACACTCTCTATCAATATATTTTTGAAACAAATACGAATGTTGATGATTGGAATAGCGTATCACTTTTGAATATTTCTGCCAATTTACTGTTGTTTTCACCTTTAGGGTTTTTCATCCCCTTAATTTGGGAAAAGTGGTATTCCTTTAAAAGAGTTTTATTTTTAGGTTTAACAGTAACTTGCTTTATTGAAATTATTCAAATGTTTATTGGGCGTAGTACCGACATTGATGATGTTATTTTAAATACATTCGGAATACTTATAGGATACGGAGTATTCTTAATGCTTAACTTAACTATTGTAAAACTGATTCATAAAAAAACACCCCAAAAACAAAGAGTTTTCTGAGTAAAACCAGTCAATTTCTATATAATGATAATGCTTTATTATAAAGAGTTTGTGAAAAATTGTACTTAAGCTAACGGGTAGCTTTACTTGAAGATCAGGGCTGCCAACACTGGCGGCTCTTTTTGATTATTGAACTAACGAAGCAGGTTAGTTTAAGTACATATTTGTTAAACTTAAGGAAAAAGAAGATAAGTTGAGGTAAGAAAAATGTATGAATTTAAACATGAGTCCGAGAGAAAAGAAAAAATTTTCAAGGTATACCTTTTTTTATTTGCTATCACTGTTTTAATATATACATTCATTGATTTTTTCGACTTGGGAATTGAAAAAAAATCTGAATTTCGTGTAGTTATTAGCCTCTTAATTTATGGTGTTATCCTTTATTTTGGATTGCGTAGGAAGTTATGGGCTGAGGTTATGATTAAATTTTTCGTCTGGCTAAATATCATTTTACTGTTCATCATTATAACTGTTAAGGTTTTAGGTTTATAGTTCAAAATAATCCTTATTGTTCTTCAACTAACGCGGCAGGTTAGTTGAAGAACAATTATCATTTGGTAATATTACCATTCAATTGTTATAGGAAGTGAAAAGATGATCATTTATTATTTCATGCTCATAGTAGGAGCTTTATTAGTAATAGGTGCAGTATTTACTTTTTTTGCTATGTATGTTGATAAAGAATATTCATTATTAAATGTAGGTAAAATCTTAGGAAGCTTTGTAATTGGTGCTTTTCTTTTAGCTGCTACCCTCCCAAGCCTAAAATATGTTGTGCTAAAGGAATATGATGTCGTCAGTGGAAAATGTGTTGTTGAAATTTCATCAGGTCGTTCTTCTTTGGCGGACTTTAATATGCTCGATACAGATGAACTGTTTACTTTCAATGATATTCCTGCACTTGATGCTTATGGAAAGTCAATCCCTTATTATTGTAAGGTGACAGTTACAAAGGACCATATGTTTGAAATTGGTTACAAAATATATGATGTCAAAACAAGAAAGTTAATATTAACAAGTCCGTAGCCGTGTATACAGTTGAATGATAAAAGAGGCAATTACCTTTTTATCATGGATAGAAATTTTCCATTTGTGAAGAAATGTACTTAAACTATCGGGGTGCGTTAGTTCAATAAGAATTATGTGATTTTAGGAATGAGACCATATTTTAGTTATTCAATTAAAGGGCGCTTTTCCGAAATAAGGAAAGCGTCTTTCTTCATGAAAAGGGCCAGATTGTGGAACAAAACCTTTAATTAAATAAGATGTCTATGTTATAGCTTAGAAGAGATTGTGAAGGTTTGTACTTAAACTAACAGGGCATATAGTTTAGAATCATGTACGGTGAACCGTATCATAAGTAAATGAGGTTTTTTGATAGTTTGGTTTACCACTTTTTTTATAATTAACCTAAATGAATACTGCAATTCAATAAATGAGCAGGCTCATAATGGCCTGCTCATTTACTGCTTTTATGGTTTAGAAACTAAATTTAAAGGTTACTTAACCAGAAATGCCAATACCTCCGGAAGCAGCAAAGGACGTTTCAATATGATGTATCCTGCATTTCAATACAATCTTCTACTAATGGAATATTATGATCCTCTCTTGATGACCGCCGCAAAAGTTAATCTCTACAAGAATTTAATAATCTATTAATATTAAATTAATATTGAGCTGGCTTAATTGAATTGTATAAGATAAATCTACTAGGAGGAATATCTAGATGATTAATAAGAAACTTGTGAAAACAGGAGCTACTCTAGCTCTTGCTTTAGCTATTACAGTTCCAGCATTATCACCGATAGCAGCGGCAGCTAAAGATAATAGTAAAATAGAATTTGTTAAATTTAACGGAATGAAAGCACCATCTACTATTGATGAAATGGTAAAAACGTATACAACTGCAACAGTTGATGTGAAATATAGCAATGGAAAAGTAAAAACATTTCCGTTGTCTTATAACTACCTTTTTAAATCGGAAGATAAGGTAGCAACAGTTAATTGGGAAAAAATCCCTGCTGGTACACCGATTGATGTGAACGGAAATCCAATCGTTGATCCAAGTAGTACAGATGGAAAATACTTTGTTTCAGATGCTCCGGATTCAAATAGTTTATTAATGCCAATTGACGGCAAACTTTATATGGTTACACATTATGAATATCAAACAATTGATGCTGCTGGTCAATCAGCTTACGGTTTAGTTCCAGCATCTATGTCTTTAACTGAGATGGAACAGGACAAAAAAACAGGTGAACTTAAACCTGCCAATGTTAAAAAAATTGATTTTTCAGCAGTAAATGGACTTTGGATTCCATGTAATGGATCTTTATCACCTTGGAATACACACTTAGGTTCAGAAGAATATGAGCCAGATGCTCGCCAATTTGCAGATCCTACATCAAAAACAAGAAGTCAAGTTGAAACATTTGCTCAATTCTATTTTGGAGATAAAGCAAAGGCTAATCCTTATTTCTATGGCTACACCCCTGAAATTACTGTAGATAAAAATGGTAAAGCATCAGTTGTAAAACATTACAGCACAGGACGTTTCTCCCATGAGTTAGCTAAAGTAATGCCTGATAATAAAACTGTATTTTACGGTGATGATGGCGGTAATACAGGAATGTTTATGTATGTAGCCGATAAAGCAAAAGATTTATCAGCGGGTACACTATACGCAGCGAAATTTAAACAAACAGGAACTGAGAATGGTGGTTCAGGAGACTTAGAATGGATTAATTTAGGACATGCAACAGATAAAGAAATGAAAAATATTATTGACAGTGGCATTACATTCAATGATATTTTTGAAACTTCTGATGTACCTAAAGAAGGTTTTACAGCGATAAAACAATATTCATATGGTAAAACAGAATATCTAAAACTTAAACCTGGTAAAGAAAAAGCAGCGGCTTTCCTTGAAACACGCCGATACGCAGCAATGCTTGGTGCGACTACTGAATTTAACAAAATGGAAGGAGTAGCGTTAAACGAAAAGGATAAAAAAGTATATATTGCTATTTCCGATCAAAGTAAGAGCATGGAAAAAGATTCAACAGGAAAAGATCCAGCAGACCATATCCAATTACCAAAAATTAAAGCCGGTGTAACTTATCAATTAGATTTGCAAGGTGGTCAAAAGGATAGCGGAGGAAAAGTTATTGATAGCTCTTATGTAGCACCATCAATGCATGGATTGGTAGTAGGGGAGGATCTTCCTAAAGCTGATGCATATGGAAACACTGCAAATGTAGACAAAGTAGCGAATCCAGATAACTTAAGTTATTCTGAAGCAATGAGAACCCTCTTTATTGGTGAAGATAGCGGTGCTCACACAAATAACTTTGTTTGGGCATATAATGTTGATACGAAAGAATTACAACGTATTTTATCTGTCCCAGCAGGAGCGGAAGCAACAGGATTATTTGCTGCAGATGACCGCAATGGTTTCTCATACATTTTCAGTAATTTCCAACATCCTGGTGATGAAGTAGAAAGTAAGTCAATTACAGCTGTTAACAAAGATGAATTAGTTAAAGCTGTTGACGAACAAATTGGTATTAATAAAACAGGTGGTATTGGTTATATCTCTGGTATACCTTCTTTAACAAAATATAATAATGGTAAATATCAAAAAGACTTAGAAATAGATAATAAAGGAAAATAAGTTTAGGGAAAAGCTAAGTGAACGAACACAAATTTAAGTATCAGCAACTGATATAGCAGGAAATATATGTGCTTCCAGTAAACCGTACCATAATAGGTGCGGTTTTTTCTTTCATAGCTTTTAAAAGCAAAGCCTTCTTTAATGTCAAATTATTATCAGAATTCTGAGGTGTTTAGTTTTAATTTGATAAAATAATACGGTAAAAATTTATTTATAATAACTTTGTGATTATTTTAATAATGAAGATATGTGGTCAACGGCAAAAGTTGCACTCTATTGGACAGCGGTACGAGAATTAGGAAAAACGAATATTGACCGTGTTCTAAATAATAAATCTTAAAAACAAACCTCATTTAGATATATCACGGTGAGCCTTATCATAAGTAACGGCGAAATCTAGTAATAGGAGAATTTCATTTACAAGAGTAGCTTGAGGTATAATAGTCTCGAACTACTCTTGTTTTTTTATGGATAGTTCCACCAATTAGAGTGGAATTAAGATAAAATAATAGGGAAATAAAAAAAATTTTAAATAAGAAATGAATCGATTCAAAGTATTGAACAGTCAATAATATCAGAAAAAGCTCCTACTCATGACAGATGAAAATATGAGTGGGAGCTTTTTCTTTCTTTATTTTTTGTTATCTAGCTTTAAAATGATAGGTTAGAAATTAAGTTTTACGAGATTCTTGTCGATAAAAGACTAATTTTAGATGACGAACCCTGCTTACATAGTGATCCTATTATGATGTAAAATTTTAACTATAGACTATTGTACTTAAGCTAACGGGTGCGTTCGTATTATAAGGTCAGCCAGTAAAAATTACTGGTTCCCGTGATTGTCCATATACCGAATTTTAGCTATAAGAAGATCAAGCCAGACGTATCATGCGTTTGGCTTGATTTTATGTGGCTCTGCTACATAATGTTTAACAAAATATAGCTTTAAGGGCGATTAAGGAATTACATTTCAATAAATCACATCAAAATTTATAAAAGTTACAGAAGTAAATGAAAAAGGTTGGACTTCTGAATTTTATGTATTCCTTTTATGGACCATATAATGTGGTTTTGTTTTTTGTTAAAGTTAATTTAAAATCTTTTTTCTCTTTTAAATTTCAACTAACAATAAATAAAAATAGATTTTTTTCAAAAAAATGAGAGTAATGTATCGTAAAAAATATAAAAAAATATATTTCTAGCAAAAGTTAAGAAACACAAAATACCGAAAAACATATAGATGAATAGATTACATTTTCATAGCGAATACTGGTATCAAATCTTCTTTATTTTAGGTCCACTACCATATGAAAGGGGAAGAGTATTCCACTATGGAAGAGAAATTTCAACCAATTGAAAGCTTGGTAAATTCAAAACCAGTTTGTCTCAAGCATTACTGTTTATGAAAGAACATCGCTATTGGTCTGAAACCACATTTGACAGTTATAAATATGATGTGAAACTATTTGAAACATTTCTCACTAGTCAAGGATTGGAATCAACTTTAGAAAATGGGCAACACTTAAGTCTTGTGAATAGGTGGATTGTACAACAAAAAGAAAATATTGTTGCGTATAAAACCATTATGAGAAGGGTAGCAGCTCTTTCATCTCTTTATGCGTTTTATAAGTAGTTAGGTATCGTTCAAACAAATGCCTTTAAAGCGTCCAGTGTTCCTGGCGAGCATGTTGGCCCACATAGTCGTACGTTGGAAATGGATGATTTAAAAAAAGTGTACAGCGCATTAGAGGGCTTGAAAAAACAAGGGGTTTATATTGGGATACCAATTAAACTGCTTCTGTTTACGGGCCTTCGCAACCAGGCCATTACCAAATTGAAAGTGGGAAACATTAATTGGGAAGAGGGTTTGATTATTTACAATCAAAAAGTTAGGAATTCGAAAAACAAGATGCAGGTGTTGCCTCTTCCGCCTCTGTTAATGCAAGAACTACGGAAACACGTAGAAGAAATGAAACTGAATGATGACGATCCACTTAGTTATGGAATTAAGGGTTACCCGCTTAAAAATAAGCAGTTGAATGCTGTGGTCAATAAAGTGAATGAATTTCTGGATTGGAAAGGAGAAGAGAGGGTAACTCCTCATGGTTTTCGCTACACGATTGCCACACTCTTAAATGAACAAGGATTGTCAGTCGAAACCATCAAATATTTACTTGGACACAGCTCTGGAGCCAACGTTGATCTTTATCTTAGACGACATGAACGAAAAATCAAACAAATCAAAGAGGAATTGACCAAAATAGAATTAGAGCTAGAACAAAGTGTTACAGAAGAAAAGGGTGATTTCCCATCCATAGACCACGAAGAAATGGGGAAGAGAGGTGGTAATCATTTATTAACAGGCCTCCCGTTTTCAGAAAACTTCATTTTAGAACTTTCGAAGTCAAATCCAAAATTATTAGAAAAGTTGATGATAGAGCATTACAAACATCAAAACATTTGAGGTGATTTTTTATGGATTTTTGCAATCAAAATCAAATGCAAGATGTTTCAAGCCATCGAAAAAAATAAAAAAGAAGCTTCTAATGATAAGCAAAATGAAATGAAGTTTTTATTCCAATCGGCAATATAGGATGCTACTTTGAATATTAAAGTAAATAGAATGGTTAAAACTAAAAAAATTATTTGATATGTTTAAATAAATGCCATAGCAAAGTCTTCTATGACAGAATAAAACGACAGATTAATTTCTGTCGTTTTTTCATCAATAATTAATTATATTATAACCACTAAGTAGCTTTTATTCTGTTCAAAGTCTATATGAGTGTACTTACTAGTACTAGCAAGGCTTTCATGTCCAAATAACTGTTGTAAGGTTCTCACATCCACTTTATCTTTAATTTCTTGTAACAGTAAGGTAGCAATCGTATGTCTTAAATGATGCAAAGAAAAGCGATGTGCGGGTAATCCAGCTCGTTCTAATATTTCCTTGAATATTTTATGTAGGACACAAGGGTTAAATTGCTTGTTATTTTTTATTATAAGTATCAGTTCACTATAATGTTTCTGTTATTCGTAATTTTTTATATTCAATTAATAATGGTATAACGTTTGGATGGATAGGGATGAGGCGTTCTTTTTTTCCATCGAATTAAAATCATATGATTATCCAATTCTGAAATCCTAATAGATAAAATTAACTTCGACACATACGCGAATGAAATACATTTTCAGAAATTTTTTTACAAAAAAAGCACGAAAGTATTATTTTAATATAGTTAAATTAGATATAAATGCGAAAAAAAGCGGCATTATACAAAAACTTTATTATATTGATGTAATATTATATTAGACATGTAATCAATTTAGACGTTTAATTATGATAAATATTGATGAATCACGATTGAAAATGGTTTGTTGATTTTTAATTTAATTTAGTAAACAAGAGATTTGTGAAAAATATACTGAATTCCTAATATTGAAATATTATATCCAAGAAAAATATTTATACAAAAAGTAATCTTTTTTATAGTTAGGATCTCGGCCAATAGGGGAACTTGCACAAACGACAAAAACTGTGAATATGTTGTGGAAATAAAACAATTTACATTTAAACCTATTCTTTTAATGATTGTGGTAAGATACCCAATTTAGATGCTAAATCCAAGAGTATTTTGTTTTTTAAATGGTAAATATCTAATTTATTATCAGATGTAGTTTCTTCTTCAAGTATTCCTAGTACAGATTTAATATCACTATTAATGATACTATGAGGGATTATTATACTGATGTCGGCTTGAATCTTGGCTAATCCCATTTCAGTAGCTAGGAGCGTGCGGTGGTTTCCATCGCGACCTACTAGATAACTCCCAAATGGTATTTTATACAAATGAACACACATAGGTAAATTATAATTCCAACCATTAAGTTCTACTTGAGATCTTAATTGTTTCATTCTTCTTTCGTTTATTTCATTTTCTGGTCGGGATAGTCCAATGATTTCACTTGGGTCAATTAAGAAATTTTTAAGTTCGGCAAATTCACAATAAGTATAGGATTGATCAAAATAAGGTTTCCATACATCTACGGAATTTTTCCATAGTTTTTTTGTCATGTTAACACCTCATTCAGTAAGCCAAAGTAGAATTCCAGGTGAAAATGGTATCAAAATTATACTATACAGAGTACGAACAGTTTTTCTTTATTTTAATACTTAGTTCGACGATCATAGCAATAGCCTATTTATGTATCTGGAAATTAATTGATGTATGTTTCGGCAGTATGTATATTAATCATTTTGAATCATTACTCAGAGAGGAATTGTATACACACAAATATTTATACATATTTATAAAGCTGTACTTATTGCACTAACGGGGCAGTTTAGTTCAGGAAGAAATAAATGAAAAAGACTAAAGTATGTTCTTATGTCTATGTAAGCTGACCCCCATTTGGAAAATGCATCACCGCTTGGGGGTCAGAGTCTGATCTACTTTCGTTTAGGCTCCTGGATCGATACACGCTTGGGCCGTTTTGGATATAATGCCTTGCCTGAATCGTCAGGTCCAGTAAGGTCATTTCGTTGATCAAGAACCTTCCCAGTATACTCAATAGGATTTTGATTTGTCATGATTACCACCTCCATTAATAGGATTGGTAAAAATTAAGCTCCAATGACAGGTAATTTTTCCATGGTGGGTTAAACTTAATTTTCTTCTGTCGATTACGTTTTATTATAGTGAAAAGGGCAGAACATTTGAATTGAAAGGTAGATTAAGGAACTGTTAAGTGACATAGAGTTGTTCCGTTAAAGGGCCATATTGTTGAGGAAAGTAAACAAATATTTATCTCTAATGCAATTGAGATTGTGAAGGATTACACATAAACTAACGGGGCAGTTTAGTTCAAGAAGGATTTTATAATAGCTTGACGAATTTTTTATTTATCCTATTGGAAATGAAGTGATTTTTAATGAAGTATCAACATAAGGATTTCAATGTAGAATTAAAGGAAGAGATTAAAAATACTGAATCGACTTTAAAAGACCATATCAAAAGATTGTTAAAAGAAAATAAATCTGTTTTTGCCAAGAAAAACTTAGATTTTGATGTTGGGTTCGATAAAGAAGGCAATGACCCTTTTAAGCCTGGATACAGTTCCTCTGTTTCGATAGGGATTGCTGACAAAAGCGGTGAACTTATTGATTTACATATAATTAAAATATGGGTATGCGAACGTTCCTTATTAGGTATGCCGATTTCAAAAAATATTCCTGGAAGCAAAATTATCGGTGAACTACTTGATGAATCAGTTGAAGAAGTAAAAGAGGAATTAAAGGAATATATTAAAGAAGTATTAAATGATGTAATTTAAAGGTTCTTCTTCAGCTAACGGGTGCGTTAGCGCCATAAAATGACCGCCAAATGACGGCCTTTTACGAATGTATATTCTATACAAAATCATACATTCAGAAAAACTCCCTATTCAACTAAAGAAGCAGTATACTTTTATAAAAAGAAAGATAAATAAAATTAATTATTAATCTTTAGTGATTACTGGTAGGTGTGAAAAATGGGAAGTGAAACATATATAAAAGATACTCCACTATTACTTCTTTTTGGGCTCTTTTTTACTATCATTTTTGGATTTTGGTTAAGAAAAAGGATTATATCATTCGATTTTAATAGTAAAAGTAAATTCTTCTTCTTGTTGGACAATTATGAGTTGATTGGTGGATTTCTTATAGGTATAGGATTACTATTTATTGTAATTTTTCTCTAAGGTATTTCATTCGCTAACGGAGTGCTTAAGTGGAATAAGAAAGTATAAAAGGATCCTTCTATTGAAAGTTTTTTTTTATTGCCTATAAGGTCAATTATCGTGGCTAAATCTAAGTCAATGTACGAAAATATCTAATATCATACATTCAGAAAACCCCTTCTTTTAACTAGCAGTTTAGTTGGAGAAATCTATGTGTTAATGTGTAATATAATTATTCTATTTTTTTAAAGAGGTGATTAAATTGAAGGTGGAAATAGATTACTTCCCGCCCGAAAAAGTAAAATCTGCACCAAGTTCAGAACCTACTTATCCTTTTGAAATTGACGGTGATTTCAAATACATCATAGATTTTTCTTTTTTTCTCGAAAGAGACATCCATGAAGAACTTTTTTGCAACTGGATGAACAACTCAGATTATTACCCAATTTATTCACTTGCGGAAATCTATGATTTTCAACAAGCAGAGTACGAAGAGCTGTTTAAGATGCAAAATATAGAGTTTAATTATATGAAGGGGAGTCGTAAAGACACGTTCTTTGTAAAGGCAATTATACGCAGCCCACAGCAGTTTAAGGGATATTATCCTTATTTGTACAGGAATGGAAGCATGTTGAACTTATCATTATGGTCCTTAAAACAGGATGTATTCAGACTGGAGGAAAGGGAATATGAGTCACCTTATCCTGTAAAAAGGACTAAAAAAAACCGAACTAGACTAGTTAAATTAAAGTGGATAGCCAATACCCCGATAGCAACTTTAACTGAAAGTTCCACTATGTTTTGGGTAGGGGATGATGGTGATTATATTACTGCGTTCTCAAATGATGAACACTTTTCAACAATAGACTCTCTTCAAAAAATAATACCAGAAAAGGTCGAGCTGGTAACTGGTGATTATGAGTGGGAGTAGTGTTCTCCCATTCTATAACCTTGTTGAACTAAAGGGGTGCTTTAACACAATAAGAAATAAATTAAAGAGCCTAAAATATGCAAGGTTTTATGCAATTCTTATATATTTAGGCTCTTTTTCCATTCATAAAACACACTGCCATAAACAGCATTTCTTGATTGCCGAATACAATTATTAATAAAACAGAAAAGATTAGTAACCATTAACCAATAGATTAAAAAGCGGAGATTAATTTCTGCCGCTTTTCTTATTCTAATTTTAAAATTAACTTATTAAAAAACTATTTATCGCTTTTTTCTTTTGTTCAAAATCGATATGAGTATACATACTAGTTGTAGCAAGGCTTTCATGTCCTAATAACTCCTGTAACGTTCTTAAATCTACTTTATCTTTGTTTTCTTGTAAAAGTAAGGTAGCAAACGTATGTCTTAAATGATGCAAAGAAAAGCGGTGAGCGGGTAATCCTGCGCGATCTAATATCTCTTTAAATATTTTGTGCAAACCACGCGGGTTTAAAGATTTATTTTTTTGATTATAAAATATTGGTTCACTATAATGTTTTTGCTGTTCTAGAAGAGTTTCTTTATAGATATGAAATAACGGTAAAACAATTGGATGGAGGGGAAGGAGACGTTCTTTTTTTCCTTTTCCTCGAATTAAAATTGTTTGGTTATTTAAATTAATTTGCTCCCATGTTAAATCTACTAATTCTTGACGTCTCATACCAGTCGTTGCTAGTAATTTAATCATTAATTCGTTTCTAATTCTTTGCGGTCGCGGATCATGTTCTAAATAAGTAAATAATTTGTGAAGCTCCTGTAAGGTCATATATTTAGGTAATTTCTTATCGGCTTTAGGTGCTTGGATTCCTGCTGTGAAATCAGATTTCATGTAGTTTTCCTTCAAACAATATTTACTAAATGATTTTAAACACGATATACGGCGTTGTAGCGTCCTTGGCTTAATATGATGATTAATGACCTGATCTTGCACAAACCGACGCACACTAGACGATGTGAGTTCATCTAAGTCCAATGATCGGTCGTTAGCAGTTAAAAAGTCACCATAGAGCTTTAAATCGAACGCGTAACTGGTTAAGGTGTTCACCGAATAATTTTTCTCAACTTGTAAATACATAAGATAATCATCCGAAGCTTGAATGTAATTCATAATTATCAGAACCATTTATTATGAGAACTAACCGAATTATAGGAAGAACCCTAAGAGTTATCAGAATCCGCTTTGAATATTATAGTCAACTTGAGCCTAGTTAGGGGATCATAATGAATCTTATGGGAACTTGAGGCTACGACCACTTGATACTATTATGTTTTATTCTAGTTTACATAATATATATTATAGGAAGTTAAATTATTTCTTTATATTTTGTCTCATATACTAAGAATACTTAATGAATTGAGACAAAAGAAATTTTTTTCTATATTAACTATCATTTTGTATAAAATCGATTCCTTAACTAGATCACAGCGTTTTACATTCAATTACTAAATAAATTAACTATACGATCCCCAAAAAATTATTTAAAACTTCGTAAATTAAACTTTCGATTTATGATCATAATGCTTCGTAAATTAATTTGAATCAGTTTTACATGCTACTTTTAATAATTCCAGTTCGTTAAATCAGAGTTGATTTATTCTTGAAACTGGGTATTCATTGGGTATTCAATGAATATCTAAATTAAGTCTGCTCATGTATGTCTTTCATATATTTCGTGCACAAAACGTAATTGATACGATTTAATACAATAAAACCATTACTTCTAATAAAGTGTTTATTAACAAAAAAAGTCTGTATAAAAGGAATCATTCCTCTTATACAGACTTTTAATTTTATTTATCATACAATGCTTGTCTCGCTAATGTGATGATTGCCATATCTTCCATTGGTGGATTATGTAAACCAGCTCGAACGTCGCGATAATATCGTTGGAGTGGATTCGTTCTTTGTAAGCTACGTGCACCTACAACACGCATTGCTAGATCAACAATTCGAATCGCTTTGTTAGTGACAGCTACTTTTACAGCGGCTAAATCAGTTGCTAGCACTTCTCTGTTTTCCGGTTGGGATTGCCATTTATCCGTTACTGAGTATAGAAAATGACGTGCTTCCGTTAATTCTAAATCAATTTCACCAATCGTGCGCTGTACATTGGGTAAATCTCTGATCGGTCCACTTATACTATTTGGAGCATAAGTCTTGGCAAATAGCACTGCGTAGTTTCTTGCTGCTGCAGCAATACCTATGTAACATGCCGGAATATGTAACATCCAACCCGTTCCAGGTTTATTAGCTGTTTGCTTTTGTTCAACAAAATAACGTTCAGGAATTTTAACGTGTTCAAGTACTAAATCATGACTTCCTGTTCCTTGCATAGACATCATATCCCATGTCTCTTCAATTCGAACACCAGCCAGCTTTCGATGGATGAGGAACGTTCCCACAGATTCCTCTGAAGGTACCCAGGCAGTAACGAGAAAAATATCTAGGACAGGTGATAGTGTCGTAAACGTTTTTCTCCCCGTTATTACCCAGCTATCCCCATCCTTAACAGCAATTGTTTCAGGTCTCCCTCCTCTAGTCGGGCTACCCGTCTTTGGCTCAGTTGCAGCGGTATTTACTAATGCTCCATTACCGATTTCCGTGAAAAATTCATCCATTACAACTTCATTCCAAGACTTTTTTTCCATTAAGCTAAGAACCGTTCCAACATGCCAGCCAATAGAAAGCGCGGTAGGTCCGCATTCTATCGCAATCCGCTCCTGTGCCAAAATAAAGTCGTATAATGTTCCTCCATGTCCTCCATACTCTTTCCCTAATGTAAGCTTAGTGTATCCGAAGTCTTTTAATTTTTGAATATTTTCATAAGGGAATCCTCTCGTTTCATCTAAAGATTCTGCACGTGAAGCAAAGTCCGAAATTGATTCACCTAATTGTTCAATATATGTTTTTTGATCCTCAGTTTGAAAAAATGACAACGGTATTCCCTCTCCTCTTTTAATATACTTTGCCTCACAGATAGAGCTTTGTACTTATGTTCTATTTCCTTACCAAAGTAAGTTCGCGTATATTTTTTAAACCTTCAACCAAAGTGTTTCACCAAACTCCAATACTTGTAATTGATTTTCAGGTAGGTCTTTCGTTCTCCATGCCCGCTTCAATCGATCCAAAGCTTCTGGTCCTGTATCATCAGCAAGACGATAAGTGCCATAATGCATAGGTATAAAGACAATTCCTTCTAGTTCCTGAAAAGCTTTCACAGCATCTTCGGGATTAATATGAGAATCTTTCATGAACCATTCAGGCTCATACGCCCCGATTGGCATTAATACATGCTTAAGTTTGAACCGTTTTGCGATTTCTTTAAATCCACGGAAATAACCAGTATCACCTACAAAATAGATAGAATGATCCGCTTCAATTGCTTCTATAATCCAACCGCCCCAATGTGACGTATTTGTATCGAATAGACTGCGACGTGTCCAATGCTGTGCAGGAACAAAACTCAATTTCAAATTTTGATACTGAAATGAGTCCCACCAATTAGCCTCCATAATTTTCTTGTACCCTTTTTTCAAAAAAAGCTGCTTCAGACCCTCAGGAACGTAATAGATCGGATCTCCTGGTAATCGACGAATTGTTCCAAAATCAAGATGATCATAATGCCCGTGTGAAATAATTACGATATCAATATCTGGCAACTGGTCAATTGATAGGCCAGGATCTGTCATCCGCTTCTGTGTACCTTGCCATCTTGCCCAAACAGGATCTGTTAAAATATTCATTCCATCTATTTGGAGCAAAAAGGTGGAATGACCAATCCATGTGATACTAGGCATACTTCGATTGCTTTTGATCTCCGTTATTTGTTTATTGCTTGCTTGAGGAATTAATGTGTGTAAATCCTTCTTTTTCAAACGTCGTTCTTTGCCCCATTGAAGCAGTTCTTTCACTGACTTGGTATTAATAACACCGTCTAAATTTTCATATTTTGTTTTCACTTGATTAGCCTCACACATTCGTACTTTCTCTTTCTAAAAAAGAGAGAACACTTCCTAAATATTTCTGAACTTCTTGAACTTGATATGCGGCAGAATCAGCAATTTGTTTGTAGTGATGCAGCCCCTCATCCGTAATTCTTAAATAACGCTTCGTACGCTTTTCACTTTCCCAACGGCCTACCAATAGGCCTCCTTCCTCCATTTCATGAGAAAGATCATACAAATAGCCATTACTAGCAATCCAACCGAATTTATTCTTCAATAAATCACCGATCTCTCCCATATAAATTGGTCTTTTCGTAAAAGCCGCTTTCAAAGTAACATAGCGAACTAGATCTTTGACTGAAATAATTTTTGAAAAATAAGACCGATATTCTTCTGGAAGTTCATGTAGCACAGGTGGATTATCGCCAGAACCCTTTAAATCATACATAAATCGATCAATCACGTATTTTACTTCACGAAATCGCTCTGAGAAATTATCTTGATACCATTTATAAAGCTCTTTACCCTTTTCCGTATTTTGATAATAATGCCTACCTTTTACTGTGTGAAACTTTAAATGACCGGAGTTTACAAGTTGTTTACAAGTTTTACATAAATAATCATAGCTATGGATTTTACCAGTAAATAGCTTTTGTAGTTCCTGGTGAATCGCACGTGGATAGTTTGAATGATTAGATAGCGTTTGCAGCAAATACATCGTTAAAAACTCTCGTTGACTTAAACCAACTGTTTCCAGTGTTACAGTAGTTGAATCTTTTTTTTCCATGGCAAAGCCCCCTTAATTGATTAGAATACTCGTTCGGTTCATATAATCTATTATCCTATATGTATTGGTAAATAGCACGCAATTAGGGTTTTCTTACCTCGTATTTTCCTTATATGTATCAAATTGAAAAAAATATAAGAAACCACAAGCAGTTAATCGCATTTTAACATAAACATGAAATTAGCAGCTCAACACCATACTTCTAATTAGTTGATTATGAGATTGATTGATTTTGAAGTTATTTACTTTATAAACCTATTTTATCATCAATAGAACTAATACAATACAGCATTTTTGGAGGGTATGAAAATTGGAGAAGAAAAACTTATTTTTACATGGCAAAAAGGTAGCCTATATTGAGAGAGGTAATATTAATGACCCGCCAGTTCTTTTATTACATGGCGTACCTGAATCAAGCTTAGTTTGGAGAGAATTGTTTCCTTGTATTATGTCTTGTGGATATAGAACCATCGCCCCAGATCTTCCAGGTTTCGGTCATAGTGAACCATTTGATGAACCATCAACTTGGAAGCGATTTGAGCAGTTTGTTTCTGATTTTACAACAGCACTAAATTTGGACAAATTTCATTTAATTGTACATGATTGGGGAGGCCTAATTGGGTTGAAATGGGCATGTGATCATCCAGAGAGTATTCTAAGTCTATTTGTTTCTAATACTACATTATCAGAAGACTATAAATGGCACCCGCTTGCACAAATTTGGCGAACACCTAGTGCAGGTGAAGAAATAATGAAGAAAATGGCTAACCACTTACAATTTCAAACTGAAATGAAAAAGACAATTCCAAACATTACGGACAAAACTTTGGAAGACTTCTTTCGTGTCTTTCGAACTCCTGAATCAAGTAGAGTAATCTTAGATCTATACCGTTCAGGAAATTTAGAAAAAGTAAAAACGTATAATGAAAAACTCAATCGATTCAAAATACCTGTCACTATCATTTGGGGAGAAAACGATCCGTATATACCTTTTGAGTTTGCATATAAACTTAAAAATGATGGTTTACCGCATGCGAACGTTCTTATTATTCAAAATGCTGGTCATTTCCTCCAAATTGAAGTACCTGATGAAGTAAATTTTTATATACACCAGCATTTCAAAAATTGTAAATAAAAACTAAGTATTTATTTAATCTGACTTCCTCCTCTCTATTTCTTACAATATCTTTGATACTTCTACTTTTCCTTAGAATTATTAAATTGAAAAAGGGTGTCTCGTTCAGACTTAGTCTAATGTACATCCTTTTTATTATTTACTTTTAGGGTATAGCCCATTTTCTTTATATAATCTGTGTACTCAACCGTAGTCCAAGCCAAAATTCATCGTTGTCATAGTATAAAAGGAGTATTCCATAAAAGGAGGATGAGACACCACAGTGACCGATTCAAATATTTCACCTAATATCCCACAAGGACCAAAAGGAAAACTACTTACTGGTCATATAAAGGATTTTCAAGCAGACCCGCTTGCTTATTTTACTCATTTATCAAACGAATATGGAGACGTTGCGAAAATTAAGTTTGGACCTTTTCAAAATGTTTATCTAATATCTAATCCAGATTTAATCAAAGAAGTACTTGTAACAAAACAAAAATCATTCATAAAATCAAAGGCCATGCATTCATTAGAAGACGTTATGGGCCAAGGCCTTTTTACGAGTGAAAAAGAATTTCATATGAGTCAACGAAGACTTATTCAGCCCGCTTTTAAAAGATCACATATCAATAGTTATGGCCAAGATATGATTGACATTACAACCGATTATCTTTCGACTTGGAAAAATGGAGAAGAACGAATAATTACACAGGATATGATGAGCATTACTCTCGGAATCATTTGTAAGACGATGTTCAGTATGGATTTAAAACAGGGATATGAGCTTCTTGGGAAATCGGTTGAAACTGTAATCAAAATGGCCGTCAAAAGGATGAGACCTATTGTTCGAATGCCATTATGGGTTCCAACTAAAAATAACCGTCAATATAAAAAGGTAATCCAAGAACTCGACCAAATAATCTATGGCATGATTGAAAAGCGTAGAGAAGATCCAGTGGGTCATAACGATATGCTTAGTATTCTTATGAATGCCAAAGATGATGAGAATAGATTAGGTATGACAAACAAGCAAGTACGTGATGAATTAATGACCACTTTCCTTGCCGGTCATGAGACAACCGCAAACGCGCTATCCTGGACCTTATATTTGCTTTCTCAGAATCCTGAAGTAGAAAAGAAACTTTTTGATGAAATAGATACTGTAATTGGTAGTCGTCCCCCCACTCCTGACGATTTCAAAAATTTAACATATACACAAAATATTATTTGGGAATCTCTGCGCGTATATCCCCCTTCTTTTATAGTCGAACGAGAAGTCGACGAAGATGTAATGATAGGAGGTTATCAATTTAAAAAAGGGGAAATGGTTATGGTATGTCAGTATGTGATGCACCGTAAACCGGAGTATTTTGACAATCCAGAGTCTTTTATTCCTGAGCGATTTGAAAATAACTTTATTAAAACAATTCCTGCATACGCTTATTTTCCGTTTGGAGGAGGTTCCAGAGTTTGTATCGGAAATCATTTTGCTTTGATGGAAGCGGTACTTGTCCTAGCTTGTATTGCTCAACGGTACAGACTAAAACTTGCGCCAGACCATCATGAAATAATCCCTATCCCAACTATTACACTCAGACCAAGGCGTGGATTGCGAATGGTAGTAGAAGAACGAAAATCAATTTGATATAAATAAACCATTCAACTACCGAGCCCCTCTATTTTATTAAAGATAATGAAAAACATCTTAGTAGCAGTAATCTTTCAAATTATTTCTTTGACCAATTAAAAGGCTGTCATGAAATGGACAGCCTTTTTTTGATAGGACTGCTTATTACTGTAATAAACTCAACACTTACAGCATAATTTCATTCCTACCATTTTACATCGAGCATAATCCATCATCTTTTAAAAATAAACTGAATTGAGGCTGTCCCAAACAACGGATCTGATCTCGCTCTTAATAAACAGTTTTTCGTGTTACATATATTGTTTTTAAAACTATTTATAAGTTTCCTCGTCTGACCTACCGTTTTTTTGGGACAACCATTTCACTAGCTAGCAGTAGTTTTATTCAAGTTTAACTCTAAAATACTTCGTGTTGAAATTCGCTTTCAGAATAATCGTCAAGCTCCCTTATATAGGCAAAGAAATTGGCGTATACAAGTGTTCCCATGCCTAGATATTCCGGTATAGGATCAATATGACTCTTACTCGTTGTAGATAGCATATACATAGTTCAGCCCTCCTTTTTGTTGGCAGAACCTTATCATATATGCCTTACTCTTATTAGCTCATAAATGAAAGGCAGCCCATTTAGTATTTAATCAAGTACATAACAGGTGTTTCTTAGTGTTTTATAGCCGTTTTAGAAGTTGTAGTCTATTATTTCATTTCTTCGTGTAAAGGCTTGCTAGTGTTATTATACGACCTCTGAATGACAACTTGTCCAACTCTAAATTCTAAAAATATTCGCTGCTAAGAACACCTCTACTAAAATATGTTTACTTATCGTATTGGATTGGACAACCGTCCTCATATTTAAAAGAAATCGAATCATACATGAACATAAATTGATTGTTTAGGTAAAAATCTTATGTAAAGCCTAAGTTCCTACTGGATGGATGCTAAAAACTTGCTTTTGAAAGTTATCCGCTAAAAAAATAAAAACGCGAAGGTATAATCCCCTCACGTTTTTCAGATTAATCTTGATCAGTTAAAATTACTGGCCCATCTTTTGTAATAACAATTGTGTGCTCATATTGAGCAGAAAGTTTGCCATCAGCTGTTCTTGCAGTCCAGCCATTGCTGTCCATTTTACAATGCCATGATCCAGCGTTTAGCATTGGTTCTATCGTGATGGTCATACCTTCCTTCAAACGGGTTCCTTTACCTGGTTTCCCGTAATGAAGCACAGTTGGCTCTTCATGCATCGTTTTCCCGATACCATGACCGGTAAAATCGCGTACAACAGAAAACTGTTCACCTTCTGCATACGACTGAATAGCATGACCGATATCCCCTAACCTATTTCCTACTACGGCCGCTTCAATCCCTTTATAAAGCGCTGTTTTTGTCACATCTAATAATTTTTGTGTTTCTTCAGATACTTCACCAACCGCATAAGTCCAAGCAGAGTCAGCTAATCCGCCATTCAATCGAACAACCATATCAACGGTAATGATATCACCGCTCTCTAACGGTTTATCTGTAGGAAAACCATGGCAAACTTCATCATTCACAGATGCACATGTTGCATACGGGTATCCTTGGTAGCCTTTTTGTTCCGGTGTAGCCCCATGATCAGCTAGGAATTTTTCAACAAATTTTTCAATATCCATAGGAGTTATGCCCGGTTTAATCATTTTAGCAATTTCTTTATGAGTAGCTGCTAATAACTTTCCAGCTTCATGCATTTTTTCTATTTCGCGTTCACTTTTTAATGTAATCATGATAATCCTCTTTCATATAAATTCGTATTTCCTTTGCCTCTTAGACAATTCTTCCCTATCATATGCCTTTTCCGCTATAAAATGCAACAAAAACCCGCCAAAAACAGCGGGTTAATAATTGAAGGGTCTCATCAAAATTTCTAACAGGCCGATGACAGACATTATTCTTTCGAATATACCACAGGTTATCTTCTCCTGTTTGATTAGAGTCTGTTCAAAATTAATTAGAATTTATTAGACAAACATTCACTCCTGTTAATTATGTAATTTCCTCTTCATACCTATACTTGGTTTCCAATCTTTTCTCCCTTCTGTAAGTCTTTATTAAAAACACCGTAATTTAAAATGCTTAGGAATTGTGCATCACGACTAGTAACAACAGTAATAATTTAGTTGTTCCGGAGTACAACAATCATTAGATCAAATGAAATATGAAATTGGACAAGAGCTCGGAGTTACATTAGGAGCTGAAACAACCTCACGCGTCAACAGATCTGTAGGTGATGAAATTACAAAACGGTTAGTACAAATGACTGAACAACAACTAGATGGATATAAAAGCTAATATTTAACTGATATTAAACGTAATAGATGAGTAGTAACTTTCTTTTAACCTGCTCTCTACTTATATATGTTCCTATAGTGACACTGATCTTATTCAGTAAATTTACTATTCCGAAAGACGAAGAAATAGGTCATTATTGGCCAAATTGTATGCCCCATTTTTACGCGTACCTCGACTGAACCCCTATAAACATCCGGAAATTTTACAACAATATATGCCTTGGTCAAAAATGAACCAAGCAGAATGTGGCAGATACAATGAAATAACCGTCTATCTGATAAAAAAATCATGATAGACGGTTATTTGTGGTGCGTACCGTGAAAGTGCGCTTATTTTTTATTTTGTGCTTACATTCCCCTTAACTTTAAACCAAATTACTTATGCTCCAAGTGACTTGTCGACAATGTTTTTATCCTTTTTAGCCTCGATAACATTTTTAATGCTTTTAATAATCATTAAAACTAGTAAGAGTACTCCTACATACCCGTTAATTACATAAACAATATTTATCAGCCTATCAAACGGTATATTTAATCCAACAAATAGTCCTATAACTGCTAGTATTAGCGTAACATATTTAAACTTACTACTCTTATCATCTGCAATCTTGGATGAAACTGTCCAAAGTAGTGGTACAGCTGTAGTGTAGATTCCACCTGCAACTGTCAACGAAAATAATATTGCTACACTAGGATGTATATTTCCTGCTAAAATTAATGTGGGTACTAAAGCCCCTTCGACTTGCTGAATATTCGCCATAAGTCCTATAGTTAGAACGATGACAGCTACTGAAAAACCAAGCGCTCCAAAAATTGCACCCAAAGATGCTGTTTTTTTGTTTACTGCTGTTGCTCCCATTGAAGACATAAATGCAGCTAGCCATAGCATACAAAATCCTACATAAGAAGCCGCTGCGAATATCCAATTGCTCGATGCCTTTAATAAATCTAAGTTAGGTATAATCTGAGTAGCGTTACCTAAACCAGAAGGATTCATAATAATTGCTGAAATTCCTAATAGTATAGCCATAACACATATTACTGGTCCGATCTTGCCGATAACATCAACTATTTTGTTAAGTCCCAATATTACCGTAACTCCTACAAGTACGGCCATTCCTATACCCCCAACTGAGATTGGAAGGTCATATTGCTGTTTTAGTGTGGCTCCTGCTCCTCCTATCATTACAATAAATGAAAGATAAATAAATAGTATTGAAAAGTAATCGAAAAATTTACCTATTGTCTTTCCGCAATAATATGTGTAAATATCATTGGGTTTCGGAAATTTACGCTCATACCCTGTTGTAATAAAACTAACTCCTACATACATAAAAAGGAGGAAAACGACTACTGCTCCAGCAACACCCATATATCCATATGCAACAAAATACTGCATGATTTCCTGTCCCGTTGCAAATCCTGATCCTATTAAAAATGCTATAAAAGCTCCGCTAAAAGCAATAACTTGTTTTAACTCTACTTTATTACGATCCATATTAATATCTCCTGTTCACATCATTTGATTGTTATTTACCGGCTTGTGCCGAGTATTGAATACTTAACCTGCTGCTTTCATACACATCCTGAGTTCTTTTCAATTTAAAACGCTTTCAAAATCAACTTCAACAATCCCTAATGACTGTCCAAATAATGAATTTTCAGTATTCCCATTCCTTCAATTTGCCCTAATAACTTTTCAACCTCCCTATGAATTGATATAAAAATGCGTGGTCTTAAACCACCGTCCTTAACCGGGATCTGCTTTTAGCCTTGTCTGTTTTTTAACCTTTTTTTAGTGTTTGTACTTCAGTGGGCTTTAGGCCAAATGGATTCCGCCTACTTTAGTAGATGGTTGATCAATAAATTTCCTCCTTTCTTATATACATGCAATTAGTATGCCAATTCTATGAAAATTGTAATTTGAAATCTTCTAGTAGCAGTATTTTCAATGAGTTAGACAACAAAAAAATCCGAAATGATTTATTATCATTTCGGATTTTTTCTAAATTGGAAATAAATTTCCCGAATAGAGTGAATTTTCTTTCCACTTAAGGCAATTTGACTCATTTTAGTCCATAATCAGAAACTTTGTTAAATAATTGTCTTCTGCTTATTGCCAAATGTCGTGCAGCTTCAGTTAAATTTCCTGAACAAGCATGTAAAACTTTTTGGATATACTCGATCTCAAAATCTTTTCTAATATCTTTGAGAGGTTTTATTTCAAAACCTCTGCTTTCATCAAGTTTCTTTTCATAATTTGTACATATAGGAAGAGTATCTTTTGTGATCACTCCATCTTCAGAAAGCACTACAAGCCTTTCTATTATGTTTTTTAACTCTCTGACGTTCCCAGGATAATCATATTGTAATAGAAAATTCTTTACTTCCGGCTCCATGTTAGAAATCTTTATCATCTGCTCTTTCTGTGCCTTTTTCATGAAAAAGGCAATAAGGCCTTCCAAATCTTCTTTTCTTGCTCGAAGAGGTGGTATTCTTATGACAATACTGCTTATCCTGTAGAAAAAGTCTTCTCTAAAATTTCCAAGCGTTATTTCTTCCTGAAGATTTTGATTTGTAGCACTGACTAGTCTGAAATCAAGTTTTATTGAAGCGTTACTACCAACTTTTTGTATACTCTTTGATTCAAGTACTCTTAAAAGCTTGACCTGGGTATCAAGGGATGTATCTCCTATTTCATCAAGAAAAAGAGTTCCTCCATCAGCAGTTTCGAATCTTCCAATTCTAGTTGTAGCCGCTCCAGTAAATGCTCCTTTTTCATGTCCAAAAAGCTCAGATTCCAAAAGACTTTCTGAAAATGAGTGACAGTTTATAGGAACAAACGAACCGGAGCTTCTTCTACTACTGTCATGTATGAATCTTGCAAACACTTCTTTACCTACACCCGATTCTCCGAGTATCAATATGTTCACATTACTTTTTGCTGCTTTTTGAGCAATTTCGAGAGTCTTTGCAAAAACCTTACTTTTTGTCTCTAGTAAAAATCCATTAACTTCTGAGAATTGCTTTTCATTATCTAAATTCTTTAAAACACCTTCTTCTTTCATGCTTTTTATGTTTTCAATTTCCTGAAGAAGATTTTCAGGATCATGTCCTTTTATAAAATAAGTTAAAGCCCCTTTTTTAATTGCCTCAACAGCATTTTCTATCGTTCCATAGCCTGTTATAATAATGACTTGTGTCTTTGGGTAATATTCTTTTATGTGTTTAAGCACTTGTATTCCATTTATAGTCGGCATCATAAGATCTGTAATGACTACGTCAAAACTATCATTTTTCATCATTTCGAATGCTTCTATTGGTGAATTGGATGTCTTAACGGCGTATCCGCTAGTACTCAGTATATGAAAAAGTGTTTGAGTATATTCAACTTCGTCGTCTAGAGTTAATATTTTTATTTGTTTTTTATTGATCAATAGATTCACCTTCTATACTCTTAGTATTTCCCCTTAATTCTCTAGTTTCTAACGGCAGACTCACCTTGAATGTCGTTCCTTTTCCATACGTGCTGTATACATTAACTTCTCCAGAACATTTTTTTACTTCGTTGTAAACTATATATAAACCAAGTCCCGTACCCTTTCCAGGCTCTTTCGTAGTAAAGAAGGGGTTGAAGGCGCTTTCAATATTTTCTTCCTTTATACCCGAACCAGTATCTGAAATTTCAATAACAACTTTCTCATTATATGTCATACATTTAACGTCTATCATGCCATTTTGTTCGATCGCATCAATTGAATTCGATATAAGATTAGTCATAATGTGCTTTAATGATTCCTGGTTTACAAAACACTCTGAATTTTCACTGCAAATCACGGAGCACTGTATTCCCTTATTCTGCATAGGTTTTGTATACAAGTTGAAAATTGACTGTATAAATTGTTTCATATTCGTTTTAATGACTGTGTTGGGACTAAGCCTTGAAAAGTTAAGCAAATTATCTATGATCCCACTTGCCCGCTTTACAGAACTTTCTATCGCTGCGATTGATCTTTGTGTAGTTTCTAAGTTCTCATCATTTGTCTTGATAATGTATGCATAATTTCTTATGATCCCAAGGGGGTTTCTAATTTCATGGGCTACGGCTGCTGCAAGTTGACCGATGGCAACCATCTTATCTTCGTGGAGAAGCATTTTTTCACTGACTTTTATCTTTGTAATGTCTTTAATAACTGTAAGCACTCTTTCTATATTCTCCGATCCTTCTCTTATCGGAAAAGTATTAATGCTATAAACGCTACCATTGCACTTGTATTCCTTGAATAGCCCATTTCCATTTTCAAAAGTATCCTTAATCATTCCCATTGCATAATCCCAGCATGGAAAATCTATTAACTCATTATAATTTTTGCCTATTAAATATTCCTTAGCCTTTCCAAACTTTTTGCCGAACGAGCGATTTGCTAGAATCACTTTTCCATTATTATCAATAACTACCAAATAATCTGTAAATCCATCTAAAGTTTCTATAAGGCTATTTCTGCTTAAATTAAGCTGTTTTGTCCTTATTTTGACCTCATTTTTTAGCTGTCTGTTCCAGCTGTAAAATATATAAGAAAGTAGTACTAAAATAGAAATAGATGAAAGGAATATGGAGATCATCTTTTCTTGTTTTTCATTTTTTGAGAGGGAGTACGCTCCAAACCACTTTTCTTGTATCTTTTGCATCGTATTTTTCTTATCAAGCTCTGTTATGCTCTTATTTAGTATGGAAATCATTTCTTTTTGAGACTTTGCAACAGCGAGTACAACATTTTCTTCATAAAGTGGTTTTTCAGAAAAGCTTATACCATTTTCAATAGATAATCTTGCAGCAATATATTTGATTACAGGCTCATCCCCTACTACTGCATCTACTTCTCCATTTTTAAGCTTTATTAAGGCTTCACTCATGTTGTTCGTTTGAACAATATCTGCCCCTTTAACATTTGTCATTAAAAACTCTACTGCATAGTCAGATCTTTGAACCGCAATCGTTTTATTTTCCAAATCCAAAACATTTGTTAATTCACTTTTCCCCTTTTTAAATGCTGCAGCTCCCCTTAACTTGTAGATTGGCTTTGAAAAATTGAAGCGGAGATTCCTTTTTGGAGATTCAATCATGTCAATATAATCTGCTTTTCCGCTTTTCACATTTTCGTATGCACCATTCCAAGTAGCTTCAGGTTTAAATTTCATTTTTGTTTCTAAGTTGATAGAAAGGGCACTCATATAGTCGACGATTACACCTTGGTATTGATTGTTCTCATCTATATACCTAAGAGGTGGAGAATTGTAATCAGAGCTATAGATGAAGCTACCGTGATTATCCAGCCAATGCTTTTCACTCTTTGACAGCCTTTGATCATCATTTATGAAAGCAAAAAGATCTGAATCGTATCTAAGATTCAAATAAGCATTTAGCAAAATAGTGATGATGATTAATAGGGCTACGACAGTCTTTTTATTCATTACACCATCTAACCTTCCATTGTCGTTACATCTGATCGAACCAAAGTAGATAAATAATAAAATTTATATGATCTAGAAACCATCCGAAAATTCAGATAATATTAGATGCTAAACATAGCATGAAAAACCACAATTCCTTCCCATTCCCTATCTTAAATCCCCTTATAGCAGTTATGACGGCCCTTTTGAAAAGATTTCCTTGAACAAATACATTTGGTGTACTTCTTTCAACCCATTAATTCCATACACTATCATTCGACAAATATTTTAATAATCCTTTTATAACTTTAAATTTTTGTTTACTCTATCTTTCAACGTATTTTATTTATGTAATCTTTTCTAGACTTTCTAGGTCCTATAATTACTCAAGTATATTTCTTGATTTAAAATATTTGATTGTAATTACATCAAAACATCACAATGAGCTCTACCACCTGAAGCAATGTATGTGTCCATTTTTGTAAACACTCATCTTCATTTAATTAAAAAATGAAACATATTATTCATGAACTGCAATTTCTAATTTATTAGAAATTCAGTGGACAAGTTGGATTGCTAATAATAGAGGGGCATGAAGCTACAACGGATCTTGATTTCAAACAAATACTTCTTCATAAAGCTTAATTGGAATTAAACAGAAAATAAAATGCTTCATCAGCTATTCAGAGTATGCTTACAAACTTTGAGATTATCACATCCCAGGCTGACATCAGAAAATTAACGAAGCAATTTACTGGATGTTTCGTGCTAAAATATCTGAATGAAACAAAAAATTCTCTCCTACTTTTATGGAGAGAATTTATCATCTATCCGTTTTACAAAAATCTAAAGCGGGGTGTATTCAATCCCTCTGCACCTTTTTATTTAAATGGATTATTTAGGTCTTGTAGCTCTTTTTTTCACACTTTCACCTATCTCACGAGAAAACTCTTCATTCACATGATCCGGTTCTATTTTTAAGTTTTTTGGGAGCCTGAGGTAATGAATTTTTCCTGCTAGATGATTTTCTATTGTTTGATCTTCCCTTAATATAGCCTCCTAACGAAATATAATCTTTTTGGTATGGCTATAAATCACATTTATATATCCTAAGATTTGTGTATAAGATAACATTTTCATCTTAAATTCAGTTTTAAGATAAAGATTTCACTTAATGGTTGGATTAACTAATGAAGAAAAGTATTCAAAAATAGGATCTTGGACAATAAATAGTAACTGTGCATTTATTATAGATAAAATTGGCCAATAATGATAATAGGCGATAATCTTTATTGTAGGAAAGCATCCGGTTGTTAAAAATCGAGTAATTTGAATAAAATAAGTAATTATTGATACATTGCGTTTTTTATAATGCTCTATTTATAGAATCTGTGTCGATTTAACGATTAGAGAGTAATTTAGATACTGACAACCACTTACTTCCACTGATGACGAGATATGATATAATGCCATGTCTAACAATGATTAGAGTTTAAACTTTAATATAAGGTAAAATAAATCTTTAAACATTGAAAATTCCCTGTCTTGAAATAAAAGACAAGGAATTTTTCAATAAGTATTATAAACTTATACAGCTGTTTAGATAATTAATAGTATCAAAGCGTGTAGATTTTTATCTGTTTTCTCTTAATGTTCCGCAACCTTATCATGCTTCACATGATTCACTTTCGATATCCGAATCTTATAAACCACAATTAGCATTATAAACCAAACAGGAGTTACGAATAAGGCTACACGAGTATCTTCTGCAAGTGCAAGCACGACAAGAACGAACGCTAAGAAAGTAAGAATTAAGTAATTGGAAAATGGATAAAGCGGCAATTTAAATTTGTTCACTTTCGCCAGTTCTGGTCTTGTTTTGCGATATTTTAAATGACTGATAACAGTAATTGCCCAAATAAAGATAAAACATACTGTAGAAATACTTGTAATTAGTGTGAATACTCCTTCTGGCATTACATAGTTAAGCACAACGGAAATTAGAATCACGACAGTTGAAAAGAACAATGCATTAGAAGGTACTTTACGAGCATCAAGTTTTGCAAATAGTACTGGTGCATTTTTATCTTTGGCAAGCGAGTATACCATTCTGCTTGTACTAAAAATGGCGCTATTACATGCCGAAGCAGCGGATGTTAGGACGACAAAATTGACAATACCAGCAGCTGCAGCAATACCAACTGCCACGAATACTTGGACGAACGGGCTTTCCGTTGGGACAATTGCGTTCCATGGATAAATACTCATAATGACAATAAGAGCGCCAATGTAGAAAATAATAATCCGAATCGGAATATTATTAATTGCTTTTGGGATAACTCTTTCTGGATCTTCTGTTTCACCTGCTGTAAGTCCTACTAGTTCAATGCCTACAAACGCAAATACGACCATTTGGAATGAAAGGATAAAGCCATTTATGCCATTTGGGAACATGCCGTCATGGCTCCATAAGTTTGTGAAACTGGCTGCGCCTGAATCAGTGGAAAAACCTTTAATAATCATAAAAATACCAATAACAATTAGTGCTAGTATCGCAATGACTTTAATTAATGCGAACCAAAATTCCATTTCACCAAAAAGTTTGACTGTTGCAAGATTCATTATTAGCAAAATGACAAGAGCAATTAATCCTGGCATCCACTGTGGTACATCAGGAAGCCAATATTGAGTGTAGAGACCAACTGCTGTTAAGTCGGCCATCGCGATTGAAATCCAGCAAAACCAGTACGTCCATCCAGTGATAAATGCTGCCATATTACCTAAATAGTCTCTTACAAAGTCAACAAAAGAATGATAACTTAAATTGCTTAAAAGTAATTCTCCAAGTGCCCGCATAAGTAAAAAGAGGATGACACCTGTAATCAAGTAAGCAAATAGAATCGATGGTCCTGCTAAATGAATAGATTTTCCTGCTCCAAGAAATAATCCCGTGCCGATTGCCCCACCAATAGCAATTAGTTGTACGTGTCGGTTTTTTAAACCTCTCGCCAATTTTTCTTCCTGCATACGATTTCCCACTCTCTAGTTTTAGGATGTTTGCAATTTTACGTTTTTAACATATTAATATTCTAATAAAAGTTTAACATATTATTAGTCAGTTCGACAAGAACAAAGTAAGCGTTTACATTCATAATAGAATAAATTTTCATATATTTTTGATAAATAGTATTTTTTCTAAACCTTTTCTAGGACTTCAGATACAGCTTCCTTACTTTTTTCTTCTAGTTATGCAAACGTAAAGCTAGAGCATTTAACGGATAAATAGAATTACAAGAATCCAGACATAGCTCTGGTTGTGGTAAATGGTGAAACTTTGATAGTGGTCTTCTTGGATAAAAAACCAGCATTACAAAAGGTACTAGGATTTTCAGTTTACTAAGATAAAGACAGATATCAATCATGCTCATTACCACTTCTAGCTAAAATTTAGTAGCTTCAACCTAACTAGATTTTAGTACATTCTCCTTTTGAAGGAGCAGATTAGCTCACCCAACTTATGTAATTTTAACAACCTTTGAACTGAATGCAATTATCGTCTAATTACCTTGTTTTTTACGTATCCCATTAACCTATGTAGTGTTCTCACAAATTCATTTCCAGTTAAATGCCCTAACCCCCCATGGGCACAATCCAATTCATTGTATTGCAAGATTCTATCTCTTCGAATACTAGGACCAGAAATGACGACAGGCACGGGTTCACCTGTATGCTCTCCTATTTCACATGGTGTAGAATGATCAGCTGCTAAAGCCATATACACATTTTCAGGTAGCTGCTTAGCAATAAGCCCAACCATTTGATCGAACATTTCTATTGCTTTAACTTTCTCAAACGGGTCATTATCGTGACCTTTCACATCAGGTGCCTTAACATGAACATACACCATATCAATTTCCTCAAGAGCCAGCTTCCGTTCTCAAAAACATTTGGAGATTAGTAGCCATTAAACAAGGGGTTATACAAGGACTCGGAGTATCAATTGTCTCCAGCTTTGCAATTAAACTGGAGATCGAAACAGGATTATTAATAGCTGTCCCTATTGAAGGGGTAAAATTTCATAGGGGAATTAGGTACGTTTATCATCGCAGTTCACATCTTTCACCCGCAGCGATTCAATTTATCTCTATGTTGAATCTAGAGTCTATATAAGTCTAAAATAAACATTTTTTCTATAGTACCTACACTACCTGTTTAGGATTTTCAAGTAAGTTTTACATTTCCGTTTGTTCAACCAAATAACAACTTCATGATGTGATTTTTACTGCTATCTATAAACAATTCACTAGCCAAAATAAAAAAAATCCTACAAGTAATAGTAGGATTTTTTTATTTTGGCTTTATTTTCCAGAGAAGTCTTTTCTCACATTCATGACTCCCTTTTGCTTATAGATTCAATGAAGCGGAGATTCTATCATGTCAAGGTAAGCGGCTTTTCCATATACTACATCATCGTATGCCTCTATTCCCAGCAGGTTCAGTTTTAAATTTTATTTTTTGGCTAAGTTGATTGAAAGAATTCTAAAATAATCGATGATTATTCCTTAGTACTGACTGTTCTCATCGTTATACTTAAATAGGTGGAATTGTAATGGACCTTTATATTAACCCTATCATTCGACAATTATTTTAAAGATCCTATTGTTACGTTAATTATTATGTGGATACTAGCATTCTATTAATATATTTTTTACTTGCTTGGTGATAAATACTTAACTAAAATCCGAAAGGTGATGAAATAGCTCCTTATTCTGTTGGTAAGCCATTTTGTAATATTGATACATGTCGTTGTACTTACGAGCATCTTCTGGATGTGGAACGACAGGTTCATCACTAATTTGGATAATTGCTTGACACGCTTCTTGAATTGATGGATAAGCTTGAACACCAACTCCTGCCATGATTGCTGCACCTACACATGCTTGTTCTTCTTGACTTACTTTGTAAATTTCTTGATTTAATATATTAGCTTGTATTTGCAACCAAACATCACTTCGTGCCCCACCACCAGAAGCAATAAAGGTATCCATTTTTGTATTGAGACTTTTGATGATTTCTACTGAATCTTTTAAAGCAAATACTACTCCTTCCATCACTGCGCGGATAAGATTGGCCCGAGAATGATTTAATACTAAGCCAATGAATGTTCCCCGCGCAGAAGAATCCATATGAGGAGTTCGTTCCCCTGTCAAATATGGCAAAAATAACAATCCTTCACTTCCAGGTTTGACACTTTTCGCTAACTCATTAATTTCATGATAAGGCATATTCGATAGGATTTTTTCATTCAACCAGCTTAAAGATAATCCAGCAGCTAAGCTCGCCCCCATAATATTCCAAGTTCCCGGGACGGCATTACAGAAAGTATGGGTTCTCATTTGTTTATCATATTTAGGTTCAGAGATCACTGAAAAAACTTGTCCACCGGTGCCAATTGTTAAAGAAACTTGACCTGCCTCTACAATGCCGTTTCCCACCGATTGCATTGGCTGATCTCCTCCTCCATACACGACAGGCGTACCTCTGTATAACCCCGTCTCTTTGGAAGCTTTTTCTGTTATTTCTCCAGCAATATCAAACGGATTGTTTACATTTGGATAGAAATCACGATTCAACCCTATAGTCGAAATTAATTTGTCCGACCAAACTAAATTTCTCGTATCAAACGCTAGTGTTGCAGATGCATCTGTCACATCCGTCCCTATTTCCCCCGTCAACATTAGTCGAATATAGTCTTTTGGCAGCAGTACTTTATAAATTCTTTCATATGTCTCTGGTTCGTTTTGCTTAACCCATAGCAAGGAAGGAGTTTGGAATCCCGTAGATAATGGATTTAAAGTGATTTCCCCTACATAATTTTTCCCTAACAACTCATAGATCGAGTCTACCTCCCGCTGTGTTCTTTGATCTGACCATATAATAGCTGGACGAATTACTTGTAACTGTTTATCGATAAGCACCATACCATGCATTTGACCAGAAAATCCTATCCCTTTTAACTCTTGCGATTGAATATGAGCATTGTTTAATGCCTCCTTGATCGACTGTACAGTGGACTTCCACCATCTTTTTGGATCTTGTTCCGCATATCCTTTATTTGGAATATTTATATCATAGAACGCTTGAGCAGAACTTTTCATATTTCCATCGATATCGATTATGACCGTTTTTACACTGGATGTACCCAAATCTATTCCCATTAAATAACTCATTTTATACCATCACTCCCAATCCAATAAATAAAGCAAGGCCCCCTTTCAATTAGCAGGTACCATTTTACTGTTAACAAAATAACGTCGAGCTTTTAGTGATTCCATTTAAAAATTACCTAAAGATTTAGGAATAACAATTGCATTACAGGCTTATTCGTAAAATTCAAGAGGTCCAGTTTCTCCTATAACTGAATACTCATAGCCTTTTTCTTTCATCTCACTTAAACAATAGTGAAGCAAAGTATACCCTATACCATGAATACGCTTTGATACGGATGTACCCATTGGACCAAATAATCCTTTTTTCTTCGGACAACATCAAAGCAAGCGAACCCAACAATCATTCCATTTTCATCAGCAACATAAATTGGAATATCTTCTTCTTGAAATCCATTTTCAATAGCTGCTAACCATCTATTTCCAAATTCCTTTTTCACAAAAAGTTCTAATGCTGCTGCATCATCCTGTTCTGCTTTTCTATAAATGACTTCACTGGGAGCAATTTCAGGAAAGGTATAATTTTTCAATGAATCAATCATATCCCTCTGGGAAGATATGATGTCAAGAATCTTTGAAACATCCAATCCCTCTATAATTGAATTTGTCGCAGGATCTTTTAAATCCAAAAGAGCTTTTATTAATATTCCTTCATTTATATAAACCTGATTGAATCGTTTCATCCGCCTATATGCATTCTCCAATACCTGTTTAGTTGTTAGAGAAATATTCATGCTAATAGGATGAAATAGAATACCTTGTTCATCAAAATCAAAATTCATATTTTTTGCTCGTTCAATTAAAACATCAAAAAGATATGGATAATTAATAAACAGTTCTGCACAAACACCCGTCCTCTCAAGTGATGTGCCTATTAACAAATGAATTGGATAGACAATTTTGTTTGTTTTTTTAGCTTCTAGTTCTGCAAAATTAATTATTCTTAATGAGCGGTCAAATAACTTAAAATTAGTTAAATCTGCCTCAACAAGCATCATAAATTCACCACACCACTATAATGTTTATTTATAAATTCGTGACATATATAAATATTCCTTTTAAGATAAAGTCTTTTCGGGATTCCGTCCTCAATTACTTGCCCTAATAGTTAGATAAATTGAGCAAAGTTTAACAGAATTTTATACATAATCAACATTGATCCATTCACCTTATTCGGCTTACTCATCAGTGTGCTTTCACCATTTTCTTTTCGACTAATACGCATCATCATGTTACATTTTTTGATTTTTCTGGTTTTATAAACTTAGTGGTGGGTATTCACAGTATAAACAGAAGATTGGAGGAGGATAAAAATGAGAAGAAAAGTATATGGGATTTTAAATTCGGATGAAGAAGTAGTAAAGGCAATTAATGAACTGAAGTCAAAAGGGTATGCTGGAAACGAAATTCTGGTTGTGGCAGATAAAGAAGATCAATTGAACTTTGTCACTAACAATCTGACAACAGATGTGAATGTTGTAGCGGACGAGCATCGAGGCAAATCATGGATGGCAAAAGTAAAGAATTTCTTTATAGGAGAAGATGAAGATGATTCGCTAACAGAGCAACTTGTCACTTTAGGTTTAACTGATCGAGATGCAGCTGATTATTCGGTTAATGTAATAGCTGGGGAAATTTTGGTCCTTATCGAAGAAAACAATGAAATTGGCAACGGGATAAATCAATCGCATTCAACCAATCATCAAATTGGTCCATCAGGTGAAATTCTTGATGAGCCGAGTAAATTAAAGGAGCCTGAATTTCATGGAACAGTACGACAAGGTGATATCAGGGGTGCTGAATTTAATCGAAAATAAACTAATAAATAGCTAGAAAATGAGGGACGGAGGTTTACACCTCCTCCTCTCACATTTATTGTGAGTGAATATGTAACTCTAAAAAATTTCATCGAATTATTCTTTTAAATAAGGGAACATCCTCCTTTGCTGCTCCCCAACAATGAACGTTTTGATATTTGAATCCCATTTTTTAAGCATATCAGTTAGTAGAGTCTCCTCTAAGGAAAGACTTCAATTTTTCGTTATCGCATTATGTTACTGATCCTCTAATAGGGAAGATTATAAGTATACAATTTTTGGTTGTTTCTTCAAATAATTAAGGTACTAAACCTTCCCTTTGTACTCTTTTACCTCACTATCATCCCATTTCAAAAGACGAGCTATCGCCTTGCATTGGCTTTCTCGTTGGGAAGTCCTGTAAAAAATCTCGCTTACAATAAAAATACACATTTCGCATTTGTACGAATATCGAGGCGATAGCATTGCTGTAACATCCATCTTTGCAATCTTTCTCACAAAAAACAGACTTGGATCGGCTATTGGTTTTTAGCTAGATCAACAAATATAATACAATAAATTCTAATAAAAAATTCTCTCCTACTTTATGGAGAGAATTTTTTATTAGAATTTTATCAACTCAAGATCGATTTCACAGCCTATCTGTTTTACTAAAATCTAAAGCAGAATGTCTCCAGTCCGTCATTACGTTTTATTTAGGTCTCGTAGCTCTTATTTTCACACTTTCACCTATCTCACGAGAAAACTCTTCGTTCACATGCTCCGGTTCTATTTTTAAGTTTTTGGGAGTTTGAGGTAATGATTTTTTTCTGCTAGATGATTTTTGATTGTTTGATCTTCCCATAAAATAACCTCCTAACGAAATTTTAATCTATATTAGTATGGCTATAAATCACATTTATATATCCTAAGATTTGTTTATAAGAAAATATTTCCAAAAATAATATTAGTTTTAAGACCTATCATTTTTAATTGAAATTTATTGAACTTACCTGACAAGTTGAAAAACCTATTTATGAGATTTGTTTGATCTGCCTGCAGATTTTAAATTAATTAGAAGAACTACAAGAAAACTTTGAAAAGATATTAAATATGAAATGTAAATAATATGGGAAAATATCAAATATTTTCGTACACCAAAAAGGCAAGAGAATCGATTCTCTTGCCTAATGCGTATTATTTAGCTTTTTTTTTGAGAGAAATACCCACTGATAACAAACCTGCAATTAAAGCTATTATAGATAGAATAAGTGGGGCATTACTCGAACTTGATTTTGTTTCTTCATTAGTTGCATGTTCTTTCATGCCACCTTGGTCATTGGGAGTAGAATCAGTTGTAACTTCTCCGTGTCCATGATCATGGGCAGATCCATCAGCTGGATTTACTACTGTCACAGAGGCAGGCTTTTCAGCATCTGGTGCCCCAACCCATTCTACTACACTTCCATCTTTATAAGTTTGATATGCTTTCCAAACAATTTCGGTCGCATCATCGGCTACTTTTCCTTGCATGTTAAACTGTCCGAAATCAGTTGGTGATAAGCCTTCCCCTTCCGTTATCCAAGTAACACTCGTAATTTTGCCAGCATCATCTTTTTGAACTTCATATACCCAACCTGGTTTTGGCTCAAATCGTGTAATATCTACATCTTCTGGAAATTTAACCTCTATTTTTGTTGTTGGAACCACTTCGTTTTCAGATGGAACTCGGACCGTAAACACTTCATATTTTCCTTGTGAAGTTTCCTTCGGCTGTACAGTAACATGGGCGCTGGCCATACCAACAAAAAGAGAGAATGCACCAATCATTGATACCGTTAATGTTAATACTCTTTTCATAATAGAATCTCCAATCGTTTTTAAAATATATAAATAAACTATAAAATCAATAAAATGCTCAGTATAAGAATCTTTAATATCCTGTTCTTATTAAAAGGTAAACTTAGGCAATCAACATGTATTGAATATTCTCGGCTTGCTCCATTATGGAATTGGAACTTGAATCTGAAGAAATTACAAAGTTGTTTCTATATTTTAGTAATAGGTCAATCTGAAACAAAGAATACTAGTTCGCAAATCTCTTTTCTCTGGAGTGTTTCAATTTTTTCGTAATCATTTGATTTGAATCTAGTTGATGTTTTATCAGCCTCCATTTTATACCACGGTAAATACAAGTAATTTTCCAATATATTTACGTATACCTAAAAATAATTTCCCAACACTAAACATGTTACTATTTGTTAATTTCTAATTAACAATAGCGGACCCTTTCTTCAACTTTAGATAAAGATATAATTCAAATTTGAAAATTAGCTTTTCAAATCAATGAAATATCTTTTGTGTAGAATACATTTGATTTACATTTATATTAATAGAATCTCCCTATATATGATTGTAAAAAACGGTACTTCTTGATAATTAATAACAAATTTCATCATAATTAGCTTCATAATGTAGTGCTATTGATTGGGGGATAATAACATAACTAATAAATTTCGGTCATTTTGTTGCTTCCGTGATAGCTAAAGCTTCGGGATGTCCCTTTAATAGTTCCCTTGTTGTCTAAAGTGGAGTCGCAGTAATTTCAGCTCACTACTGTGGATCGAAAGTTTAATTCCGAGATCATCCCATTTAGAAGCAGAAAATACAAATAAAGGATCATACATATTAGCTTGACTAATATGTACGATCCTTTAAATCTTTTCAACATATGATCTTCAATTACTCTATTTGTTTATAATACTGCTCTAGCAGCATCTAATGCCGCTTCGTAATTTGGATGGTCTGTTGATTCATTAACATACTCAACATATGTTACTATGTCGTTTGTATCAACAACAAAAATGGCTCTCCCTAATAAGCGGAGTTCTTGGATAGCAACACCATATGCTTCTCCGAATGAAAGATCACGATGATCTGATAATGTTTGTACATTATCAATACCATTTGCTGCACACCAATTTCCCTGTGCAAACGGTAAATCAGCGCTAATCGTAAGAACCTGTACATTACCTAATTTAGAAGCTTCTTCGTTAAAACGACGTGTTTGTGCATCACAAACAGGAGTATCAATAGAAGGTATAACAGAAATTAAACGAACTTTTCCTTTTGAGTCAGTGAGTGTAACAGGTGATAAGTCATTCGCTAGTACTGTGAATTTAGGAGCAGTATCTCCAACCCTTAGGTCTCTTCCTATTTGTGTTACTGGATGTCCTTGCCACGTAAAATTAGCCATTTTTAAATCCTCCCTTAAAAATATGTACTATGCAAATATAGCTCAACCATTTAGAATCATCAAATTATTCAGTGTATTATTTTTAATTTTTTGTCGTTGTTGTCAAAATGGCGGTTAATATAACACAAAAAACTACCAAGTAGACAGTTGAATATCTAAATCATTGTAAATAACTGAGTGACAAGAGCTGTTGTTAATATTAGAATTTGGATGCTAAGATACTATTTTTTGAAGTGAAATGGAAAATTTATGTTAATATAGATTGTGAATGGTTTTACTTATATAATGTGGATTAGTAAAATATTTACAGATGAAATTTTAATAATTATTGTAACTTCTCAATTATATTATTTATAAATAAAGGAGGTAAAAAATATGGATTTATTGACTATGAAAAATGAGTTATCTGTAAAAGGAAAAAATGGTACCTCTTTTTTGTTATCAGGTGTAATTATATGGGGTATCATAACCATCCTATTCTTACAATCATTTGAAATCAATACGAAGAATATAATTACTTTGTACGCAACTGGACTAATGTTTCCGTTAGCAGTTATTATTTCAAAAATAATGAAAGTTGATTGGAAAGCTAAGAGCAATCCACTAGGTAATTTAGGTTTAATTTTGAACTTGGCACAGTTGGTTTATTTTCCTTTAATCTTTTGGGCATTTATTTCTAACCCAAATGAAGTGCTTGTGTTCTTTGCCATCATAACGAGCGCACATTTCTTTCCATTTGGTTGGCTTTATAATACAAAAGTTTTTTATATTCTATCACCTATAATGGTTCTGTTAATTTTTTTCATTGGATTGATTTTAAATGGTGATTACTTGTGGGTAATCCCTCTTACAATGTTAATATCGTTAGTGTTTTTGAATTTATTTCTATTTATAGATTATAAGAAAAAAGTGTCTATTACATCTGGATTTACAAAAGACTTTAACTTTTAGCAATAGCAAAACTTGTTTGTCTAAAGGGTACTTTATTTGAAGGAAAAAATTAAGCACTATGAAAAAATGCTTGGAGATTTCTCCAAGCATTTTTATGAGCTAAAATAACTGCTAGTTATCATGCTATTTCTACTGTTTTCGGAAAAAAATACCTGCGATTTTAGATTTTCTCCACATTATCGGAACTACTCTTCATTTTCTATCAGGCTTTGCTTGCTGCTATCCTATCGATTTCAGCGAATGATGACTTAAACAATTCAAAACTGTTGGATGTACTTTCAAATTGCTGGCTACGATATTTTGATTAGAGAGCTGGTACGTCTCTCCTTCAGTATTCGTTACCATTCCCCCAGCTTCCTTGACTAGTAATACGCCTGCTGCAATGTCCCAAACACTTAAACCATACTCCCAAAAGGCGCCAAGTTTACCACTAGCGACGTATGCCAAATGTAGGGCAGCTGATCCTAATACACGTATCGTTCTGAATTCTTTCCCGATATGTTCCATGCTGGCGATGTTAATTTCACGAAATTCAGTTGTGGAAACAAAGCCGGTAGCTATAACACTATCAACAGCTCGCTCTACGGTTGAGATTGAAATCGGATTGCCGTTGCAATACGCTCCACTCCCTCGTTCTGCCCAAAACAATTCATCTCGGCAAGGATCATATATAACGCCGAGCACTAGTTCTCCTTGAGAGACCAGTGCAATTGAAACAGTAAATCCGGGAATGCCATTGATAAAATTTGCTGTCCCATCAATCGGATCGACAATCCACAGATAGGGAATGTCTTGGGCGGATTCCAGTATTTGATCAATCGATTGTGCGGATGCAAAGGTCTCTTCTTCCCCAAGAAAAGAATGATCAGGATACGATTCCAAAATACATGAGCGAATCATTCGCTCCGACTGCTTGTCAATCTCTGTCACTACATCAAAGCTGGAGCTTTTTTTCTCAGTAACCAAATCCTTATTTACCTCAGAAAGTATCATCTTCCCTGCCTGTTTAGCCGCTTTACATGCTGTCTCCAAAAAACTCATTATCATTACCTTCCTTTCTATTGTAATACCTTAGAATTTAGCCAAAAGTAATAGTAGAACGAGAGAGTTTACACTCCAATACTAATTATGTATTGAACACTAAAACAGCTCATCTAATCGATTAGATTTACCGAAAGTAAATAGCGAACGCTTTCTATTTCTGACAATTTTATTATATAGTTGAATAAAAAAGTTGTCTACTCTAGCTATCTTATAAAGTGAAACTTCATTGAGTGGGAGATTTAATGGCCTTTAATGCGGGATAAAAAACACGCATTTATATTCAGGACCATCACATTCCTTAGGTAATAGTTGATATGGTATAATTGATTAAATTTTGGCTATTAATCATTCTTTAAAAGGGATAAAATTAATTCTTCAATGACAGGCTTTAATTCAATCAAAATTGGTAAGCGTTTTTATAGAGAAATGATTTTTATAAAGGAGTTTTAGCATGAGTACAATAAAAGACATTGCTAAAAGAGCAAATGTATCTGTTGCCACAGTTTCTTATGTGTTAAATAATACACGGTTCGTAAGTCCAGAAAAGAAAAAAAGAGTTGAAGAAGCTATAAAAGAATTGAACTATGTTCCCAATGCAGTAGCAAGAGGGCTACGTGTAAAAAATAGTAAGGTAATCAGTTTAGTAGTATCCGATATTACGAATCCTTTTTATCCGGATATTGCAAAAGCTTGTGAACAAGTTGCCTATCAATCAGGTTATACATTAAATATTGTCAACACAAACGATCAAGACGACCGGTTCATAAAAGCTGTTATGCAGTTAAGAGAAGGAAAAGTTGACGGAATTATTAATACAACAGTATTAGATCATCATCGTTCATTAATGGAGAACTTAATAAAAGATAAATACCCTATAGTCCTTGCCCACCGGTTATTAGATGGTATAAATATGGACACAGTTGTTGCAGATAATATACAAGCGGCTATAGATGCCACTAATCACCTTATTAACTTGGGTCATAAAAAAATCGCTTTTATGACAGGCGTTACTAAATCGTCGATTAATAACCTGAGAATTAAGGGATTTCTAAAAGCAATGAAAGATGCTAACCTTCCAACAAAGGAAGATTGGCTTGCATCTGGTCAAGCGAAGTACCAGCAAAGTTATGACCTCACAAAGGAATTGTTAAAAAATTCAAACAACCGACCTACTGCTATCATTAATATTAGTGATCTAGGTGCCTTAGGGGTACTGGATGCAGCTGGTGATTTAGGGATAAAGGTACCAGAAGAATTAGCAGTCGTTGGTTTTGATGATTTGTTTATTTCTAGTATGCGCTCTGTTCAACTTACAACAATAAGGATTCCACGGTATGAAATTGGCCAAAAATCTATGGAATTACTTATCGACAAGATTACAAATAACGATACAAATAATCATCATAATATTTTATTACCTGCTGAATTAATTGTAAGAAAAACATGCGGGTCTCGAATAATCGATTAAATGATCATTTAAGCTGTTTTTTATTACACTAGTATTGTACAAAAATAAGAAAGCGACTTTAACTGAATATTCATTTTAAACCCATCTAAGAACTAAAAAAACCATAGTCACCTAAAGTGATAACTGTCTGTTTTGTTAATATTTATTGTTGTGAAGTGGTATAATCTTCAAAAACAACATCTAGCCTGGAGTGCATATACTAGAGTTACAATGTTCTTAGATGGAATGATCTCTTTTTTTTAACTGGTTACGTTATTCAAGTGCACTGTTTTCTTTTGAATAATTTACTTCGCCTTTCATTAAGCAATTTGATCGCTATGTTCGGCCACGAGTCGCTTATAAAGGTTAAGATCTTCTTGATATAAATGAATATAGGTTGCTAAGCCTTGCGCTTTTACTAACTCGAAACTTCTCCAATCCACAATACTATATTCCTCGTTCATTTTTTTTGAATTTTCCCAGGCCGTCTCTTCAAAAACAATATTCATCTCATGCTCTTCAATTAGCATAGCAAGCAGTTTACGGTCATTGTATAGTTCATACTGAGAATATCTTTTTTTCATTTTGAAAATCTCGATTGTTCTTTCAAGTGAATCCAATAGAGATTTCCGGTCCACAGCATGGATCATTTATGATAAGTCGTTTTTTTGTACAACATTACAAACTTTAGCACCTTCCCTTGAAAAAACTGCAAAAAGTGAACGATACAAGCTAGTTTTAGTTATTTTTGTGAGTTGGACACTAAATCTATAAATGACTTTCTTTTCTGTTTTTTATAATCTGTGTTGATAATGACAATATAATATATAATAAGGGCGAAAAGTTGGACGTATTTTAGACAAATTGGAGTATTTGATACATCAAACCGAAAACGGCTTGTCCAGTGGCAAAAACCACCATACCTTTAGACATGGAAAGAATTGAGATGGTTAAGGTTAAGTAAATACCAAGACTTCGATGTACTAGGTATCATACAAATAAAGATGAATTTACTACCCAATTTTTATTTAAGTAAAAAAACACTTAAAAAATGTTATGAAGAAAGCTATTGAAAGGAAGTTTCATGACTTTCTTTTCTTGATATAGGGTTTACAGGTAAGGTTGTGAAATTTTTTAAGGATACAGATGATGAGACAAAAAAGGCTTAAGAAAAATTAGATGCATTAATTATGGGATTTAGTGTCTTTAGGTGAATAGAAATAATAAAGTCATTAAAATTTACTTTTAAAAACATAAAAGTGGCACTACTTAAATTGTAGTATCTCCTATTAAAGTTCTATAAAATGGGCTACTACCAGCGAAGCTGTCACCACCCGCAGTAAGGAAATGTCAAGATTACTTCAAACATGCATACCCCCGTCCTGTTTTGGATGGGGGTAAAATAAAGTTGTGAAATTTTTAATAAGGATTCTCTAGCAATTTAGTCATTTAAAAATAAATTTTTTTAAATAATCGCGCCCGATTGTTGAATATAATATTCAGAATTTTCTCTACCTTTATTTATTCCGTAACTAAAAAGTTAAAGGTATTTCCAACTTCAGAAGAACACTCACTTAAATTATACTCAACTCCATTTTCAGTATTTCTCGAGTCTATATTAGAACAAGACGTACTTTTTATTCCTTTTCCAGAACCTGCATATCCGTCTTGTGAATTATCATAAGTAAATTGAATTTTATTACCGTCATAATTTAGATTATAGAAAATTGGGTCTCCTTCAATGGTGTACATTGTGAGACGAATTTGATCTTTGGCACTATCCTTAACATTTTCGATAAAATTCTCAAATTCATTTAAGTTACTAATTTCCCCATGAAGATCAACTACATCTCCATTCTCTATAGCCTCCTCAGAAGAATAAGGTTTTTTGGGATTATCAATTCCATTTTCCTGTTGGCAACCAAGTAACACTATTGATAAAAGTGTTGAATACAAAATTAAACTGAATTTATTCAAAAAAATCACTACCTCTATAAAGTTACGTATTTCTTCGCTTTCGTTTCAAAATCATGTAAAAATTGTGAAAGAGCATTTTCTATTGCAGAGTATTATTGTACTGCGAAGCAAAGAATCTACTTAATAAGCAAGTTCTTGTTCAACTAAAGCACCCTTTAGTTTAATAAGGTTAATGAAATAGAATTCTCAAAACAGCCCCTAGAAGTAACCCTGCAATAATAACTAAAACTCGAATTACCCAATTCTTCACTCCATAAATCCTCCTGATAATTGATAAGATATTTTTAATATCCTCCCACCCTTGTAACAATTATTTGTCTACCGGATATTACTCCTTTAAGGTCTTTGGAAAAGACCTTTTTTGCATAACAAAAAGGTTGCTTCAGCAACCTCCCTTATTGAGCTAAAGCACCTGTTAGTTCAACAATGTCTACTCATTTTTCTTTTGACTATATATTTTCTGATTTTTGAACTAATCTTGAAGAAACGATTTATCATTAATAACCACACGATAATACTGATAGTGTTAAGAAAATCTCTATGGATGTTTAACAAGAAACCAATTAAATAATAAATACAGTAAAAAGGTAAAATTATTAATAAATAATCAAATATTGCTAATTTCATTTCTTTAGATGTTACAACATAAATAACTGCCATTATTATTAAAAAAACAAAATCAATCAAATCCATAATGTGTGTTTCACATCCATTTTATACTTTGTTTTCTAATCAATAATAATAGTTATTTTTATGTATTACATCAGGTAATTTTAGCCTGAATCTCTCTTGAACCTGCACCGTTAGTGACATAAGGATTTTTAAACAACATTATTATTTTTTAATGACTTTATTGTAAATTAAACAACTTTATTATCTCTGTACAGTAGCGTCAGGAAAATGCGGATTTACAACCTTAAGGAAGTTTCAATATTAAAAAACCTAATTTCTCAGCATTAAATGAGAAATTAGGTTTTTTAATTAATAGAAAAAGACTTATAAGTATTTATCACTAATCACTTTCATATGGTGTAACTCGTGCCCGACAATGCCATATGCAAGGGTACCTACCGAAACTGGGCTGTTCATTACAGTTCCATTACGATCCCATGCTGCATCATCAATGGTTGAAATAAGACTTAACGTGTTGGAGCGTACCGTGTCTAAACCAGCTAGTAGCTGCTCCCAGGATAATTTGTTGAAGTTTGCTGCAGAAACGTATTGATCCTGATCCATTGCTGGGAGTGGCGCACTTTCATTTCGTGCAATGGCAAGCATTCGATACGACATCACACGTTCAGAGTCGGTCATATGCCCAATCACTTCTTTTAAAGTCCATTTCCCTGGTGCGTACGCCTTCCTTGCTGACTCCTCTGATATGCTGCTCAAGAGGGTAATGGTCTTAGTTCGTTGCTTACTAAGTATTTCTTCAATATCACCATCTGGCACAAGACTAACATACCTAGCATGCTCTGGATTTTCAATAGATAATGGTCGTGGACGCACAAGAATCCTCCTCATCGGAATAGTTAATTATGGTTCTATACTAAAATTCGACTGTCAAGAAGATATTTCCTTTATTTGATATTTAATTTCATTACCACAAAATAATTGCAAATTAAACAACTTTATAACCTCTGTAAACCTGATTTATGCAGTTAACATAATACACATAATAATGGATTAATTCACTTTTTATTCCACTAACCTCCCTCAATAAACAAACACTTATCTCTTAAATACGCAGTTTTTCTCTATATTACTACCTAACTTATTTAACTATACAGATTTGATTAGAACGAAAAGAACACAATCAGACAGTTTACGAAGAAAATGAGCGCACGAAACTAGCCAACCTTCGGTTAATTTCAAAAAGTGTAGCTTTAAAATAAAGTTTGATTATAAATCACCTTAAATCCTTGATTTTACTGAATGTAAAAAGCAATCGTTTTGAATAAAGATTGATCAAAACGATTGCTTTCTTTTATTTTAGAACTGTTAATTTATAAAAAAGATTGATTATTTTAAATCTCCTTATTCCACTAACGCACCATTTTGTTGAATAAGCTAAAAGCCGTTTCCTGTTGATCTAGAGACCATATGTATTAAAAAAATCAGGAAACGAAAGAATTAGCACTAAACCTATAATTGCAGTTGCAAAAAAACAAATCCAACTTATTATTTTTACTTTTTTATCAATTTCAGCTTTTTTCTCTAATTTACCAATGTAGGAAGTGACTAAGACTAAACAAATTAAAGGAATAACCCCTATAAAATTAACTCCTAAAATAGATTTATCTACCAAAAATAAAACTACAACTAGTACAATCACTGCAATTGATATTCTATTTATTATTGTATGAATAAAAATCTCCCCCTTACATTATATACGGATGAAAAGTCAGAAAGTTTCGCTTCTTAAACTAATCTGCCCTTTAGTTTAAGTTCATTTGTTCACAAACTTCCATATATCATTCATGTGTAATGATAATAAAGATGTTTAATTTTGAATCAGAAAAAACGCATTACACCGTCCGAAAACGTGGAAGGTGTAAAAAATAAATTGTACAATTACTGAATAAGAACTCGTGGAAATAACAATAAAGTCGTTTAAAAGCCCAATCATTCTGCAACAATCGCGCCCTTTTGTTGAATAAGAATATTAAGAGTTCTTTTGGACTTGTTCAATTTTATTGTTGTTCGCTTTTTTCTGTGCTCGCCAAGTATTAATCATACTAGGAACACCAGCTAGCATACTCACCATAAAACTCCACATTACATAACGCCATTCTCCTGTAAAAATCGACACTCCAATAAAAAACACTAGCTGTCCCACAAGTGCAAACCACGAAGCTATCCAAGCTAATTTTAAATTTTCTTTCATTCCCTCCACTCCTCTTATCTAACAAAATATTATAAATAGGATTGATCTAATACCAAAACGCTCTTTAGCTATATACCAATTATTTCAAATCGCCTTATGTTAAGCAATTGTTATCTTCCATTTAATGGCCCTTTCATGTAAAAAAGCGCAAATCCCTACTCTGGAAATGCGCCCTTTTCTTTGAATAATCAAATATCATTATTTGGTTAATCTATTGTAAATTCTATGAATTAGTAGTGAACTTTATGTGTTTATACCCTAAGATAGTAATATTAATATTCCATCTTGGGTGCATAACCAAGTTATTATTCACATCAAATTCTAAAGCCATATGAATCTCATCATCCTCATTTGTCAAAATAGCCATTCTTTTATTTTCAATATCTACATATGGCTTAAGATTATCTGCCATATCAATTTTCCAATCAAAAAAAGTCATCATATAAACCTCCACTTATAAATCATTCATATGCATTAAAGCGCCCGATTGCTGAAGATCTCATCTACATGTCTTATTGAACTAAGCACCCTTTAGCTAAACAAGCAGCAATAGTTATTATATTTGTCCTAAATCTTTAACACATATATCGAATAATTTGTTCGATTTGTCGAGATTACTTTAACGCAAGCCATTCATAAACATTTGAGTGATTTGAGGGCTATATTTTATCAAGTTATCACTATTAATCGCTTGACTCTTCAGTCCCTCCGTGAAAATATGCATAAACATCAATAAAACCTCATCAGAATATGCGGGATTAATTTTTCCTTCTTTACGCCCTTTTTGAAACATTCTTAAAACTAATCGATCACTTGTTTCTTGTGTATCCTTATCAAAAAAAGTCTGTTCACTTGCAAATTGCTGCATCACATTATGAAAAAACACTGATGTCGTACTTTGGATTTTTTTCATTTTATATTGCGTGAGTTCCATATACGTTTGCTCAAAAGATAAATCACTTTCAATCAATCGTTCGTATTCTTTATGGATAGAGGCAAATGAATTCTGAATCGCGGTATTTATTAAATTATCTTTTGTATTGTAATAATTAAATAAGGTTACTTTACTAACACCCGCACTTTTTGCAATCTCGTCCATGGTTATATTTGAAATGTCCTTTTTATTCAGCAATTCAAGCGTAGCTTCCTCAATAATTTTCATTTTCTTTTCACGTCTTAGATCAAAGCCATTTTTTTTCGTCATCTTCTCACCACATTTTTTCCGTTTTTCAATTACTTTCTACATATATATAGTATTTGATTTTTTGAACTAATTCAAACGTTTTAGTAAAAATAGTTTGAATTAATATAGGAATGAACGTATATTATGAACTATAAATATGTTTTTAGTAAAAATCTTCAATCTCACAGAATAGGAGATGAGACGAATGGTTATAGCAGAAATTAAGGGCCTACAAAAAAAATATAAATCAACACAAGCCTTAAAAAATGTAACGATGGAATTAAAAAGAGGTGAAGTATTAGGTTTTATAGGACCAAATGGAGCCGGAAAGTCGACGACCATCCGCATCCTGCTGGGCATTATAAAATCTAGCGGAGGAGCAGCCAAAATCTTCGGGAAGGATGTCTGGAAAGATTCGATTGAAATCCATAAACGACTTGCCTACGTTCCTGGCGATGTAAACCTTTGGCCAAATTTAACAGGCGGAGAAATTATTGATGTTTTTATGCGCATGCAGGGAACGAAAAACGATGCACGACGCGATGAATTAATTCAAAAATTTCACCTGGATCCTAAGAAAAAAGCACGGACTTATTCAAAAGGAAACCGTCAAAAAGTTGCCCTTATTGCCGCACTTGCTAGTGATGCAGAACTTTATATTTTTGATGAACCAACTAGCGGTCTTGATCCTCTAATGGAAGCTGTCTTTCAAGAGGAAGTAGAAAATTTAAAAAATCAAGGAAAGTCCATCCTTCTTTCCAGCCACATCTTAAGCGAGGTAGAACGCTTATGTGACCGCGTAGCGATTATTCGTCAAGGAGAAGTAATTGAAACTGGAACATTAGATGAATTAAGACATTTAACCCGATATCAATACAAAGTTACGACTCGTGACGTACCGATTGGATTAAAACAGGTGAGCGGTGTGCATGACCTAGTGATCAATGGCAAAGAAGCTGTTTTCCAAGCCGATATTGATCAAATTGAGACCATTCTAGAAGCAATCATGCCTTACCATGTAACAAAGCTCGAGAGTGTACCGCCGACTCTTGAAGCATTGTTTATGCGTCATTACACTGGAAAGTAGGTGAGAAAAATGAAAAATTGCTTTAATATGACTGGAATGCTCTTTCTTCATACATTACGTAGAGATTGGTTAAAGCTTCTCATTTGGGCAGTGGCCTTAAGTCTTTTCACAGGCGGCTTTGCGAGTGCAATGTATGAAATCTATGGAAAAGACCCTGCTGGATTGATGGCTATGTATGAAACCTTAAAGAATCCAGCAATGATTGCCATGCTTGGACCAACATCAGCTACTGCCGAAACGTATACATTGGGAGCAATGTACGCACATGAAATGATCCTCTTTACGGCACTCGTATTTGCCATTGTATCGATTATGCATGTAATCAGTCGGACAAGAAAAGAAGAGGATGATGGAACAACAGAGCTTATTCGTTCCTTTCAAGTTGGTCGACTGGCCAACACGACAGCAGTCGTTATCGAAATGCTTCTTTTACATTTGGTCATAATCGCTCTTTCTACAGGCTTACTACAAGTCCAAGATGTACCTGGAATGGATTTTTCCAGTAATTTGTTATATTCCGCTTCATTAGGTATGCAAGGGTTCTTATGGGCAATGATTGCACTCATATTTGTCCAATTAGCTGCTGGAGCTAGAAGTGCAAGAGGACTGAGCTTCTTGACTCTTGGCTTTTTTTATATCCTTCGAATGGCAACAGATATGAACGCACCAGATGGTTCTTGGTTCAACCCGCTGGGATGGAGTTATCTAGTAAATGTTTACGTTAGTGATAGCTGGCTTCCAATCGTCATTGCTTTTGTTACCAGTATCGTTTTCATTGCAGTTTCTTATCTTTTGGAACAAGCTCGAGATCTGGGGGCTGGATATTTACCAGAACGCGCTGGGCATGCACATGCAAAAGAACGTCTGTTGAGTCTTCCTGGCCTTGTATTACGGCTGCAAAAAATATTTATTATTGGCTGGCTCTTCGCTCTCTTTATATGTGGAGCTATGTATGGGTCCATTTTTGGAGATATGGATGATTTTGTAAGTGAAAATGAAATCATGAAGCAAATGTTCCTTCATAATTCAGATTACACCATACAAGAACAATTTATGAGCGTTCTCTTCGTGATTTTATCTCTATTGACTACGATTTTTATTGTAGGAAGTCTCATGAGGCTCGTAAACGAAGAAAAGAAAGGGCACTGGGATCAGCTTTATGCCACTAAATTAAGTCGCACAAAATTTTACTGGTACCATGTGATAATGGCTTCCATACTAGGAGTGGTTGGACAATTTTCTGCAATATTAGGGCTCTATTTGGCCCAACGAAGTGTCATGGAAACACCGTTAAGTTTCTGGGAAATTACTAAGGCTGGGATTGTGTGGATACCTGCGATTTTCTTCTTTATCGGCATTTTGTCTGTCCTAATTGGTTGGTTGCCGCGCTTTACGATGATCATTTGGGCTTATCTAATATTTACTTTCTTTATCAGTTATTTTGGGCAAATGATGGAGATTCCGGAATTCGTAACCAACCTAGATGTATTTAGCTATATTCCAAAAATTCCAATTGAAGAATGGAAATGGGGAGCCATCATCCTCATCAAATTATTGGCTCTCTTCATAATCGTTATTGGTTTCATCGGCTATAAAAAACGGGATTTAGTAAGTGAGTAAAAAAGAAAAGTGTCCTTCATACGAGACTATTAAAAAGAAGATGATCTCTGAATTGAGAATAGGGGTCATCTTTTTATTTGGCTCTTTTGTAAAAGATTGTTGTTTGCTCATTATTAAATCTGTTAACCTCCTTTAAAGTTTGATTATTTTGAGGCTCCTTCTTCAACTAACACACCCATTCGTCTAAGTACAAACATTCACAATCTAAAGTTGTTGTTCCACAATATGGCCCTTTAGTTGAATAAGACTTTAAAGTATCACATGAATACTCTATACAAATCTAGTTTACATAAAGTCAATTTCCGGAAGTTTCGAAACATAAAACCCCTTGGTGCTCAAGGGGTTCCGAATGGTCCATTTTTATCGTTTATACATGATTTTATACATGGTTGATAAATCAACATTTTCGGCTTCTGAAGAAGCCTGGTATCTGCATAAAAAAGGCTGTTTTATGCAAATTCTTCTTTCACTAAAGCTACCTGGTAGCTCAAGAAGCGACTGCCCTTATTGAGCAATCGCACTCGTTAACTAACTATAATTAAGAATATATTAACTAGCTAAATAAGTAGTTTAAACTATTCTGTAAATGTTTTTTTATAGTTGCCAAATTCTTCATTCCATTTTTTATCTAAACCAAAACTTCGTTGTACTAACATCATTTTGTAAATATTCGAATGTCTTTTCAATAAAAATTCCTGAATTTCAGAAACAGAGTCCTCAATCACTTTGACAAATTCATTTACATCAACTATAAAATTTGACTTTTTTGGGATTTCTTTTGAAGCAATTATAGTCTTTCCGTCATACCAAACACGACTGTATGGATAAAAAAAGATATGAATTTCATCAGCTATTCTATGGAATACAAGTTGCTCTTGGGATGAATCTTCATCCAATATTAAAATTTCTGAATCTAGAATATTTTTAATACTAATATTTAAGTCAATAATAATTTGAAACAATGGGTAATATTCTTTTCCATTTGGATTGATATATAATTGCTCGATCCACTCATCAAAATCTTTGTGATTTTTTTCAATCTTTTTCGCTAAACGGAAATAGTTTTTAAAAAACGATTGACCATTTATAAAAAAATCAATAGAAGTGTAGAGTTCGTCAAAAGTCCAATCATGTTCGTATGATGAATATTCTTTGTAGTCAACTACAATTTGAAATGACAAAATAATCTTCCCTTCAATTCAAGTAAGTTTTGTATTAGTTGTATTTATGTCTATAACAGTATAAAACAACTATTAATTAGCTGATGCTGTTAATTAAGCCTTCATTAACATCACTCCAAAGCTCCTAGTTGTTATACGTAGAACGGAAATCCTATTATAAATCAAGTCTTCTTCAACTATTCTGCTCGTTAGTTGAAGAAATCTTTTAAGAATGTATGATTTTAGATATTTTCGTACATGGAAAAGAGCACCTTAAGGTACTTAACATAATCACATGTTATCGGCACTGAAAAAGGATCTTCGGCTGGAAGATCCCTTTAGCTACTTGTTTAATTAAAGCGCCCGATTGTTGAAGAAGATGTTTACAGTTTATTTTCGACTTACAATCAATGCGTAAAATAAAATGTACCAATAAGCGTTTTACCATCTTGTAAATATAATGGTGTAGATTCTTTGAATGATTTATTATATTCATCTAACTCACTTGGCGAAGACATACCTTCAGCCTGATAAATATATCCTAATACACCGTTCTCATCTTCTGCCAACATTAAATCAGGTTCAACAAGCATTAAGTTTGCCATATTAGGACCGTAAGTTTGCCCATTTTCATTTGTTGGATAACCATCGCTTATAATACTATCCTTAGTAGGTATAACTAAATCTGAGGTATCCTTAATTGATTGTTCCTTAATTGATTGACAGGCAACTAACATTGATAAAAGTATTGTGGATGCAAGGATTAAAACTTTTTTCAAAAATTCCACCTCCGTTATAGTTCAAAGCTAGCAATCTTATTGGTTCATTTTTAGCATATATTTTTCCATTAAATGGCCTTAAAGTAATGTAACCAAGCAAAGATAAATGGAACGGAGAGATAATAAATGTTTATTAAGCATCCCAGAATCATTACATACTTTATGACTCTTTTCTTAATAAAAATTGACAAAAATAGTCCAATAACAGGTAATAGAATAACTGCTATTTGTATCGTTATATTAACAAAATTGTGCATTCCCCAAGGACTAACATTCATCGCCCCTTTACTATGAATGAACAAAAAAGTTCCTGATAATATCCAAATCACAACAGTAACAAATATATAAATTACATTTCTCATCTTTCCCTTCCTTTAATCCCCAAATCTTTTTAGTGAAACTTTAACACATAATTCCATTAACTTGATTGGATATTAAAAATTCCTCTTAAACTAACGCTAACTTGCCCTTTAGTAAGGATTTTTCCGAATGTATGATTTAGTATATTTTCGTACATTGATATGATCAAATTGGTGGTCACGCTGTTGAATCAGTCGAGTAGAAGGGAACCTCTCTACCTTGCGGTAGATTGTGTTCCTCCCCCCTCACAGAACCGTGCTTGCGCTATTTACGCACATGGCTCCTCCTAGTCACCATTCACAAAATATAGGTAATCTCTTCCGTTCAGATTTTGCTAATTCTGCTATCCTTAATAGTTTTGTTTCCATTTATTATCCCTACCTCTGCGTGTAGTAAATGTGTCCCTAGTAAGGGTGATAACTTGGTAGCAGCCTTTCCTCCATCGGCATTACCCAACTTCATTGGTACTACGCTGCTATCCGACTCCCTACAACGGCATTTGGCTTCCTTGCTTATTATCGCTTGTACACCATACTCTTCTATAAGAAGAAAAGACCGGTAGGGTCTCCCGAGTTGCCGTATCATATCAATGTGTGACGTGCCAAGGTCTCTGACTCCAGAGAGGTTTTATCCTTCTTGCCTTTAACGATGGATAAAATGTAGCTTTCTGCTGTGCTTAGGGCATCAGCCCTCTCGATTTACTAACATTATGGAGCTCAATCCCTTCAACCATTTGGCTTTCGGCCCGCCACCTAACTGTCTACGCTTAAAGGCTAATGTTACCATTAGCACTCCAAGACTCGCTACGAGTGAATGGCTAGTTCTTTCTCGACGGGAATCCCACCCGCTATATGATACGACCTAGGCTCGGCCGCACAAGCACCTTTTAGTTCAAGAAAAAGTAAAAAAAGAACGCCATAACAAGATTAGGTATTCCAATCAAAGCTGAACGAAAAGTAACTCTATTTCGTTTACGCCTGTCTTCAACAGATTCCGTTGCAAAGTTAGCTCTCATTTGGTCTCCACTTGCCATTGAACCTGAAAAAATCATTGATATTCCGATGAAAAAAAATCCAATACCACCAGGAATGAAATAAGCCTTATCCATTCCCCACACAACTAAAGATACTAAGAAACCTATAATGGATAGAATAATTCCTATAAGAAAATACCTCAACTTATCCCTCCTTGTTTATTTATATGACTAAGTACTTCATAGGTTTCATTTACTAAGTTAATAGTTGAAGAAGGAGTCTTTTCGGATCGTACTAAAGTAAGAATTTAGCTCATTCTTTTAGAAAACAAGAAGTAAGAGAAACTGCTAAGCCTAAAAATGAAACCAAAAGTCCAAATGAAGTTGCTGAACCGCTTGATGTTAGTATAAGTGCTATTCCAAAAAGCGAAATGGAAATTCCTAAAAGTGAAATTCGCATTCATGTTCCTCCAATAATATAAAATGTCATTTATATATTAACATAAATATCCAATTTAATAGACCGGTATTATTCCACAATCTGGCCCATTTGTTGAATAGCATAATCGACATTTTAATTTTAATTTTAATTGACTTTATTATTTTTTAAACAACTATATTATGATTTAAACGACTTTATTATCACCTAACAATTCAATTATTTCTATAAATTCAGTTTACACTGAACTACTTAATTAAGTTAGTCCTTTTACAAAGAAACACCCCGTTAGATAAAAAATCCAAAGGAGTAAAACGGTATAACTTTGTTTTAAACAGTACATCTTTTTTACAACCGGTACGACTTCATTTCAAATCCACAAAAAGTTGGATAAATAGGTATGTACGCACCAATGGATGTCCACATATCTTATGGGGGTCTACCCTCCCAAGTCTCACAGAGTCTACGCTCCTACATTCCTTCGTTCAACCTTTCCATAAGGTGGATGTCGGTCATGCTGCCCTACAGGATCTATGTCCTTACGTTAGTTTCGTTGCCAACTAATCCCATGCTGATTTTGTCTGATGATCTGTCTATCTATTTGTCAAAAGTCAGTTTTATATTGATTAAGCTGCTATTGGTTCTTGAATAAATGCATGCATATGGGCGATATCCTTTAACATTTTCTCTTCCTGGAATACAAACTGTTTTTTCCCGATAGAAAAGAGAATGCGTATGAGCTTATTACATAAAGTAATTAAAGACTGCATCTTTTTCAACGGATTGTCAGGTCTCGTTGTGTAATAATGATGTAGGGCTTTAAAGGCTTTGTTCTTCGCTACTAGAATCATAGATGCCCGAAATAATAAAGCTCGTAATTTTTTAACAGGAAATATGTAAAAAGGTGAGTCTATTCTAAAATATATATCCATTTGTTAGTGGATCTATTTTAACTAGAATAGTTTTACCTAAAACATCCACAAGCATAGTTAAGAGAATGAAAAATATATAATCTAAGTTACATTTTCAAGAATAACTGAAAAGTGACAATAAAGTTATTTAATAATAAACCTAAAACACGCATAACCCCGTTAAGTAAGGACGGGGTTAAAATAATTATGTAAATGCCTTGCAGTATGGTGATTTAAATGATTTTATGGAGTTTCTTTTTTTGAAACTCTATTTCCAAACCAAAATGAAGGTGATTCTGAAAATAAACCTAATTTTGAAAATGAAGCATTGGGAATTAATGTAGTAACTATAGTAACAGAAGCAAAGGTTCAAATTAAAGTTTGCTGTTAGAATAGTTACGGTGAACCGTACCATAAGTAAATGAGGTTTTTCTAAGCTTTAGATAACATTTATATGAATAATTGTATGAGCCATCTTTTGGATACAGCATTAATCCAATGTATCCAAGTCTGGACTAAGTTGATTAATGCTTTTTAGCCTATGCAATAAGTTCATTATTATCAATATTCGACTAAAGAAAAAAGCTCTCTAATTGAGAGTTTTTTAAATAAATGTTGTTACTCATTGTGTGCTTTTATAAAGTTATAAATATCATGACTTAATTTCTGGGCTTCCTCACTTAATTGATCATACGCAGTTATATGGGCAATACCTTTTTTACAGAAATCCAATTTATTTACTATAGTTCCTGAATCTGCAGCATAACTACCCCTTCTCTTTCTAGCTCGTACTGGAAAAAGAGAATTTATATAGGTACCTAAATGCTTGTTTTTGTATTCTTCTTGAGTAAAGTCTTTGTTGGTTAGGTGTTCTAGTGTACCCTTTTCGTATTCAGTAATTACTTCTCTTATTGTATCTGCTGAGAGTATATTCTCAATTTCTTTACATTCCAAACAATAATACCTTTCTCCTAGAACTTCTTTTAACTTTTCTTGTCGAGGACGCTTATCATCACCGTCTTTGTCTGAAATCAAAAAAAGAGTGCTGCAGATTTTTTCAGCATTCATAGAAGCATGTCCTTCATCAGCTTCTGTTTCATCATCTAAGAATGACCAATGAGTTATATTGCCACCACTATATTCAATGAATGAATAATGTATATCTTCTTTAAACTGTTTTAAATTAGGGTGAGCTTCTTGAAATACTTTTAGAAAACGTCTTATATACAACCTGAGTTAAAGAAAGTACAATTCTTTTTCAAGAATTGCGCAAACTTCAACAGTAATAGAAGCAGATCTCTTATTGCTGAGAACTCCGGGCTATGTCATGGGAAGTGGTACTTCAAAACGAGTAGATTCACCAGTTGAATTAGGAACTCACGGTGGAAACCAAAAAAGAAGTGAGCTGAAACCCGTTTTTATCGCTACCGGACCGGAACTGAAAAAAGGGAAGAAAATCGGCTCAACCTCCAATCTTGACATCGCCCCAACGATTTATCGTTTACTCGAGCTAGAAGCTCCTTCCTTCGTTGAGGGAAAAGTAATAGATGAAGCGTTTCAGAGGAATTAATATGAGCCTCTAAATTAGTGAATGATAGTTAGCAAGAATATTAGAAGAAAGTACAACAACGAATTTCTTAAAATAAGTAAAGCTTCAATCAGAGGGGAATTCATCATCCTCCCTAATTGTTAGTCTCGTTTTATTGTCAATAATATCTTCACGTAGCATAGGTAAAGTTCCCCTACAAACCCGATTCAATGATTCACAGTCACCCTCCTCTCATACGCTTCTTCGATTCTTCTAATCTTGACGGTGGTTTTTTACGTCCCCCGGGATAAATCGTTTACAATGATAGCAGGAACGAGATATTATTTGTTTAATTTGCATTAGTCGATTAATAATAATCCTCAACATTAGGTAACTACAGCAATTACCTTCTTACTTGTTATCATTATTAGCTATAAAGAATTGAATTGGTAGCTAGCCTACATTAAGTAAAGCAAAATCATAATTATAACGTATATTGAATTGTGATCCTTCGCCATTATCCACTTCTCAAGAAAATGGGTACAATGTTTTATTATTTCAAAACACTTCATTCCATACGTATTCTTTATCCTATACTGTACTTTTAATGATCACATTTGCATGTTGAGAAACCAAATAGATACGAAAACTAGCTTCCCTTCTTGTTCTTCTTTTAATAGACTTTGCTTTTTAAATGCCCTATAATAGCAAATATATTTCCAAAATACGAACAATAAGGTGTTAAAAATGAAAAAATATACAAAAGTTTTTCAAGGAACTGCTTTTTCCAGCAAGTCACCAAAAGAAGTCCAAATTTTAAAAGAAAATCTCTTTTGCATTAATGATAAAGGAATGATTGAGAAAATCGTTGCTCCAGAAGATGCCGACTATCAATTCTTATTAGATGCTTACCAAGGAGAAGAAAACTTTCACCGTTTAGCAGAAGGCCAATATTACTTTCCTGGTTTTGTCGATTTACATGTTCACGCGCCTCAATGGGCTCAAGCAGGAACGGCTTTAGACATTCCACTCTATGATTGGTTAAACACTTATACCTTCCCAATTGAGTCTAAATTTTCAGATTTAGATTTTGCGAAAGATGTCTACCAAGATGTAGTACGTACCCTACTAGCAAATGGAACAACTACTGCACTTTATTTTGCCACTGTACATAAAGAAGCAAGTTTATTACTTGCTAAAATTTGCGCTGAAAAGGGGCAACGCGGTTTAGTTGGAAAAGTTGTTATGGATAACCCCGAACAAAATCCAGAATATTATCGTGACGTTGATACGCAAACAGCATTAGCGGATACAGAAGAATTTATTATTGCTGTCACAGAATTGGCGAAATCATCGAAACAAGGTGTTTACCCAGTAGTTACGCCACGGTTTATTCCGAGCTGTACAGACGATGCTTTAAAAGGATTAGGAGAATTAGCTGCTAAGTATGATACGTACGTTCAATCACACTGCAGTGAAAGTGATTGGGAGCATGGTTATGTACAAGATCGATTCAATAAGAACGATGCGTTTGCTTTACATGATTTTGGTCTATTACGTGATAAATCTATCATGGCGCATTGTAATTTCTTAAATGATGATGATGCAGATTTATTTGCTGAAACAGGTACTGCTGTTAGCCATTGTCCGATCTCAAATGCCTACTTTGCTAATAGTGTTATTCCAATCGCCCATTTGCACTCAAAAGGTGTTGAAATTGGTTTAGGATCCGATATTTCTGGCGGTTTTTCACCTAGTCTTTTCGATAATGCTAGGCAGGCAGTGATGTCATCAAGAATGTTAGAAGATGGTGTTAATACTGCACTTTCTGCTAACGAACGCGGTGTACCCAATTCACGGATCACCATTAATGAAGCGTTTTATTTAGCAACTGTTGGCGGTGGTGAAAGTTTAAGCTTGCCAATCGGTCGCTTGACAGAAAACTATGCTTGGGATGTACAAATCATCGATACGACAATAGAATCAGCAAAACTGCCAATTTTTCATGCAAATGAAAATTTACATGATGTCTTCCAGAAGATCATGTATCTTGCTCGTCCTGAAAATATTCGAGAAGTCTGGGTGCAAGGAGAAAAAGTTCATTCACACATATGAGTTCATACCATACTAGTTGAGGCTTTGCCGAGATTTGTGGTAAACAAAACCCTTGAGATTGTAATTAGGAGTTTCTCTGGCACTAGTTTTTAAAATAAATTCCCAGAAAATATTTTAACACTTTCTCATTTTGAATTATAACAATAATACAGGTAATTCATCGAAGAGCCGATAAGACCAAATGTCTTGTCGGCTCTTAACTTTTGTTTATTTCCTCATTTCAGCTGCTGACTTCCATAGCTGAAATATATCATTCTACTGCATTATGAATCGAATCACTTTCAGCATCGTCACCGAAATTTGTAAAATGATTTTATCACTCTTGTTTGCCGAATGAAACTACATTTTCAAAATGTTTTTCGTTAAGAAAAGCTATAAAATGACGAAACAAACCTTTATTTGATAACTAATGAAAATCTCCGTTTTGAAATAAAGTTGATCAAAATTATTATTATATCCTATACTCTCCCGGCGTAAACTATGGAAATCATAACATTTTACTTCGTACCACTCTTCACAATCTCTTATAAATTTAATCCAGCTGGAGTTTAAGGGGCAAAAGAAAAACCTACGGAATTTTTCATTGCTTCTTGGGCACTTGATTTTACCAAAATAATATCCAATCATAGAAAATTGGATTTTTCGATTTTTCGCTAACATTGATATATTTCGACAACGTTTTCATTTATTGTCCCATATACTCTTAATTGGATCGAGAAATGTTCAGGAGTTAATTAAAGTATATTAAACAATCGCTAGTTTACTTTGTGCGCTTTTTACCTTCCAATAGAATCAGTATTTAAAGCTATATTATCAAAGATATTATTTTTATATTGGTTTAGCTATTGAACTAAAAATAGCAGAAACGCATACGTGAACAAAGATTGAGGTCAATATTCTCAGATCTCTTTACGACAAGATATTTTGATACTTTAATTCCGACATAACGAATCGCCACCTTACTATTAAAATTGTGTCATAATTGATGTAATTATTAAATTTAATATTGGAGGGAATTTACATGTACCAAAACATTTTAAGACATCCCGGTCCTACTCCTATTCCACAGAAAGTTCAACAAGTAATGAATAACAATATCGTCAGCCACAGAAGTGAAGAATTTGTTCAGTTTTTTAGGGAAACATCGAATCGCGTTAAACCGCTCTTTGGTACAAAACAAGACATATTACTAATTCCATCCGGTGGTACGGCTGCTTTGGAGGCTGCAGCAATTAACACTGTTTCACCAGGAGAAGAAGTAGTTGTTATTACTATTGGCGCATTTGGAGATTACTTTGTCTCAATTTGTGAAAAATATGGCTTTAAGGTACATAAGCTTGAAAAAGAATGGGGCCAAGCCTGTACAGAAGATGATCTTATCCAATTCTTAAAACCATTAAAAAATATCAAAGCTGTTTTTGCTACGTATAACGAAACATCTACTGGCGTCATTAATCCAATAGAAAAACTTGCGAACGTTGTCCGTACACATTCAGACGCTTTATTTATTGTCGATGGGGTTAGCTGCATAGGCGGAGTACCGGGAGAGATGGACAGCTGGGGAATTGATATTTTAGTAACAGGGTCACAAAAAGCGATGATGCTTCCTCCAGGACTTTCTTTTATTAGCGTTAGTGAAAAAGCATGGAAAGTCATTGAAAACAATCAGACTCCAGCCTATTACTTAAATCTATTAACCTATCTTGAATGGTTTGCTAAAGGAATGACTCCTAATACACCAGCAATTACTATTATTTATGGATTATCTGCAGTATGTGATCTAATTGAGGAAGAAGGATTCCAGCAAACAATAGAAAGACATCAATTAATGAAAAATATGGTTCGTGAAGGAATGAGGGCTCTTCGTATTGGCTTATTAACAAGCGAGGAAGATGCTTCACCTACGATTACCGCTATCCGTGCTCCTGAAGGTGTAGATCTTGGTAAATACATCGGACACCTAAAGCAAAAATATTATCTTGATTTTGCCGGAGGCCTAGGAAAATTGCAAGGTGAAATCTTCAGATTCGGTCATATGGGCTATTGCTTCCCAAGTGATATTTTAGAAGCTATTTCTCTAATGGAAGCGGGATTACAAGACTTTGGATATTCATTTGAGGCAGGAGCTGGAGTAAAAGCTGCCCAAGATGTCTTTTTGACAAAACATCGTAACTGACGAATTGCAGGAAATAAAGGGTCCTCAGGATCAACAAAAACTTAGGTTGAATCCTATCGCGATTATTAAACTAACAAATTATAACATTAAACTTAAAATAATATAGTAAACCTTAATTGCGTTAAAATAATTAATATTAATCCATATGCATATTTAAAGTCCTATAAAAATTTATGCTACCTCCTGACCATTTATTTTGGTAGTAGTATGTGCCATATAGACCGTGGTTATCGGGTCTTTAAATGCTGTACCAGACACTTACAGTATGTAAGAAAGGGTAGATTTTCCCTTTTTTACATACTGTAGTGCTACAGCTCAAATATGTTATCTTGATGACCCAATGAAACTAGTATTTTTATTATTGGTTAGTATTCTCACCTAAAAGTTCATTTAGCTGTTGAATAGCTCCTTCTATTGCACGTTCCTCTGTATCAAATAAAGAAACCCCTTGTTTAATGGAACCCCAGTAATCATATTCATATGGTTCCTCCCACTTGTACCACTTATAAATTTCTGTCGAATTTAGACCATCTGATCGTTTTATTATCTCGGCCTTGTATTGCTTGCTTAGAGAAAAAAATTTCTTTAATCACTTGTACCACGATTTCACCTACTTAAAGATAATATTTGCTTCTTTTAATATCACTTAATTATACGAATACTGTTACCTGCATAAGAAATGGAGTTGCTGATCTGGTCCTGATGTTCAATTAAAGCGCCCAATTTGGGAATAAGATTTCAATTAATATCCCCTAAATATACTTGAGACTTTCATCATTAAATTACTTTATTATATATTTTCTTAATTCTTTGGGGTATATCCTATACTGCAATAAATCACTTATATATATCCATTCTAAACCTACTTGGTGGCTATCAGGATTGGTAGTTGTCCCAATGCATTCTGCAATGGTTTTATAGCTTTCGTTTCCAGTTAAATAGCGTTCCACCGCTTGTATTTTAATTTCTACTGTATATTTAGACATAAAAGCACCCCGTAAATATTAGTTGCTGTCTAACATTTACGGGGCAGTTCATTTGAGAGGTTTTATTTTATTTAAAAACTTGTAAATTTGGAGAGTAAATATGTCTCAAATGTTTGCTCAAATTCTAAGTCACATAAACAACTGTTTTGAGCATATTTTCTTAGCATTGGAAATCCGCATAATCCTGATACTACCCTCTATATAAACTTACCCATGGAGTACTATAATTTTTTCTACTGTCAATTAAAGCAATACAGTGAGCCAAACGCTCTACCCCTAGTTTAATTTGACTCTCGTTCACTTGAGAGATGCATATTCGAAGGAGATTTTCCTTATTATATTCTGGTAAAAACATTCTAGAGGCATCATCAACATATATATGCAGCTCGTTTAGCATATGGGCTACCTGTTTTGCTGTTACATTCTCTGGCAAACTAATGGATAGATAGAATCCTGAAGTTGGTTTAGAAAAGTGAGTATTAGCTGGTAGCAATAATTCACACGCTTCTTGAAGGATGTGCATTTTAGTACGGTATACCTCTTTTACTTTTTTGAGATGGCTATTAAACATGCCGCTTTTTAAATATATTTCAAGCGCACCTTGAGAAAGTGCTGAACTATTAAAATCCGAACTAAATTTATATCGTAAAAAATTGTTAATCATTAATGTAGGAAGAACGACAGTAGCAATCCTTAACCCTGGAAGAAAAATTTTCGAAAAGCTTTTAATATAAATTACTCTTCCAGAAGGATCAAATGAAAACAAGGGATCTGATTTAGGATTTGGGTCAAGGTCTCCTAAAAAATCATCTTCAACTATATACACATCGTATTTTTCAGCTAACTCAACGATTTTTTTCTTTTCGCTATTCGAGTAACAATGTCCAAGTGGATTGTGAAATCTTGGAATAATATAGAAAAATTTAATATCATTATTTCGGAAAATATATTCCAGACGATCAAAATCAATCCCTTCCATCGATAACTCAATTCCAAAAGTAGTAGCTTGGTGCAGATTGATAGACTCAATGAATCCGAAATAAGTAGGCTGCTCAATTAGAATGTTATTTTTTCCATTTGGAAACGGCATTGAAACTAATAAATTCAGGGCTTGCTGTGAGCCAGATACAACGACTACTCTCTCAGGTTGAGTAAACACCTGTAGATTCTGCAAATATTTCACTACCTGTACTCTTAATGTGTAAAGCCCTTGTTGATCAGAGTATGTAAAAAGCTCCTCTTTATATTGTTCAATTGCTTGATTCATACAATGTTGAAATTCAACATAAGGCATAACATTTTTATCTGGACCAGCAGACAAGAAATCAATCACGTCATTTTCATTCGTCGCAATTTGAAATTCATTCACAACAAAGTAGCCACTTTTAGGAACAGAATAAATTAAATGTTCTTTTTCTAGTTCCTCGTATGCTTTAATGACTGTATTTTTGCTACATGAAAAATGCTCAGACATCTGACGAACAGAAGGTAGTTTACTCCCTGCAATAAGCGCCCCGTCTGCTAGCCGAAGCTTAATTTCTTCCATAATCTCGATATATTTTGAGCTCATACATGGATCCTCCTTCAACTGTACCGGTACAGATAGTTAAATAAATGGTTTATTTTTATAGCCTGTACCAATTAATATTTTAATTATATCAGAACTGTTTTTTAGAAAAGTAGAAAATGGTACAGATATAATACGAAGTAAAAAGGTAGGTAGGATAAGATGCCGAGAGAAACCAGAGAAAAATTTGGAATATTGTTGGGATTAGTAGGTGTAATTTGTTTTAGCTTAACACTTCCTTCTACAAATATTGCTGTAGAGTACTTTGGGACTACGGTCGTCGGTTTAGGTAGAACGGTTGTTGCTGCAATTTTAGTAGCTGTGATATTTATTATTCGAAAAGAAAAGCTTCCTTCTCCTCGCCAATTCAAAAGTCTACTTATTGTTGCTGTTGGTGCAGTTTTAGGATTTCCACTCCTCACTTCCTGGGCAATGAATTCCTTGCCTGTTTCCCATGGAGCTGTGGAATTGGCCCTGTTACCATTATCAACATCCGGCTTTGCTATGTTTAGAGCAGGTGAAATCCCTTCTCGCAAATTCTGGATTTCAAGTATAATCGGTTCTTTAGCTGTTATTATGTATGCACTGCATCTCGGATTCGGTCAATTACAATTTGCCGATTTAGCAATACTCGCAGCAGTAATTATACTTGGACTTAGTTATGCAGAAGGTGGGAAGTTAGCGAAAGAATTAGGTAGTTGGCAAGTGATTGCTTGGGCAATTATGATCGGTGCTCCATTTTTCATCATTCCAGTTGGACTAAACCTTACAACTGAAATGCTCCATGCCCCTATACAAGCTTGGGTCAGTTTTATTTATCTCGCAGTTGTTAGTCAATTTCTAGCATATGTTGCTTGGTATAGCGGAATGGCTATGGGTGGAATAGCAAGAGTGAGTCAGCTTCAATACTTACAACCATTTTTAATGATTCTATTTTCAACAGTATTTCTAGATGAATCCATCACATTTTTCACTCTTGTAATAGCAGTGATTGTTGTTATTTCTGTAATATTAGGAAAAAATGCTCCCGTATCAAAAATCAGATCTGTATCAGAGAAAAACTAATTACATGTTCAATTGAGATAGTTAAATAATTATATATGAAAAAGGATGTATCGTAGGGCATATAGTCTATGGAATGAGAATTGTATTAGATGAAGAAGTAGTCATTGATAAAGAGGATCATGGTAAAAAAACGGCTATCTTATAGAGAAATCATAAATTTAATGATAAGAAAAGATTTTGAGAGGAGAAAAAATATGTATATTCCTGCACATTTTAAAATTAAAGACGAAATACTTGCCTTCGACATTATGAAGGAACATAGTTTTGCGACTCTTTTTTCTCAACACAATGGAATGCCTTTTGCGACTCATTTACCGTTAATTTTGAACAAGGATCATTCATACTTATATGGACATTTTGCTCGTCCTAATCCTCAGTGGAATGATATCAAAAATCAAACCGTCTTAGCAATTTTTCATGGTCCGCATTGTTATATTTCTCCATCTTGGTATGAGACAAATAAAGCAGTACCGACATGGAATTATGTGACCGTTCATGTTTACGGAGAAGTCGAACTATTAGAGGATGAACATGAGTTAACGGGCTCCTTACATGATATGGTATTGAAATACGAAGCTCCTGACAGTTCATACAGTTTGCAAGATATAGATGCCGAGTTTCTTGCTGGTATGAACAAAGGTGTTCAAGGATTTAAAATAAAAATCAACAAAATAGAAGGGAAAGCAAAGTTAAGTCAAAACCATCCATTGCAGAGACAAGAGTTAATCGTTGCTCAACTGGAACAGATTTCAAACACAGATGAGCAAAAGATTTCATTATTAATGAAGGCAAATCTAAAAAAATAACGTTGAAAGATACTGCATAAACGGGTGCTTCGATTAACAAAACAAACTAAAAAGTCGGTTCCTTTACGCGGAAGGAATCCGACTTTTTTAGGTAAATCTGCTTAGCGTATAATATCCGCGTTTTGTCGGCAGCACCCCCATATGAAGTTTTTCCATATAGGACCAGAATGTTGAAGAAGAATTTAGATCGAATAAATTATTAATACTCTTAATCTGGAGTTCACTCCAGCTTAAGCCGCTCTTTCCTTTTCCCCTAATTCACTTTTTAGTACTTTTATGTCTCGAACCATTATGCCGCTTTATATTCTTGAGCCCCTTGCGTTTCAGGTTCAGTTTTCAATGTAAAATAAAGTGCTATAAACATCATTACTAAACCTGCTAAACGTTTGATTTCAAAATGAATGACCGTATTTCCAAACCATCCAAAGTTATCAATCACCATGCCAGTTACTAATTGACCAATAATAACCGAAATAACAACAGCACTTACTCCAATTTTTGGAACAGTAATAATTGATAGTAATACATAAATTAACCCAAAAAACGTACATAAAAGCTGCCAAGTCGGTGCTTCAGAAATAGCAATCATATCTACCTTACCAAATAGAACAACTACAATCACCATGATTACAGTTCCAAAGAAGTAGTTAACCAATGTACTTTCCAACGATCCAGCTTTTGCAGCAAAAGCTGCATTAATTGGGGCCTGAGTTGCTAAAACTGCTCCGGATATAAGCGTAAGAATAATAATAAGAATACTCATAACATACCTCTCCCTTTAATATACAAGATAGAGCGATACAGCTAATAATATAATCGCAATACCTTTATTTTTATTGAATTTAATTTGGGAAGATCCGAGCCACCCACGATGTTCTATCATTGTACTCATAACGATCTGCCCAACAAGAGCAGCAATAACTGAAATTCCTACTCCAACGATTGGCACACTAATGACTAGCATCAGATTATAGAAACTTCCTAAACTACCACCAAGCAATTTCCACTTTGGTACTTTGAACGTCTGGCTTAAATCACCTCTACCAAAGAACAACGTAATTAATAGGATTGTCATAAACCCTATAGCAAACATAAATAAGGTTGTTTCTATCGCTCCTATATTTCGTCCTATTGTTCCCCCTATTGCACCTTCAATACTTAATGAAGCACCTGCTACTAGGGCTAATAAATAAAATAATATTTTCATGAATAACTCCTTTTAAAATAACGAATTTTAATTTTATAACTAATGATAGTTTTACAATAATTTAGATTTTTTCTTTTACGCTAGCAAGCAACTGTTCAAATTGCTACAAAGCTTTATAATGATTGATGGAATCAAAATAAGAAGTTCGCCTTTTATTAAGTTAAGGAAAGGTTATTAATAAAAGTGCATCGTTTAATCTATCATTCTTTTTTCCAGAACTTATGAAGTCTACTTACTAATCCTTCATCCAAAAATTTTCCGGACCCCTTTTCATCACCGTATACGTGCTTAAGAAAACAAAGAACATATTTCCTTCTATATGCAATTTCCTGAATTTCCTTATTATAAAACCACTGTTCAATGGTGTTATAGACCCCTCGATTTATTCCAAACTGCTCTTGGCAATATCTAAAAAAATGCAAATCAGTTTTATTGATAATTTGCTCTTGTATTTCGTTCATAACAATACTCCACCCAACATCAGTACTTTTAGATTAGAAACGGCCTATACTAATTCCTATCTAGACCAAAGCTTACTGTTTATATGCACTACTATTTATGAATACATATTTTAAGGAAATAAGATATTTTTCTACATTTATATTTGAACGTTGCAAATTATACTTTACATCTTAGACTTCTAAGACTACTATTTTTAAATATTATTCTTCAATCTTCCTGATGTTTTCACATTAACCTTTTCTTTATTCAGTTATATTATTGAATTGAAAGGATGAACATTATGGCCAACTTAACAGACCTTCCACTATAAAAATCTCTTAAATAAAAGATTAAGTGTCAGAACAATGAGGTGTAAATCAGCTCTTCCAATTTCTACATCGTCCCACATTGAAACATATTTTGTGTTCACATACCTTCTTCACCTTGAAGCCAACCTGGAATATAATGAAGCCACTCAAACTTCCAAACCCCATTTTCTCGTCGTAATCGGCTTTCATATCGGGCACCAAATATTGGAGTATCTAAGGTTTCTTTAGTAGGAAGGAACGGTACAACACGATAGATATTCAATGTCGCAATATCTCCTGTAACCTTCACACGAAAGTTTGTGGCTGCATGTTGCATATAAGGGTGACCTGAACGCAAGATTTTCAATAAGCTAACAATTTCCTGTCGTCCATCCATTAGACCAAATGGAGACATGTCCGCTTTTGCATCCTCTGTAAATACAGTTGTCAATAAGCTAAAGTCAGCTTGATCCAATGCCCATGAATAGCGAATATATGTTTCAGCTATTTGCTCTTCATTTGTACCTTGTTCATCCGGGTTAGGAAAAACTCGCCAAGGCGCATCTAACTCACTTAGGATAGTTGGTGTAACTGTTTTCGGATGCCAACCAACCGCTCCATCAGCTAACTTCCAATCTTTCACATAACTACTTTTGCCACTTTGCCAATCAAGCTCGAACCGGAGATGTGAAATTTTCCACCCTTTAATAGTTTTGACATAGGTATTAACAAAATGACCACCAAATATAAAGCTGTCAAGCTTACCTTCTCCGATATCGTTAGCAAGAACCCCTGTGAGGTAGGCACTTTGTTGCGCCTTTTCTCCGGCTACCGCAACGTACGAATTAGTTATATTAAATTTTGTTACATCAACTTTTGGTCCGACATGAGTCAACCCTTCTATGATTGCTTCTATCCCTTTAAATTGTCCTAAATGGCTAAATTTCGCTTCTGAATCAGGTAAAAAATAACTTTCAACTGTAGAAACATCATTTGCCTCAAGTGCCTTAGCAAAAGCTATAAAGACTTGCTGAATTTCAGCACGGCTTGAGCCACCTTTGTTAAATACAGTGTTAGACTTTTGGTTCGTTTCCATTCTAGTTCTCACTCCTATTTCTTATCTGAAAATAGTTTCTTCTTCATTAATATTAATGTGTTGGAAAATGCGGTAAAATTTCTTCTCCAATTTCCTGAATCATTTCATCCATTGGCCTTGTAGCAAAATACGGTACAAATACTAAATGATTAACACCTATTCCCTTGAATTTAAATAACAATTCAAACAAATGATTTCTACCCAATCGATACCCCAACGGAATTTCTGTTGGGGATTCATTTGGATTTTCCGATAAATCGATATACAAGGTTTGCGTAAATGGTTTAAATAATCCTGGGTTCTTTTTGTCCACTAATTCACGATAGTTTCGAATTAAAGAGGCTTGTTCTTCAATATTCCTTGGGTATTGAATCCAGCCGTCTCCATGTTCAGCAATCCAATCCATTGATTGTTGGCTTGACCCAGTCACCATCGTCGGAATGGTCGTAACAGGAGTTGGAATTAATTTCATACTTCTTCCATCTATCATTCCCTGATTAGAATCAATCGTTGGCTGCACTTCCTTCAGTAATCGTTCAACGATACTAAAGTTCTCCTGAAAAAGATTTCCTCTTCCTTCCCGCTCTACTCCTAAAGCAGTAAAATCTTTTTTTCGGTCTCCCGAAGCAACTCCCATAATCAGTCGGTCAGGGAATAAACGGTCGATAGATGTTGCTTCCTTTGCAACTCGAACAGGATGACGCAACGGAAGAACAACACTAGATGTTCCTAATGCGATATGTTTCGTCTGTGCAGCCAAATAGGTTAAATAAATCCATAAATCATAGAGTTGTCCGTGATCATCAGATTCTAAATCTTGCATCGTAACATCACGTAGCCAAATTGCCGCAAACCCCATTTTCTCAAGTTTACACGCGAGGCTAACGGTATTCTCCATTTTTGGAAGTAAATTCGACTTTGGTTCAAATGGTGTTAAAAACCCAAGTGTCATTTTATCCTTTTGATACATACGATTAAATCCCTTATGTTGATTGAGACTCATATAATTCCTCCTATTTATGAAAGGCTTTTACCGATAATGCTTTCTAATTGTTTAATTGCTTTTTCATTTCTTCGATAATAGGTCCACTGCCCGATGCATTTCTAAAAGACCACTTTGCTGAAAGAATGATAAATATTGAGTTGACGTTGACTCCCCTAGACCAATCTTATCTTGTATATTTCCCACACAAACCCTTCCAAAGAAATCGTCTCTCTTATGGATATGGGCTTGAGGAGGGAAATTTTTTCTGGCTCATTTAGCATATGTAAAATATTTAACTTATCTCTAGAAACGAAACACTTCATTTAGAAACTATGATTTATTTTACCGCTATGCTTCAGAAGCCAGCCGATAAAGTGTATGTTTATTCACTAACAGCTTCTTTTAACAATTTAAAGGAGCGTTTTCGTTCTTCAAAATCATAAATAGGTGTAATGGCCATTAGTTCATCAATCGGAAACTTATTCGTTAATTCCTTTATTTTTTGAGCTACAGTTTCTTTAGAACCAATAATATATGTTTCTTTGACAGCTTCCATTTCTCGTTTTTCAGATGGAATTATTACATGTGACAATGCTTTTTCTGAATCTACTAGACGTGTAAGTCGTCCGCGGTGTAAATAATAATTAAACCTCAACGCACTTTCAGCTATTTTTTCCGCCTTTTGATCAGTGCTTGCTACTATCACTTTCATTGTGACCAACACTTTTGGTTTCTCTAGATATTTTGATGGTGTAAAGTTATCAACATATAACTTCAACGCTTGTTCCATTCCACCTGGCTGATAGTTAATAAATTGCGCAAAGGCGTAAGGCAATCCTTTTTCTGCTGCTAAAATTGCAGAAGAATTACTTGTACCTAATATCCATAATTCCGGTTTTCTATCAATAACTGGCGTTGTTTCTAAACCTCTTATAGGATGGTTTTCAGGTAGCGTATCCTCAAGATATTCTAGCACTTGGTCAATTTGATCTGGGAAGATATCTACATTTCTAGCTCTTTCACCTTGTAATGCAATCGTAGATAAATGGTGGCCTCCTGGGGCACGCCCCACCCCCATATCTACACGTCCTGGAGCAAGTGCACTCATTACCTTAAAATTCTCTGCTACTTTATAGGCACTATAGTGTGGTAACATAACCCCGCCGGTACCTACTTTTATATGATCTGTTTTAGCCAACAAATGACTCGCAAGAATTTCAGGGGAAGATCCTGCTAAAGCGTCTGTACTATGATGCTCTGATAACCAATAACGATGGTACCCTAATTTATCAACATATTTTGCTAACTCAACTGAATGGGCAAAGCCTTCTTCCGCTGTAATTCCTTCTAATAACTGAGTTTGATCTAATACACTGATTTTCATTTGTTTTCTCCTTTATTATTATTTATTGATAAAACAATATTTTTATATCGAGAAATTCAAATTCATCGATATGTATGTTGTTACGATACTTTACCAATAAAAAAATTAGATAATTAATTATATCTATTTATTTCGATATATAGATATTAAAGATTATATTTTATGTTGTCAACACATTTGAATCTTCACATTACATCGTGTTCATTCGTGCTTTTTTAAAAGCATTGCTTCTACAGAAAAATCGACTCCTGCAAATAGGCCTCCATGCGAAACAGCAATAATCGCTATTTAAAGAACCCATTGATACTAAAGAAGGTAGTAAAAAACTATTTGGATAATAGTAACACCTACATTGACAATTGTTTGTGCATAAATGGAAGATGGTTCAAATATAAAAGTGAAACATTGCTGACGAATTCAATCATAAAAATTGCATTCTTCCGAATATAAGGTACCTTAACTAATTGAGTCGTGTGTTGGAAAATGTGGTAAAATTTCTTCTCCAATTTCCTGAATCATTTCTTCCATTGGTCTATGTGCAAAATAAGGCACAAACGCCAAATGATTAACCCCTATTGCTTGGAATTTGTATAATAATTCAAGTAGATGATTACGCCCTAAACGGAAACCTAATGGAATTGGCATCGGCACCGCATCGGGATTTTCCAATAAATCGATGTAAAAAGTTTGCGTAAATGGTTTAAATAACCCTGGGTTCTTTCTCTCTACTAGTTCACGATAATTTCGAATTAATGTGGCTTGCTCTTCGATACCACGTGGGTATTGAATCCAACCATTTCCGTGTTCAGCGATCCATTCGATGGATTGTTGGCTAAACCCTGTCACCATCGTCGGAATGGTCGTAACAGGAGTTGGAATCAATTTCAAACTTCTTCCTTCTATCATTCCTTGATTAGAGTCAATCGTTGGATGCTCTTCTTCTAGTAATCTTTCAACAAAATTGAAGTTCTGTTAAAAGAGATTCCCTCTTCCTTCCCGCTCTACTCCTAAAGCAGTAAAATCCTTTTGTCGGTCTCCCGAAGCAACTCCCATAATCAGTCGGTCAGGGAATAACCGATCGATGGATGTTGCTTCTTTGGCAACTCGAACAGGGTGACGCAACGGAAGCACCACACTTGCAGTTCCTAACGCTATATGTTTCGTGTGTGCAGCCAAATAGGTTAAATAAATCCATAAATCATAGACTTGTCCGTGATCATTCGATTTTACATCTTGCATTATAACATCCCGTAACCAAATCGCAGAAAATCCAAGATCTTCTATTTTACGAGAAAGCTCAACTGTATTTTCCATCTTTGGGACCTCATTGGTCATCGGTTCAAATGGTGGTAAAAATCCAAGCGTCATTTTACCTTTTTGATACATACGATTAAATCCCTTATGCTGATTGAGACTCATGTAATTCCTCCATTGTATTACAGTTGTTTACCAATAAAACCTTCTAATTGTGTAATCACTTTTTCATTTCTGCGATAATATGTCCACTGGCCAATTCGTTTCATCTCTAAAAGACCACTTTGTTGCAATAGTGATAAATATTGAGAAGTAGTTGATTGAACCAAGCCTATCTTATCTCGTATATCTCCCACACAAACCCCTCCTTGGAAATCGTCTCCCTTATGGATATGAACTTGGGGAGGGAAATTGTTTTCCGGCTCTTTTAACATTTGGATAATTTTCAACCTAGTTGCATTTGATAATGCTTTAAACATGTCTACAATTTTTTCATCAATGATTACTTGTTTTTCTTCCATCGTTAACCAGTATCCTTTCTTTATACAAAAGACGCTTCCTTGAAGTTCTCTGCTACTTTGTATGCACTATATTGTGGTAACATAACACCATCAGTACCTACCTTAATATTAACTGTTTTAGCTAACAAATAGCTAGCATGAATTTCAGGAGAAGATCCAGGCTAACGCATCTGTACTATGATGTTATGATAACGAGTAATGTTGATATCCTGATTTATCAACATATTTTGCCCACTCTACCGATTGTGTAAAACCTTCTTCTATAGATATTGAGATAAAGGTTATTCTTCTATTAAAAAAAACTAAAAAAGAAAAGTTAATCGTAATATTAGGATATACCGATATTATATTTTCTTATTAATATTGTCAACAAATATATTTTTATTTTAACTTTTAGTTTGTAGACAAAGTTAATTTTTAAAAATTTCCAGCTGATCGAAAACGTTTGTCTACACGATTTTCAACAATCTGGCACTTTAAAGGAAAAACTCTATTTTCAATCAAAGTTCATTAATCCGCCTTTTAATTCGATATAAAAACACCCATTTAGATAATCATATCCAAAGGGGAAACGTCGCGACTTTATTCAAAACATCGCATCTTTTTTTATAAACATAGTGACTTTATTTCAAATCTACATCTCAAATAAATACCCAGTATTGTTTGGAAGTCTTATTCAATTAAATTGGCCCTAAAGCTAAATAAGGCACAATTCTTTTTAAGAATAGCGCTCGATTGTTAATGAACAAATAAATATAGATGTATACACTAACCAATAACGTACCGTAAAACAAAAAGCATCCAAGAGAGGAATGTCTCCTCGAACAATAAATGATCCGAATGAGGTAGGACTGTACAAGTGAAGATAATATGCCTCAGAAAAGAAATATTTTAGTTGTTCTTTTGAAATGAACTTCTTCAATATTAAGGAATGCTATTTTCCCCATCCCTCAACAGCTTTATTCCTAATGATATTTAAAAAGGAATATGCTGAGTTGGGGCGGGGAATTAATCAATTATCCTCGCCTGGCTTGTAGTAATAAGGAGCATTTTTATGATCTTTGATTTCATTATTATCAATAAATAACTTTCCATTTTCCTGAAACGTGGCCAGCATGATACTCTCTACTTTTTCACCCATTATTTTCACTTCAGTCATTAGCCAATCTATGTCCAGCTTTAGGTATTTTAAATTATGGGAAACAATTTGGCCATCCATAATCAGAGGGATTGGCACATATTCTTTTTTTACCTTTAAGTTTAAATCATTCGGCTGCACAGGGCGGTAATCAGCCTTAGGTATGACACTTATATCACCAAAATCCTCCATAACGGCAATGGCGATATTTTGTGTATCCGTGTAACCTTTCACCCGCAAATGGGACAATAATTCATTCACAGGCATTCGGACCTTTTTCAGTCCCTTTCGATCGATGTCCCCATTACGAATCAATACAGTAGGACTGTTATATAAAAGCCATCTTAATTTATTATGTAGGGATAAACGGCCGATAATTTTATAAATAATAACGGTGATTCCAGCATAGATGATGGCTTTTCCGAGATTATTGACCACAACCGGTGCACTGATAATATTCGTAAGCACAAAGACATACAATAAATCGAACGAGTGCATTTCGGCCACGGCCTTTTTTCCTGACAGCCTTAAAAATAAAAATCCGACCAAAAACACAATAACTGCTCGGTAAATTAGTTCCAAATGTGGTTCACCTCTGGGAAATTCGACTATTACTATCGATAGTATGAGTAGATTCGACCGGATCTAAACTAGGGGAAAAATTTTTTATAAGTATTAAAAATGAACACTGCCATAGTGCTCGTTGGTCCAATTGGTAAAATAGCATAAATAATACCCTTGGCTAGACACGTGCAACAACTACCCAGATTAGAATAATAAAACAATGATGGATTCATGAAGCAGTGCGCCACCGTATTTTTTCTGTATCAGCATCCCACAAAGATTCCTGAAACTGTTGGTCAATAAGCATCCTAGTTTCCGCTTCAGTAAAATCAAAATTTCTCGCTACTTTTTGAGACTCCTTACGATGACTTTGCTTTTCTTTATCTGAAACTTAAAGTTATTCCTTGCGTATCATTTCAAGTTCCTATTCATTTTCAGTAAGATTTTTTTCATAATTTTTCGCGCTTTTCAATACGTCCCTTGGATGGACAATACTTGCGGTCAAACTTCCTATTGATGCTCTATGAAGCCCGATAACTTGATTTTCACGTACATCTGTTTCCTATAGTTTTGGTTAACAACCTCTGAGTGATATATGTTGCAGAAAATATAGGGAATTTTTCAAATTTCTTTGCTTCCTTTTTTAGGTTCCTACTTTTTTACAACTCTACTTGTTCTCTAAAAGTAGTAGGTGGTTTCACTTTTAAGTTATCTTTTTTAGGTTCCAATTTAACATTTCCCATTGATATAATTAAAAATTTACAATAACACCATATAAAGCAAACGCTATTCTCAAAATAGTCCTAAATAAGCAAACTTTTCTTCTCTTAACCATAAAAAAAAGAGATGATACATCAGTATGTCACACGCTAGAAATATTAGCTTTGGAAATGATGGAAATATTATTATTTGATTTATGATAAACTAAATTAAAAGGAATAAGAAAGGAAGCTGTAGGATGAAACGATTTATTTTAGTTATTCCAGTTATAATTATCGTTTATTTTTTTGCTATGTGGAAGTTGAATAAAGATTATGCAATGATCGATATGCCAATACGAATACTGATAGCAGCCGGTGGATCTATTTTATCTGGAGTCATCACCTTCTTTCTCATGCGCAGAGAGGCTGAAAACTTCGTTGAAGCACATCGGGAGCGAAAAAACAGGTAAATACTTGTTATAAGTAAAAATAAGCATCTTGCCTTTAGCCATAATATGCGATGCACGTTTAAGTCTTCTACATTCGGATAAAGATTCCATATGTACGTGACGAAATGGGCAGAAGGCTTGTATTTTTAAGGAGGTCATGTAAGTACAAGCGCGGATAGGTGAATATGCAGCCAAATCCATACACAAATACAAGTTGGATTAATTCCTATTGCCTTAACCTTTCAACTGCCGGATCATTCTGGTACTCATATAAAAACATCCCCTACATGTCTAGCATTAGCCGCAGTCTTTCTATACTATTCTATGCGCTGTTCATAGATCCTATTTCTGGGGTTAAAAGTGGGGAATCATTTGATAAGTGTTTAGATTAGCGTTCAATGCTATGGTTAAACTTAATGATCAAAGATATATAGGGGTATTCCTTTACAAATTGTTTTGTTTTCTAGATACAAAATAAATAAAGATAGCTGATATTATTATCGTTCCACCCATCACTAACACAGGGAAGAACATAGTAATTATGAAATGATTATAAATCCAAGCATCATACATAAAATCCACCCTGCTTCTTATTGTTAGTATGAACGCTAATAATCATCATATCCTTTTTTACTGAACTTCAGGCTAACTCCATTACTCCATAGATAAATCGAGAATTTTATGAAGAGAATCTCTTAACATTGCAATGGAAAGTAGATAATTATTATTTTTTGGTTTTCTTCTTGTTTTGAGGTAAGTAGTTGAAGGCTAGGGTGATGTCTAATATGTATCGACCTTTATTTTTTGACTTTTTACAATTTATGTTTTGATAATAAATGAAACGACTTTTCTTTAATTAGACATGTTTATTGTATTTAACAATTATTAGGTCTAGAATTGCAGATGATATTTATTTAGTTATGCATACTTTTTAGTTATGCATACTTTTTAAAGTTTAGTTCGTAAAAAAGCTTTAAAAGAGATTAATTCTCTTTTAGGGCTTTTCATTGCTACTCCATATTGATTTTATCTTTATACTCTTTTAATATTTTTGTATTTAAATCTCTTATTTCAGAAAAATGCCATTCGTTTCAAAAAATGTATTTATTGTAGGTGTTAGTGCTGGTGCTGTTCTACTTGGTCCTAATATTAAGGTCGTTCATTACTTAACTCCGCAAATGGATACACTAAATACTAAAGATTTTTCAGCATTAGGATTAACGGATAAACTTGTTTTCCCTCACTACGACAGAGAAGATTTGTTCAAGGTTAGTACAAGCAAGACAATTGAAGATAGACTGAAAGAATTTGAAACGCTTGAAAATTGTGAAATTAAGAGACTTAAAGACGATGAATATATTACAATAGAAAAGTAATTTATTGACCTCTATTTTGAGGTCTCTTTTATGCACATCGCAAAATCTCAACCGTTGTATATTTAGACTTTTGACACGCTGAAATGAGCATTTGCTCTATTCATTTACCAAATGCTAAATCTTTCCCTATTCGAGCCAACGAAACCAATAGAGGTAGTTGTCCAATTAATGAGTTACCATACCTTGAGAACGCTCCAACCACCCTTTTAATCGTTTATGGAAGTTATTAACGTGTTGTATGTGATATATTCTTTTTTTCACATACTGTTTTTGGTATTCATTAACCATTTCGTGTAATGATCCTTTAAGTTTGGCAAACTTCTTGTAGTTAGTGGCTGTATCAGTACATAAAAAACAGACGGTGAATAAACTCACCATATACAGTGTCGATTTCTTCGACTTTAACACGTACTGTTCCTGCTTTACGAGCAATCGTATTGTCGTTTCTATCTTATGCTACTACAACTGTTGGTTTGAAATAAAGTTTAATCAAAACACCTCGCAAACCCATATTTTATGATAAATAAGAAGAATCCATTGTGACAAAAGATTGATCAAAATAGATTCATTTTTAGCAGATTTAGGTTAGGTTTTTAAAAAAAGTTAGTTCATTTCTACCTGTTTTGTTCAGCAATCGCGCCTGATTGCTGAAGATCAAAAAATTTAAAAGAACTTCAAAAATTGTTATTAGTTAACGTGTTAAAGCACTCGTTAGCTAGATAAAGAAATAGCTTTTACATTAACTTTTTACAAGCTTCTCCTTCAATTCAACCAACTTTTTCTTAATGGAAGGCTCTGTTTCTTCAGGTAATTGGTCCAACTTGAAGAATTCAGCTTCAATTACTTGATTCTCATCTGGTATTAATTCTCCTTCATAGTCCGTACATAAATAACCAATTGCAACAGTATGATATTCATCTTCACCGTTTTCAGGTTTTGTATTTAATTCCTGACCAGAGTAAACACCAAATTATCTTAGAGAATTTAACATCAAACCTAAATCTTCTTTTACATTTCTTTTAATACAATGCTCAACTGACTCATTTAACTGCAAAATTCCACCTGGAATTCCCCAAGGTGCACCTGAATATCTATACAATAATATTTCGCCTTTATTATTTATTATAGCAACGCTTGGTCGGACTATTATCAGTGGAGCATTTCCGATCATTTCTCTCATATCTTCACAATAACCCATAAAATCCTCCCTATGTTAATTGATTAATAAACTTTGTAACGTTTCCTAGGCAGCAACTACCTTGAGGGTTATTCACTTCACAACCGCATCGGTTTTCCTTTATGTTCTCTCGAATATGTTCTACCGGATTAGGATTAATACCGTTTTCAACATATTCCATTATTCTCTCTTTTGTCCAGTCAAAACAATAACAAATCGGTGTAAGAGACGAATCATCTTTTTGATAAACAGCTACCTGTATATCAGATATAAGATACATGTTATTATTCGTATCAAAATAGACTACGTTACATTTTTTAGTTGAGCAAAAATAGTGACTTTCTTTTGCATTTAATGACTCTAATGCGGATGGTTTAAGTAATGATTTTAGTGTAATTAACAGTACCTTTTTACCTTTATTTTTACATAATGGGCAGATACCATCACTTTCAGTTCTTATTTTATTTACGTTACTACAACAATCTTCCATCATTCTCCCACCTTTTTCTTATTCATTAAGATTTCAATAATAGGACATTCATATAAAGATTTTTCATCAGGGCATCATTCTTTCAAAATAGTAAGCATATGTTCTATTCTTTTTAAGTCTTTAATCTCCTTTTGTACTTCATCTATTTTCTGAATGACAAAATCATACATATGCAGACATCGCTCATCATCTTTATCAACTACCCCAAGTAATTTATGAATTTAAGGTAAAGAGAATCCTAATTCTTGCATTCGTTTAATAAACCGAATTCGATCAACTGTTTTCGATGGGTACATTCTATAACCTGATTCTGATCGGGAATGCTCTGATACTATCCCCATTCTTAAATCAAATTTTATTATTAACAAAGAAACCATTCTGAACTAAGATTGATCAAAATGTAGGGTTTCTTTAAATTAAGGAGGATGTATATTTTCATAAAAAGAATTATCCCAAGAAGTTTTTTAGATTGCGATTTTTTCCCTCAGTATCTGTTCAAGTTTTCTTTTGACTCGCTGTAGAGCATTATCAATCGACTTTACATGTGTGTTCAATTCTTCAGAAATTTCCACATATGAATGTCCTTTAATATAAAGGTCCATCACCCTTCTTTCCAATTCACTAAGCAATTTTGATATTTTTTTATTTATATCATCAAAGTTTTCTTGGTTTATGATTAAAACTTCCGGATTCGTTATTTCTTGTTCAGAAATCATATCCTTTAGCGTATAGTTTGATTCATTATCGTAAAGTGGCTTGTCCAGAGATATATAAGCATTTAGAGGACCATGCTTTTGACGATTAGCCACTTTGATCGCTGTTAATATTTGTCTTGTGATACAAAGATCAGCAAAAGATTTAAACGAGGTATTCATGTCTTCTTTAAAGTCACGAATAGCTTTATATAAACCAATCATTCCCTCTTGAACTAGATCCTCTTTATCTGCACCGATTAAAAAGTATGGACGTGTTTTCATCTGAACGAAGTTCTGGTATTTATTAATTAAAAATGCCAGTGATTCGCTATCGCCACTATGGGACATCTTTACCAATACCATATCTTCTAAATTAGCATAATTTCCAACACTTTGATTTACCTTGAAATTTACATTCACTCTTATCCCTCCGCCAAACTCTACTGAAATCTATTACTTAATAAATTGATATATTGTTTTTCCTATAAGAAAAATTTATCTAGGAATCTTGTTTATAAAAGTAATGCTGAATTAATCGATTTTATTTTTTTGTATCTATATATCGAATTACTAGTATAAAATATAATAAATGAAAACGCTGTCGATTAAAGTCTTATGTAGTCTGTTTATTAAATTCCAACTTACTAGGTTCATTGAAATTGGACAACTAGGTAAAAGAACTTTCAAGTTATTACTCAGGGTGCTATAGCTGTTTAATCGATAGGTAATCTTTACAACCTTTTTCTTCCGATTGCATCAATTGACACTAATAACCTTAATAAACGAACAAAAAAAAGAGCATGTTTTGAAAAAAGATTGATCAAAACACACTCTTACTATATTCAATTGAATCACTCATTAAAAAAAAGCTGGTTCATTTTTGTGATCTTTCCTCCATTAAAGCGCCCTTTCGTATTTTAAGGTCAGTCAGAAAATATTTCTGGTTGACCTTTTTTTATATCGATATATGATAACCGTAGCCGGGGTAGAACGTACGCGCCCGTGGGGCTTGATCCCGACCATTAAACTGTTCGCCCTCTACTTGTTAACACATGATTAGGCTGGTTGGGACATAGTGATCCCGTATAACAAGCGAAGATATGAATGACAAGGTAGATAGAGGTTACCGGTCAATCCATTACATCAGGAGGAGATAATACATGAATCAAGTAGTTGGTCTGGATGTCGCAAAAGGTTGTTGCTTATTTAAGAAAAGCACCCGATAGTTTAAGTGAATTACATCATAAGATTAATCCTTTTAAACATAATATTATTTTCTTTTAAGCGAATTGGTCATTGAGAAAAGTTCATAGCTTTTGCAAATCCAATGAATATATAAGTTCACCGTTATCATCTGTGGAAAGATAAGTAAATTTAAGCTTTTTAAGTAAGTTGATTGAAGCAAGATTTTCAGATGAAACACCTGCATTTATATTGATACAGCCTTTTTGCTTGAGCCAAGCGATAATTTTAACAAGTACTTCATATACATAGCCTTGCTTGGCGTGAAAAGGACTTATAGTGTATCCAATCCAAAAAGTGTAATTTTCCCTTTTTAAATAAACATCACCAATCAATCGATTAGTTGTATTGTTGATTATGGCAAGCTGTACCCCCTTTAAAAAAGAAGGTTCGCTAAGTAATTCTTTAGCATACATTTGCTTTGTCAATCCTTTGAAACCCTGATATCGCATCCAGTTTTCATCATTTCTATATTGCATAAAATCGTCAAGATTTTTCTCTTCAAATCGACGTACAGTACATCGTTCAGTCTTTATCTCCATAACACTTACCTGCCTTTTTGTTTGTATATAAAATCTCAAACAGAACTAGTGTTATGATATAGTATTTTTCTCTCTAGAACCAACAAAAAATTTTTTCGCACTCGTAAATTTAACAAAGATGCTATAACTACTTATTAATAAAATGTTAATTCAACTATACTGCTCGTTAGCTTAAGTGTAATTCTTCACAAACTCAACAATATTTCAACATAGATATCCAGTTTTCCTTAAAGGTTTTATTCAATTATATGGCCCTAAATGGAAATAGCGGTTCCTTATTACAGAAAAGCGCCATTATGGAGTAACGACTATTCCTAATAAGAAAATTTTAAAAACAGCGATAGTAACTTTAACTATTGAAAGTGACTAGTTTCTAATTAATCCTCAACCATAATGGTAACACTACCAAATAATTTATCACCTATATAGGTATCTAAAGCCCACGTCCCACTTTTATTAAATTTCATAGTTGTTGGGGCGTGGCCATTAGCTCCATTAAGCGAACCACCCATAGGAGCATCTTTTACTAACTCAATTTGTTCAGAAGTGTCTTGGTGAATTGCTTTTACCGTTAGTTTACCATTCAATTGTTCACCAGTTCCCCAAAAATACCAAATATGTTTTTGAGGTTTATTTACATAAAATTTATCATTTTCATCAAATGTAACTCCTAAGAGATTGGGTGTTCCAATTAGTGTGTTATTATCAATTTTAAAGTATTCGCTTTCTTTCCAATCACGTTCTTCCCTGACAATATCTTTACCACTTTCTTTTGTGGTTTCCTCCACCTTATGTTGATTATTAATAGATTCTTTTGGTTTATCCTGACCAGCATTATTTTTAGAAGAACAGCCTACTAGTGCTAAAAGAAATAATATCCCAAAAATGCAGATAACCTTTTTTATGTTAATCACTTTCCCTTCTGTAATCTTTGAAAATTTTGTCACTCTAATAATTTCTATATTTTTATAAAAATCCCTTCCTAAACTTAATGCACTTATAGTTTAAATACAATCTTTCACAAACAGCACAAAAACAATACCATAAGTACTATTTTTCTTGAGGTATTTCCTCCATTAAATGGCCCTTTAAATAAAAAAGATGCGTTCCTAAATAAACGCGCCCGATTGTTGAAGATACCGGTATGTATTTATCACTTGTTGTTTCAAAACAAACAATATCTATTCTAAAAGTTCTACGTTTACGTGAGCAGACATATCTGCTCCGTTATCTTGAAGAAAAGAAATCATATTCTAGTCTCTTGAATAGAATCTATACGATTTTTTTTCTTCAACATTACTGCACCCTGCGACAATCGTAAATAATACTATTAACACAATACTATTCAACCTATACACCTTGTCTCCCCCTCCTTCATATCAACATACAAGAGAACAATAAATTTATTTAATTGGTTTAATACAAAACGTTAAAGACATACTTCGACAAATTGTGCGTAAAACAAAAATGCCTTCCTTATCCTAAAAAGGCACCCTATGCTGGAATAACTAAAATATAGACCAAGTCTTCATATCACTGCATAATCGGAGATTAATCAACCCTTAAGCTTAATAATTTTCAAGTTCTAAATCATTAAATAATACATCAATGCTAACGACTGCTGAATCATCATCAGTTGGAATATTAATATCAAATATCCATGGATTATTAGTCAGCATCGCAAAGTCTAGTAATCGTGCTCATTAAATAATTGGGTATTTTCGCCAAGTCTAATATCTACAATATCAACCATTATGGTAAATATAATACTTGTATGAATAATGAAAATGGATGATTAATGATATTGAATAGTAAATTAACATTATTGATTTTTTGAGTTAAAAAGCTTAAATTTAATTATTTATCTTTTCGATTTCTTGTTATATAATCGTATCAACTAAAAGGAAGGAATTTCATTATGGCTTATAAAGTAATCACAAATTGTCCTGTCTGCAGTAAAACATTGAAAATTACAAAGTTACAGTGCTTTCATTGTCACACTACGATTGAAAATGAGTTTGAATTATCTAAGCTGGCATCCTTATCAAAGGATCAGCTTCATTTTGTGGAAGTATTTTTAACATGCAGAGGGAATATCAAAGAAGTTGAAAAGGAACTGGGGATTTCGTATCCAACGGTCCGAGGCAAGCTAACAGACATCATTTCATCCCTTGGATATGTGCAGAAGAAGAAAAATGGGGTAGACGAGAAAAAGGTTGTCACCATGTTGGAAAATGGCGAAATCACATATGAAGAAGCCATTAAGCTCTTAAAAGAGGATTAGGGAGGAATTTATCATGAAAGAGGAAATTACAAGAGTGCTAACAATGGTTAAAGAAGGGAAGATTGAAGCAGATAAGGGTACAGAACTGATTCAAGTATTAAAAGAGAAAGAAGAAACAGGTAATAAGCTTTTTGAAAAGCCGACTAAATATTTAGATAAAACATTAAAAATTCGTGTTGTATCGGCCGAAAATGATAACGTCACGGTCAATTTGCCTATAAAACTTGTCAAGGTAGTATTAATGGCTGGACACAGCATCGCAGCGAGTATTCCTCAATCGGAAAAATACGTTAAAGATATAGACATAAGCCTTATTATTGAAGCAATCGAAAACGAATTAGATGGCCAAATTGTTGATATTAAATCGGCAAACGGGGATACCGTTTCGGTCATCATTGATTAGTGATTTGCTTATGATGCATGTAAAAGTGAAAGCAAAAGACGTTCGGTTTACCATCCCAATTCCATATCCTATTTTAAACATTGTTATTTCAATTTTGTCTTCAAATTTTTTTCAGAAAAATGCAAACAAATGGACAAAAGAGCACTTCAAAAGAAAAAAACTGGACTTTACCTTTCCATTAATAGATAAAAAAACGTTAAAGCCTATCGTCAAGGAACTGAAAGATTATAAGGGGTTCGTGCTAGTAGATGTCAAAGCTAAGGACGGTACTGAGGTTAAGGTTAGACTATAATTTATTATAGAATACACCGACCACTGACTGGAATTTTGAAGAAAAAGCCTAATTTCTCGCTTACAATACCGAGAAAATTATTATAGCCCCTATTGTAGTTTGGAATAAAGATTGATTGAAAAATATCCCTCAATCCTTATCTAACAGCAACTCAGACTTCCTACATGTGCACTATGAAGCCCGATAACTTGATTTTTAGCGTTGAACATCAACACAAGAAATACTTCTCTATCTTCATCAGCGATAAATGAAGCCGCTAACTCTTGCACATCACCCGGTGATACAATCCAATAGGATGAAAATGGTTCTGACGTTTCACTAACTTCCTGTTTAATTCATACCACTTCAAAAATTGAGTTTAATTTCATTAAAAACACTCCTTTTTCGTATGATTTTGTACGTTACTTATTTCCATTGATTTTTGGCTATCCGATTGGGCTTGTCCCACCGCCTAAAGAATTTCCTTTAATGGTTTTGGGTTTTAAGCCTTTCCTTTTGTCTTTCGAAGCGAAGTCTGTTCCCAAAAGGGGGATTAATTTTCCTCTTTTGCAAGTAGAAAGAAAAACACGCATAGCAATGGGCAAAGGCGGTCTGAGCCAAAAGTTTTTTATGTTGCGTAGCGTTTATTAATAAAAAAGTTTTGTGCTCCTTGACCAATTGACTAGGCTTCTTAGCTGTTTTACGATTCGGAAGGGAAAAATAAAATAAAAAGCAGCCGCATTCCTTTCGTCTTTATCTCTTTGTTCTTTATCTCTTTGATCTTTAGCTGTTCGGCTCGTTCAATATGGCGGGAACCGTAAATGGTACAGGAACCTACGGAATGTAGGCGTTAGCCGTACAGACCCGTAGGTTCCTGTACCATTTAATGCCGAAGTGACACGTATAGCCTGTTAGAAAGGACGCTTTTCCCTTTCTTACAGGCTGTAGTGCTGCCACCGTTTAAACATTACCTTTTTGTTATTTATTTCAAAACCACAATAATAAAATGCAAATTATCCAATTAACCATATAGAAATATTGGAATTCTGGAACGCTGATTTGTCACTAAAAGGATCATATGCTAGAATCAACCTAATTAATCTAACAAGTAGGTGATACTATGTGTGGACGATACACTTTGTTCACTGACATAGAAGAAATAATGGACCGTTTTGACATAAAAGCTCCATTTATTGACGAGTATCAATTCAGTTATAATATCGCTCCTTCACACTCTGTTTTGTCAGTGATCAATGACGGAACTACGAATCGTTTAGGCTACCTTCGTTGGGGGTTAATCCCTTTCTGGGCTAAAGATGAAAAGATTAGTTACAAAATGATCAACGCTAGGGCTGAGACAATCGCTGAGAAACCAAGTTTTAAGAATGCCTATAAAAAGAAACGTTGTTTAATACTTGCTGACTCTTTCTATGAGTGGAAGAAAACACCCGAACGTAAAATTCCCATGCGAATTAAACTTAAGACAGATGAACCATTTGCTATGGCGGGGTTATGGGAATCGTGGAAATCACCTGAAGGAAGACCGATTTATTCCTGTTCCGTTATCACTACAACGCCTAATAAGCTAATGTCCTCAATTCACGACAGAATGCCTGTTATACTTAAGCCCGAGGATGAGAAAGTATGGTTAGATCCTTCTATACATGATACCGACTATCTGCAACAGTACCTTAAACCATTTGATGCACTCCAAATGGAAGCTTTTGAAGTATCATCCCAAGTTAATACACCTAAGAACAATTCTCCTAATTTAATCCAAAAAATATGCTGAGAGATCACCCAAAGAGTCATTTTTTTCTTTTAATAGGTCAATCCTTCACTAATTCTGCTCGCAATTTAATAACACCAAATTCTACATAATCCATCAGGTCACAAAAAAAGGCTACTCATAAAGAGCAGCCAATATTAGTGAAGGGTACCCCATTATATGTAGCCTCCATACTTGCCCGTTCTAAATCTAGGACGTGGTTAAAAATATAATTGTTTAATTTTTGATGTAAGCTACTTTACTATAATAAAAAATATTACAATAAAATCGTATAAAAATCTAAGTTATTCAAGAATCGCGCTCGATTGCGGAATATCGTTTATGAAATAATGCAACCCGTTAGCTCTATTTTGACTAACCACTTCACCAAATGTTTTTTATTAAGCGAATCATCATTTTTGGTAAAAACATTAAGATGTTCCAAGCCACTTCAAATAAGATTGAATCTCTAAGCTCAATTAGGATTTCTTTAAAAAAGCCATTCTGCCTTTCTTTTTTTATTTTTCATCTTCTAACTCCCAATAACTCAATATTTATTTAAATTATTATCCAATTTTCTTTGTTGCAATAAATATATGGTTTGACATGAAACTCCCTCCTTTACTTCATATATTAATCCACCAGCAAGGTATCAATCTTTGTTTAATTATCCTGCTCGTTACTTTAAGTACATAATTTCACAATCTCCTTTAAAATTTAGCATAGAAATCTAATTTTCTTTAAAGGAGTTGCTAAACAATATGGCCCAATAACGGAAAAAAGCGATCTTCTTTTTTGAAGAATCGCGCCCTTTAATTGAATAACTAAAATATGGTCGCCCGTTAGTTCAACAAGAAAATACTGATCTCGTAAAACAAATAGTTTATTTTAGTTTTTTACTTCCACGGGACCAGATTACGACTGGAATCAGTAATAAAGATAAAATTCCTCCAACAAATGATAATGTTGTATAACTTGAAACTGCCACAATCATTCCCGATAAGACTCCCCCAGAAGCTCCTGATAATGCAATTAAAACATCCACTGTACCTTGGGTTTTAGCTCGTGTTGAAGTTTCAGTCGAATCAACAATAAGTGCGGTCCCACTTATCAAACCAAAATTCCATCCTAATCCTAGTAAAGAAAGAGCAATTATTAGAAGAATCATAGAATCTCCTGGTGCAATCGTTGCTATTAAACCTGCTAGAAGCAACGTAATTCCAGAAGCAATAGCCATCGCAGTACGCCCCAACTTATCAACAAGGACACCTGTAACCAGTGAAGGTAGATACATTGCGCCTATATGAAATCCAATAACAAGACCTATTTCTCCCAATCCATGTCCATGATGTCTCATATGTACTGGCGTCATTGTCATAATGGCAACCATTACAATTTGAGTAAAAACCATAATTGTCGCACCAACGATAATACCTTTTTTGTTTTCTATTTGGTCAGTATCTTCATATCGATCTTTATGGTCATGTTCCTGATTGGACGCTTCTATTGTTCTTGCTACAACTAACGGATCTGGACGAAGCATAATGAAAAGTACAAGACCTGCTAAAATATATGCTGCTGCCGATAAAATGAAAGGACCAGCAAGTGATGGAACGCCAATAGAAAGAGCAAAATCCCCCATGACATTCACTAAATTCGGACCTGCAACTGCACCAAATGTTGTAAAAGCCATAGTAATACTAATAGCAGTCGCTCGCTGTTTACTATTTGCTAAATCCGTACCTGCATACCGAGCTTGTAAATTTGTTGCTGTCCCTGCACCATAAACAAATAGGGAAGCAAATAACAGGAAAACACTATCTATTATGGCTGCAATAATTACTCCTATTGCTCCAAGTCCACCGATCATGAAACCAGCTGTCAAACCTGAACGACGTCCAAAACGTTGGGAAAGTCCCCCAACAAATAAAGCAGCTCCTGCGGACCCTAAAGTAAATAAAGCTGAAGGAAGTCCAGCATATGCGTCCGTACCCAGCATTTGTTGTGCGAGAAGTGCACCTACAGTAATTCCAGCTGCTAACCCTGCACCACCAAAAATTTGTGAAATACTTACAATCATTAATGTACGTTTGTATAACTTTTTTTGTTTTTCTTGGGAATCTACATAACTCTGACTCAAATGATAGGGTTTACTAGACATTGGTTAGGACCTCAATTCATTTATTATTCTGTAATTTCTTCCAATCACGTACACCTTCCTCTAAACGAAAAGCATTAACACCTCTAGACCTTAAAAGTTCAACAGCTTCCACCGACATTAAACAGTAACAACCTCGGCAATAAGCAACCACATCACAATTGGTCGGTAAAGTAGAAAGTTTTTCCCTTAGCTCTTCAATTGGCATAGAAACAGCACCAGGAATATGAGCCTCTTCATATTCTTCTGTAGGTCTCACATCCAACAAAATAACTTCACCTTTTTCAATCCGTTCTTTAAGTTCTGGTAGTGAAACCCCATCCATGCCGAGATTGGCATTTAAGAACTCTTGTTTAATTTGTTGAACCTGTACAAACTGTTTTTCTGATAATGTGTGCAAGGAAGTTAAAAAATCCGAAATAGCTGAATCTGCAAGTTCGTAAATGACGTAGTTCCCTTTCTTCTGAAACTTTACTAATCTAGAATTAGCAAGAGTTTGTAAATGTTGAGATACATTCGCCACAGACATAGTAGTTGCTTTTGATAATGCCTCCACTGACTTCGGGCCTTGAGATAAAATATCGAGAATCTCCAATCGTTTTGGACTAGACAGACTTTTACCTATTCTTGCGAACTCTTGATACAGTAAATCTTTTAAATTTCGTTCATTGATCATTTTAAATCACCATCCAACCTATTCAAGTATTTTATTGAATACTTGAATTATAAAACTAATTGTTTTTCTTTTCAATAATTCTATCTTTAACTCACTCGATAGTTTAAGTGCAATCCTTCATAATCTCAGCTATCTTTCAAAATAAATGCCAGTTTTTTTAAAGATGTTGTTCGTTTATATGGCCCTTATATTAAAAGAGCACTACCCTCATTCAAGGATAGCACCCGTTAGCCATCATTCAGCGCCAAAAACAACGCTACACCACAGAAAATGAAAATGACAGAAAACCACCGTCAATACTGATTCTTAATCCAGTCAATCTATAAATCAATGATTTGTGGCTCTCTCCATTTTTTTAAAACGAATGAGACTTTTGTCTTTTTTCGGAGTTACAGAAGTTTATTTTCATGGTAGTTGAAGATAAGCACTTTCAAATACTTTACTCATTTTCTACCGGATTTTATCGATAGATAAGCAAGTTTGTAATTTGCAAACATAAGAAGTCCCTCTAAATGGATTCCCATTTAGGAAGTCCACTGCATGCCATAACCCTTCGGTTAAAGGATGACTTTACTTAATTCTAATCTCCTGTTTTGGAGCCATGATTGTCGTCATCAACGGTACCTTTCCCCGCCTTGTTGTCCAGCGCTCCTCCAGAAACAGCACCTTCTACTGCAACTGAACCAAATGGATCAAGAGCAGAAGCCATGGTATCCCCAGTAAAAGCACCTACACCAGTTCCTACTGCCTTGTCAGTATAGTTATCATCACGTTTGCGTTTGTTGATATCAGCCATCTATTTCACTCCCTCGTTTTTTATAGGGAAGTGCTATTGTTTTAGCAGCACTGTCCCATAATATAGTTTGTCCAATAGGGACAAATTTACGAGGAGGGATTAATAAGCATTTGTAAATTTTTTTACCACCCAGTGTTATTCAACAATCTGGCAAGTTTGTTGAATAGCATAACCGACGTTTTAGTTTTCTGGTAACCCAAGTACCCTGATATTGAAGCACATCAATAACGTAACAACTTAAAGCACTCTATAAGTTGCGTCTGAATTGGAACCGGGACATCATTGCTTCAAATTCCTGTTTCCCATTAGAACCATACACAATAATTTCCCATCTAAAACAGATCCATTCGGTATATTAATTGATAATAGTTCCGAGAAGTTTGCCGTAACCTCATTATTATGACGAGTATATAGCAATGAGCTAGGTGAAGTAATGAGAATCACAACAACTTCACAAATCAACCTTCTAAGTTTATAGTCACTTTTACTGTGCTGCCCTTCCGTACCAAACTTCCAGGGGGTGGTTCGATATTGACAACCTCTTCATTTTCATATCTAGGATCAGCTTGTAATATAATGTACTCGACTCGAAGACCAAGAGATTCAGCACTTGGATTAACCATTCCCATGTCATCGCCTTTTTCAACTTCTTCTTTCTTCTGCCAGTCTGGAACGGTGACATAACCCAACAACTCGATGATTCCGTCCTGGCGTTGATGTACCTCGTTAAGAGTATTCTCGATATTTCGAAGGGTATTGCTAATTTCGGCAAATCTGTTCTGGAATTCTGTATATCCAAGAAGAAGCTGCTGGATTTTATTATCAATGATGTCACAGTATGCAAGTTCGAGAATCTGATCCTTCTTAATACTACTAAGATAACCGGCAAGAACGTCATTGGTTACATCACCGGTCTGTGGATTGATTACTAAACCGTGGATTGCATCGTTCCCCCTAGGTGTACGAATCGCATCACGCATCTCAACGGTAAAGCGTGTAGATATATCAAGTGGATAATTTGATGTCATGACTTCCCCTCATTTGTGATAAAGTAATCTTGTTTAAATCATATAGAGTTTAGAAAGTAGGGTACTCACTATATTCATTTCTTATTCCTTTAAAAAGTATCTCAGCGTTTAAAAGATGTTTTATAAGTGAAGAGAAATAAACAGTTTGGTCCAATCTGAAACATAAATTACACTACCTCGATAGAGTAAAATAAGCTATTCGTAATTTCCCTTCCTGTGTTTCGGAGAACACGTGTTTATCTACATATCCCATCTTCAACCATCTTTTAATGAGTGCTTTTCCTGAAAAAACGAGAGGTTTGTTTCTCTATCCATTCATGACGCAAAAGATCAAAACAACTCTTGAAGTCCCCTTCAAAAATCCATTTTTTCTTACTATTGGTGTTAATCTTGTTAAAGACTCCGGGCAAGATGTGGGACACAGCACAGTAGCATTATGGATCTACTTTTCCTCTTACCAATACCCAAGCGAAACTATGTATTATCTCTAGCTAATTAACGAAGCTTACATACCTTCACTTTTGTTCACCATATCTGTGTTCTCCTAGCAGTATTCCGGACCATACATTTGTCCTCTGTTTCCTTATTTCCTCATGCAATCTACAAACTTGTTGCCAAGCATGCAGTTTCAGATGGGTGATCTTCTTTGTGTCTAAATGAGGAGCATAAGCTACACTGTGTGAATGTGACTTCTTGTCGTACCATAAAGTCAATTTTCGGAAGCTGCAAAAGAGCCAAACCTTTGATAATACTGGGTTTGGCTCTTGTCTGTATTTTATCGATTATGCATGATTTTATACAATGTTGATTTATTAACGTTTTTGGCTTTTGAAGAAGCCTGGCAACTGTATAAAAAGTGGGATTTTATGCAATTTTTTTTAGAAAAACTTTCCCATATTTCAAGAGCAATTTGTTATTTCTTTGAATTTAACCATGTTATTACTGAATCGTTTTTTCGTATTATGATTTTTAATAAGACCTTTTAATAGACAATTGTCTCAATTTCTATCGTTTTGTCCTTACACTCCGAAACCATGTATACGGTGGCTTTTTTGCTTTTTGCTGGTGCTACTCCTTTAATAGCTGTAAACATCTAAAAATAATTAATAATTTAGATATATTTTTGTGACAAGCAATATATCTTGTATTGTATCTAATTTGAATAGGCGATGGAGTTCGCCATAACTGGCATAAAGCTAATGACTCCTATCAGAATAGAACATATTTCTGGTAGGTGTCTGTGTTTTAAAAGGAAAATCTTATATGGGGGTATTTTATTTTGAGTGATATTTTAAAGATTTATTTAATGAATCTTATTAATGACATTGATAACATTTTAATTATTTTAGCAGTTATCCGAAAATATCATTATCAAATAAAAGCATTATTTATATATATTGTCATCAGTTTAACTATAAGTCGAACGTTGTATATAATGATTATTCATTCATTGTCAGATATACCTGGTTTACGAGTAATTATAGGAATTGTTATGCTCTATATTGCTATTCGATTAGCATGGTCAATTAAAAAAGTAAGGAAAACAAGATCTATTCCCACTATATCGACTTTTCAGATGTTATTGATTATTATAGTAACAGATTTTTCAATTTGTTTAGATAGTATTATGATTACGGCTGAACTTTCATCGAATATCCTTTTTATTGTAATAGGGATTTTTTTAAGTATTTCTACGATTTTTATTATAATTAATTTGTTTTCTGAAATAATTGCTGATACATCGTGGATTCAAATAATTGTAAATGGTTTAATTGCACATGTTGCTATTTTAGGTATTGTAAAAGATCCTATAACAAAGGAATTATTAATTTTCTTAGAAGGTTTTTTAGAAATTCATATCAACAATTGGATAAACGTTTTTGCTTTAGATATTGTAATAATAATTATGATTATTGGATTAATAAGGAGAATACAAAACCGTACCTCATTTAATGATTAAAAGATGAATTATAAATGATAAAGAGCTCGATATTGAGCTCTCTTTCGGGTCCAGTCTCGGAATGAGGATTTACTATGATAAGACTTTTGAGATAAGTTATATGAGACACTAGCGCCCCTTAATTTACCAATTTATCTTCATAAAAATTTCTGAAAGAAGTCCCCATAAATTGTTCCTTCTTCATAAAGTGCTTCAGAGTATCAAACTGTTGAGTAAATGGTGCTAATACCGTCCCTTATTGCGTCCTGTAATGAAATGATCGAACGACTAATGACACCAATGAACAGCAAGAAAAGTTCAACAAATCCTTACTTACTAAATTAGACGTACAACAAAATTACATAAAATAACTTATCGGCATAAAAAAAGATCTTCAATTTTTAGTTGAATACGGTTTTTTTATGTATGATTTTGCATACTTTCATACATTCATTACAATATTGACTCCAATATGCTTTGCATAATGAATGCAAAGCTGAAACCCCCATTCAATTAATTGAGTGGGGGTTTTTATTAGTTTCACCTACTAGATCAGAGTCAAAAAACGCAAACTTGATATTCGTTTACTTTTCTAAGAGTATTTTAAGGTTCTTCTTCTTTTTCTTTAAACTCGAGAGGTTATGATAACAATACAAACAACACGAGGAGGTTATCAAGCATGAAATTGATACCAATGCTATTAACAGGTGCTTTAATCGCGGGTGGTCTAGGAGCTCATACACTGCTTGATAACCAACCGGTAATTGAACAAACAAATGCACCCTCACAAACAATTAATGAATTACAAGCAAAGACTATTGCCTTAGACACATCAAAAGGCGGTCTAGTAACGAATACTCAAACCGTTGAAAATTATGGAAGTAAAACATACAAGATTTCTATTGTAAATCAAGATACAGAATACACGGTGGATATTGATGCATCAACAGGAGATGCTTTGATCGTTAATCAACAGATGAAAGAGTGAAGTAACCACGGTATAGACGATTTAAAACCATTTATGGAAAAGTTCAATGAGTAATTATCTTAGGAGGTTTTTATAATGATTAAAGATTTTAACATAAAACTATTGTTTGAAGATCAAGTTCATGAACGTCATCAGTTTTCGTTAACCTTTGAAAGGGATAATTATCAAGGGATTTTCTACGATGGAGAAATTCAGTGGTTTCATCCTCAACCCCAAAATAACCTTGAAGGAGATGACCTTCAAACCTTGGAATCGAAAGTGTATGACTTCATGACAAACCACGTATATCAAGATTTTAAAGTAAAACCATTGTTTGAAGATCAAGTTCATGAACGTCATCAGTTTTCGTTAACCTGTGAAAGGGATAATTATCAAGGGATTTTCTACGATGGAGAAATTCAGTGGTTTCATCCTCAACCCCAAAATAACCTTGAAGGAGATGACCTTCAAGATTTGGAATCCAAAGTGTATGACTTAATGACTAACTACGTATATCAAGATTTTAAAGGAAAATCATTGTTCGCAATAGACTAAATATATAAAAGGTGGGTATCTAAATGATGCCCACCCTTTTTCGCCTCGAAAAATCCATTTTAATAATAAACGACCCTTTCAATTGAAAAAGAAGTGTGTTCAGAAAAGGACGAGTTTTAGAACATAGATGGCATTTGTACTGCTTAAAAGATATACGTTGTTGTGAAATGAAATAATAAAGTCATTGAAAAATGTTCATCATGTTATTCCAAATTCGGGCCATTTTCTCGAATTAATTATTGTAAAAACGATAAAAAACATAAAAAGCGAATTCCTTTTAGCAAAGAATTCGCTTTTTTGCACTTCCCAATTTGTTTTTGATATGGTTTCAAGCTTAATTAAATAAAATATTATTAAGAACCTCCTTAGTATCAAAAAACTCATTTACTGAGAATACTGATTACGAAAAACCAAGTCCGAACTGCCAAGCCCTTACTAATTTAGCCATGTTAAGAAATTTAAAATGGTACACCATCAAGCGTTCCCATGTTGCCGTTAACAAAATTCTTCTCAGCCTTTGAGAGCTCTTCTTTACTCGTTGCAACAAATGGGCCTTAGAAGTATATTTTCCATTTAATTTTTTCACCACCTATTAAGGCAACAATCGCCTCATCTGATTGTGAAGATATGGTAATTTTAATACCGGATGATAAAACTGCTAATTCTCCTGTTTGTATGTTTTTATTATCTACTATTAAGCGGCCTAAAACTCCGTAAAGCCCTAATTCAAACCTTTCATTTACTTCAATTTCAATCGACGTATTTTTACTAAAGTTAATACTAGCGAGAACAGTTGGCGATTCTGACTCAATAAGGCCATGAACACCATCAACTGTTCCTGTCAGTACTTTAATCGTAGCACCATCCTTTTCAATTACTGGTATATCGTTGGATTTAAATGATTAATAAGCAGTTCCATTTCAGATTTTTCCGGTGGTAATGCCGCCCATAATTGTAAGCCATGTAATTGTAAGCCATGTCTTCCTTCAAAAGGCTTTTCTTCATGTAATATCCCACTGCCTGCACGTATCCATTGTGAATCACTGTGCTCAAGAACATCTTTATAGCCTCTGCTATCACTGTGTTCCATTTTACCTTTGATCAGGTAGGTGTACCTGCATGTGGGTGTGGCTTATCACCTATACCTCTTTTAGAGAATGATCAAGGAATACAAATGGGCCTAAGGATCGACGTTCAATTTGAGGTAGTGCTCTAAAAAGCGTCATATCACCATCGTTAATTACTTTCTGGCCTTTAATCATACTTTCAACCGTTCGCTGCAACGTTCATTCCTCCGTTCGTTGTGGTTGTGAATTTTCCCCATGAACTATCATTTCGCCGTCAATATTAAAATTCGCAACTTCGCCGCCTTCCAATGCATAATTCGTAACATTGTCGCCGTAAGTAACAATGTCACCATGAATCGTTAAATTTTCAATTTTGCCACCTGATTTAATACTTATTGCATTTGCTGCAAGCTCCGTTAATACGCCTTTAACTAAGGAATTACCTACAGCGCCATATGTTGTTACATTTTCTTTCACAGTCATATGTCCAATTGGTTTACTCACTTGTATGCCTATTGAACCATCACCATGAGTTGTAATGGATTTAAAAGTAATATTTTCAACCGTACCGTCATATTGGTTAAAGCCTCTAGCACCTACCCCATATGTAGTAATATCTTGTGCCATGAAGTCTTTTACTGTGCCAAAGTTCACGAATCCGATACCGCTTGGTCCATAAGAAACGATTGAATCATTGCTAACCCATTTTTCAACTTTGCCCCATGTATCCAGAACCATGTCGTTCACACCGTATGTCACAAGTTCACCATGATGTTCAATTGTTTTTGCCTCAACACCATAAACAATGAAAACAGCAGCGGTAATAATATCAGCTGTACCAAAGGGTAACATACCATTTGAATACACAGCATCAGTAGTTAATGTTTCCAAATATACTTTGCCACCTTTATCGCCAAAACCACAAACAAAAATGCCTGAACCAATAACAGGAGCATTAATAAAGCCCAAGCTGATATTTGTTAATTCGCAATAAATCCTACTGTTTTCGTCAGAATTAAAATTGTATACCGTCAGTGCCCCTTGGTATACATTCACGCCATACTTTTGCGGTTGCTCACTGTAATGCCTGGAATCGCAAGAAGTAATGTGTATGTTATTTGCGATGAAATTGATCTTGTCTGTTCCCTGCCTAGAAATAATAGAAACCTGCCCTGTAATTTTCAAATTTTCAAGGTCAATATTTCCCATATCTCGAATACCGCACACCGTATATATGGCTCGGTTCGTTTGCTTTGTCATAACTGTTAGATTTGAGATGGTATTGTCGCGGGTCACACCAAAACCATCACTATTGTTAAAGCTCACCATACATGACTCATTACTTTTTCCTGTTAATTGGTAGCCTTCAGGTAACGTAATGGAATGAGGGGAAAGAATGGATGCTTCTATCTCCAAAACTTGTGGGATATTTTCCGATATGGCTTGTAGCAATTCTAAAAGTGTATTGACTTTTGTTTTTTTCATTTTACATTCTCCCTAAAATTTATTATCTGCAATAATCGACGTAAGGAAATTATTACGGCAGTATAAAAGAGGGACGTAGTCTAATGTAGGCTCGTCCCTCTTTCATTTATTACGGCCCTTCGCCCATTTATTACAGTGTTATTTTACTTGCTAACATCGCTCTGGGCTCCCATATAAGTCCCAATCACATTTTCGTAACCCGCCAGATGGCCAGCAAGTAGGGTATGTCGTTGCGCCAATCAGTTCGCTCGCCACGCTAAAACACGCATCAGCGCAGCGTTCGCGCCCTGTTCGCAATAGGTTCCGGAGGCATTTTGACGGCAAATACTTCATAACCCGCATTTACAGCAGAAAGTGCTGGTCAGGCCACGCAGACATCGGTGACCACGCCCGCGATGATCAACTGCTTTCTGCCAGTCGCCTTAATAGCATTGACAAAGTCTTCGTTATCCCATGCGTTGATTTGGCCTGGGCGAGAGATCATCGGCGCATTTGGAGTAAGCTCGCTCGGTCAGCCCCTGCATTAATGGACCGTTTGGACCGTTATCGAAGCTCGAAGTCAGGATAACAGGTAATCGAAAAATTTAGCGGTATTGGCCAAAGCCAGGACGTTATTCTTAAATTCATCAACACCGTAGTCACGTACGAGACCGGAGATAAGTCCCGTCTGGTGTTCGACTAGAAGTACGACGGCATCCTCTTTAGAAATACGGCGATAGAGATCCCAATTGTATTCCTCCTTTTAATAAGTAGAACATATTTAATCTTCCCTATACCCTACTATTTATCAATTAATGAAGTTTTGATTTATTTGAAGCTTTTTTTTGCACTTTTTCTTACCGGGTGTCTACTAGGATGTTTTATTTAGTTACAAGTGGTTTAAATTTCTGTTCAATTTGCTCTCTTTTTGATTCCAAGAATGGAGGGAGGGCAATATTCTTGCCTAAGTGGTCGACCGATTCGTCGATTGCGAATCCAGGACCATCTGTCGCAAGTTCAAAAAGGATCCCATTTGGTTCTCTAAAGTACAGAGAACGGAAATAATAACGGTCGACAAATCCAGAGTTAGGGAATCCGGCAACGTCAATTTTTTGAATCCACTTACGCAATTCTTCTTCATTATCCACTCGGAATGCCACATGATGGACACTCCCTCTACCAGAACGTTCCACTTGAAGGTCGCTGCGCTCTTCAAGGTGGATCTCTGAACCGTTTCCACCTTCATCTGTTTCAAATACTAAAATATCTGGTTGCACTTCCACTTCCGACATATATTGTCTTGTTTGCTGATATCCTAAAATTTCGGTCAGGACATCGACTGTTGGTGTCATATTACGGACAGTCAATTTAATCGCACCTAAACCGATAATCCCGTAATCAGTTGGAACTGGGCTTTTATCCCACGGGTTACCGCCCTTAACACCTTTGATTCTCATCTGACAATGGTCACTGTTTCCTTCGATTGTAGAGCAACGCAGGTAGAAAATGATCAAACTATTTTTCAGAAAATTTACACTAATTCACAAAGTGTGAAGCCATTTTAATCAGTCTTTTTTCAAAATGACTTCATTGCATTTACTGTTAAACGGGGTCTGTAAGGTATTTTTGATTAAACTTTATTACACTTTTCTGGAATAAGCAATTAGCTTATATTAATGAGAAAGACACCCTTAATTTCTTTTATTTTCAAAAAAGGTCCTGCCGACAAAATGCCGTTAGCTGGTAGGATCCACAAATAGGGTAACACCATGAAAATGCGGATTTACAACTAAAAAAATCCTCAATCGCCTGCCGCGATTAAGGATTTCGAGTAATTTTTCTGTAAAAAGGAAGGCGAAATTCTTTCTTTCCTTTCACTAACCTAAATATTACTTATCAATCAAGATTAAAAGTTATTTATTTTTCCGTGGAAAATAAATATATATTCCAATTAAAGAAACAAGAAACACACCAATTAGTGAAGGTAAGCTAACTAAGGATGTTTTACTTCTTTCAAAAAATTGCCATATAGAATATGCAATACCTCCAAACATAACAATTAAAATTATTATCCTTAGCAAAAGTATTCTATTCATATTCCACCTAAATTCTAATTAAATTTTCCTACCAATAATAATAAATACCTGGGATCTTCCACCAGGCTTTATTAGCTTTATCGTAATACCAAACATATTGAATTAGCGTCGATGCAAGCGAAAGTAATGGAACGCCATTCGCGAATTTACCTGCAATTTTTATTGTAGAGGCTACAGATATTTTAGTTCCTACTTTATTTGTGGCTTCAATCAATCCTAAACCCACAAAATCCCTTAATGATCCTATTTCTAAAGCATGTAAAGTATCAACATTTCTTGTAAATGTATCAAAATTTGAATTATAGGAACTAGTTTTTTTCTCCATAGTAGAAAACCTAGCCAGCCCTCCGCCATTTGAATATTTATTATATGCCATTTTGACACCAGAAGCTTTTACCCAATTAGCACTAGCAGCATAAGTAGCCTCATTAATTTTTGATTCCGCAGCAACTTCATCTATATTGATCTTTTGAGTATCGGTTACATTATTTATTAAATCCTTTCCTGTTACTGTTAATTGGGATAAATGTATGGAAAATTAACAGGTTTGATATAATTTTCTTATTCAACTACCATGTAAGAACAAATATTTTCTTGCATTTTCTGTGGTGAAGCATAGCTTCATGGATGGCTATCGGGAGCTTTAGTTCAATAAGAAATGGTCAAACTTAAAGAACCATTTACTACAATCCATCTTTTTTCTCCAGATGGAATTTTTATTACATATACCTTTGTCACTCAAACCCCTCTCAATCTAATCAAATCACTAGATACGTTGTTTACTATGTAGGATTACTATTTTTATATTGTCAATAACAATATAAAAATAAAGGAGGATATATCATTAGATACTTTATATCCGCCCTTAAATTATACTATTGTTTTTATTGTACCTCTGCCTTTTAACACATTAACCATCTCCTTTTTAAAAGTATACACAAACATTAGTTCTGTATTCGATTGAATTCGAATACAGGTTTGCATGTAATAAATGAAAAAGGGCAGACACACATTATTTCAATTTCTTGAATATACTTGCTTTAAAGAAGGAGTGAGACAATTGTATGGACTTAAATGATAATTATATTATTATTCTTCTCAGAGAAATCTCAAATTTATTATTTAGTGGCAATATAACGGAAACTTTGGTTTTTGCAGCCCTGATCAGGACTGTAACTAACGATAGAATGGCAAGATATTTTTTCATTTTATTAATAATTGTCTTACGTATCACAAATTCGAGTGAGAATAATGTAACAACAAATGAGTCAACTAACGATACCCCAGCTACCTCTTCTTAGAAAACTTATAATCTCAATAGAGTAAGCATATTGGTACATAATTAAATTAAGACTTGTATCAAACAGCTTATCGTTGTAAATCCGCATTTTCCTGACGCTACCTTTGTTTTAAATAATCAACCATTTTTATAAACCTCCATGGTTCACCCTTGTGAATTTAAAAAAAGTCTTTTTCGTAAGTGTAGCTTTTGAACAATGTATGATAATTAAAACACATTAAAGATAACTTTTGAGTTGAATAGAATCCTTTAAGGGCGGAGAAGCACGTACCAGACAAAGTGATAAGAACTATAAATAAAGGACAAAAGGACGACCATCAATGGCCGTCCTTATTGTTATTTATTATTAAAAAAATCCACCGCAGAAGCTGGCTCCAATAATGATTAAGAGGATGAACAATACGATTAATAAGGCAAATCCTCCACCAAATCCGCAGCCGCCATCAACACCACAACCTGACATATATTTACAACTCCTTTTTTTAAGGAGATACTTACATGAGCTAATTTATTGTATGTTTAAAATAATGAAATGACATAAATATAAGCATGTTTATATGATGTGGTCAGGCTTTTATTATTTTTAATGAAGATAAGCTCATTCACTAAATTAATGCATAACATAGAAATGGGTATAGCCACAACTCCAGACAATCATAAGAGACACCAAGACCCCCAAATAAGGGGGTTTTTGTTTATATTGTTGCTTTTAAAGAAAGATTGATTAAATTAATACTAATACCCTTGATAACCTTTTTCATTAGTCTTGATAATTGATTCTTAATACCACTTCTTTGAAGCCATCCGATTTAACAGAAATAATCGTATACTTAATTTCAAGCTCTTTGTTTAGAGAATGCAATAATACTAATTTGTTCACAAATTTACTTTCACTTGGTCTGATATTTTTAACTTCTAATTCTATAACATTATAATTGGCATCCTCATATTGAGTTTTTGCAATATACATATCTAATTCATTATTAAAACTGTTTATGTGAAATTCACTTTGATTATAATTAAGATTACTGTTTGGATTTTCAGCTTTCACATTACTATCTGACTGAAACTTAAAAATGCTTTCAATAAAATTATACTCATCACCGATCATATCCAAATAGACTGGCATGTAATCGTCTTTCAGATAATCATCTCCATGAAAAACTCTAACTGATTTATCAATTATATTTTTATCTTGAACATCCCCTACATTTTGAATAACAATATAGAGAACAAAACACATTTTTATTTTCTCTATAAAAATTAATGTAACTTCATATTGTAGCAATTTATATTTAAAAATGTTTAGAAACTCATTTTTTGCTTTTTCTGTTTCCGTACCCTCATATTTGTAAATGTAATTTCCTAACACTCCTAACTTTTTCTCTTCCATTCACCTACTTTCAATAGTAACTGTATAAAAACAGTATATTTTAAAATGAAATTTTAGCCTACTTCTTCAATTAACTAACCCTATAGTTTAAGTACATTCCTTAACAATCTCTTCTAATGTAGCTTTATAACAAAGATTGATTACATGCAACCTTTAAAGTCAAATTTTATAATAAACAAAGAAACCATTTTGAACTAAGATTGATCAAAATGAAGAGTTTCCTTTAAATTAAAAAGGATTAGATCGCGATTTTTTCCTTCAGTATCTGTTCAAGTTTTCTTTTCACTCGCTGGAGAGCATTATCAATCGACTTTTCATGCGTGTTCAATTCTTCAGAAATTTCTATATATGAATGTCCTTTAATATAAAGGTCCATCACTCTTCTTTCCAATTCATTAAGCAATTTTGATATTTTTTTATCGATATCATGAAAGTTTTCTTGGTTTATGATTAATACTTCCGGATTCGTTATTTCTTGTTTAGAAATCATATCCATGAGCGTATAATTTGATTCATTATCGAAAATTGGCATATCCAGAGATATTTAAGCATTTAGAGGACCATGCTTTTGACGTTTAGCCATTTTGATCGCCGTTATAATTTGTCTTGTGATACAAAGATCAGCTAAAGATTTAAACGAGGTATCCATGTCTTCTTTAAAGTCACGAATAGCTTTATAAAGACCAATCATTCCCTCTTGAACTAGATCCTCTTTATCTGCACCAATTAAAAAGTATGGACGTGTTTTCATCTGAACGAAGTTCTGGTATTTATTAATTAAGAATGCCAGTGCTTCGCTATCACCACTATGAACCTTCTTTACCAGTACTTTATCTTCTAAATCAGCATAATTTTCAACACTTTGATTTACCTCGATATTTACACTCACTCATATCCCTCCGCCAAACTTTACTGAATCTATTACTTAATCAATTGATATATTGTTTTTCCTATAAGAAAAATTTATCTAGGAATCTTGTTTATAAAAGTAATGCTGAATTAATCGATTTTATTTTTTTTGGATCTATCTATATACCGAATTACTAGTATAAAATATAATAAATGAAAGCGCTGTTGATTAAAGTCTTAAGTAAGTCTGTTTATTAAATAGCAATTCCAACCTCATAGGTTCATTGAAATTGGACATCAAGGTATAAGAACATAACGAATGTTTAACAGTAATAACGAGTTATACAAATAGTAATTCTTCTTATAATCATGATGGGTTATGCGCAATCGCTTGAACAACTTATATTTACTATATAAGGCTTTATTATTTATGGTTTTTTGAGGGCAATGACTGGTAGTGGTAAGGCTCGAAAAATTGTAGTTTTTGATGATTTTACTAATAGGAATTACTATTAATATGGATCGGATCGATTTGTAAATTTTTGTTTGAATTTGGAAATAGATGTGTTAAGGGTGTAAAATAAAAGCGAGTGTTCTGTTTGCATTATATCCATACCCCACAATCAAGGGACGTCAATGATCATGTGTGTTAAATATTCAAAATTATCAAATAATTTATATCATTGAAATAATGACCTTTTAGGAAAACCCCTAAAGATGAAAGGAGATTAAACTCATTGGAGAAATTTAAGAAACCTTCAATATTAATTACATTGGTCTATACATTTGTTTATTATTTTTTGATTATACTTTGGCCAACAAACCTATTAGGAATTGGATTAATTGCAATTTTGGGTCCATTGATTGCAATTACATTTATAGGTATAGCCAGTTATCATATAAAGGAAAAAGAAGAGAAAAGATTTTGGTTCATTCTCTGTCTCGCATTATTTAGTCAATTTATTGGGGAATTAATATGGAGATACCACCAATTTGTTTTAAAAGAGTACAACCCATTCCCAGGTTGGGATAATTTATTTTATGCCATGTTTAGTATTATATACAGTATTGCTGTAATTTATAAAATATTTACGAAAAAGGGGCAATATCGAACAATTCAACTTTTTTTTAATTCCTTTATATTTATGACTATATTAACAACAATTTCCTGGGTTTATATCTTAAAACCCCTTTTACATAATTCTGAAATATCCACTTTAAAACTCATTATCTCAGTAACTTATCCGGTAGCTATTTTAGGGGTTCTGTTTAGTATTGCGTTGCTTTTCTTTTTTAATAAAGGGATTTTTTCGCCTATAGTCATGTTTTTAAATGGTTTTGCAATGATTATTTACACCATTGTAGATTGTTTTTGGTTATTCTATTCAATTACTTCTACATTTGATCTTTTGTCACCTTTAAACCCAGTATGGAATTTCTGTCTATTATTAATAAGTATATCAAGTTTTTATTCTGTCAAAATGAAGGATAATCTATCACAAGAAAAAAAAGAGCATGAAAAACCGTTCTACAGACTGTTTAATATATTACCGTATTTTACTTTGCTAATTTTCATCATTCTTGGTATGACCAAAAAAGAAGATTACTCAAGTTTTTTAATAGGTGGAGCTTTTATTCTTTTATTTATAGTCATTCGACAAGTCATTACAATTTTTGAAAATGAATCCTTAGTTCGTCAACTTAAATGTAGAACAGAAGAACTCGAAGTGACCCAACTCGAACTGATTGAACTAAAAAATACTGCAGAGAAACAAAGCTGGATCAAAACAAAAATTGCTGAAATCGCTACGATGTATTCAGGGATAGCTGATTTAAACTCTTTAGCAAATCTGTTCATATCAAAAGTCACGCCTATGGTTGAAGGATCTTATGGGGTTTTCTATATAAAAAATGAAGAAGGACCCGAAAGGATTTTCCAAAAAACGGCTGCTTATGCTTATAATCAACAGAACATTGGTGCAGAGAGCTTTCGTTTAGGAGAGGGGCTTGTGGGGCAGTGCGCATTAGAGAGTCGTATGATTCTGCTAGATCAAGTGCCTGAGAATTATATTAAAATCACCTCTGGTCTTGGTAAAGCAACACCATCAGCCATTTTGATTATACCAGTGAAATTTGAAGGAGAAGTTTTAGCTGTTATTGAATTAGCTTCATTTAAATCTTTTAATACTGAAGAACAAATGCTGCTAAAAGAATTAATGGACAATCTCGGTGTCAATATAAACAGTATACTAAGAAATATGCAGTTTAAAAAGCTGCTCCAAGAGTCACAGGCTTTAGCAGAAGAACTGCAAAGCCACTCTGAAGAGCTTCAAACGCAGCAAGAAGAGTTAAAAACAGTTAATGAGCAACTTGAAGAACAAATTGAACAGTCTGAACAGAAGACAAGAGAGGTAGAGAAAGTAAAAAGCATTCTTGAAGAAAAAGCACAACAGTTATCCATTAGTTCTCAATATAAATCAGAATTTCTTGCTAATATGTCCCACGAGCTGCGCACACCGCTCAATAGCTTGCTGATTCTAGCCCAAATGCTAGCTGAAAATGCAGATGGAAACCTGACTTCAAAACAAGTCAATTATGCGGAAACTATTTTTTCTTCAGGAAACGATCTGTTACATTTAATAAATGACATTTTAGATATAGCAAAAGTGGAAGCAGGAAAAACGGAGATTATTTATAAAGATGTAAAACTTAGAGATGTGAAAGAATTTGTAGAAGCACAGTTTACTCCTGTTGCCCGCAATAAAAAAATTCAATTTAACGTTCAACTCACTGCTGATTTACCGGAGATGATTAAAACTGATAACCAGCGATTACAGCAAATTTTGAAGAATTTATTATCAAATGCATTTAAATTTACTGAGCATGGTGCTGTATCTTTAACAATACAAAAAGTTGAAAAAGTGAGTATTTTTACTCATTCAAATATAGAATTTGCTTTTTCCGTTAAGGATACAGGGATTGGCATTGCAGTAGAAAATCAGAACATTATCTTTGATGCATTTAAACAAGCGGACGGAACAATCAGCCGCAAATATGGCGGAACAGGATTAGGGCTTTCAATTAGCCGGGAACTCGCTCAATTATTAGGCGGTTTCATTGAAGTTGAAAGCATCGAAGGAAATGGAAGCACGTTTACCTTGTATTTGCCTAATTATCAAAACATGGTAAGTACGGAGTTATCCATGTCTGAAGTAGAGGCTGCTCCAGGGCTTTTTGAAGAATCAGGTCCCGAATCTGGCGCTGCTTTTGAGTATCCATTACGGGCTGATGATACATGGAGACAGGCTCAAGGAAGGAAAGAATCACTAGAGGGGAAAAAAATACTAGTGGTGGATGACGATATGCGTAATATATTTGCGTTAACGACAGCACTTGAGAGTTATCAAGTTGAGGTAGTATTTGCAGAAAATGGAAATGAAAGTATTGCAGTTTTACAAGAGAACTCAGACATTGATTTGATTCTTATGGATATTATGATGCCTGAAATGGATGGATTTGAGGCGATTCGAGTTATACGTCAAATTCCTGAATTTCAAAATCTTCCTATCATTGCACTTACAGCTAAGGCAATGAAATATGATCGACAACAATGCATTGAGGCAGGTGCTTCTGATTATATTAGTAAACCAGTAAACTTAGAACAGCTATTCTCAATCATGAGGGTGTGGTTATACAGATAACCACATGTTTAATATGGTACTACAACATCAGTTCATGTATTTTGAGGTTCATTCCGAAAACTAAATAAGAAAGTGAACTACTGATCACTTAGCTACGCTTGAAGTGGGAGCTTCTTGGGAAGTAATTGATTTTATTAGCCACTTATATTTACCAAGCTATGACGGGAGTTCCTGCTTCTAAAAACACAATCTTGTAGGTTGACTCACCATACAATGTACTGTTTGGTTATCGCTTTTCAGTCGTATAAGGCGATTGCACGTAGTAGACTACCTAAAACAACCTAGTATCTTCAGTTTTCAAAGAGCAATCTGTTTAAGTATAATTTTTTTAACATTTTGATACCAAAAATTCATCTCCCACTTACTTATTGGTACGCCCTTCACATACCTTGAAGTGGTAGAATTCTTTTTGGAAACTTAGTAGTTTAAAAGGTAGATTCCTAAAACAATCTACCTTTTTTATGGTACATCCTGTGTAATGATAATAAAGTTGTTTAATTTTGAAGCTGAAAAAACGCATTACACCGTCCGCAAATGTGGACGGTGTAAAAATAAAGTTGTTTAGTTTTTTCACAATTACTAAATAAGAACCCATAAATGTAACAATAAAGTCGTTTAAAAATCTAATATTTATGCCACAATCGCGCGCTTTAATGGAATTAACATTAAGTAGACCAATATATTTTTTCTTCTGTTTTATTTGTTATATGGAGTCCGATTTTCTCTAATACACGTATAGAAGAATATTATCTGGATTACAAGTTGCTACTACTTCTTTTACTTTACGTTGATATAGCCCCCACTTCACCAATGCTTTTCCCTTTTCAATTGCATAGCCATACCCTTGATAATTTTAGACAACGCTATAACCGATATCGATCATACCTTCTGCATTTGGACCACCTTTAAATCCCATATCTCCTATAATAAATTGATCTTTTTTATGAATTATAATTCCTTCACCTTCTGTTTCATCTTAAAATACATTAAATCTATTGATTTTATAAGGTACAATATCAAGGTAAACCTTCATCGGCAACTCATGAGCAGGTTGGAATGGTAGTTTTTTAAAATTATTTTCTAATATTCCTTCCATCATATCTTTTGAAAAGGTTACAAGTTTTAGTCTCTTTGTTTCTAAATAAGGCAGGTCTAATCTAGAATTGAGCCCGATTGTTTATGCTCTCAAATGCTATGTCTTGTTTAGTAACGTTCCGTTCGTTGAAGAACTGTCCTAATACGCAAAAACTTCAAAGTTATTTAACTATTTTATTTTGAGGACACTTTTTTAAAACGCTCACATACAACTAACATATTTGGTGAAAATTCTTTATCGTATTCTTTTAATAATTGGGTAAAGAACTTTTCATGTGCATCCCACCAAAATTGATAATCTCCTTCACCTTCTGCTAAAGCGAATTCTTCTGTTACCTCATTCATTGGAACGACTTCAACGGATTGAATTTGAATAACTGCGACAGGGTCATCCTGACCATTTAAAACAATATAATATTCACCAGATTGAGGTAGAGCTTCTTTTTCTAACTCATAAAACACAAACCCTGAAGTTGTTGCTGTCTTCTTTCCTTCAACAACTAAATCAGCTAACCAATCAGGTGAAGATCCAAATTGAAAAGCATCTTTATATTCGTTCCCTTCCTTATGATTTGCTACGCAAAAATCATTCCAAAATTGTTGTACCTTATTCATGCATAATCATCCTTTGAAATAATATATTTCTTTCTTTCATTATCTTCCCTGATAATTCTATTACATTTTTTTGGTAACCCTACCTAAATATTAACATAAATAATTATACGGATTTCATTAAAAATGTGTTCAACAAACTGGCCCTATTCCCCTTTTTATAAAATATCCCTTAATGTACCTTTGGAAATTTCTGTTTCTTAAATACTAACATAAAACAGGATGTATTAGTCTTAACGGGTTCCCTTTTGAGGTGCAAACATTGCAAATCGCATCATATTTTTTGTCACTAATATCAATGGAATTCTCTGATTAAATAACATCAATAAACGCAAAGAAGGGATAGCTTAATGGCTATCCCATAAATTCTCTATCGACTACCTTTAATTATATAAATATGTTGTCTATTTTTATTGAGTGTCTTCGTCGCTTTTGTACTCCAAAATATCCCCTGGCTGACAATCCAAAGTCTTACATATCGCTTCTAATGTTGAAAAACGAACAGCTTTTGCTTTTCCATTTTTCAGAACAGAAATATTTGCCATAGTAATTCCAACCCTCTCCGAAAGCTCCGTTACGCTCATTTTTCGTTTTGCTAACATCACATCAATATTAATAATAATTGCCATATCCTCCACCTCAGACCGTCAAATCATTTTCTGATTTTATGTTAATCGCTTCTTTTAGAAGCCGTTGGAGGACAGCAGCAAAAACGGCGATAACCATAGAGGCGAAAATAATGACCAATCCGATTGGTATGAAACTTGGAGGGTCAACTCTCTTCCCCATGAGATAGTAGAGCGGCATACCTAGCAGATACAAGGTACTGATTGTGATGGCACAGTATTTTATATTCTTTAAAGCTTTTACCGATAATTCCGAGAACGCTTGGTTTTTATCAATATAGCTTAAAAGTTTAAAAGCCTGATACAGAGCAAAGTAAAAAGGAATCGCTGCTGCGTACATATCGATTAAAACGAGAGATTTCATATAAGCCATTTCTGGATACAATTCTCCAGCAAAATTCCCAATCTTAGGCACTAAAAATATGCATAAAGCAAGAATTGGGATTCCAATAAGAATAACAGCCATCTTCAAAAAGAGTGTTGTTCCTCGATTCATAAAGTGCACCTCACTTATTTAATGTCAGTTTTGACTTTACCATATAATTTATTGTTTTACAATAAATTAGTATTGTTTTTTATTATATTGTTATTGTTATTAAAATATCTTTTTAATTTTGACATAAATAAAAAGCATTTCTCATTACAAAGGAATGCTCTTACTTTAAAATGTTAAATTTACAACTTGTTCAACAAAACTTCCAACCTCTCTTGGTAATTTTGGATTGTCCTTTATGCTTACCTGATGTATTTTCCTTTAGACTAAGCCCAGCTAATTTGATAATCTGCTTTGGGTGGTAATAGTAACTTAGGTCTCCTACCTCTGAAAAAAAGCCTGCAACCGTGTCTTTCCCTATCTTGTCTATTAAAGTGCGAAGTTCTAATTTAGCCATATCATAACCTTCCCGAATGCCAATTGGAGCAACTACAACCTTCTTTAATTCTTTTATTTTACTGAGTCCCACTGCACGTTTAACAGCTTTTCGAAGATGTACTAATATCTCTTGTTCCCCCCACTCAATTAATTGAATGGGGGTTTTTATTAGTTTCACCTACTAGATCAAAGTCAAAAAACGCAAACTTGATATTCCTTTACTTTTCTAAGGGTATTTTAAGGTTCTTCTTCTTTTTCTTTAAACTCGAAAGGTTATGATAACAATACAAACATATGAAGTTATTTTGTTTACTGTAATAGTTAATAAACCAGTTACGTAATGAGGTTTGTCCTACCCTTCATCGCTGAATTTATTTTCCATATTTATAGCGAGCAATTTTTACTGCCATTTTCTTAGTATTATCATAAATCCAAGCTCATACAATGGAAAACTAAAAGAAGCATCCGAATAATCCCTTTTAAAAGCAGTTACAGCTTGATAGGTCAATAACAATCAAAATAAAAAAGTCAGAAAGCTAAAAAAATTGCTCTCTGACTTTTAATTTTCCATGTTTTTGGATGGTGCTTGACACCTTGTTTTCTTAAATTTCTTCCATTGAAAAAAGCAGAAATAATACTAACCTACATGTTTTTCTTTGGTAGAAGAGTCGAAAAAATAAAAAAGAACTTCCCATTAATTTTGAGAAGCATTGCCGAAAGTTAAATCTAAAACCTTTCCATCACCAAACAGATAGTCTTGTTCTAGTATCGTTTTTGTCAGTAATATATTCAATTTCTTTAAATCGACATTCTGATGCATTCATGTAAAGCATTTCGATTAGCTCTTTATTTTTGCAATAGATGCTGACGTAACAACTATCGACCACTAATAGAACAAGTTCACATGTACTCTCAATAAATTCTTCATATGTCCTAATATCAGAAAACTCACCTTTCCGATATGCTTGTAAGTCAGCGGAAATAATATAATGAATATTGTTTTCTATTAGATTTTTGAGCTCGGCCCCCTCAATAACCTTTGTTTCAAATGAGAAAAGATTTTCATTTAATTGTCCATTTACTACTTTATATGACTCTCCACTGCCAATACGCCAACAGAAAGTAGTAATGTCAATTGGTTTCAGTACATCTCCAAGTAATGTACCGCGTTTATTTGGTATTTCAAAACTAATTCCTCTCTGCATAATAAAACAACTCCCAAATATTATTTAAATTAAACTGTTTATTGCTTCAGTATTTTTCAAGGTATTTTTTGTGTATGTCTTACTATAAACCTCAATTGATAAAATCACTGGTACCAAGTGCCTGAGAACTATAAAATTTGTAAATGTGATTGGGACTTTACAGTTTCGAATATAAATTTTTAGCCGAACTATCCCCATTTAATCCATTCATGTCTATGAGGGACTTTGGGATGTCGTTTTGCATTACCGAGATTAGTATAATCAATATCTACATCTGGCTTTCCGTCTTTATCATAGTATCTTCTTTGGTGAGCTTTCCCATTTTTTATTAGATCTTTAGATGAATAAGGTTTTCCTTTGGTAGGTAGTGATTCGCCAGTTTATTTTGAGTGATTTATTGTTTTAGAGCCAATTAATTTTGCAGTATTATAATCACTAGAAGCCTTAGCTTGCACTTGCTTGTATACCTGTGAACCTGCGTATATCGCTAGTCCCCCTAAAAGCACAACACCGCCAACTAAAAGTACAGCTTGCCCAACTCCTGGTACAAATAATAAGGTTCCTGCCACTGAAAAATGACCATTTGGATCAACATACATTACCGGGTTATTATTATAATTATGACCATTCAATGTGATGGTGTTAATCAAATCCCCCGTCACTGGATCAATAGATAAAAACAATCCATTATCAGGATTATAGTATCTTGCCATCAAATAATATAACTTCGTCTCTTCATCATAACGGTACCCTGCATATCAATATGGATTAACCTCAGCCATTTCTCCACTTTGTGACAGGATATTCCCCCACGCATCATAAGTATAAGAAGCAACCACATTACCATTACTATCAACTAAACCAAGAACATCTCTTCAACAATATACCAAGTTTCCCCACGTAATTACGTATTTAGTTTACCAACAGTGTAAAACTACACCTTCGATTGATGGATGTGTCTACCAATTGAGGTGCAGTTCAAATAAGTAACACACGTTTTACTTTCTTACTGAGAATTCTTTCATTGATTAAATTCCTTTTTCTATATAAACAAAAACATTAATTTACAAATTATTAAAATAATCCTTTAGATTATTCCAAACACTTTCAGTAACAAAAAACTGCTGAATTGCAGAATATACTTTACCATCTTTTGTTTTATATAATATAGACCATGAATCATACTTTCCAGGATCGTTTTTATCCTCAAGGAAATCCAGGTAATATACTTCATCTCCTATATTAAAATCACGACAGTCATCCCATGAGAAGGCTTTATGATGTTCGCTACCTGTAAATTCTTCAATAATAAAAATTTTATCTCCAACTTGAGATTCCATTATAACACTCAAATTATTCACCTCCCTTTTATTTATTGGGCTTAGTTTTTTAGTTCAGATTTTTCATCAAGAGATGAACTAGATACATATGCTTTTAAAAAAAGAACTATACAATGATTGCGACACCTAAATATGATGACTTAGATTAAGCAGACTATTATAGTGATTATTTGAAAAAAACACAAGAAAATTAGTATACTTATTCAACTAACGGAGGCATTAGTATAGTAAGAGACAGCAATCGCTGTCTCTTTTTTATGGTCTATGTAATAACGCTTACTACCCTAGCCTTTGTTATAAATTTCTCATATAATTTGCTAGTTCTGTACTTTCTGTTTTGCGTAATTTTTTGTTTTCATCTTCCAACTCCTCAATTCTTTCTTCCAATTTTTTAATTCTCCGTCTAAGAGAAGCGACATGCCGGCTTTTTTAGTGTTTATTTACTTTGTTGCTTGCGTTGCAGGCAGAGCATCCGTATGAGTGAATGAAGAATCCACGTTTGTACTTGAAGATATTTTCACTGCTGCAAAATCAAATGAGGCTTTTGTTTTAACTTTGAAGTCTTTAATGATCATCGTTCCTTTTTTACCGGCTAATGATAGATTCGTGTGGTTGATCACAAGAGCTTTACGGTCAGCTGTAAGAAAATAAGAAGCAGGATCAAATTCTACTACACTTCCATTGCTATACTGAACATTAAATTGCAGCCAAACCATTACATCGCCTGCTATATATTCTTTCGGCACTGCTTCTGTCAAATTAATTTTCGTTTGAGTAGTAGAAATCACTTGTGCATTTGCAACCCATGGGATATAAAAATTTTCTTTTTCCAATACGAAGAAAAACGTTTTATATAACAAATTGGCAAATTCGCCACGAGTAATATTTAGGTTTGTACCGTAAGATATATTGGTCTTGCCTGATGTAATGCCGGTTCCATGCAAAGCTTCAATATAAGGCTTGAACACGCCACCGGCATCTGTGAATGACGTTTGCTTTGCATACTTCTCTAATTCATATGCTGTTACAAGAAATTTAGCCATTGCGCCACGGCTTAAAGTCTGTTCTGGCTTGAACTCCGTTTTCGTCACACCAGAAATTACGCCGATTTCAGCAAGGGCATTGACAGATCCCCTTACGCGGGCATTTAAATCTCTAAAACCTGCATCAGGTGCGTCTTTCGTATCAAACAGGCGCATATTAGCTAAAATAACGGCCGCATCGCCCCGTGTTAACGTTTGGCTTGTGCCAAATTTTGTTGCCGAAATACCGTTGATTACTTCTATATCATATAAAAAGCTGACAGCGTCATCATACTGGCTTCCTACATCCGTAAATGGGTGGCTCGACTCTGCGCTCACTGGAACTGCTAAACTAGAAATGGCTACTGTGGTAGCTGTTGCAGCAGTGAATAGCGAATATTTGTTCAATGGGTTATCTCCTATTCTTCAATTATTAAAATGATTCTATCACCTTTAATTAAGCAGGTAAATATTAACAAACCTAAAATGATATATTTTTTTTCAACTCCCTCTATATGTTAGTCTCTAATTTTTATAAAATATTCTAAAATATTTCATGAAAAAAGAAGCCCATGGGACTTCTTAGAAAAATGAACTAAACTATTGATTAGGGAACCACCTTTCAATTTTATATGCTTTCCAATTTGATTTTGGCTGTTTAATCAAGTACAAAGAAGTAGTCCTACTTAAATTTTGTTGATGTGGATAATAGTGATACTGTGAAACTTTTAAATATTCAACACCATTTTTAATATAGAAAGATATATATGGTTTATATTCGGCATATTCAAGATACCAATCGAACTCTTCAATCGATTGACCGTGTATTTCAGTTGGTTTGATTTTATATAATCGATTGCCCTTTTTATCTTTACCTACATTCCATAGTTGTCCTTTAAAGTATAAATCAGTGTACTCTTTAGTGAATGCTGGTGACATAATTTGATAGAATTGTTGTTTAGTAAATGTTTTTGTCCACATATTTCTTTCTACAGAAAGAATTCTATCAGTAATTTGTTTTGCACTATATAAAGACGTTGATTTATAGAATCTTACATAATCAGATGAGATGTAGCCTATACCTTTTCCATACTGAATTTTTGTCCAAGTACTATTTTGACTAAACACATTTACTTTATCACTTCGTTTTAGTGTACCTATTACTTTTGCTTTTGAGTTTGCACCATTTCGCACATTTAATGATTTTCCAATGGAAACATCAATGGTTCCAACCTGTGTTGTAGCAGCCTGAGTTTGTTTTGAAGTTAATGGAATAAAGACTGTTAACAGAAGTGTCAACGCATAAATGACTTTTAAAATAGTTTTGATCTTCATTAGTACCTCCGTTGAACTATTAATGTATTTTTACTAATTATAACAAAAATTCTATTAATTGTTATAAATTTCGGATTGTTATAACATACATTTGCTAGTTAATAATGATATTCCTTATTTCACTAAACTGCCCCGTTAGCCATCCATGTAGCACAAAATCAGTGCCGATCCACAGAGTATGAAAATAGTAAGCGCCAATACTGATACTGACCTTAATCCAGTCAACCCATTCCAAAGATCAATGAATTGTAGCTCTAACCATTTTTTTATACGATGGCTAAGGGGTCTCTATGGTATTGCTTTTTTCGAAGTTAGAGAAGTTTATTTTCATGGTAGCTTAATAAGCTAGATTAAAAAACTCCTCTTATTTTATGAAGAAGAGTTTACATAATCACCCTTATAGGCATTGAAAAAGGATCTCCCAGTGAAGATCCTTTTAGCTGATTGTTTAATTAAAGCTCTCGATTGTGGAAGAAGGTTATTAGTTAGTTGCAATGAATATCCAAAGTGCTCATAAAAATATCCCAATTTATAATCTAATTCACTTTACGAAAATATTCTATAAAATAAAGTTAAATAATTACAAAAAGCAACTGCCTTCTGCATGGAGAACAAGGTTGAATACTGCGTAATAATTTCTTGAACACGCTTTACCTGTGTGTCACAATCAATAAGGGATACATACGCCGAATTTTTCATTGTATACATATACATTTGCCACCAGCGTGGAAGAAAAGTTCAAACGCATTATATGAAATTACACAATTACAATCAAGGAGGATATATCATGAGGACTATGAAACTTGGAAAAAGTACTTTAGAGGTGCCGGTTGTTTCAGTCGGCTGTATGCGCATTAATTCTCTGGAAAAGGCCGAGGCTGAGCACTTTGTCCAATCAGCGCTTGAATTAGGTGCAAATTTCTTCGACCATGCTGATATTTATGGGGGTGGAACATGCGAGGAAATATTTGCTGAAGCCATCCATATGAACGATGATATTCGTGAAAAGATTTTTTTGCAATCTAAGTGCGGTATTCGAGAAGGGATGTTCGACTTTTCAAAAGAACATATTTTAGAATCAGTTGACGGAAGCTTAAAGAGATTAAATACAGATTACCTAGATATTCTGCTGCTACACCGTCCGGATACGTTGGTTGAACCAGAAGAAGTGGCAGAAGCTTTCGATATTCTTGAAAGTTCAGGAAAAGTTCGTCACTTTGGTGTTTCCAATCAGAACCCAATGCAGATCGAATTACTTAAGAAGTCGGTGAAGCAAACAATCGTTGCTAATCAACTTCAATTAAGTATTACCAATGCAAATATGATCTCTAATGGATTTAATGTAAACATGGAAAATGATTCTGCTGTGAACAGAGATGGTAGCATACTAGATTATTGCAGACTGAACGATATTACCATTCAGCCATGGTCCCCTTTCCAATATGGGTTCTTTGATGGAGTATTCCTAGGTAACGACAAGTTTCCTGAATTGAATCAAAAGATTGATGAAGTTGCGAACAAATATGAAGTAAGCAACACAACCATCGCTATCGCGTGGTTATTACGTCATCCAGCAAACATGCAACCGGTTATCGGTACGATGAATGAAGGCCGTTTAAAGGATTGCTGTAAGTCAAGTAATATCCTTCTTACTCGTGAGGAGTGGTATGGCATCTATCGTGCTGCAGGTAATGTACTGCCTTAATTTCCTTTTTCCGTAAATAATTACCACTAAGAATAATAGATAAGCCATAGGGCCAACCTCCAATCTATCCTATACTATCAAACAATCTGGCCCGTTTGTTGAATAAGATTTCTAAGGAACACATGAATACTCTATACAAATCTAGTTAACATAAAATGAATTATCGGCAATGAAAAGGATCTTCCCAGAAGATCCTTTTTTAGTTTAAGTACATTTAATTCACAAAATCATTATCTGCATTTTGTATTATAAGGTATGGATAAAACTAGAAATCGCAGTAATTAAAGATTTTTATGGGCAGTTTCCTTCGTCCTCATTAATGCTAATAATGCGACTAAAGCTGCTGCCATTAAATAGAAGGCTGGTGCAAATTGATTGTCGGTTTGTATAATTAGAAAAGTTGCAATAAATGGGGCAGTTCCTCCAAAGATCACGTTTCCTAAATTAAAAGATAATCCGAAACAAGTATAGCGGACTTTTGTTGGGAACATTTCAGTAAGGAAGGTCGCTAAAACCCCATCATTACCGGCTAATATTGCTCCAAGTAAGATTAATGCTATTACAGGCCAAATGCCGCCAAGTGTCAGCATTAAAAATGCAGGGTATGATAACACAATGAATGATATACAAGCTCCGATAAGAACTGGTTTTCTGCCGACACGATCCGCTAGTGCTCCAACCATTGGAAGGAAGATCACATAAGTAGCCAGCGAGACAAGCGTTGTAAGGATACCTTTTGTTCCAGTGAAATTTAGCTCGTTTGTAAGATAAGTAGGCATATAGCTTAGAATTATATAAAAACCAGCAGCGTTAAGCAAGACAACACCAAAAGCAACGATAATTTGTTTCCAGTTAAGTTTAACTGTCTGGACAATCGGTAATTGTTCCTCACTATGTCCGATTTCATTAAAGACTGGTGTATCTTCAAGTTTCATACGCAAATAAAGGGCGATTAAACATAATGGACCTGCTAATAGAAATGGAATTCTCCAGCCCCAAGCTTGCATTGCCTCTTGGGATAGCGAAGCTTCAAGTACAAAAGCAGCTAGAGCACCAAGCATGAGTCCCGCAGCTGTACTTGCCGGCACCATACTGACAAGCAAGCCCCTGCGTTTTTTAGGAGCATATTCGGCAATAAACAGGGAAGCCCCGGCATATTCACCAGATGCGGAAAAACCTTGAACAATACGGCACAAAAGGAGAAGTAACGGTGCTGCAATTCCTATCGTTGCATAATTAGGTATGATTCCGATGGCAAATGTTGAGAGTGACATTAAAAGCAGTGTCAGGATCAAGATCTTTTTCCGTCCAAGCTTGTCCCCGTAATGACCCCAAATAATCCCGCCTATTGGCCTTGCTATAAAGGATACGGCGAAAACACCGAATGTTGCGAGCAAAGCTAATTTGGGGTTGCCTGCGGGGAAAAATACAACAGCGATAATTGTCGCCAGATACCCATAGGATGCATAGTCAAACCATTCAATTAAATTTCCAATCGATGCGCCCATTACAGCCCTTTTGACATCGGAAGGCTTAACTTCTACCCTATTTCCTGGTTGTACAACATGTTCAATTTTCATTATTATTACCTCCATTTCCTATTTATTTGAAAATTATTATTATTCTGACAATTTTGACCGAAAAAGAAAATTTTGATTTGGGTATTTAAGAAAATTGGACAAAGAGGAAATAAAACCTGGGTGTTGTAAGGGAGAAATTTAGGAACCAATCATCCTTTCTAATTAATTTATTTACCAAATACTAAAGTTAAAACTTTAAGAATTCCAGCAGTGACGTTAATTGTTTTGGGTGGAATAACATTGTTTCCTGTATAACACTATAATAAATTCATTCAGAACAATACTAACATTTTACTAATTACTTTTACTATTATACATTTAGGACAAATATTTATTTTTCTTCATAAAAAATTGTCTATTTAGCACAAATATTTAGCTATATGTTTTTTTGTGGCATATGAATGCTCTATACAAATCTAGTTAACATAAAGTCATTTTTCGGAAGTTCCGAAACATAAAACCCCTTGGTGGTCAAGGGGTTCCGAATGGGCCATTTTTATCGGTTATACATGATTTTATACATGGTTGATGAATCAACATTTTCGGCTTCTGAAGAAGCCTGGTAGCTACATAAAAAAGGGGTGTTTTATGCAAATTCTTCTTTCACTAGTCGAGTAGAAGGGAACCTCTCTACCTTGCAGTAGATTGTGTTCCTCCCCCCTCACAGAACCGTGCTTGCGCTATTTACGCACACGGCTCCTCCTAGTCACCATTCACAAAATATAGGTAATCTCTTCCGTTCAGATTTTGCTAATTCTGCTATCCTTAATAGTTTTGTTTCCATTTATTATCCCTACCTCTGCGTATAGTAAATGTGTCCCTAGTAAGGGTGATAACTTGGTAGCAGCCTTTCCTCCATCGGCATTACCCAACTTCATTGGTACTACGCTGCTATCCGACTCCCTACAACGGCATTTGGCTTCCTTGCTTATTATCGCTTGTACACCATTCTCTTCTATAAGAAGAAAAGACCGGTAGGGTCTCCCGAGTTGCCGTATCATATCAATGTGTGACGTGCCAAGGTCTCTGACTCCAGAGAGGTTTTATCCTTCTTGCCTTTAACGATGGATAAAATGTAGCTTTCTGCTGTGCTTAAGGCATCAGCCCTCTCGATTTACTAACATTATGGAGCTCAATCCCTTCAACCATTTGGCTTTCGGCCCGCCACCTAACTGTCTACGCTTAAAGGCTAATGTTACCATTAGCCCTCCAAGACTCGCTACGAGTGAATGGCTAGTTCTTTCTCGACGGGAATCCCACCCGCTATATGATACGACCTAGGCTCGGCCGCACAAGCACCCGTTAGTTGAAGTGAATATTTTCACAATTTGACTAACGTGATTTATTGAGTTACGCTTTTGTTACTATAAAAGAAAGGCTGAAGATAATGATTCGTCGTTTGAAAAAGTTTAAAAATGTAGCTGTGGGATTAAGCTTCTAAGTAAATCGTATAATCTATAATACTTAGAAGCGAGGTATAATTATGAAACAACATTTATTTAATCATTGGTCTGAAATAAAGTATTTAAAAGATATAGTGACAAATCCACTTATTGAAGTAGGTGAGTATTCCTATTATTCAGGGTATTATGGAGATCAAAACTTTGAAGATGGTTGTGTAAGGTATCTATGGGGTGATATTCAATCTCGGGAACTATTCAATCCTATTGAACAATATGGTTGGCAACTAGATAAACTTATTATTGGAAATTATGTTTGTATTGCTAGTGGAGTAGTTATTTTAATGGGAGGCAACCATAACCACCACTCTGAATGGGTTACGGTTTATCCATTTGTTGAGCAATTAGAACAATCATATGAACCAAAAGGTGATACAGTCATAAAAAGTGATGCTTGGATTGGTATGAACGCTATAATAATGCCAGGTGTTACGATCGGTGAAGGTGCAATCGTTGCAGCAGGCTCTGTCGTCTTAAAAGATGTTCCACCATACACAATTGTTGGTGGAAATCCTGCAAATGAAATAAAAAAAAGATTCACCGATTCAGAAATTAATATGTTAATGGAAATGCGTTGGTTTGATTGGGATCGAAAAATAATTGAAAGAGCAGTGCCTCTTTTGTCAAGTTCATCCATAGAAAAGTTATATGATTTTTATAACAGTGAAGTAAAGTAAAAATAGTCTCGTTCGAAAAACTACATTCTAGATAGAGTGTAGTTTTTTTGACATACACCAGACTAAATCTATTTTATATTCTTTAACTATTCTGCCCGTTACTACAATAAGAAATAGGCTTTACTCATTTTCAAGTAAAGCCCCCCGTTAGTGTAAGTACAATATTTCACAAACTTTTCCTTATTAAGAGAAAGTTGATTTAAGTACCCGTTTAGTTTTTACCACTCTCTCCATTCTTCGGTTATGTCTCCTTCGACTTTTAAACCAGCTATACGGTCAGCTTCAGTAATAAATTCATATAGTTCTTCTCTATCCATCGTCTCAATAAAGTAACCGTATTTGTCATTTAATTCATTTAATTGAATTACGACTTCTTTAACATTTTCCAGTATTTCTCCCTTTTTTGGCTTAACTCCAAGTTTTTTAAAATTATTAATGAAGGAGTCAAGAACCTTGTTAGTAGCTTCAATGTTTTTTAAAGTGAATATATCATCACCATCAGCCATTCTCTTTTTCCATTCATTTGTAGGTTTAATTAAGTCTTGAAGACCTGTGTTTACTTCACGGTGAGTTATAAGTTTTTGTTTCGAATAATAAACATTCTCAATTCCTTCACAAACTGCTTCTAAACTCTAACATACATATCCAATTTTCTTTAAAGTCTTATTCAACTAAATGGCCCGTTCGTATTATAAGGTCAGCCAGATATTTCTGGTTGAGCATTTTTTATATCGATATATGATTACTGTAGCCGGGGTAGAACGTAATGGCCCGTGGGACATGATCCCGTCCGCAAAACAGTTCACCCCCTACTTGTAGAAACATGTTTGAGGCTGGTTGGGACTAAGATCTCGTATAACAAGCGAAGCTATGACACTATGAGGAGGATTTAGGGGTTACCGGCAATTTTATTTCTGAAGGAGGAATTTTAATGAATCCAGTCATTGGTCTGGATGTTGCAAAAGGTGAAAGTCAGGTTCGAGCATACTTGGAAAGAAAGAAGCCCTACAAGAAAAGTTTCAAAGTAAAACATGATCTTAATGGGTTAGCTAGTTTATTAGATTTTATTAAAGAAATAGAAGATATTTCAGGAGAACGCCCTCCTCTTGTAATGGAATCAACGGGTCATTATCATACACCTGTTGTTCAATATTTTGAGGACAAAGGCTATTTAATCATTATCGTAAATCCACTCATCTCCTATAAAGCAAAAAGTTCTAGTTTGCGAAAGGTAAAAACAGATATCATTGATGCCAATCACCTCTGCGAGCTGTATTATAAAGAGGATTTAGAGCCTTATAAAAAGCGTGGTATTCAACTTATGAATTTACGTCATCTTACGAGACAACACGATAATATTACAGGCATGTTTGTACAAACCAAACTACAATTTCAGGCAGTTTTAGATCAAGTTTTTCCTGAATATAGTAAGGTTTTTGGAGATTTATATTCGGACGTTTCTTTAAAAACATTACAAGCATTTCCTACTTCAGAAGAGGTCTTGAAAGTTGATACTGAAATATTAGCAATTAAAATAAAAGAATTCTGTAACACTCGTTCACTACAATGGGCAAACAAACAGGCTGAAAAGCTAATGACTGCCGCAACTCAAAACCCTTTTCAGAAGGCTTTATACTCTAGTCTTGCCCTGAGCTTAGATATGTTTATTAATATGCTCTTTGAATACAAAAAACATCTATCCATACTTGAAAATGAGATAGATGCTTTAGCAAAAAGTATTGAAGAATCTAAGATTATCCGATCAATTCCCGGTATCGGCGAAAAAATCGCAGCCACGATTATTTCTGAAATTGGGGAAATTGAAAGGTTTAATCACCCTAAGAAACTAGTCGCATTTGCCGGTCTTGATCCAAGTGTCTTTGAATCTGGCACATTCAAAGGTACTTACAATCAAATTACCAAAAGAGGCTCTAGCAGACTACGTCAAGCCTTGTATATGGCTGTTAAATGTGCTATTCGTGACTGTCGCAAACAGAAAACAACGGATGAAATCCTTCCTCGTAATAAGAGATTACGAGCGTTTTATGATAAGAAACGAGAAGAAGGAAAACCTTTTAGAGTAGCTGTGATAGCTTGTGCAAACAAACTCATACATTGGATTTATGCACTTTTAACAAACAAAACTTCTTTCCAAGACTTAGCCTGATTTAACAATTTAACCGAGTAAACCAAAACTTTCCAAACGTTGTATTTGGAAGGTTATTTGGCATGTACAAATTTAGTATAACATGATATTTTTAATATTTTTATTTAAAAATATTGACAACTATTGGCTGGTTTTGTTGAATAAGAAAAGCGTCCCTTCTCTATTGAAGCATCGAATCATCTATGTTGCTATGCTTCATCACAAGACATGCAAATAAATTACGTTCTTTTATGTGTCCATATAATATGAAGAAACACGAAATAAAACGATCCTTGTTATATCAAGGTTTAGCGTTTTTTCGATCCTTAATTGTTGAAAATCTTAATTACTAAGTCTTGTTAAACCAATTTATACATAAGAATGTCATCTACATATAAGTCCTCTTTAAACTTTACTTCTTTAATTTTACGTCCTTCCTCAACAAATCCCATACTTTTGTACAAGCCGATAGCCCGCTGATTTGTTGATAAAACACCTAAACTTATTTTCTCTATTAATGGGTTCTGTTCCGTCCAGTTTAAAAGTTCTTTAATCAGGAGTTTACCAATACCCCTATCACGATACGCTTTATTGACCATTGCCGTAAAAGAACCAGTGTGAGAAAGCCTTTTGGTATTTTTTGAGCGAAAGACAATTAAACCAACAACTTTTCCTTCAGTTTCCGCAACAATTAACGTTTCTCTTTCATTCAGTAAAATTCTCTGGATCCAGTTTCTTAGTTGCTCAGTTGTCTCTTCAAACTCTTCTATAACAGAAATCATAAACTCGCTTTCTGAAAGAACTTCCCTTTGAAGTTCTTTCACGGATTCTGCATCATCTAAATTTCCTGTTCTAAGGGAAACTTGAATATTATTTTTTGTCATCATGTTTACCTCCTTTACCATTACTTATCTTAAATAACAATTCCACAAATAGTAGTAGATACCCTTTTTCATTAACCTGCAACGTTACTTTAAGTACAAAGCTTCACAATCTCTTCTAAGCTCTAACATACATATCCTATTTTCTTTAAAGGAGTTCCTCCACAATCTGGCCCTATAACGGAAAAAAGCGATCTTCTTTATTGAAGAATCGCGCCCGATTGTTGAAAATCGGTATTTAACTAAAGCGCTGTTAGTATAAACCCTTATTTTCTGACTATTTGATTATATCTCCAATTTTAAATATATACTCATCTGGCAATTTATCACGCTGACGTGAAATCTCTGCTCTCAAGCTCCCTCTCCCTTTTATTAATATTTCTTCTTTTTTTATTAAAATATTTCCAAAGCTATAAGGAGCCCAATATGTATGTATAAAGTCGATATGAGCTTCACCAGATTTTCCATTTTTCAAATCTGTCAATCTTAATTTATATTCTGCTTTTGACAAGTGGGATTGAGGGACCTTGTAAATAATTTCAGCTAGGAAATTATTGTTTTGTTTTGAAGTATATATTAGTTCTATATTTACTCCATTTTCCTTTATATATTGAATTATTTTTTCAATTTTTTCTTTCTCTAAATGATCAAAATCAGCAATTAGTCTTAATCCATTACTAATACACTCTAACAACATTTTCGATTTAGTCTCTTCATCGCTTGACAAGTATGTAGATAAATTTAATGTCGCATATGTGTACTTGTGCCAAGTTTCTAATGCAAGTTCCTGCTTTGCCTGTTCCATTGTTTCGCCAATATTGATATATATTTCATCATAATTCGGAAGTTTAACTTCGCTTCTCCGTAGTAAATTACTGAATAATTCTGAATAAATATAATTATAAGGTACTAAAGTCCCATCAACAAATTGGTCATATACTCTAATACCTACTATTTTTTTAGTTAATTGCTGTGGATTAATTGAATAGCTGTACATTAAGCAATCAGATCTTTTTGAACGATTTTGGAATTTAATATTCTGTTGATTCTTAGCGTATTTATTTAGTTCCTCAAAAGATATTGGCGCAAAACTTTTACACTCCTTAAAGTCTGCTAGTAATTCTTCCCCATGATAATCCAGTGGTTCTTTAGCTTCGATAGAATACACATTTTTGATTGCTTCCTCAATTTTTTCTAATCCACTTTGAAAATCTTCAATATTTAATTGGTTATTATTCATAAAAGTCCCAGATAACTCTACCTCGGCTATTGTTTTATAGAGTACTTTTAGCTTTAATTTTTTTGAAGTTGGAGGATTATTGATAAATCTAACAAGTATACACTCATAAAAGTGTCCATGAAATTTACCTATCAAATGCTCATTTAAAAAAGTATCCAATAAACGTAAGGATACATTTTCTAATTCTTTACTTTTGAAGTCTTTAAATTCAATAAGGAACCTCATTTCAACACCCTTTTCATTGTAAATAATTTTCATGGCTAACTTGCTCTTTAGTTTAATTATTTTTTCTTCACAACCCATTCCTAATATTAACATGATCTCTCTCAACGTTATTCAACAATCTGGCCCTATAACGGAAAAAAGCGATCTTCTTTATTGAAGAATCGCGCCCGATCGTATTATAAGGTCAGCCAGAAATTATTTCTGGTTGACCATTTTTTATATCGATATATGATAACGGTAGCCGAGGTAGAACGTTCGCGCCCGTGGGGCTAAGACCCCGTCCGCAAAACAGTTCGCCCCCTACTTGTAGAAACATGTTTGAGGCTGGTTGGGACAATGATCTCGTATAACAAGCGAAGCTATGACACTATGAGGAGGATTCAGGGGTTACCGGCAATTATATTTTTGAAGGAGGAATTTTAATGAATCCAGTCGTTGGTCTGGATGTGGCAAAAGGTGAAAGTCAAATTCAAGCATACTTGGAAAGAAAGAAGCCCTACAAGAAAAGTTTCAAAGTAAAACATGATCTTGATGGGTTAGCTAGTTTATTAGAGTTTATTAAAGAGATAGAAGATATTTCAGGAGAACGTCCCCCTCTCGTAATGGAATCAACGGGTCATTATCACACACCGGTTGTTCAATATTTTGAGGACAAAGGCTATTTAATCATTATCGTAAATCCACTCATCTCCTATAAAGCAAAAAGTTCTAGTTTGCGAAAGGTAAAAACAGATATCATTGATGCCAATCACCTCTGCGAGCTGTATTATAAAGAGGATTTAGAGCCTTATAAAAAGCGTGGTATCCAACTTATGAACTTACGTCACCTTACAAGACAGCACGATAATATTACAGGCATGTTTGTACAAACCAAATTACAATTTCAGGCCGTTTTGGATCAAGTTTTTCCTGAATATAGTAAGGTTTTTGGAGATTTATATTCGGACGTTTCTTTAAAAACATTACAAGCATTTCCTACTTCAGAAGATGTCTTGAAAAGCGATACTGAAACATTAACAACAAAAATAAAAGAATTCTGTAATACTCGTTCACTACAATGGGCAAACAAACAGGCTGAAAAGCTAATGACTGCCGCAACTCAAAACCCTTTTCAGAAGGCTTTATACTCTAGTCTTGCCCTGAGCTTAGATATGTTTATTAATATGCTCTTTGAATACAAAAAACATCTATCCATGATTGAAAAGGAGATAGATGCTTTAGTAAAAGGTATTGAAGAATCTAAGATTATCCGATCAATTCCCGGTATCGGTGAAAAAATCGCAGCCACGATTATTTCTGAAATTGGGGAAATTGAAAGGTTTAATCATCCTAAGAAACTAGTCGCATTTGCCGGTCTTGATCCAAGTGTCTTTGAATCTGGCACATTCAAAGGTACTTACAATCGAATTACCAAAAGAGGCTCTAGCAGACTACGGCAAGCTTTGTATATGGCTGTTAAATGTGCTATTCGTGACTGTCGCAAACAGAAAACAACGGATGAAATCCTTCCTCGTAATAAGAGATTACGAGCGTTTTATGATAAAAAACGGGAAGAAGGAAAACCTTTTAGAGTAGCTGTGATAGCTTGTGCAAATAAACTTTTACATTGGATTTATGCACTTTTAAAAAACAAAACTTCTTTCCTAGATTTAGCTTGATTTAACATTTTAACTAATCGGTCCAGAACTTTCCAAATATAGTATTTGGACGGTTATTTGGTATGCACAAATTTAGTATAACATGATATTTTTAATATTTTTATTTAAAAATATTGACAACTATTGGCTGGTTTTGTTGAACGAGAAATGTAAGTTGTCTTACTTTCTCATTTAATATTAGTTTTCCAGCCTTTTTGTAGTTGTTTTCGGATGTAAACAATTTGTCCAATATGGTAAGCGTTATGCGTGGACATATTCCCCAGTAACCCCCACCACTTTGCAGTCTCTGGTAAACCATTCACTTCACTTTCTACCTTTTCTTCAGTTAGTAGATCTTGCCACTGAAGCAGAACCTCTAGGAGGCACTCTTTTACGTCAGCAAATCTTTTATTTTCCGGAACAATAAAGCTTTTATTATTATCACCTATTGGCGCAACAGCATTCACATGAGATTTTTCATACCTCTTTTGCCATGTCTCATTCCAATAAAGTAGATGTTGCACAATTTCAGCGATACTGTTACTTTCATCGTTGGGTTTCCAAAACGCTTCTTCCTCTGACAAGTTTGCTACTGATTCCGAAAAAGGAACGTAAAAGCTAGGGTCGTTTGCATTTGCTAACAACTGATCGACCAAAACATCTTTAGCATGTGACATATCAGTCACACTCCCTTTTAATTATATCTTTACTATTTCGGTGCTCTTTTGAATTCTCCTGCTTTATTCCGTTAAATGGCCCGATTACGGAACAAGGAGAATTCTGCTTTCATTCAGAACTTTTGATCAGACTTTTTTACAAACGGTTAAACTTTGTTTTAAACGATCGAACTTTATTTTAAATCCACATCACCACGTGCCTTTTAACTTATTCCAAAGCTACATTAATTTTATATTCCTAAAGAAAGCATTTATATAAAGCTAAGTGAAGACCTAAACGAAAGTCGAAACATAACTTTCTCTTCAATAACACCCAACTAATAGTATGTTGTCACCTGGTCTGATTCTGAAAGGAATCGGACCAGGGCGGCTTTAGGGCGTAACTTTGGAATAAAGTTTGATTAATTTAATTTAAAAAACCTTAATATAAAATCAAATAGAAAAAGCGTGTTTTGAAAAAAGATTGATCAATACACGCTTTTTCTAAATTCAATTGAATCGATAAAAAAGTTTGATAATTTTTATGATCCCTGCTCCATTAATCCCTGGTTGCGTTTTTAAATTCTTTTAATGTGTTACCAAAGGCACATCCAACTTCGGGGAGTTTTGACGGCCCAAAAATAATAAGGGCAATTACTAATATAAGTATTAATCCAGGAACCCCCATGTTTGGGATTTTATCAATTCCTCTCTGTTATATTTTTTATGCAAAGAGCTTTTGCCATGTTGAAGGACCAGGAATGCCATCTGCATCACTTCCAGACCAACCTTGAGCACGTTGGAAAGCAGCGCAAGCTTGACGGTCTGCCTCACTCCACTTTGGACCTGCTCCGACAGAATAATACCGACTATACCCTTTGTTAATTAATCGTTTACCAAGGGTTGTAACATATTCGTTATTTGCACCAGGACCAAAGAAATGGCTTCCGGGAAATATCGAAATATTTGGGGTGCTACCAACTATATCAAACAATCTTTGCCATGTCGTAGGACCTGGATATCCATCTGCATCGTTGCCTGTCCAACCTTGTCCTCTTTGGAACTCTTGACAGTTTAGGCGATCTGCTTCACTCCACGCTGGACCTGGTCCAACGGTATAGTGTCGACCAAATCCTGCCTTTACTAACTGAACACCCAATAATTTTACGTATTCGTTTGAGGCTCCAGCCTTAAAATATTGTGCACCTGGAAATGCTGGCGGCCAGTCGCTTCCACCACTTCCGCCACCACCATAATAGATGGCACTAAGCCGCTCCCATGTAGATGTTCCAGGAATACCATCTGCGCCACTTCCACTCCAGCCTTGTGCTCTTTGAAAAGATGCGCATGCTTGCCGGTCTGTTTCCGTAAAGCGAGGACCTGCTCCTACTTGATAAAAATTACCATATCCTGCTTTTATTAGCATTTTCCCTAATAGCGTGACATAGTTATTGTAGGCACCAATATAGAAATACCTTGCTCCTGGGAAAGAAGTGGGGTTATCCACAGTTCCACTGTTACCGTAAGGAGGTGGTATCGGCTTAACGCCCCCAGGGGATCCGCTGCTATAAAATTCATAGTAAGGAAGAGCAAATCCAACTATTTTCGAATCAGAAAGACGGCGATAACGACGAAACACGCCTTGAATTTCCTCTCCTTTAGAGGGGGTGTAAGTATTCCCTTCTACTGTAAGTACTGCTTGTTCCCCAGGATAATATTGCTCAACGATGCCTATATGAGAGTCTCCACTAAAAAAAATAAGGCATCCTGTCGCTCTGGCAACTTTCTTGGAGTCATTCCCGATATAATTGATGAATCCTGATTTAGTAAAATATTCACCAAAAGTATCATGAAACCATCGATGATCTCTTACTGCAGCACTGCGAGCAAAAAGTGGACGGTGTTCCCCATTGAATTCCATATTTCCTGATTTAGCAGCACACCAGCTCACAAAAATGGCACACCATGGCTGATTGTTTAGACCAAACCATCTCCCATACTTATTGTCATTATTATTCCCTTCTAATGTGCCAATCTGAGATATGGCTGTGTTGACCATATTAATTCGTAAGGACATAAAAACTCCCCCCTGATTTGTTATACAATTTCATTGATTTAAATTATAAATGGTCTCTACATCCATCAGGAGAACATTTGGGTCTTGAGGTAGTTCAATTTCCATTTCTAAAATTGTATCGCCCCATGTACCAGGTTCTTTAGGTAAATCTTCTGAATTAACTTCAGATGTAGCTTTCGTTTCGTTTAATCCTGCTAAAGCTTTAATAGGTAAACTAGCTGCTGTCGCAGTTACTATACCAGCTCCTAGATAACCTAAAAACTTACGTCTACTTAAATTTTTCTTAGCCACTATTTCCATCCTCCCCCAATTAAACTCTATTTATATAAGTCATAGTAAATAGAATATTAAATTTATTCAGAATATTCAGATGTTTTTCTTCCTCTTCCAAAATTATACTTTATCTTAAAAATAATGTAATGAGCATTTTAGATCTCTTTTAAATATAGTAAATATTACATTATTTTGTAGTTAAGTAGGGTAAGGAAAAACTAGTTATTGAGGATAAATTGATAGCGACAGGTCACCTTGAATACCAACAAATATAAGACTCTTTTTTATTAATGGAATGGTCGTAATGCTTAAGTAAGGGTATTGCTTTTCTTGTTTAACAAACGGGCAATTAGTCCCAGGATGAATTGCTATGCATATTTTTAGAATAGTATGAAATATTTTAAGTCTTTATTGAAAAATGTTGACAAACTATTAGCTGGTTTAACGGAAGATCGTTCAACAGTATTAAGAGGTTCTAGCCTTAAGATATTACAGAAAATCTTGTTATAATTGAGTAACGGGTAATCTCGGATTATTTAATCCGCCCTTTTCCAGTCAATTTTATTAGGAGGAGTTTATTATAGAAAAATTACTTACTTTCCCAAACACTAAAACAAACATAATTTATTATTCTCTTTGCTCACTTCATTTTATATTCTCCTTTCGATAGGTTAATATCAATATGAAGGCTAAGTGAAAACTTAAAAAAAGTCGACACATAGCTTGTATGTCCAGAAGTTAAAACTTTATAGACACAGAGAATAATAGTGCTAATTTTTCTGTCACTTTATTGGGTAATTTGCAACTGTTTCTTATTGCAATTTTTCACTACGCCTATTCTAAACAATAAAACCACTTATCCAAGCTGTGAGCTGGTAATAAGCGCTTTACGTTTTATTTTAGAGGTTTTTCTAAATAGCGATAAATGGTTGTTCGTGATACGCCCCATTTTTCCGCCACATCTTTAATTGATGTACCATTTTCAATGAGCGATTTCATCATTTCAATATCTTTCGCTTCCAGTTTCTCCGGACGTCCCCCAAGACGACCACGCGCTCTAGCTGCTGCTCGTCCTGCGGCTGAGCGTTCCTCGATCAGATTCCGTTCAAATTCTGCAAAGGCAGCGAAGAGGTGGAACATTAATTGTCCCGTTGCGTTGCTTTTATCCATCGTTAGGTTTTCTTGCAGGCTGTGAAAGCCTACACCTCGTTCGTTCAAAGTATTCACAATCTGTATTAAGTCTTGCAAGTTACGACCAAGACGATCTAATCGCCAAACAACAATGGTATCGCCTTCACGTGCATATTGAAGTGCTTCCTCCAAACCCGGGCGCTGCTTTTTCGCTCCACTCATCTTATCGTGGAAGATTTTTCCACAGAAATGTTACGCTAACGCGTCCATTTGTAAATCTAAATTTTGTAACCCTGTCGAAACGCGCGCATATCCAATTAACACCAGTAATCACTCTTTTCTCATTTTTCCTTTAAGTTCAAGTTGTAACTTAAGATAGAATTCGATATGTTATTGAACATAGAATAATGAACAGAGTTTTGGAACATAGATGGTAGATGTACAATCTAAAAATGTAAAGTAGGCACTACTTAAATTGCAGTAACTCCTTTTAACTAAACTACACCGTTAGTCGATGAGTTAATAAAAACTAAAAAAGCCCATACGGAAAACCCGCAGGGCTAATATCGATTATTCCAGTTCTCTTTCCTCAAAATTGTAATCGACTTCTTTTGGTGCAACTTTAGCCTTTTCTAATGCTGGAGTATCAGGGCGAGCAATTTGATATATAGCAGCACCTACAATATTAGATACTTCTTTTAGCTTATCTAAACTAATTTTGTCTAAGGTATCTTGTGGCGAATGATACCATGGTTCTACTGGCGCATGGATAAACAATGCAGCAGGAAGTCCTATTTCCGCAAATGGAACGTGATCACTTCGCCCTTCCATACCGTAAGGAGTTGCTTCTCCCGTCTTGGCTAAACGAGCACCTGCTGATGCTCCTAAATCCGTCACGATATTTTTCTCACCGTCATTTGTGTACATAATTAATGGACCAGCATCCTTACTTCCAACCATATCCATTTGGAACATTCCGACTGTGCGATAATAGTCTTCATCGGTCATACTTTTAACAAATTCATATGAACCTAATAGCCCATTTTCTTCAGCCCCAAAGGTAACAAAACGAATGTCGGTATCGGTTTGAGCATTCGCAAATACTCGTGCCAACTCAAGCACAGTAGCTGTACCCGAAGCATCGTCATTTGCTCCCGGCGCTCCATCTACAGAATCATGATGAGCACCAACAAGAACCAATTGATTCTTCGATTTTTGAGTCGCTTCTTTTGTTGCTATCACATTATGAGAAATTGCCTTATTTGTTTGAGCTCCCTCTATTTTCAAGGTGGCCGTTACGGTTTCACCCTTTTTCAGACGTTCCTCTAAAGCAAATCCTTGATCGTAAGTGATGGCTAGAGATGGAACATAATCATCATTGGGTTCACCGAGTGTTCCACTGATTACGCCATCAGTATTGTTATAAATAATGACAGCAGAAGCTCCTGCCGCCGTAGCGTTCAAGATTTTATCAGCGAAGGTATAGGTACCACGTTTGATCAGAGCGATCTTGCCTTTTACATCTTTTACCTCAAAATCACTTGGTGCTCCTAAACCAACGTAAACTAGCTCATTAGTTACCTCCCCATTTACACCATAGGTAAAGCTGATTGGTGCAGGTTCGAAGGTCATACCATCAAGACTTAATTCAATTAAACTAGGTTCTATATAACTATTAATATCGAATGCTTGCACTTCCGTTTCATATCCATAAGACTCAAATTGGCGCTTTATGTATTCCACCGCTACGTCCTCACCTGGTGTTCCAGCAACACGTGGATTCTTTGAAAGCTCTGCAATATGATTGTAAATGTTTTCTTCCTTAATCCGTTTGACAATCTTGTTGTCAAACGCTTGATCCGATTGTAGATTTGCTTTCTGTGCTGGTGCGGCCCATACAGCAGTTCCCCCAAAGGAAAGGCTAGCTGCAAGTAAAATGGATAAGGATGTTTTTCTTATCAATGTGGTACCCCCTTTTCATTTCCTTTATTTTCAAAATTTACCACCTATATAAATAGTAAATGGATTTTCATAGTTTGTCCAATATTAAATGTTCAAAAAATTTAGATATTTATTGAGATATCTATCCACTTGTCCCTGATTACAACTGAAGCAAACACCCTACGTGCAATTTTCACCGCATTAGGACACCTTTGCTGAAGCAAAAAAGGCATAAATCAATCTTGCTCTTAACCGTAAAGAACAACGGATTCTTGACAGTGATAAGGATAAATATCAATCTTGCACATCTGCTAGCAAAAATGTATGCATAAGCCACAGACTGTGGTCATCGGGCCACTTAAAGCCGTATAGAATGTAAGAAAGGACGCTCTTCCCTTTCTTACATGCTGTAGTGTTGCGATCCCAATTATGTCTCCAATACTAATCATTGAATTAATTTCCGTTTTATGTAATAATTCATTTAATTAAAGATATATAGATTTGAGGTAAGTCTCTTGAAACTACCACTATGAACGATGTACCTATTGAAATAGAATTGATGAGAAAAGAACTAATAAAAGCCGGTCTTGAACTCGGCTTAACTGCACCAAAAACGTTATATTTAAGTCAAAAGCTAGATAAGCTAATGATTGTAAGCATTTGCTCCAAATGCATTCCTTTCTTCCCCGAATAACCTTTCATACGTTTTAGGCTGTTTCAGCAACTATCAAGCAGGTTCGATACCTGCTTGATATCAAGAAAAAAAACGAATGTTTTTTCCCTCAATCCGTGAAGCTTTCCCTGGTCCTGATCCAACCCATTAAAAAAGGTCAATTGTAGGAATCGACCTTTTTTATTTAATCTTGTTCAAGTAAAGCACCAGTTACCTTAATAACAGACTTCCCCTCCACGAAATACATCAAATCCATCGTCCCCTTGTAGCGACCAATCCTCTGGGGAAGTCGAAATTGATTATCAATTTTTAATTCCGGCCTTCTGGTACCCTTTCCTCTAATTCTGCCTGTTTGTTTTTGGCCATTAATAACTGTTTAATTTTGTGAAAACTGAAGAGCAAATCGGTTATTTTTATTCCTAAAATCAACCTAAATAGGTAAATTTAAGGATAACAAATTTAGTAATTAATCACTATGTACATGCCCCCATATTAATTGTAATATTCTCCTTGTAGTGAATTTATTGAATATTGTTACAATTATATTAAATGGAGGTTATAAAATGAAAAAGAAAGTCATTGCGTTATCTTTATCTGGTTTAATGGTAGTCGGAGGATTTGTAAGCGCTCCCAATTCTGTTGGGGCAGTCGGTGAAGGGCCGAATTATGGCGGAAATGAATCGATTCAGACTTCTATCCTACATACATACAATGAACTAGTTGAATTTCTTAAAACCCAAGATGCAAAACAAAATGATATGGAACTAGAAGTGATTGGTCAAACTGTAAAAGGCCGTGATATTTACCTCGCGAAATATATTTCTAACCCTAGCAATCCTACCATCCTCTTTTTAACCCAACAGCACGGTAATGAACAACTGACGACGGAAGGCGCTCTAGAATTTATAAAACACTTAGGAACGAACAAAATGAAAGGTGTTCTTGATCATGTAAACATCCTTATCGTACCAATGTTAAATGCTGACGGAGCAATGGGTGATGTCAACTTTTCCCTTGATGACTATGTCGCTGACGGCGGAAGGCATTTGACTCGCTATAATGCTGTTGGCGCAGATTTGAACCGTGACCATGTTGCCAAAATACATCCAGAAACTCAAGCATTGCACAATAATGTGTTAAAAAAGTACAAAATAAATTATATGATTGATCTCCATCATCAAGGAACTCAAAGTGAAATAGACGGGAAATATGTATCAGGGTCCATCCTTTATCCGACAAACCGGAATGTAAAGCCGGAAGTCCTAGAACGTTCAAAAAAATTAGGAGCTGTCGTGTTCAATGCTATTAACTCTAAGGGATGGGGGAATATTGGAAAATACAATGGCGGTTCAGAGGAAACAATTGGCCGTAATGGTGCCGCAGTTCAATATGATATTTCAACACTTCTTTTTGAAATGCGCGGCATGTCTGATCACAACTATGAGTCTTACGCACTTGGACAAAAAAGCAATGGTTATTTGATTAAGCAAACAATAACCACCCTTGATGCAGCAACTAGAGCCATCGCTAATGGTTCAATTGAAAAAGTGGATACAAGTTTTTGGAATACCCTTCCAACCCAAACGACTCGGCCTTCTGGAGAAGAAACAGAATAACTCCTTATATCAGCGATGATAGTCAATGTTCATTAGCTAATGATACACAATCAAATTATCTCTATATAAGGTCTTATGTTGACTAATAAAACGTGTACCAACCTAATCGTTGTATAGCATCACATTCCTGACGATACCCCAGTAAACTATATTTAGAGCTTGTTTTAGAGATAGTGATAATTTATTCCTCGTTATATTAGCCTTTGCTATCATGAGCAAAGGCTATATTTTTTGACGAGTTTCTTCTATTAGATGTTATATTGTCTTTTAAATTCAAAAATCTCATCAACAGCCTGTTGATACCTCGCCGATTTTTGCAAGGATTCTTTCATTTTTGCCGCAGCTTTATGGAATGATGACTGATTTAACAAATGGTCTGCGGATTCACGCAGCTGATTTGCATTCATACCTTGCATTTGTAATTGAATGCCGACTGCTATATTGGCACCCCAAAAACTTACGGCAAGAACGAGTTCGATCTCTTCCGCCGTATGACCGCAACACCTAGGAGTAAAACAGGAATGAGGAACTGAACCGTTAAGAAATAAAAGGGCATAGTTGTACCCATTCCTCGAATCATTTCCTCAAACGAGGGGATTGACCAGACTGAAAAGATAATAATTAAAAAACCAATTGGTAATACAAACTGTTTATAACTGGGCAGTGTTAGCCATTGTGAAGTGCCAAGTGTAAGCATATAAAAAAAGGAGGAAAGTTGTACGAAACCACCAAGAACCCAAAAGGCGATGACCATTGACTCAATATGTTCAAAAAAAGAACCGACACTTATAAATCTTGCAGCCTCAAACACAGGGAAATATAGGTTAGAAATAATTCCTCCAAATAATAAAAGATTCCCAAGATTAATAAATACCATGGTTAAGACACTGGCAATGACAGAAAACATTCCCCACTTCATAACCTTTTGTTGATTCGTTAAAAACGGGATCAGGAATGACATCAATGAAAATTGACTTAACCAGGCATGTGGTGCAATGGATCCTTTAATGGAGGGCATTATCCCATCTTGCATGATTGGAAATATATTTTTTACATTTAAATCAGGAATAAGAAAGACATAAATCAGTATATAGAGAGCTAAAACAATCGGCAAAAAGATTGTAGCACATCTTCCAATCGTTTCAATGCCCCCGTGGACAGCAATCGCGCAAGAAAGGGCAATACTACCGGTAACAAAAATGATTGGCGTTTTATGCAAAAAAGCACTTTCAATGAACTCACCATATTCCCTAAATGCGATAGCAGTATCGTGTAATAGAAAAAACAAGTAAATGAACGAGATAATTTTGCCAAGGGTCCGACCAAGAATAAGTTCACCATATTCGATTAGTGTTTTCCCTGGATATAACTTAGAAAGCTTTACAATAATCATGACGATGAGAAAGCCGCTCAAGGAACCCCATATGGGAGACAACCACAAATCACGCTTTGCATGCTGTGATGTGACATATGGGATGTAAAGAATGGCCGTGGCTACAACTGTTGCATACATAATGAGTGCTAGCTCTAAGTAAGAAATTCTACCTTTTTCAATCATATTTGTTCATTCCTTTTCTAAAAGGAGTCTATTTACCAAAACGTTTCAAATGATTTATAGATGAAATCAATTAATTGCCCAGGTCCCGGCATTTCTGGAAAGATAACGAGCAAAACAGCAAGAACCCAGTTAAGAAGCATCAACAAAAAAAAGGTCATTTTTACTTTTCTCCCATTTTTCTTCAACTTGGGCCATTGGTATAAAAAGATAAGCACCAATATAACTGTTACCCCTAATATCCCTCCAATCTTCATTGTTCAACACCTCTTTGACGTTTTCCAGTTGCCAAACCGGTTCTTTTAATCTTTACCTTCGTTTCAAAAGAAACGGCTACTTGTGGGAAAATTTCATTCCATTCGTCTTTCTTTTGTTTCCATATTTGTGGATATTTACTCTGAAATTCATTAGCAAAGCCGAAAATATCAGAATTTAACTTTTCCTGTACTTCCGAGAAAGCTAACCGTTCTCTTTGTTCAATTTCATCAGCAACCTTTTGCTTAGACCTTTTTATGACCTTTGAATTGAATAAGTTTAGTTTTGTCGTATTTTGTACAACTTCAAGATCTGCGTTTGTTTTGATGTGCATGCTCCATTGACCATTCTTTATGGAAGGGATCAACTCAGTATGGCTTCTTAATAATTTCAAGGAGATGTAGCCATTTTCGTCGTCAATAGAAATCGTAATCATACCAGATTTAATCTCATTTCTAGGCCAAAGAATACCCCTTGTTTCTTTATCGTCTAATCTTCCTACCATTTTTCCTTCCTTAAAAATGGCTGCTCCATTAATGATTGGAATTTCCTTTTTCTTATCCATTAGGGATGGGGGAAGTTTTTCAACCCAAGGAAGTACGGCTGGAGCAGATTCACCTGCTAGCATCTGGGATAAATCCTTCACTGTCACTTTTACACCTATATGTGTTTTTACGATTTTACGTAGTTGTTTTGCGGCGTCTCTTTCCAATTCAGGCATGGCCCCCAAAACATTCTTTGACCTTCCTTTCGAAACAAAAACATCGGCACGTATACGAGGTTCCGAATGCCGCATCCAAAAATCAATTTCATCATTTATTCCTGCTTTTGCTAATTTTTCACCAATAATGAGCACCTCATTTTGCCCCCAAAAAACCTCCCTTGTGAGTTCTTCCTGGAGTCGCGCCATCGCATCCGCAATGGTTTCTCCTTCAGCTGACCTAACAAATGACTGACCAATGCTGGAACTGCTGGACATCCCGGACTGTTGTCCGCCTTGTGAGCCTCCCGGGATATAAATTTGGGCCGATAATTCGATATTTTTGTTTTTGCCCTTATCTATACCTGCTGCCAAAATGAGAGCTAAATCATTCACCTCAGTGCGGTCCCAACATCCTGTTAGGAAAATCGATGTCAAGCAAAGCAGAAGCATTAAGGTCATAGCCTTCTTAATAGGTCTGATCATACAACTCAACTTTCGCCACCACCTTTGCTTGGACCGGGCTTTAGGTTACTGGACTGACGCCTTAGGTTACTAGTATCCTTTGAAATAAATTCAGGACGTGTATCCATGGCCCACCAAGGGGCTCGAATCAGGACATCCTTCAAATTTTGAATCTTAAGAGGCGCTATCGAATTGAAATATGGTACACCAAAGGACTTTAGGGTACACATATGTGCGACAATAGCGGTAATACCGATCATGACACCTAATAAACCTAACATTCCGGAAAAAATCATGATAGGAAAGCGCAGGATTCGAATCGATATGCCGGTCGCATATCTTGGCATTAAAAACGATGCGACACCTGTAATGGCGACTACCATGACCATCGGTGATGAAACCAGTCCTGCCGCAGTCGCCGCTTGTCCGATGACCAGGGCTCCGACAATACTAACAGCAGCGCCAACCTGTTTTGGTAATCTCACACCTGCTTCCCTTAGCGCCTCAAAAGTGATTTCCATAATAAACGCCTCAATCAATGCCGGAAAAGGGATTTGTTCGCGGCTTTGAGCAATGGTTAAGAGCAGTGTGGTTGGAAGCATTTCTTGATGAAACGTTAAGATTGCCACATATGCTGATGGAGCGAGCAAAGCGATAAAAAAGAATATATATCGCAGCCAACGGATCAAGGTACTGATGTAAAACGGATTATAGTAATCTTCAGGTGCCTGCATCAGACTTGCGAACGTACAAGGAGCAATTAATGTAATAGGGGTGCCGTCAATCAAGATTACAACACGCCCTTCCAAAAGGCAGGCACTTGCTACATCCGGCCGTTCCGTTGTTAAAACTTGTGAGAAAGGAGAAAACGGGTGATCTACAATCATTTCCTCAATATATCCGCTTTCTAAAATGCCATCAATCTTAATTCGCTTTAGCCTGCTTGTCACTTCATCAACTAATGTGCTGTCGGCAATCCCTTCGATATAAGCAACGATGACCTGTGTTTCTGTGTAACGACCAATATCCATTTGTTTCATTTTTAATAACGGATGACGAATTTTCCTGCGTAAAAGGGAGGTGTTTACTCTTAAAGTTTCAATAAAACCTTCTCTTGGTCCCCGTATGACTGATTCCGCGTCTGGTTCCATAATGCTGCGTTTTTCCCACTTCGGCAACCCAATGGAAATTCCATTTGTTTCATTTTCAATTAATATAATCGAGTTGCCAATTGAAATTTGTTTAAAAATATCATTAATCGAGTAAATGTCCTTAATATCGGAAACCGATATTTCCTTTTTTGTTTTCTCAAATATTGCACCATGTTCATGGTTTTTCATCTGAATAAGCGGCTTAAGCACATGCTGATCGACTTCTTCAGTATTTGAAAGACCATCAATGTAAAGAAGAACCGCATTAATGCTGCTACCGATACTAAATTCACGAAATACCACATCAGAGCAATCTTTATATACTGATTTTAGTACTTCTATATTTTGATTTAACTCCGTATGTAGAGGGATTTTTGGTAATGTATCCAACGATTCATTCAATTGTATATTTTGAAAATGATCTTTCTTCTTTTTCCATATCCCCGAAAATTTCATTAATTGGTTCTCCTTAGTACGTTTTAAGTGTATTTTTTGCACAATCTGTGAAGATTATTCTGACTTTCCAATTTTTAGATACTTGAAAGTATGACGAATTTTGTCGTGCAATTCCCAAAGAAATATTTAAAAAAGTTTGCATACAAAAAGCCCAGTTTTGCAGCTGAGCCGAATACTTATTTCTTCTTATTTCAGAACAAGCTTTGATACACATACAAAAGCCCCTCTTTGGACGTATATCTTATTGCAATTTGTCTTTATAAACCCCTAACCAATTTATCCAAATGGTAACCTATGATCCCAAAAAGCATTACCAATTTGTAAAAATGGGACTATTACCATCGACGGTAGGTCACGTCTTTGACGAGTTAATACATATGATTTATTTCAATGATCCCTCGTACTCCTTGACTAACTTATAAAAAGTCGTCCTTTTTATACATATTTCCTTCATCGCTTTAACAGCAGTCATCTCCCCTGCTTTCCAACGATCATAGACTACTCTGAATTCTTCAGTCACCTCAACTTTAGGTCGACCAAATACTGTTCCATTTTGCATAGCCAAATCAATACCCTCTGCCGTTTTCGAATTCGCTCCCGTTCTTCTTCCACCAATCCAGGAAAGAATCTGCAAAACGAGATCGGCTATGAAAGTCCCTAGGCTATCCTTAATTTGAGTCGTATCAAGCAGTGGCATATCCAACACCACAGAGTCAGCCTGGATGTTCTTAGTGATTTCATTCCACTCCTGTAAAATCTCTTCTTTGTTTCGTCCAAAGCGATCCAAGGAATGGATATATAAGACATCTCCTTTTCTCAACATTCGTTTAAGCAACTGATACGGAGTTCGATTAAAATCCTTTCCACTTTGTTTGTCCATGAAAATATCTCGTTCGCCTATTCCCTTTTCTTTCATGGCTTCAAGTTGTCGTCCCTCGTTTTGATCCTTGCTGCTAACTCGTATGTATCCAAACTTTCGAACGTCATTTTAATCTCCTTCATTTTGGTTCTTTTTCTATAATTCTATCAATAGGCGTTCACAAAAGTAGATATAACTAAACAGACGTTCGTAAATTAATTTTAAAGTTTACGAACGTAATTATTGAAAGTATTCAAACAAAAAATACCCATTCGAAAAAGTGTACTTTTATGAACGGATAAATTCCTTATTAGAATACTTTTACAAACGCTCTGACAGGGTAATTGTATTAATAGATTCAACAAAGTTTAATAAAACCTTTTTCAAAAAGTATGTGATTTGGATGCTATTGATATCGTTATAACGGAAAAGGAAGTAGGAGAAAACATGCAAGAAATACTTGAAAGGCATGGGGTGGAAGTGATCGTTGGGACGTAAATTTTTAGCATACGGGGACTGGCACTTTGTCCCATATTTGGGTAAATTCAACAAAATGAATGAATGTGCCCTAGCTTTTTGTGTGTTGCCCAAAAAACGATAATGTTAGCGTTCATTATAATGAGTCCTGGAAGAAAATCACATTTTCCTGACGCTACCCCATGCCCATCAAGCTAAAGAAATGAATTTCCCCCAAAATGAATAAACGTTATTCTTTCAGTAAAAAACTCGAAAAGAATGACGTTTTTTCATGATTCTCTCGCTATCTGAAGAATTACATCTATTCTCACAAGAATTACAACGCTTTCTATCTCCAGTAGTCCTACAAGACATTGCCAAACAAGTTGGCTTTGTAAACGATCTAGTAAGTATCAAGCAAACGAACTCATCGCCCTTTTCAGATGGCTCAGTCAGGAAGTCTCTAGCACATCACGGTTAAGAAGCTTCTACAGGGGTACTGATGAGCCTGGAAGGACTGAATCAACGCTTTAATCCAGCAGCCATCATTTCTTCGAGAAGTTTTTACTTCTCTTCTCACACAAAAATTCTGTTCCATTCAATCGCTTTCTGCACACATAATGTCTGCTTTCAATCGTATCCGTATTTTAGATGCGACAGTATTTCAGCTGCCTGATCAATTCGTCGCAGACTATCAAGGTTCAGGTGGGAGCAGTAATACGGAAGGCGTAAAAATCCAATTGGAATATGATTTACTCAGTGGTCAATTTCTTAACGTGCAGCTTGGCCCAGGAAAGAATAATGATAAAACATACGGTACCATCTGCCTTGAAACCGTAGAGGCAGGCGATTTATGTTTGCGCGATCTTGGTTACTTCGATTTAGGAGACTTACAAGCCATTCATGATAAAAAGGCTTACTATATCTCGCGGTTGAAGCTGAATACACGCATTTATATCAAGAACCCTGAGCCAGAATACTTCAAAAATGGCACGTGGAACGATGCGACTGCCCGTCGCAAAAAAAGGGGGATGGATTTCCCCATTCCCTTTTTTACTAGACGCTAATCTTATTTGACGTTTTTTATTTAGTAAATTTTGGTTTAAGATCACCTTTATAAGGTTCATGCTCAACGAATACAATTATGTCCTTGCCATCTTTGTCTTTACCAGTTCTTTTATACGTAAATTTATTATTATTAAGTTCTGTAAGTTCAAGAGCGGCACCATACTTATTATCTCCAATTGATACATGGGCTCTAATTTTATTTTCGTGTACAATATCGAAGTAGCCATAATCACCGCGGCTTTTTCCTGTTTCAATGTTGAAAAATTCATATTTATTCGTTTTGTCATCAAATTTTGCCAGACTTATAAACATCGAATTATACTTTGTTACATCATTGCCGTCTTCATCTAATATCTTTGTTCCGTTCCAAAGGGTACTACCTAAAATTTTATCTCCATCAACGTCTTTAACAATATCTCCTGTAGTAGTGTTCAACTGCTTGTCCGGATCAGTGAAAGACAGCTCTTTTTCTTTATATGGAACATGTTCAACGAATACCTCTACATCGTTACCATTAGCATCTTTCCCCACTCTTTTATAAGTAAAAACATCTTTATTTATTTCTGTTATGTCAACAACAGCTTGATAATTCATTGATTCTGAAATTAATATTCTCTTCTTCCCATCATTTGTGATAAAGAATGTTCCTTTATCGCCACGACTTTCACCTGTCTTAGCATCAAAAAATTCATATCTTCCTGTTTTCACATCATATTTCGCAAGGCCAATGAAGTTTGCATTCTCTTTTGTTAAGTCATTATTATCTTTGTCATACACTCTTGTACCTTGCCAATTTGTACTACTAAGAATGTTAGCCATTTCCTGACCTTTGGTTAACTTATCTTCCTTTTTAGTCTTCTTAACAGCTCGTTCTTGCTTCTGTTCACTATGATTTTCTTGGGCGTTAGCGTTGCAACCTGTTAAAAATAATGTGAATCCGAGCATTATTGATGTTATTGCTTTTGCTTTTTTGTTCATTTTTATCGTCTCCTCATTTTCTTATTGTGGTATATTTTAGATTATCCTAATAATTAAGCAGTAATACGGTATTGATTTTACTTGGAAGCTTATACAATCTGGCTATTTTGCTCCTGCTGTTAACAAAATTTGTTCAATAACTTTAATCTCTTTCTCACGTGCATATTGCAAAGGAGTTACATTATTTCTATCCGGAATGTTCACATCCGCCCCGTGATCGATTAGCAGTTGTATGGCTCGCTGTTGTCTTTCACCACCGTTATACAACACGATAGCTTCGATTAATGCGGTCCAACCGAGATCATTTACATGATTTACATCAATATCAGTCTTGGTGAGAAGTTCCTTGATGACATCTATATGACCATGTTCTGAAGCAGGAATCAATGCAGTTCCTCCATAACGGTTAATCTTCGCCGGATCCGCACCTGCTTCGATCGTAAGTTTAAGAATTTCAACATATCCTTCTGCACCGGCATATAAAAAAGGAATGTTTTTACATGTTATCTTGAATGTTGACGTCAGCCCCCGCTTTAATCAAGACTTTAGCGGTTTCGACATCATTATTATTAGTTGCGATCATAGTAGCAGTTCGTCTTTCTGAGTCCTTTGTATTTATATCGACACCTTCCTCAATCAATCTCTTTATTGTTTCTGTTTCCTTGCGTTCTGCAGCTTGAATTAATTGTTCATTTATATCTATTTCTACCCTTATCTCTTTTTCCTGTGTATTTGGTTCTGCAACATTATCTGAGATACATCCCTGAAGGAGGATAATGCCTCCAATAACTATTGTTAACTACCTCCACATCAAATTCACCTGCCTATCGTTCTTTTATTATTTTTTGCTATTAACTTGAAATGAAAAGGCTCAGATCCCCTCAATGAACTTAGTTACTACTTCTATTATGTTAGTACCCAAATGTAAACTCCCTCTAAATAAATTCTTAAAAAAGATAAACTTATTCTTAAAATTTCTTCATGTTTATAAAAAAATAACCGCCACCTTTGTGACGGGTCTAAAACACATTATTTAATTTAAACATTGAATCGGTATCCGGCTCCCCAAACGGTTTCCAAGAATTTCGGCTGTGCAGGGTCTCGTTCAATTTTCCCACGTATTTTCCTGATATGAACGGTGACCGTTGAAACATCTGCAGCTGACTCCAGCCCCCAAATCTTTTCATAAAGCTGTTCTTTGCTCAATACTTGGTTCGGGTGCATCACAAAAAACACGATCAAATCAAATTCCTTTGTCGTAAACGGAACTTCTTCTCCGTTAAGATAAACTTTGCGTGCTGACTTATCGATTGAAATTCCATGAACGAAAATCGTATTTGAATTGGTTGGGTTCCCTGCTAAACGTTCATAGCGCGCAATATGTGCTTTCACTCTAGCTACCAGTTCGCTTGGACTAAAAGGCTTTGTAATATAATCGTCTGCCCCTAAACCGAGACCCCGAATTTTATCGATATCCTCTTTTTTAGCCGATACAAACAAGATAGGAATATTTTTAACTGCGCGTATTTGTTTACATATCTCAAACCCATTTACTCCTGGAAGCATGATATCCAAAATAATTAAATCATAATGTTCTTGAAGAGCCAGTTGGAGTCCTGCATCACCATTATGTTGAATATCGACGCAAAAGCCATTTATTTCCAAATAATCCCTTTGCAATTCTGCAATGCTAATATCATCTTCAATAAGTAATATTTGTTTCACATTTTTCCACCTTTCTTTAGAGAAAAGAATATACTCGTACCTTTACCTAACTCACTAGTAGCCCAGATTTCCCCATCATGCTCCCCAATAATTTGCTTTGCAATCGCAAGTCCTAAACCGCTTCCGCCTGTCTGAGAATTTCTCGATTGTTCTGCACGATAAAAACGATCAAAAATATATGGTAAAGCAGAAGGTTCTATCCCTTGCCCATTATCTGTTACTTGTACAACCACATCATATAATTGTTCATGGAGAGAAATAGAAATGTTCTTTTTGTCTTTGTTCATATATTTCACACAATTGCTCATTAAGTTGGCCAATACTCGTTTAAATTTCTCTCTATCCGCTGTCACGTAGATTGGCTTATTCAAAAGATGCAACTCAATATGAATACCCTGCTGAAGTAAATCCAAATAAAGTTCTTCTACGTAGTCTCTCATATATTTATCTAGTTCGACAGTTTCAAAATGGAATGGTTCCTTTTTTAAATCCAGCTTGGAAAATAAGAACAACTCATCAATCAATGAATCCATATCTTTTGCTTTTAAGTACACAGTCGATAAATATTTCTCCATTTTCTGAGGGGTATTTGCTATACCATCCTTAATCCCCTCTACATATCCAATAATCGAAGTAATAGGTGTCTTTAAATCATGGGAAATATTAGACAGGAGCTCTTTTCGATTCTCCTCATACTGAAGCTGAAGATTAACGGATTCTTTTAATTTTATTCTCATTTCCTCAAACGCCCGATTTAATTGTCCGATTTCATCATTCGAAATGGCCTTGATTTCAAAATTTAAATCTCCTGATTTTATTCTTTCGGCACCTTCTTTAAGAATTGAGATAGGCTTAATAATGCTTCGTGAAACTAAATAGTTCAATATACCAATAATCATAATAAACAGAAATAGCAAAAGTCCCGATAAAATTGGAAACAATTCTCGAATGAGCTCAGCATAGGAACTTGCCTTTCTTAATACGAAAATACTACCTTCACTTTTATCCGGAAAATAAAAATCAAACTTCACATACGTAAAAAAATAGTCGTTGATTTTAATCGTATCTCGCGTATTGATGTTTGTTTCTTCAAACCCGGGAAGGGATTTAATCAATGCCTGTTTGTCAAGAGCTGGGGAAGCGTACTCAACTTTTGTGCCCTTTCTAACAACAATCTCGATATCCTCCTGCTCAATCCCCTTGAGCTCCTTTTCATTTAGGAGCTGTTTAGGATTTTTTTTAGCAAAAAGCTTTAAATCGAGAAATACACTTTCTTCTACTGTTGTCAAAGGTTTTTGTACATACGTTTTTTTGTAAAGATGTTCTATAGATTTTACATCACCTGTTATAGCAAAAATAATTAAAAAACCAGCTGCCAATAATAAAGTGATAGAAAAAAGGATCACCCCAACGTAAGACAACAGAAACCTCATCTTAATTGACATCTTATTCACTCGCTTTGTTATAAAATTTTCACCAGATCATTCCTTATTCTTAGCATGAAAGATACTTTTGTAAACCACACTATTCAGATAAAAGAAGCTCATTTTTCTAAGATATTAAAAGAACCATATCACACAAATCTTAAAACTTTCTAAAAAATGTATGAAATATTTCTAAACACCTTATAATTAGTGATACTTTATTCTGTAAGGAATCAATGCCCATTGAGTTGTAGATAAACCAACTTGAATAGGAATGGAACAATCATAAAACGAAAAAAAGACTTCCTTAAGGAAAATGCCCTTTAAAGGAAGATCGTTCATCATTATTAAGAGCCTTCTGCTGCTTACGTAAGATATTGTGGAAAAGCGCACTGGATAGTTTAGGTAAAATTACCTTTCCACACCTCCTTTTAGGTTCTATGAACCTTGTGAATTACCTTATAATTCGTATATCAATTCAGAATTTCAAATTATTAGACGATTGATCTAGCAATTCTAAATCCGATATCATCTATATAAAAATCAGGCATACTCTTGCTACGACAAGTAGCTCCACACCCACGTTCTTCTTCTGCCCAACTTCCTCCGCGGATTATTCTGTAATTACCAAATGTCTCTTCATCGTATAAGTTTCAGTGAAACCCCAAATATTTCCAATCGTATCATACAAACCCCATACATTAGGCTTCTTCTTACCAACTTCGTGTACTCGTTCCTAAGAATTATCTTTATACCAAGCAATTTCATCAATTTCACCATACCGATAATCTTTTGATTTCGCCTTACATGCATATTGCCATTCAGGATCTGTCGGTAAACGAAAACCATTAGTACCATAATTGCAAATAACTGCTTTATTTTCATTATCAAAATCGTAAAACCTGTCATAACCCAGTGCATCAGACAGTATATTGCAAAAATTTATTGCATCTATCCATGAAACATTAACAACTGGTTTTCGAGCCTCAGTCGTCGTTAAAAATTTCTTCCCCATAATAATCGCATAAAGTTCTTCTGTAACCGTATATTTTGCAAGATAAAATGGCTTTATCTCAACATTCCAAATAAATTCCTTTAAATTTTTTCTAATACCGAGCATTCCAAATTAATAGTTTGAACTAATCCATTTTTGCTCGTTCCGAAAATCTCATAGACGGATTTCTCCTTCAGGAATATACACCTTTAAATTTTTTAAGTAGCCATTTAAGTTAGCTGATATTGTACTCTCCTATGTTTTCTTTCTGAATCTCCTTACCAAAACTCAACTTCGTTTGCATCGACTTCGTACAACCTCCAGGTAGGACTTACAATATTTGGTGTTTATTTTAGCAATTCCCACGTTTTCAATAATTCTTTATCAATGTCTTCACGATGTATCATTTCTTTACTTTGATTTCCCAATAAAGCAATTTCCCTAGTCTCACTCGATCATTCTAAGAAATCTCTTGAACTTGCTTCTGCTGTCATTTTGGAAGCAACTCCACGTATCCGAATTTGTCTGCCAATTGTTGACCAATTGAACATTAAGGCAACTCTCGGGTTAGATTTCAATTGTTCCCTTTTTCTACTTGTGGCTGATGTTGCAAAGTACCATTTATTTCGTGTTACATTTTTTAGAATTAATATTCTTGCAACAGGTGCACCGGACTCGTCAATAGTGGATAATGTCATCGTATGGGGTTCATAAACACCTTCCTCAATTGCAATGTTTATCCATTCTATGAACAAGTCTGATGGGTATACGGGTAAATCCTTTGTATGAAATTCCGGAAAAGGACCGGCCAATACCAATATGCCACTTTCAATTCTTTTAAAAAAATAGTAATATAATCTAGAAAATTTTTTAGAGATGAGGAAAACTAATTTGATTACAGATGGAAATCTAGCGAATAAAGAGCAGCCAGAAAAAATCACTCAGTACAAGACGTATTCCTACCTAATGAAAATGAGGGGAAAAGGGCGGAGTCCTTTGAAAGTAAATGTGAAAGATGTTATAACTGGTTTTATTGGTGGGACTTTCACAATTATTATTCTGTATTTATTATCAATGTTTACATCGTCACCAATATTAATTGCTTCATTTGGAGCAAGTTGTGTATTAGCTTTTTCTCTTTGGAACTCTCCTTTATCACAACCAAGAAATATAATCGGCGGACATTTCATATCAACTTTAGTCGGATTAATTGTTTATCATGTATTTGGAAATGAACCTTGGTCTCTCGCCTTAGGAGTCGGATTAGCAATCAGTTTGATGATGTTAACCAAAACAACACATCCTCCAGCTGGAGCTGATCCGATTATTGTGATCCTTGGTACTTATACTTGGGAATTTTTATTTACACCAGTATTAATAGGCTCTATTGTCATTGTGCTCGTCGCATTATTCATTAATAATTTGCGAAAGGAAAGAAATTATCCGGTGTTTTGGATATAACAAATGAAGTAAGTCCTAAAAAATCCTCCCAGTCTTATAACTGAAAGGATTTTTTATACTACTCCAGATAAATATTACAGATAACCAGCACTATAACGACTAAACATATTCATGAATTTTCCCTTTAAGAATAGGTATAATTATACAGAATATACATATATTACTATGTAAAGTAAGGTATGTATATTATTTTTGACTCTGTTTTTCTTCTATATCCTTACTTTGGACGTGAGATCACCTTCTTATGTTGCCCCCCTCTTCAATTAGGTTCAACATGAACATACAGCATATACATCATGTATTTTCATTAATTCATTTTCAACTCTTGTTGAAATATCATGAGCATCTCGAATATCCAAATTAGAATTTACAAGAAGGACGCACACCTTGGGCTCCGTCGATGGAAGTGTTAAGTAACGGACTGGAAATGGCTTTCTTTGCAGCTTCCGCAGTGCGATGTTTACCTGTTGCTCAGCCAATGCCTATTAAGGCAGACCCTTTATTGGACATGATTGTTTTCACGTCAGCAAAATCAATGTTGATTAAACCTGGTACAGCAATTAAATCCGATATACCCTGGATACTTTGGCGAAGAACATCATCCGCTTCACGAAATGCTTCAAGCATGGGTGTATTTTTATGTAAAATCTCTAATAAGCGATCGTTTGGAATAACAATTATGTGTCCACTGCTTTCTTCATTGAGGCGATTCCGACTGCTGCTTGTGTTGCACGCTTATGGCCTTCCAACGCAAACGAAAGTGTTACAACGCCAATAGCTCACGGGCAATTTGAGCAATAGCAGGGGTAGCACCTGTTCCTATACCGCCGCCCATTCCGGCTGTAACGAATACCATGTCTGTACCTTTTAATGCTTCTTGGATCTGCTCTTTGCTTTCTTTAACTGCTTTTTTACCTATTTCTGGATTTACCCCTTATCCTAAACCTCTTGTCAATGTTGCACCGATTTGTATCTTGATCTCTGCTTTTGATAAATTAAGAGCTTGTGCATCTGTATTAACAGCAATAAATTCTACACCTTTAACTCCATGCTCGATCATACGGTTAACGGCGAATATCCACGAAAATGTAGGTACTATCCCCAAATACAAAAAAAGTGCGAGTCAAAAGTTTGTTTTTGATTTTATATTATTAATGTATGAATTTTGGCTAGTTTCATACATTCATCACAGTATGAACTCCAATATGCTTTGCGTAATGAATGGAAAGCTGAAACCCCCACTCAATTAATCAAGTGGGGGTTTCTATTAGTTTCACCTACTAGATCATAGTCAAAAAAACGCAAACTTGATATTCTTTTATTTTTCTAAGGAAATTTTAAGGTACTTCTTCTATTTCTTTAAACTCGAGTGGTTATGATACAACTATCAACAAAACAAGGAGGTTATCAAAAATGAACTTGATGACAATGCTTTTAACAGGTGCTTTAATCGCAGGTGGTCTAGGGGCTCATGCAGTGCTTGATAACCAACCAATAGCGAAATCAACCATTGCACCCTCACAATCTATTAATGAATTACAAGCAAAGACTATTGCCTTAGACACATCAAAAGGCGGTCTAGTAACGAACACTCAAACCATTGAGAATTACGGGATTAAAAAATACGAAATTTCTATTGTAAATCAAGATACAGAATATGTCGTGGATATTGATGCATCAACAGGTGACATTTTGAAAATTGATCAAAACACAAAAGATTGATAGGGCCATGGTACGAACGATTTAAGATCATTTAAAGAAAAATTCAATGAATAACCAATTTAGGAGGTTTTATCATGTTTCAAAATTTTAAAGTAAAACGATTATTTAAAAATCAAATTCATGAACGACAACAATTTACGCTAAACTTTAAAGGGAATACGTATCAAGGAATTTTCCATGATGAAGACATTCAGTGGTTCCACCCTCAACCTGAAAATAATCTTGAAGAAAAGGACCTTCAAGATTTGGAATCTACAGTGTATGACTTGATGACAAAACATACTAATCAAGATTTTAAAGTAAAACCATTGTTCGAAGATCAAGTTCATGAACGTCATCAGTTTACGCTTAACTTTGAAGGAGATCATTATCATGGAATTTTCCACGATGAAGAAATCCAGTGGTTCCACCCTCAACCTGAAAATAATCTTGAAGAAGAGGTCCTTCGAGACTTGGAATCTACAGTGTATGACTTGATGACAAACCACATCTATCAAGATTTTCAAAGTAAAATCAATGTTCAAAAATCAATCTTTTGAATGTCATCAATAGACTAAACATATAAAAGGTTGGGTATCTATATGATGCCCACCTTTTTTCGTTCCCAAAACATCCAGTTTTTTCTTAATGTATAACATTATATTGTTTCATACATTGAATTTTCATTTTTACTCCGTAGAATTTTCAATGGCTGTTTTGCGCAGCCGCTTTTTTTATTTGTCGTGCAATAATTGATATGAAGTTTGGACCATCCATTTACGCCGATTTTGATGGCTTTTTCATCCTTCAGATTCATTCATGTAGTCGTTTCATTCCTATTCTTTACAACTATCTGAGTAGATATATCATTGGATAGTCATAATGTTAGTACTCCGCCCTAAACAACCTACTTCCTTTGGATTCTATGGTTATCTGCCTCATCGACTTTTGTTTAGTACATGTAGAGTCTAAAGCGCTCCACTTATCATTCAAAGTCAGAGGGGCTTCGCGTCATAACATTGTCTTTTGGAGCAATGTCTGCCTTATCAATTAGAAGATAAAGGTCTGTTACCATTGTGGCCGTTCCGGTAAGCTTATTCACTAATATCCCCTGTTCAGACTTCTCACCTTCCATAACATGTTTCTTGTCCATCCGGGTTTTGAAACATACATACCACATAGGTGGAAAAGATGAGACCTCTTTGGGTCACGCCCAGTCTCTTTCCCTTGAATCCAGTCCTCATAACTAATAGAAAACAATGTGGTGTCGGACTGCCCCATCTTTTGCAAGGTTCTCCATGTCTACTAGTCAACACGGTTCTTGCCACCTGTTCCGAGGTTTGCCTTTAGAGAAATGCATTGCCAAGCACACAACAGCGAATCCCAAATTGTTTTATAGGATAACTAGTTTGGTATAGGTATTCATGTGATGCTTTAGTATCTTTTAACTTTGTAAGTAATGATGCAAGAAATGCTTATCTTATTTTGTCCCCATCACTTGATAACATTTCTTAAAGATTACCCTACTTAATTCAACCCATATCCAGCTATATATAAAAGAAAAAATGTAAATAAATCCTATTAGCTTTGATGAAAGAGATGTGCTGACAATTGGACCTAAAATAGGGAAATGGACAATATACAGAAGGAAACAAATTCCACCTAGCAATAATAAAGACGTAACAACAATGATTTCGATCCTTCTTTTTAAAATGAGAAACGCTATCCCCATTCCTAAACCTAATATCCCTGTTGTAAAAGGGAAAGCAAAAGATTCGCCTGGTTGTATCAGAGTCAGTAAAAAATACGTTAAAACGTAACTTTGAATCCCAAAGGTAATAGATATCATAGTACAAATCAAAATAGGAGCGGTGGCAAAAGGACTAATCAAATACCCGATCCCTGGGAGAAAGTTTCCACTTGACTGTAGGATAGCTGCAAGTGTAGATAGTAAGGCGGTTAGTACGAGCTTTTTAGAATAAGAAAATGGTTTAAAGTAATGGTGAAGCTTGTATGACTCTTGTGATAAAATGCTAAACCAACGCATAAGTTCCTCCTTCTCTATGCATACAGAACGTGCGATTTATTGGTCTCTATCCTTTTTCTCAGTACTTTTAGACTTAAATAGTCACCATTATTCCGTCACTCATTTTCACCTGACACTCTAGAAAAGATTAGTAAGAAAGTCGATCATAAAACGGGGGTAAATTTAGAGTAAACAGTCATTTGAATTAAAAGTTATTGTCTTCTATCCTTCTTTACTCGCCATAAAGAACCGGTTTTGAATTGGTCAGCGCATTTCCTTTTCCAACATCCCATTCGGCATATAATCATTCATATTCAATCACAATCCTTCCCCCATTCAAACCCACCTTCCTAATCATTATTCAGTTTGTTGAACAGATATACACGACATATAGACTGAGAAGGTCATACACCTATATATTTCATTTTGAATATCTTAGTACATAATTATAGATTACAAAGAGGAGGGAACAATCAATGACATCTATCTTTATGGATGTAGATTACGGTCAAAGAGATGCTTATCTTGAAGCCATTCTTACAGCCTTAGAGAAAGGGATGGCTGCAAAAGAAGTAGTATGTTCCATTACTACGGGTTTTCGAAAAATTCCATCCATGCGCGTTGCACCTGGTTTGAATCCCTATCATGCTTCTGTTGCAGATATCGGCTATGGATTCGATGCAGTACAAGGAACGATTAATCGAATCCGTCAAGGTGAATCCTTTTCTCTAGTAAAGGAAATGCTGGTGTTTGATCTTGATACACTTGGTATCAGTGTAAAACAACTATGCCCTAACTTTGAACTCGCTGTAAGAAAAGCAAACCCTGATGTTTTTTATCTGATAGAGCAAAGTCGCCATTTAAATTATCAAATTTCGGAAAGAATCAAGGAAGCAATAAGTCTTGGTAAGGCCCTACTTGGACCTGATTGGGATACCATACGTACACGAATCGAGAATATACAAGCAATTCCACGTCTGTGAGTAAAGTAGAAACTATGAAATTAAATGAATAGGGATGAGTGTTATACTCAGGATAAATTGGAATTCCATAGTCATCTTAAAAAAATACATGCCAAATAACATGTAATGGATAATTTAAAAATTGTATATAAGGACAAAAGAGATTTTACTAATTGGTTTATATTAATAAAATTATTCTTTTTGCTTCATTTACCCATGCATAGGCAAACTAAGGAGGAAAGTAACAATGCCAAACACACGACATTTGAATTTAAGTGAGGAGGACCAGCATCGATTGTTGGAATGGTGGCAAACAATGGAATCGGCCAAACCAGTAGTCCATCGGTTAATATCTTTAGTGAGTGAACTTCGGTTAAATCCGGAATCAAGTCATGCAGATGGAATGATTCTTTTTTACCGAGCTATCTCCGAGATATCCTATGGTTATGCAGGTGTTCGAGGTGGTGTCCGCCGTGCATTTACAAAGGAATTTGGCGATGCTCTTAAGATCAATATGGTAATGTGTATTAGCTTCATCCCTAAATTCTCCGGTGATGCGAAAGTTCTTCTCGAACGTATAGCCAAACAAGTCACTGGATCAAGCGCTCTTCAATTGATACAACGGATTAGGGAGATGTTAAAGGAAAATGATATCATTTTAAATAGATTAGAGAAAAAAGCTCATACTTTCATTGGAAAAGATACCTTTCAGGACATACAAGTAAAAATGCAGAAAGATATGATTATGGAATAGAAGGAACTGAACCACCCTAAAAAGTAATAACTATTGATTCTGATTTTTATGGTTAGAACCTATTAATAAATATTTGAAATGAGGACTACTTCTCTTTGAATACATTGAAATAGAAGTTTTTTTCAGGGAGAAACATACTCAATTAAGATTATAGCGCCCTGTTTAAAAACATGGAATGAAAATTCACAAGATCCCAATAATCGAATAGATACTGTAATGTTTGTGACACATTCCTTAGAGGTAATTAGGTTTTGTTCGAGAATAATGAAGGAACATTTCTTATTCCTTAGATTAGGATTTAGGTGCGGAGATACACAATTAATAGATGAAGCGAATCATTTTGATCATGTATTCGAAAAGATTGAACAACGATCTAATTCATTGACAAATCAAACAGTTCCTAAGCAAATGAGAAGATCTAATACGCGTTAAAACGAAAAGCATTAGGATTAATTCTTTCATGCCAGTTGCCTGGTGCAAATAATTCCCCCCTTAATCGATTATAGTAGTAGGGAAGCCAATTATTTTAGAAAACGTTTATTTTAATTATACGAAGAAAAATTGAAACCCTTTGCTGATTCAATCATCAAAGAGAATGTTTTCTTTTTAAGAATTATGGCCGATCATGCGAAATTTATCGTTCACCTTCTTGATCCATCCGAAAGAAAGCTTGTAGATATGGTACGAGACTTTAACAACAATTTTGATGAATTGCTTTTTCAAGCTAGAGATTTTGAGGGAATGAAGCCACATTCTCAGACTGTTCCTCTTCTGGATTAATTTCTAGATCAGAATCATGGGTCTGTAGTTTCTTTTAGAGACTTCAAAAAAAACACGGAGTTTAATTGATGAATACAGGATAAAAAGTATTATCCACCTCTTATTAGCAGATCATGTTTTTCGGGAAGCCAGACCTTTCCTTGAAATTATTGACATGTTTGAAGCTCACCTTACGGAAAAATGCCTTAACGTTGATAAACGGCGCTTGGTATTATTGTAAATACCAATGACAAAAGGCCTTGTTCTATAATCATTTGAATGAAAGTTTCCTTTTTCATGTAATGCAATGTAGTTCGCTTCATTAAATTCTAGGATAATTACAAAAGCAATATAAAGTAAAACATACAATATCTCGTACAATCTCAAAAACTACTTTAACCTTTTCTATTTCTGAAGGTTTGTTTCCATAGAGTTCATCGACCTTTGTTTGAATTAAGGCATGTGTATAGTCAACCACATTTAACTCCTTTAAATAATCGGTCAAATCTGAAAACTCAGGTATAAGTTCATATATACTCCCCACTTCATGTACAAACAATTATATTTTTATTCAATCACTGATATTCAATTAAATGGCCAATTATCGGAACAACTCTATTTTAATCAACAGTTCCTTAATCCACCTTTCAATTCAAATGTACTATAAAAAACACCCCTTTAGATAACCATATCCAAAAACGGTGCAACTTTTTTATAAACATCGTTTGAATCTATGTTTGATGGCAAACAAAGAGAATCCATTTTGAAAAAAGATTGATCATTTTTAGTGGTGCTTCTTAACCTAAATCCACCAATTATCTTTATATTGGTTTTATAATTATCAAGACCTAAATTGTGAAAAGTCATAAAAAATAAAGAGTGATACATATTAGTCATGTATATATGTATCGCTCTTTTACTTCTTGTTCCATAATAGCATTACTGGTTTTTGGTGGGCCTAATTTTTTATAAAAGGATTTTGTAAAAACAACTTTTTATAAATGATAAACAATACGATTCCAATTAATCCAGCCATTGTATTCAATAAAATCTCATCGATATCAATAGCACGAGAACCTCCCTCAGAATACACATATCCTGAAACGATGAAATTATCGAGAAGTTGATATGTTTCGATGAATATTGTTGTTAGAAAAATGGTTAACACTACTCAAATTTTGTTTACTATAATTCCTAATGAAAGATAGCGAACGCTAATGGTGTTAACAGTAATAGTTCCCCTAAAGTCGATAATAGTTACAGGTGCAGCTACCGTAACTAAATCGCTGATAATGGTTTTAAAAGGGATTAAATTTATTCGTTCCATATTCATGTATGAATTTCCTACTTAAGGTTTCCACTTTTCTTCGTAAATATCTGTTTGATTTAATATTTTTCCTTTTATTCTTTGATGAATTCCTTTGTACTTCTCACTGTATCAATTGGGCGAACTAATTTTTCTATTTCTGCACGTTTAGGCTCTAAGAATGGAGGTAGAGATAATTTTTCCCCAAGCGTTTCATAAGGTTCATCTCCCATAAAACCAGGACCATCTGTAGCAAACTCAAATAAAATTTGCGGTGCAACTCTTGCGTATAATGACTCAAAAAAGTGACGATTTACATATCCGGATGTATGGATTCCAAAACTACTCATTCGTTCAATCCATTCTTCTAAAACAGAGCGATCCTCTACACGTAATGCGGCATGGTGCACCGTACCAAAACCTTGCCGGGCTTCAGGAAGAATGGCATTATATTCTACAATGATCGAGGCACCATTCCCGCCTTCCCCTACTTCAAATAAATGGAATGACCCTACTTTATCTGTCTCTTTAAATAATAGGACTTTTTCCATCATTTCTTTAAAGTAATCAAAGTTCGCAATACGGACAAATATAGGTCCTAAACCAGTAATGGCATATTTCAGTGGGATTGGACCTTTTTGCCATGGTGTGCCAGATTTCACACCTTGGTTGAATTCATCTGAAATCAATTGATATTGTTGTTCATCAAAATCAATGAAAGAGAGTGTTTTCTTGCCAAATTGCTCTTTGATTCCAGTATGCTTCACTTCTAAACGATCAAAGCGTTTTACCCAATAGTCTAATGCTTCATCATTCGGTACACGGAAAGATGACTTTGAAATCTCATTTGTACCATGTACGCCTTTAGGTATGCCGGGAAAGTCAAAGAAAGTCATGTCTGTGCCTGCGCTACCTTTATCATCTGCAAAGAATAAATGATAAGTTTGAATATCATCTTGATTTACCGTTTTTTTAACCAAACGCATACCTAAAACATAAGTGAAAAATTCATAGTTCTTTTCTGCACTACTTGTAATAGCTGTTACATGGTGTATTCCTTTTAGATGGATCATTATATATTCCTCCAAAATTTATTTTAAGAATAATGGTCGTAATTTTTCCTCGATCTCTTTTCGATTTGGTTCCAAAAATGGTGGAAGTGCCAGTTTTTCCCCCATTGTTTCCATTGGTTCATCTGTCGCAAATCCTGGTGTATCCGTTGATAATTCAAATAAGATGCCATTGGGTTCCCTGAAATATAATGCCTTGAAGTAATACCGTTCCACTTTTCCTGAATTCGGTAACCTGTATTCTTTCAAACGCTCTGCCCATTGATCATATTCTTCCTCATTCGGAACACGGAAGGCAACATGGTGAACACCTCCACGACCTAAGCGGACTCTTGGCAAATCGGGTCTTGTTTCAATATGAACTTCCGCACCGCTGCCGCCTTCTCCAGTTACATAAATCAATATATCTGGATATTCCCCTTCAAGTGAAGGATAAGAACCGGCAAATCGAAAACCCATAACTTCTGTTAAAACACCGATAGTTGGTTCTGCAATTGCGACTGTGAGGGTTACAGGCCCTAAACCAATAATGGCATCTTCCTGTGCAATGTCATCTTTTTTCCAAGGGATCCCAGCTCTCACACCTTTTTCACCGTTATCGGCTACCAGTATTAAGCGTGTCCCCTCGAAATCTCTAAAAGCCAATGTATCACGATTTGCTCTTTTTTGAATATCATCATGTTCAACCCCAAATTGTTTAAAACGTTCTTTCCAAAATAACAATGAATCTGAATTTCTAACCCTTAGTGATACTGTAGAAATATCTGAAGTTCCTCTGTATGTTTGTGCAAGATGAGGAATGTCAAAGAACGTAACTTCAGTTCCTGGGGTTCCTTCCGCGTCAGCATAGAAAAGATGATAGGATTCTGTATTATCTTGGTTAACTGTTTTCTTTACCAATCTCATTCCTAAAATTTTTGTATAAAATTCATAATTTTTTTCCGCTTTTCCTGTCAATATTGATACATGATGTAGTCCTAAAAGTTCCATCTCATTTCACTCCTGTCACAATCTTTGTATACCATTCAGCTGCGGATTCTACTTCTTCAATGGTCAATTGATGTCCCCTATTTTCCCAATGAAGCTCTACGTTTGCCTCAGCTTTTTCTAATAACGATTGCAGTTCAACTGATTCCAATGGTGAAATTAATGGATCGTTGGTTCCTGCCGTAATAAATACTGATTTTCCTGATAAATCAGGAAGGTCCATGCCTTTTATCGGTACCATCGGATGATGAAGAATTGCACCCTTTAAAGCATTTTGATAGTGAAATAATAAACTAGCGGCGATATTTGCACCATTTGAATAGCCGATTGCAAAAATATTATTTCGGTCAAAATTATATTTTTGTGCTGTTTCGTCAAGAAACTCATTTAATTCTTTTGTTCGAAATTTCAGATCCTCTTCATCAAATACTCCCTCTGCTAATCTTCGGAAGAAACGAGGCATTCCATTTTCCAATACATTCCCACGGACACTTAATATTGAAGCTTCCTTATCAATTTTTCCTGCAATAGGTAAGAGGTCTAGCTCATTTCCACCAGTACCATGAAGCAATAAAAAAGTAGGTATTAATGGGTTCGTTCCTTTTTGAAATATATGTTTCATTATTTTTTTCCCCCTTTCAAAACAAAGAAGATATTCTCCTCACAAAGACTAACTACAAAAGGTAAAATATTTGTTCCAGTTAACCTATCTACCTTATTTTGCCCATTTGAAATTGCCTAACACATGTCGAGTATTTTCATTTTACATATATATAATCTTTAATTTGAGATATTTTATAATAAGAATGAATCTAAAGCATATTGACCGGGACCAACCAAAGCTATACCAATAGCAACTGCAAGCAAAGTTAAGTTGTATTCATATCCATTAACTGTTGCCCATAATCCATTTGGGGCATGCACTTTTACGATAGCCATTAACATAGTTCCTGCAATCATAATTCCTGCAAGTGGCGTTAATAGTCCTAAAGCAAACAAAAGTCCTCCAATAAGTTCTGCTAACCCTGCGAAAAGAGCCATTGTTACTCCTGGTTTCATGCCAATGGATTCAAACCATCCACCGGTTCCTTTCAACCCATAACCACCGAACCAACCAAACAATTTTTGAGCACCGTGCCCGATGAACAATACGCCAATTACCAAACGAATTATTAATAAACCAATGTTTATCATATTAAAATCCTCCTAAAATATTTTATCTTGAATTCGAGATATCAAAAAGCATTTTTAACTTTATTCCTTACTTTTTTTCAAAAGATTCATCAATGTCTCTGCCTCATCAGAATTTAATGAATCAAACATATTATCAACTAACTCATGATATTTCGGCATGATTTCATTCATCAATTCATTTCCATCATCAGTTAATCTACATGTATCTTACTGCGGTCAACTGTACAGGCATTTTGGCTTAATACACCCTTTTGTTCTAGCTTATCTATAACATAGGTCATCGAACCACTTGAGATCGGTATGCCATTTCCAATTTGTCGAATTGTTTGTTTCCTTTTTGATAAAGTACCTCTAAAACAGAAAATTCTGTAATACATACCAAGCTTATTTTTTTACCTTTTCTTCCTTAATACCATCATGAATTGCTTTAGATGTTTGCATTAATATCAGAAAAGGCAAATTATCGCAGTTAACCTCCATTAATTGAACCTCCTCCAAGAATCTTGAATTAAATTATCTCGAATATGAGATAATAATAATACTTATCATTTTTTTTGTCAATAACTTTTCTTTTATTGAACTTAAAACTGACTATATAAAGCATCGCCAGCGAATTTTTGGGATAGTGCACCTTATATCTTTGTTTATTTGTATCCATTGATAAGCGTTTAAAACCTTGACTTGGAGCCTCTGTGGGTACAATTTGTCTTGAAAGGCTAATGCAGTGGTTTCATCAGGCAAGCGAGCCTTATCATGCCCACCTCTCCAAGTAAAGTCCTAACGTTGTTTACATTAGAAATTATAATCGCTTACTGCAAGATTTATGGTAAACGAAGATAGAAAACAGATATTTTTGTTTCGATATTTACATTGATTTTGTTGGCAAACCATACCAGTATATAACTGCCAGCTATCAAATACATTGCTTCACAATTACTTTTTACATTTTCACGAATTTACCCCAAGTGTTATTCTTTAATCCGGCCCTACAATGGAAATAGTACTGATCCCTATTACAGAAAAACGCCCGTTTGCGGAAGATCGCACTGAAATACGTGAACTACTGCGTTATTTTCAGAATCGCCAAGAAAAGGGGAAACTACAAAAAAGTTGTCGTTATTATGGAGCACCTAGTAAAATTGGAGATGCAACCGCCTATAAACTTGCGGAACAAGGGGCTAAACTGGTTATTTCAGCTCGTAGCGAAGATCGTTTGTGGATAGGCTTTCAATACCTGACCATTATTTCACGCATCTGACGGTGTTACACCATGCAAACTTTGAAAGGCTCTAGTAAAAGAATCCGGTGAACTATATCCATATTTTATTAGCAATATCAATATTCCTAAGTTACTATTAGTTAGTTCAAATGCTGCAAGAGTCAGACGTCTTCGACGAATGTATTCTGATAGCGTAAAATATCTGCAAGAAAAGAAAACATCCTTTTAAAATGATTTTCGGAACAAAAAGCTAACCTCGCGACTTCTTTAAAGTCAATATCATGAGTAAGGTTTTCTTCAATATACTGAATTTCTCCGTTCATGTTATTAAGTAATCCATTAAATGACCTCCTTAACCAAAAGAATAGCAGGAAGTAAATACATCTATCCGACATTTTGAGCACAATTATGCAGGGGCTTTTTATGCATACTTATTATGAGTTGTAGTGAGAATTACGAAGTCATATTTTTTTAACCTTACCCATTGCGACATATGCATTGTTCCTCATTTAATACCTTTATAATATATTTAACAAGATTAGTTACAAAAAATAAACCTTAGATAAAAGACCTAAGGCAAAAAGCATCGGAACAAAAATACCCCCAAAACAAAAGTTCTGTACGTTTTCCACGTAAAATGTTAATTAACTTGTTCTGAGGGAATTTGCTATATTCTATTTAGTAAACTAAAATCAGAGGAAAAATCATTTGTTAGGTGAAATATTCCAATTTGGCATTCGGAAAAAATTTTTCCATATAAGTATAAAGATGATTTTTTATATCCTCTTCTTCCTCTTTTTGATAGATGTATTTTCCGATTCCATATTTCCCCCACTTATATCTTCGCTTTTCTTCATCTAATTCTAATTTTGTCATGGGGTAGTTTTTTTCGATTACTTTCTTGGCAGGCTTTGTAAATCGATGTTGAATGAATTCAAAAGTTAAATCTTTTTTAGCTTCTAATGGCAGTTCCGCTTCAAGACGCTCAAACATATGATAATATCCCTCCTGCCATCCTTCATGAAGATATATCGGGGCAACTATAAACCCAAGTGGGTACCCAGCTCTTGCTACTTTCCCTGCCGCCTCTAAACGTTTTTCTAATGGAGAAGTGCCTGGTTCGAAATTTTTAATAACATAATCTGCGTTAATACTGAAACGAAATCTCGTTTTTCCGTTATGCTTTGCATCCAGTAAATGATCTACATGATGAAATTTCGTAACAAATCTCAATTTTCCATACTCCGATTCGCCAAAATGTTCAATGGCTCGTTTTAATGAATGAGTCAAGTGATCGATACCAACAATATCGGATGTACAAGCTGCTTCAAACCTCGTTATCTCAGGTGCTCTTTCCTCCATATATTTATCAGCAGCTTCCAAAATTTCATCTACATTTACATATGTACGAATATATGGTTTGCTCCCCATTGTTGTTTGCAAATAGCAATAATGACAATGACCCATACAACCTGTTGCAAAAGGAATGGCATACTCTGCAGAAGGTTTTGATGTGTCAAATTTAAGCGTTTTTCTAATTCCAACGACTAGTGTGGATTTTGCTACACGGTATCTTTGAAAATCATTTTCACCAGGAAGATTTCTTACTTGATTATGGGAAGTCGTATAGCGAATCTCAACATCCATTTTTTCAAATTTCTCTTTAAGTTCTCTTCCTAATGGGTAGTCCAGTGCCTTCGGTTCAAAATAGATGAGCTTGGGTGTAAACGGCTTCATTCCAACGACCCCTCTGAAACATCTCCGAAATAATACTGATAGTCTTGTTCAGCTTGTTCGATTGAAGAATAAACAGCTAATTCATTTGATAATGGATAGTATGTTTCATAGAGAAACAAAGCTAACTCTTGTGGATTCTCAGGGTTCATTACTACCGCTGCTTCCTGAATATTTGTTACATCCTGTGTGTGCGGGTTCCGATAAAAAACATATACAATATCACCAGCATTATACGTACGGTTTTCGTTATCCAGTTCCATGCCATCACCTTTTCCTTCATAATACCTACCAAGTTAAGTTTTACATTATTAAGATTTTTACTCTAGTTCTCAATAGGAAATCAATCTTTACATGAAGATTATTAAATTTCTATATGCCATGTACATAATATGGTATTAAACCTTTGACATAATGATAAAAATAAGGTACATTACCATTTGGACGAATAATTTTAAATTATCCAAACTTCAATATTCGGATTTAGGGGTGTAAACCATGGAAAATGTATTTGATTATGAAGATATTCAATTAATTCCTGCAAAATGTATAGTAAATAGCCGTTCTGAATGTGATACTTCTGTAACATTAGGCGGACATACATTTAAGTTACCTGTTGTTCCTGCAAATATGCAAACTATTATAGACGAAAAAATCGCCATTTATTTAGCAGAAAATGATTATTTCTATGTAATGCATCGTTTTGAACCAGAGAAACGACTATCTTTTATTAAAGATATGAAATCACGTGGATTATTCGCATCTATAAGTGTTGGAATTAAAGATGAAGAATATGATTTCATCCAACAACTATCAGATGAACAGCTTTCACCAGAATATATTACGATTGATATTGCACACGGTCATTCCAATGCAGTGATTGAGATGATTCAACATATTAAGAAACACTTACCTCAAAGTTTTGTTATTGCAGGAAATGTTGGAACTCCAGAAGCAGTAAGAGAACTAGAAAATGCTGGTGCAGATGCAACAAAAGTTGGAATTGGACCTGGGAAAGTATGTATTACTAAGATTAAAACTGGATTTGGAACTGGTGGGTGGCAATTAGCTGCACTACGTTGGTGTGCAAAGGCAGCAAGCAAGCCGATTATTGCTGACGGAGGAATTCGTACACATGGTGATATAGCTAAATCAGTAAGATTTGGTGCATCTATGGTCATGATTGGCTCATTATTTGCTGGACATGAAGAATCGCCAGGAAAAACAATTGAAAAAGACGGAAAGCTTTATAAAGAGTACTTTGGTTCCGCTTCGGAATTTCAAAAAGGCGAAAAGAAAAATGTAGAAGGCAAGAAAATGTTAATGGAGCACAAGGGTGCTTTAGAAGATACGCTAAAAGAAATGGAACAAGATCTTCAATCCTCTATTTCTTATGCTGGTGGAAATAAGTTAGATGCAATTCGCAATGTGGATTATGTCGTAGTTAAGAATTCAATATTTAACGGTGATAAAGTATATTAATAATTCTAAATCATTTTGAAATTAATTGAATTTAGAATAGTCTATTTCACGATTTGGTGAGCAAGTTACTTTGGTACTGGCTCACCTTTTAGTTTGCAGGGATCGCTTTCAGTACAGCAATTTCATTTATTCCTAGCTTGGAAGAATTGATTTTTGTTTTACCCCATCCTCTCCCCTACGCCTACAATTTCTATAAGATCCATCAGCTCACGGATTTCATAGGTTGGCTGAATTCCTATATTATTTTCCTTAAGATGTGGGTTATACCAACAGGTGTCAATCCCGTAATTTATCCCCCCTTGAATATCAGAGGTTAAAGAATCGCCCACGATTAACACTTTAGCTTTATCTGATATCTGTAGCTTAGAAAATGCATAATCGAAAATCCCCTTTTCGGGTTTCTGAAATCCTGTTTCTTCAGAAATAATAATATGTTCAAAAGTATTACAGAGAGGAGAACTTTCGATTCTTGATGTCTGCACATCTTTGAATCCGTTTGTAATAATGGCTAACCGACAACTGACAAGATTGCCACATAATTCTTCAGCTCCTGATACCAGATGCACTTCTTTTCCCAAATACCCAAGATATGCACTGCTAAACGTATCTGCATCGATTTCAAGATCATAGGCAAGGAACAACCTTCTAAATCTCTCAACTCGTAGTTCTGATAAAGTGGTTATCCCCTGTTCCAATTCACTCCATAATATGTTACTTATTTCTTTGTAGTTGACTCCATAATCCGAAAATCCTGTAGGTAATCCAAATTCTACAAAAGTATTATGTAATGCCCTTTTTTCCGACATACTAAAGTCGAACAATGTATCATCAACATCGAACAATATGATTTCGTATTTCATAGCTACCTCCATTTAATATTACCAACCCAGTTTAGTCACTTATTTCAAATTCACTTCAACATTATAACATTGATGATCGAAACACTCTTTATTTTTCTCTTCTTGGTAACTAGTAAAGAAAAATTTTTTGAGACTGTAGTACATTAAAGTTGTTCGGGAAAAATATTTGTTACGAAGATATTATGTGTCGACACGTTCGATTCGCACTCCAGCTTGATTTACGATTATCTTTTCACTTCTCTATAATTATCGTCATCTAACCGAAACTTTTTGTTTCGCTCCGTAAACAGGATATTATGTGAAGATACGTTCGCCACTATCGGTGCATCTGGCTCAATATATAGCTTTTTCGCTATTCAATAGTACGCCATCTGAAAGGACCCTTGAAATCAACCTTACCTTGCTATTATGATCAATGAAATCTCCTGCTCCATAAACCACAGGAATATTCGTTTCCCTTTTACCATTCACAATTGCTACATCATCTCGCATTTCTATTTACCATTCAGTTATTGGACCATAATTATATTTTAATAACAGCATCTTCCATCGATTCTAAACTTGCAACTACAATGTATTCAATTTTTGCTGGTAAGACAATATTCATTACCTAGATATGTAATAGATTGTTCTATAGCCGCTTTTTTCTCAGCTGCTTTGCTTTCTTCGCTTGTTTCTTCAACTACGTTCTCTTTAGTTTCCGTCGATGTCTTTTCTTGTCTCCACAACCTGCTAAAGCAAATGCTAATAAAGAAGGTGCACCAAAAGCCCATACTTTTTCAATTAATCTCTCTACCTTGTATTATTTTTACTTAAAGCACAAAACTCACTATATTAAAATTAATAATCATTATCAATTTTTAGTTAGATGTCGATTAATATCTTATTTTTTCAAATTATGGTATGATATTCTGAACAAAAAGGTATTTTAGACGATGATTGCTTCTTAAAAACCATCCTCATTTTTATTAAATGAAAAAAGGAGTCATATATATGATTAAAGTCTTATTCGTCTGCCTAGGAAACATTTGTCGTTCGCCGATGGCTGAAGCATTATTCCGTGATTTACTCGGAAAGGAAAATCTACTTGAAAAAGTTAGTGTCGATTCCGCAGCTACTAGTTCATGGCATATTGGAGCGCCACCGCATAAAGGTACACTCTCAATCTTAGAAGAATACAATATCTCATCAAAAGGTCTTGCTGGACGTCAGTTAATTAAAGAAGACTTTGAGAAGTTTGATTTCATTGTTGGTATGGATAGTAGCAATATTAAAAACATTTATGAAATGACTGGACAGCCTAATCATCCGAAGATTATCCGACTTCTTGACTTAACAACACATAAAGCGGATGTGCCAGATCCATATTACACAGGTGATTTTCAGGAAACATATGACCTTATCATGGACGGTTGCAGAGAATTACTTGTGAAAATTAGGAAAGAGAATCAACTTAACTAAATAAGCGACCACCGTGTGATCGGGTGGTCGCTGTCTTCTTCTCTATTTGTTTATTTCTCTCTAGACATAATAGTATCCTTTTTAACCCACCATCGTGTTAAATTAAATATTTCGTTTTTTTATCTTCAACTATTAAAATCCTTCAGTTGCGGATCACTTCTTAAATTCAATTTTACTACTTTGGCATCTAGCTCATATCCATATCTATTTCTTTCGTATATCACAATCTCAACCAGCACCTAGCCACTATGTTTCCCTGTTGTTCAACTGTTAACATTTACCTAATACTTTTCTTTCATGTACTACTTTCCATTTTCAAAAGCTATTACCTTTTGACCTTGACACAATAAGGAAAGCGGTTACTTAATATCGTGACCGCTTTCCTTATCCGTCAAGCAATTCGGCAAATTCTTTAATAGACGTTGAATACTTAACATAAATTCGGGGTAAGAGAAAAAGTTCGTCTTTTAAACCAACTCCAGAAAATAATGCAGGAGTTGTCGTTAGACCAAACGAATAGTACTTTTTCGTTTCTGCTACGACCTTTTCATTGGAATTTCCGTACGGATACGCAAGAGCAATAACAGGTTTTCCTGTTATTTTTTGAATTTTATCTTTAGATTCTTTCAATTCATATTCATAATTTTTTATTTTCGTTAAATCAGGATGAGTTGCAGTATGAGATTGTATTGAAAATATACCAGAATCAGTCAACATTTTTAAATCCGATTTCGTTAATCGATGAGGCCGACCGATAAAGTCAGAAATAACAAAAATTGAGCCGGTAGGTTTAAACTGTTCATTTTCTAATTTACGTAATATCTCGAATGCATGGAGGTTATTTTTGTATCCGTCATCAAAGGTAATAAAAATGGGTTTATTTACTTTAGAAATATCTTGCCACCGATCAAAAGTTAATAATGTATAGCCTTGATCTCGTAAATACATCATTTGTTCTTCAAAATTCTTCGGAGTTACATATAATTCTTTAGTACCTATGCCTTTATACTCGTCGATTGAATGATAAACTAAGATAGGAACTTTCTGCTCTGCAAAAATTTGTGATGGAAGAAATAAGATAAGTAGAAACAAAAATATCACTATAACTTTTTTCATAAAACTCCCTCGCTTTGTATGCTATTTATATCTTCCTCATGTATTATTCCAAAAGAACTTGTTTCTATAATGTTTTCTCCTAGTTTTGAAGTAGAGATTCTTATCACCCATTTATATTAGCTCTAGACTCTGAATACATAAACGCAATCGGAAAGTCTTAAGAAATACATTAATAATATTTAAAATTCAACAATGGTCATCCAGAATAGATGACAACCTAAGTAAGCAGAGATTATTATTTCCCTTCCCACTACCTTTTTAACTACTCATGGTTTGCGATATCTCAATAAAAATTAAAGAGGATGTCCAATATGAAAGAGTCAGACCTCATCTCTTCTATATATCGTTTATACGATGTATACATCACACGATAAACGATATATAGGAGTATGAAGTCCCCTTTTTATGGACACCCTCTTTAGTTCTTCATTCATTATTTACCAAATTCTCTTTAACATTGCTTGGATTAAGTCGATATTATTATCAATAAAATTCAATCTTTCACGAGAAACAACTGTCCATTCTGGATTTTGCCCCATAGCAGCTAAAATATGTGTAGCATTAAACGTATATTTTTTATAAAGCTCGCTAATGACATAACTTATTCTAGTTGTCTCATCTTTTTTTTGTATAATGCTTTCAATATCCTGTTTCAACCAAATTGGGGTAAACTCGATGGCTTTTTCAATTAATATTTCATATTCTTTTTCATTGTATTCCATATTTGTTCTCCTTCTACTATAAATGATATACCACTTAAATCTTTATTATTTCAAACCATTCATTAATTCGCCTGTGGCTTCATCTAGCTCTCTTAAATAACTTGCAATATTAGTTCTATTCCCACTATTTACTGCACGAATTACTTCTTTTGAAAGAGTATGTACTTTTTTATGCGGTTCATACATTTTGACGACCATATCATCAAAAGGATTAGATTGTTTCGTATTTTCTAAGTGTTTTCCAAGTGTACACGAAGTATGATCCCCTATACTATTTTCATCAAGTTTTACAAAACCACATACTGCATTATAAGCTTTCCATTTCCATAAGAGATGTTCGGCCGCAACAGGTTTAAAATGTTGATTTCCCTTAAAATCCTTAAAATAAGGAAGTGCTGTGTTTCTCAGGTTTTCTGCCATCGTACTAATTGTATAAATACCCTGGCCTGTTCTCATACATATGTCACTAAGCATTTGAGTCTGATGATTAATTTCACTTAATCTTGCTGTGACCTCTTGAGTAGTAGCAGATTGTTCCTCTACATTGGCTGATATATTTTCAAAGACTGAACTAATTCCCTCTAATGACACTTCCATCTTATCCATAGATTCTACCGCTTGATTAATATGATCTTTCCCTTTTGAAAATACACTGACAGCTTCAGAAATTGCTTGTTCGGAAGCACCAATTTCTGTTCTTAGCTTCTTTACCATTTCTTTTATATAATTCGCGGAATTTTTCGTATTTTCCGCTAATTTTTTAATTTCATTTGCAACTACTGCAAAACCTCTACCTGCTTCTCCTGATCTAGCTGCTTCAATACTTGCGTTTAAAGATAAGAGATTTGTTCGTTCTGCTACATCATTAATTATATTAACAACAGTATCAATCTCTTTTGTGTCTTCTACTACAAGTTGCATTTTATCCTGTACTTGATTAATTTGTTCGAAAGATTCATTAATATATGTAAATGATTGATTAATCGTTTCAAGAGAATTTGTTGAGATCGAAACCGCTTCTTTAGTTGTGATTAATGAAGTTTGAACATGATTTGATACTTCTTCAATCGCATGACTCATTTCTTCACTACTAGCTGCTACCTCCTCCACGGATTCTTTTTGAATAGAAATATGGTCTACCATATCTTTCACATAGTCCATTTGAGTAACAAATTCAATCAATTCACTATTTAGTAAAAACTGTTCTCTAACTTGAGTATTTTTTAATTCTAGTATTTTATTAATCATGATTTCTACTTCATTATTCCCTTGTAAGTATGCTTCACCAGATAATTCATAGTTTGCATTCATTTCGTAAATTCTTTCTAATTCAACAATCAATTGATTTTCGGAATAATTCCCCTGAGCAAGTTCTTTATTTTTGCTAAATTTAAACATAATTTCCCCCAAATCGATGTAATCGCTACCACTAATTATTAAAAAAACTTCTTATTATCCCACCATTTACAGTATATCTTATTGAATTAGTCAAGCACCAAGAGCAAAAGTATAAATGTATGTAAAGCCTCCACTTAATGAGAAGACCAGACTCTTTGATAACATCTTCCATTTTGTATTTTGATTATCCATTTATCTTTATAACGAACACAAAATCATTAGTAAGACTTAATTATACATATTTCGACATCCTACTTCTAGTAGTTTTTTTTAAATATCGATTTATAAGATGATGACTATTTTTCACATAGATCTCTAATATAGTTGAAATTATTAATTCAAATATGTTTACTATACTTTACACGCTCCCAATAAAAAACACCATAAACAGCTATTAACTATTCAAGTTGTGGATCGTTTGTGTGATAACCAAAATGTAGTTGATAATCTTCCACTTTAATCATTTTTTATTTTCTAGAAAATACATAAATCAGACCAAGATTCAATACAATCGGCAGGATAAAGAATTCGCTTAGCATAATTTGAAACATTTTTAGATGTCCATCCACCTTCAGCTATTTGATATAAATTACTGGCCAGATAAACCGAAACCAGCACTATAAGATATTCCTTGAATATTTAACACACCGGCCAGTACTCCAGGAATCGCTGCTTTAATCAACATTGGAAAAGCGATTTTTTCTGGGTAAGTATTTTTGCTATTGAACTGGTAAATGATACAATATAAAATGTAATCATTTTTCAGTGATTAACAAGTAAACATTTAGGAGTGAAGGAAATGTCTGTTGATGTTTATCTTAATTTTAATGGAAACTGTCGTGAAGCGGTAGAATTCTACGCACAGGTTTTTGAAACAGAAAATCCCAAAATTATGACTTTTGGAGAGATGCCGCCTAATCCAGAATATCCTCTTCCAGAAGAAGCAAAAAATTTAATCATGCATACACGCCTTAACATCAGTGGTAGTAATGTTATGTTTTCTGATGTTTTTCCTGGTATGCCTTTTATTGAAGGTAACAACATTAGTCTCTCAATAGTAAGCGAGAACATCGATGAAATTAAATCTCAATTTGATAAACTAAAAGAGGGCGGCACCGTTGGTATGGAACTTCAAGAAACATTTTGGAGTAAATGCTACGGCCAATTAACAGACAAATTTGGCATTGGTTGGCAATTCAACTTTGGAATCAGTGAAATGTAATTTTATTAAAAAAACCAAGATATAAAATGTAACTTCTATCAGCGGAGGTTTTACTCCCATGAAAAAAAGGAAATAAGACTTTTCTCCTAATGGAATAGTCTTATTTCCTTTTTTGTAAAATTATAAGTTGCTGTATTTACCATGTACAAGAATACATGCTTTCCTTCAATTTTCTTCTAATTCTTCTTCGAATGTTGAATCAGTATTCAAAAGTGTAACAGTAGGAGGAGTAAAATCATAATCTTCTCCTAAGCAACCTGTTAATGAAAAGGAGAATAACACTCCTATAATTAATTTCATATAACCTTTCATATCGCCCCTGTTTCTTTAAAAAGGTATTTATAAATTACCACTACGAAAATACTCTGTGGTAATTTGTTAGAAATCAAATAACTGATTAAAACGGTTTTAATCTTGCGTAAGCCTTTAATCTTGGAAGAACGGGCTCCAATACTTCCTTAGCAATGTAATCTGAGTCCAAACCAATACAATGCTGTCCATCAAATTCTACAGATCTAGCCTTCTCAAGATCGTTACAAAAAATAAACGATATAATGCCGTTTTCTTCTATCATATCAGTATATGTAAATGATATATCATGTTCTATAAGGCATCCTTCAAATGCGATACATAACTCATCAATATTCGCTGCATTAATCGCTGTAATTTTCAAATAAATCATCTCCTATATTTATAAGATAACAAAAGATTAGGTGCATGACAAAATTGTGCGTGAATTATGGAGCTATTTATTTGTCAATTGGAGTATCGTTCACATGGAAGTGGGCAGATACATATAGATTTGCATGAAAGAGATGGAGTTGCAAACGTGGTACTGTTTTACAACAGAGAGAACATTATTCGTAACGGGGACGACCTTTCTTTCTTTGACCATTGACCTGTTAGAAAAACTATAAAAAAGAGAGCAATGTTTGCTCTCTTCTTTAACAGACCATATGATTCAAAGTTCCATTTTACGATTCCATAATTTTCTCAAGAATCTTCTTCTCCATTTGCGCTAACGTCACATCAGAAAAATCACGCGGTCTCTTTACTGTATTTTTGATATTTAAAGTGATATCTCCATCCTCAATTAAGATAATTCGATCTGCTAATTTCACAGCTTCACGAACATCATGTGTGACGAGTAATGCTGTAAAACCTTGATTTAGCCAAAGCTTTTCTATTAAATTTTGCATATCCATGCGAGTTAGCGCATCTAATGCACTTAATGGTTCATCCAATAATAATAGGGATGGCTTGTGCACTAATGCTCTAGCAAGTGCAACCCGCTGCTGTTGTCCACCAGAAAGCGTCGATGGCCATTGATCTTTAAAAGAATACAAACCAACCAAATCTAATGTTTTTTCTGCTTTTTCCTTCCAGTCCCCTTTTAACCCTAAACCTACATTATTTATAACTGTTTTCCAAGGTAAAAGACGAGAATCTTGATACATCATAGTAGCGCTTAATTTAGAGTCTTTAATCGATTGATCATTAAAGGTAATTTGTCCTGATGTTGGTTCCTCTAAACCAGCCACTAAACGTAAAAGAGTACTTTTTCCACTTCCACTTTTACCAACGATGACAACAAATTCTCCTGATTCAATTTCTAAATTAAGATTTTTTAATACCGTTTTATCTCCAAATGATTTATCAATCTGCTGTAGATGAATTTGTACAGCCTTTTTTTGATGTGTAGATCTCTCTGCTAAAGATGGCACACCCATAATTGATCCCTCCAGACATTACTTAATGTAGCTTTTATGCCATCGCAGTGCTTTTCTTTCTCCCCATTGAGCAATTAAATCGGCTACTTTTCCGAATACGGCATATAAGATAATCGTAATTAGGATAATGTCTGACTGCATAAATTGTTGAGCGGTCATAGCTAAGTATCCAACACCTCTTGAGGTAGCTATCGTTTCAGCGACAATTAAAGTAATCCACATTATACCTAAAGCATAGCGCAAGCCAACGAAAATAGATGGTAATGCCCCTGGTAATAAGATTTCTTTAAATAATGCCCATCCCTTCAATCCGTACATTTTTCCCATTTCAATAAACCCAGCATCAATATTTTTAATACCATGAAGTGTATTAATATAAATGGGGAACATGACACCAATAGCAACTAGAAAGATTTTTGCCCCTTCATCAATGCCGAACCAAATGATGACAAGCGGCATAAGCGCTAAGTTCGGTATATTTCGAATCATTTGTAAAGATGTATCTGTAAACAAGTATGAAAATTTAGACAGACCATTTGCAATCCCAAGTATAAAACCTATACCACCACCAATGAGCAATCCTATGAGAGCTCTCGTTAAGCTCATTTCCATATGATAAAATAATTCACCCGACATGACTAATTGATAAAAACTCGTTAATACGGTAAAAGGTGCTGGTACAAGTCGAGTCGATATCCATTCATTCGAGGCAATAAGTTGCCATATGAGAATTGTTCCAATTGGGATAATCCATGGGATAAATTTGGGTACCATTTTTTTATTCATTATATTCTCCTAGCTTAATTAATCGGCATATATTCAGCAACATCTATTTTTGCTGGAATTAAACCAAGTTCATAGTAAACATCTGCTTGTTTTTGTTGAGCAGCAATAATTTCTTCATTTATTTTATTGACACCATATTCACGACGTTCTATAGCCTTAGCGATAATAGCTTCATCAATTCCTAACATTTTAGATACTAACTTCACTACTTCTGGTTTATTTTCATTAGCCCATTTATCAGATTCATCTGTCGCTGCTAAGATTAGCTCTACTAATTCAGGATGTTCTTGATTGAACTCTTCGTTCGTATAATAAAATGTTCGATTTGGATAACCGTAATCTTTGCCTTCTGTCAAATTAATCGTTTCTAAGTCTATTTCAGTCCCCGCTAAAAATGGATCGTATGAAGCAAGTACGTCAATTTTATTCGTTTCAAATGCTGTACGACCTTGAGCTGCATCATTTAAGTACACCCACTCCACATCCTCAGCACTGATCCCTGCCTCTTCTAGGGCAAGAACTGCTAAATAATGATGGTTTCCACCTTGTAATACACCAATCTTTTTGCCTTTTAAATCTTTGATCGATGTAAGACCAGAATCTTTGTGAACTAATACACCAACACCTTCAGGGTTCGGTAAATCAGCCCCAACATAAACCAATGGTTTATTACCTGCTTGAGCATAAATACCTGCTCCATCAGCTGCATGACCAAAATCAATATTTTTTGTAACGAGTCCCTCTACAACTGCATTTCCATGGACAAATTCTTTCCATTCAACTGTATAGCCTTTTTCTTTCAATTTTTCCTCTAATATGCCACTTTCTTTTAATATATTGATCGTATTTCCTTTTTGGTAGCCCATACGAATTATTTTATCTGAGCTACCATTTTCGTTTTGTCCTGAAGTTTTATCAGAATTAGGTGAAGAACCACAGCCAGCTAAAGCGACAGCCAATACGATCATCAAACTAATGAAGGAAAACAAATTTCTTTTAATTTTCATTTTCTAAACTCCTATACTATTTATTTATATCCGTTTACTTGGTTTTATAGTTAAAGAAATATTTCAATTGAAATGCTCAACAGTCCCTAATAAGAAGTGATTAGCTACACTCTAACCAACATTCCTATCATATTAGCAATATAGCTATTTTTATGAATTGATAATGTTATATACTCCACCTAATAACTCAAAGGTTAGATTACTGCTTCCTCCTGAAAAGTTTACTTGAAATGGCTTTTCGCCTCTTTTCTCTAATGTTTCAGAAACAATCCCATCACCTATCGGACTACAGAACACTAAATTACCGCCTTCAAGTTCTAATGTTTGACATTTAGCTTGCAGTTTATCATCGATATAAACATCGCCAGCTTTTAACTCTAATAAATTCGACCATTTTTCAATCGCATAATCTACATCTTTAACGGCAAACATGACGTGGGAAAAAGCAATCCCAGCAGGGTGTTCTACAATTACCCCTTTTTTAATTTGTTCATTTCGTCTTACCTCATCACTATCATGCCATTGAATGATAAACGGTAATTGTAATTCGTTCTGATCATCTCCTACAAATAATAATTGCCACTCTATTAAACTGCCATCAGGTCTTTTTCTACTATAAGGAACAGGGCCATTGACCTTCAATCCTTTTTCACGAAATTTTTCTGCATCATTATCTATATTTGTAGTCCGTACTGCAAACCGAGAGAACCCTTCTGCAAATCGGTCTAAAACGATTGTCTCCTGCAGGCTATTTGGAAGATGCTCCGTTTGTTCAACTAAAATTCGATCATATGTACCAAGAAACTCTATATAACTTAAATCATAATAACTAAGAGTATTGTATGTTCCTCGCTTTTCATGTACCCCACCTTCAACTGCATGGATCCCATAAGATTCTAATTCTTCAATTGCTACTTTCGGATCTTCAACAAAATGAACTAAGTGGTCAAAAACAAACGCCATGACGTCTCCTCCTTCTCTTACTAAAATAAATAATGCGAAATAATTTTCACGAAACTCTTTTCAATCATTAACAATGCTCTTTCATCAAAATCAAAACGTGGATGATGATGTGGGAATTGTGTGTACTCTTCATCCGTTCGAGCGCCAACTTTGAAATATGTCCCCGGTTTTTCTTGTAAAAAATAAGAAAAATCTTCTGCTCCCATAGACGTCTCTAATTCAATTACTGCATCATTTGAAAAGGTTTCAGATAAAATTTCCCTTACTGTTTCAGCTTCCACCTTGTGATTATATAAAGCAGGATAACCTCTTAGATAATCGATTTTAGAAGTAGCATGAAAACCAGATGTAATTCCGTTAACTATCGCCTTGATCTCACTTTCAACCTGGTCTCTTACTTGACGATTAAATGTACGTACTGTCCCTTCTAATTTACAAGAATCAGCGATAATATTAAACGCTGTTCCCGCTTGAAAAACGCCTATCGTCACAACTGCTGATTGTAAAGGACTAATTCTTCGACTTACGATTTTTTGTAAGGAACTAACGATTTCACTCCCAATTACAATCGAATCAATGGACTCTTCCGGTTTTGCCCCGTGGCCCCCTTTTCCTTGTATCGTAATTGCAAATTTATCAACCGCTGCCATTTTATAACCTTCGCCTACAGCGATTTTTCCTAAAGGAAGTTCTGTTGCCAAATGAGCTGCAAATACATAGTCTACTTCATCTAAAATTCCTTCAGCAACCATTGCTTGCGCACCACCAGGTGGAAGTTCTTCAGCATGTTGAAAAACAAACAAAATTTTCCCATTTATGTTATGGCGAAATTTATTTAATGTTTGGGCTACACCTAATAAAGCGGATGTATGACCATCATGACCACACGCATGCATAACGCCCGGATTAAGTGATTTGAACACGACGTCCTTCTCATCCAAAATTGGAAGGGCATCGAAATCAGCTCTTAATGCAATCGTTTTCCCCTCTTTTTCTCCTTGTAATATCCCAATAACTCCATTCCCACCAACTTGCGTCCTAACTTCTAGACCAAAGCTTTTCAAAGTTTCAGCAATAAATTCAGCAGTCTGTACTTCTTGAAAAGAAAGTTCAGGATGTTGGTGCAAATATCTTCTCCAGTTCTTAATTTGCTCGAAGCTATTATCAAGATCACTATATATAGATGCTAAAATTTCACTATTATGTATGATTCCTCGCATGCTTCTGCCCCCTTCCATTCATAACAACCGTTTATCCAATGTAAATCAATCGGAATAATATATTTTATTATAGTCATTTGTTTCTGAAAATTCAACAACCAAAATTCATTCTTAATAAATTTTTTTATACTATTGCGCACAACTTTCATTAAATATTTAAAAAAAATAAAATAACCATCAGTGAGGCTTTTATTTCCTACTGAAGGTTATTTCATTCTCCAATTAGTGGTTTTAGCTGAATAATCTATGTAAATTAATCTGATAAAAAGATATCTCCTAACTATATTGAGAATCCAGACTTTAAGTCTAAATCTATATTACTACCGACGATTATTAGATCGGAATATTCTTCTTTTCCCATTTTGGTAACAAGATTCACAAATTGGAAATTTTAAGTCGTCAGGCAGTTTTTTGCCGCAACGCTTGCATTTTTTTGATAATTGATTACTTCATCTTTTAAATGATCCTGTACACCATCGCTGATTTCTTCAAGGACACGTTCCCAATAAATACCTTCTGTCCTTTTATCTAAACGATATAAAAATAAAAGATGAAGGCCAATTGCTTTATATGAAAGTTCATATTTTCCTAGGTTTCTTGTTTTGATAATCGGTTCAGGAAGTTCCTGATCTTCTGCGATCGCTTTGACTGTATCTAGCCATTGACGAACAAGACCTGATTCATTCGTTGAAAATGGTCCTGGATCTCAAACAGTATCACCTGATGAAAGTGGCTTGCTGTATTAAATTTTCTGCGCCTGTCCCTTTTCCTTACAACTTAAAAGCTGTTAGAAATCTCAGACATACCAATCAATCTAGTCTTGCAATCTGTCCTTATCCAGTTCGTAGATCAGAAGTTTCTAGCCAAACTATTTAGAAAATATATGTACTTTTTAAGAAATTACTGCAAAATCCGGTCTCCGACCGCCATCATTGTGATTAGGTGAATGTAGCCAGCTACAGAATGACCCCTTCATGGTAAAAGGTAGCCGTTTTAACCCCATGTCCTATTTTGCATAATCTCCCTTTCTATATTCTATAGGAGCAATCCCTGCAAACGCTTTAAAAGTTTTGTTAAAATAACTCTGATTTTCATAACCCAACAGTTCACTAATTTCGATTACTGTATAATTCGTTTGATCCAATAATTCTTTCGCACGTTTCATTTTCAAATTTACAATGTACTTAACGAAATTTTCCCCTACTTCTTTTTTAAACAAGCGGCTAAAATAACTAGAATTAAGGTGTAAGTAACTCGCTACTTCATCCTGTGTTATTTTCCTATGAATATTTTCAGAAATGTACCTGCAAGCATTTGCAATTTCTACGTTTGATATTGATTCATAGATTGCTTGATTACTACTTTTATTAAAGAACTCGATTAGCCAATTTTCCATTTCAAAAATTCCGTTGATTTGTGAAATCGTATCATATAGATTTCCAGGTACTCCATACAATTTAAAATTTGTCAACGCTTGAATTTTTACTTTAATATCAAGTAATATCTTCAACATCCAGTCTTTAACCGAGTCTGGTGAAAATTGATGGTCTATAATAAATTGGATCCATTTTTTTATCATTACTACTTTTTGTTCCATTTCCACATTATTTAGCACGATGGTTTCTTTGAATTCCCTAGATGCTTCATTATACCAACTAAAAATATTTTCTTGTGATATAGGTAATTCTTGTAAGTTCACTATACTCTTTGGTTTCAGATAAAATTTTTGAACTTTAGACTCCATTAGTTTAATCATTTGATTCTTAATTTCAATTGGTAATGTAGCACCTTTACCGATAATAAACGATATAGATATTCCAAATGTTTCATAAAATATACATTGGATCTTTTCAATGACTTTTTTAATCTTATAAGTATCTTCTTCACATATATCGTGATCTGGAATAAATAAATAGGAATTCTCCTTGTCAAAATGTCCGTACACACCTTTTAATTCTTCTTTATCCATCATTTCTGTTATGACATTATAAAATAGAAAGTTCATCAGAGCCTTTGAACGGAACTGATTAAGCAATGATTGGTAAGCATCGACTACACATAATATAATGATGTATTTCTGGTTTCTTTTGATACCAAATAATTCAGCCTCTTTTGACCAATCTTTTTCATAATGAAGTGGCTGATAGATCGTTTTATTTAATAGTTTCTCTATCATCATTGCTTTATTTCTTTCAAGGGTATGGGCCAATTGCAATTGACTTTTCTTATTATTTTGCTCAACATCCAATGTATGTTTGAATTGACGTAATAATTGTACGACTTGATCAAGATCTAATCTATCCTTTAAAATGTACTCTTGTACCTTTAATTTTAATGCTGATTGTACAAATTCAAATTCATTATGACATGAAAGAATAGCAACTATTAAAGATGAGTTTTTTTCTTTTAACTTTTTTGTAAGATTAATGCCATCCATTTTCGGCATTCCAATATCTGTTATTAGGATATCTGGCATGCTCGTCTCCGCTTCTATTAACGCACTCATGCCATTTATATGTACACTTTGTAAAGTTAAACCAAGTTCACTCCAATCAATCATTTTTGAAAGATACTCTAATACTGGATAATCGTCATCTACTAACATCACTTTATACATCCTATTCACTCCTCCTGAATAGGAATTACCATAGTTACTTTGGTCCCCTTATTCAGTTCACTTTGTACATGCATGATAAAGTTCTCACCAAATGTCAATTTCATTCTTTCATAAACATTTGATAGACCAATACTTGAAAAACCATTTATTTCACTGTCTTCGGTAGATCCTAAATCTTCATGCTTTAAATTTTCATTAAGTTTTAAAAGATGCTCATCCTCTATTCCTCCCCCTGAATCTTCTATTACAATTTTCAATGTATGATTATGAAATAATGCTTCTATCTCAATAAAACCCCCTTGTCCGTTCAACCCATGAATAATGGCATTTTCAATGATTGGCTGTAACACTAAGCGCGGTAATTTTATGTGATGCGTTTCTTTACAAACATTTATTTCCAAGCCAATTTCATGTTTTTGGCGCATATTCATTAAGCGAATATAATCTCGATTAATCTCTAACTCTTCTTGAAAAGTGATCATCCCTTTGTTTTTATCTATCGTCATTCGTAATAGCTTTGACAACGAGCTGATCATTTCAGCACTTTCATGATCACGCTTCATCAATACTTTCATTCGGATAGAATTTAAGACATTAAATAAAAAGTGTGGATTGATTTGCGCCTGTAACATTTCTAATTCCGCTTGCCTTTTTCGTGATTGGATGATTGTATTTTCTTCTATCATTTCCCTCACTTTATCTAACATGAGGTTGAAAGAGGTGGAAAGAGTGGCGATCTCATCATTTCCTGTTAAAGATGAGCGTACAGACAAATCACCACTTTGCACATTTGTCGCGAAATTCCTTAAATCAACTAACCGATTTAATATCTTACTTAATATAAATGTAAGTAAAAATAAAAATAATAGGAATGCAATTGTTTGAACGATAAAGATTTTATTGAAAATTGCATTAACTCGAAACGTGGCTTTTTCATAAGGGATTAGTGAAATTAATTTCCAATCCGTTATTGAAAGATCACGAGTATTGATCAAATAGTCCTGACCTTCGATCCGAATAATCGTTTCATTTTTAAAATATTCTTTACTTCTCACGTGTGTCGATAACATTTTATCTAAATCTTGATTAGTACCAATTAGTAGATTCGTATCATTCATTAATAAAATGTGATTATCACTGTTTTCACTTTTCAATATCTCGCTAATTCTATCTACAGTAGTCGTAATGATCGCATATCCATACACTCCTGTTATGCTATCTTGTAATACTCTTGCTACAGATATTGAATCAGGACTTTTTAGTTTTTCAGATGCGAACATCGTTGTATGTGGCTCCAGCCAAATTGGACGATATCCTGTTAGTTGGCTTAATTTTTTAAACCACGACTCATTTCTTACAAGTTCCGGACTATATTCATTAAATGAATAGTTCGAATAAAATTTCCCATTATTAAGTATAATCGTGATAAATATACTTTGATCTCTCAAAGTAAGGGTTTCCAAAATTCTATTCACTTTTTTATCATTAATAAAATTTATATATAGACTATCATGCTCTAAATCATCCGTATTCAATTTAGGATTTCTAAAAATGGTGTTCAGTTCTGTGTCTAATTGAATAAAATTTAGGGTGTATAACATATCTTCAAAGATTTTCTTTAAGTATTCGTCTGTTAGTTTCAATTCATTTTTTGCGCTAATAATTGCTTGTTCTTCCACAGCATCTTTCGTTAAATAATTATAGATTGAGAATGTGCATATTGCGGGTAATATTAGACAAGTTATGGTTAGCAAAAGCACTTTATCACGAAATGAGAAGGATGATACAATTTGGTTTATTCTTGTCTTCATGCCAAAACCTCCATAACAGTCAACAATTCTTGACTAATAAAAGCTGGATGTACTAAGGTAAATTTATTATTCAAGAGGCTATGTTATTTGATGCGTTTGATTTTGACTCTCATTCTAGCACCGACCTCCACGAAACGCTTGATCAACAATATTGTTTAACATAACCATTCAAAAAGTATAATTGAACAATATCTGAAATAGAATTGAATGAAGACAGCGCATTGTCTTCATCTTTGGGGTTCTCTTTTTAATAGGGATATAATGGAAATAAATACAAAATTCATCAGTTTAATTACTTTTATCTATTTTATCATTATCATATCTTCCAAGAAAACTCTTTTATAATTCGGGAAATTTCTTGTCATCTAGTATTCTTTACTCCCACTATTTGGAAACAGAAACATTACGGCTATTTACGGCGGATTGTCCTCTATGTAACTGTCCTTGATAACACCAACAAAAAAAGCCTTAACTGGCTATTTAAATAGTCAGCTAAGGCGGAAAATGATTCAACTAGTTCAGATTTAATCTAGCTTTTTTATTCGATGTAACTGAAAAACAAAATTTAAATTACTTTTTATTTTTATCTAAAATATCTTGTACGATTTTTTTCGAGTTTGCCACTGTTTCATCAAGATTTTGTCTATCAAGAATTAATTTTTCAAATTCCGCTGATAAAGCTTGATCAATTTCAGATTGGTATGATACTGGCTTACCAGCTTTTGCTGTAATAATTGTTTGAATCGAATGAATTAATGAATCTTTATCAACTTTTTCTGGATTCTTTGCTTCACCCAAAGTTTTATTAATCAATTCTACAATTTGCTCATCTGACACTTTAGTCCATGAAGGAATATTTAGTCCTTGTGCTTCTTGTCCTTCAGTTGAATACCATCTAATAAATTTGTATGCAGCATCTTTATGTTTGGAATTAGCGGATATACCTAGAATATCACCTTCACCGACTGAATACGATCCTTTTTCGTCAATTTTATTTTGTGGAAACGGTGCTACTGCAACATTGAACTCAGCCGGAAAGCGCTCTGAACCACCAAGTTCTGCTGTCATATAGGTACCCGTAATTATCATATCTACTGCTTGTGTAAAAAATTGATCACGATAATTCATTTTTTGTGAAATCATTGAAGAATATGGCACAGCTGTTTTATCTTCTTTCTCCATTTTTAAGCGCATCGCTAACGATTCTTTATACAATGGATTGTCCATATTTGAAGTTCCATCTGTTTTTAAGAAACCAGCATCTTTTTCTTGAGACTGTAGTCGCAAGCTCATATAGTTGACCCAAGCTCCATCCCATGGACCATGAAAATAAGTAGCATAGTGACCTTTAGAAGACAGCTTTTTAGCATATTCCATAAATTCATCCCAAGTCCAACTCTTTGGCACTTCAAGTCCAGCAGCATCTAACCGATCTTTATTTAATAGGACATACCACGAAACAAATTTTCCCGGCACTCCGTAATATTTACCGTTAATACTCGTATCCACTTTATATTCGTCTTCCATTTTAAATCCATCTTTTTCGATATAACTATCAATCGGTTCTAACATGCCTAAATTAACACGCTGGGCATAATTTGCAGCATTTGTAAACATAATGACATCCATCTCTTCGCCAGACGCTGCAGCTAAATCAATCTTTTTTAGCGCCTCTTGTGAATCCTGTTTCTCACTTAATTGAACAACATCAACTTTAATATCTGGGTATTTTTCTTCAAAAGCACTGATTGTTCTCTTCCATGCATACCCATCTTCAGTTCCATGTGTATAAAATTTAATCGTTTCTGGTCCTGCTTCTTTACCATTTGAACTTGTGGATTGCTTTTGGCTACAACCAGCTACGATCCCAATAACTAAACTAAGACCCAAAACTAGCATTAAGAATCTCTTCATTGTTCGTTCCCCCCTGTATTCGTTTAATTTTTTATATTTTCTTTCTGTGAAACCAATTATCCTTTTACTCCCCCCATAGCAATCCCTTCAATAACTTGCTTTTGACCAATAATAAAGACAATTACGAGTGGAAGTATTGCTGATACCGCTGCTGCCATAATTAAGGAATAGAATTCGCCATTTAATGATGTAAATTTTTGCATAGCTAGCTGAAGAGTATATAATCCATCTGTACGTAAGAAGATGAGTGGATTTTGATAATCATTCCAAGTCCAAATAAAACGTAAAATTGCGTACGTTGCAATAGCTGGTCTTACAATCGGCAAAGCAATCGACCAAAAAATTCTAAAGTGGCCAGCACCATCTATTTTTGCAGCGTCAATATAGTCCGAATGAATTCCCATAAAAAACTGTCTTAACATAAATGTTCCTAGGACGCTAAAGCTACCTAAAAGAATCAAGCCGAAATGGCTATCAAATAGACCTAAATAGCGATATAAAATAAATTGCGGAATTAAGATTGATTGTTGCGGTACCATAAAAGTGGTCAAAACAATTAAAAACAGAAACTTACCAGCCGGGAAATTCACTTTCGAAAAACCGTAGGCTGCCATAGCTGATACCGTTACGGAAATCGCTGTTGTTATCACAGTGACTTTAATAGAGTTCCAATAATAAAGTGCAAAGGGATATTGACCTAACCAAACCTCTTTAAAGTTTTCAATCCCATTCCATCTTGTTGGAATCCACTCAACAGGAAATTTAAAAACATCTGCTTCAATCTTAAATGATGTTGATAACATCCAAATGAAAGGCAATAAAAAGGCGATACTAACTACAAAAGCAATTATGGTAATAATAATCTTTCGTAGGGTGATTTTTTTCTCCATGGATCTTCCTCCCCAAGCAACATATTAACGATTGTATTTCTGAATCAATGAAAGTCTCATAAGACTTCTTCTTAATAGTTCACCCATTTTTTCTGTCCGACCCATTGTAATAAAGTAATGATTAGAACAAAAATGAATAAGACAACGGCAATGGCGGAAGCATAGCCGATTTTTAGATCCACGAATGCGCTTTCATATAAGTGCCATACAAGCATAGTTGTTGAATTAATTGGACCACCTTTTGTTAATACGGCAATCAAGTCAAACACTTTAAATGTACCAATAATTCCGGTAATCAAAAGAAAGAAGGTTGTAGGCGATAAAGCAGGAAGCATGATGTTCTTAAATTTATCCCACGCTGTCGCTCCGTCCATATCAGCGGCTTCATATAGTTCTTTAGGTATAGACTGGAGACCTGCTAAAAAGAGAATCATATTAAATCCAATCGATGCCCAAATTTGAATTACCATTACAGAAATTAGCGCGAAATTCGGATCGGCTATCCATGTAGGTGGATTTTCAATACCAATCGAGAATAAAAATTGATTGATCGGTCCATTTGTTGGATTAAATAATACTTGCCAAACTACTGCAATGGCAACAATACTAGAGATATACGGCATGAAAAAGGCTACTTTAAAATAACTCTTCATGTATACATGTTTATCAATGACAATGGCGATAAGTAATGAAAAGATCATTGTTATCGGAACCGTTAACAAGAAAAGTAAATTATTCACGACTGATTTAAGGAATCCTTCATTTTCAAACAAAGCTTTAAAATTATCCAGTCCTACCCAATTTATTTGTGTAATTCCCATGATAAAATTCCAATCGGCAAAGCTTAAAATAAACGTTGCTATAATCGGAAGTAGCGTTAATATTCCGACCCCTATTAACATGGGAGAAACAAATAATAGCCCGGCTAAGTTTTCATTTTTCTCAATTTTACTTTTCTTATTGATTTTTATAGATTTAATATTCTTTACAACATTTTTTTCCATCACACTTTTCGCATCAACACTCATATAACCCACCCTCCCAAGAGTATCATTTTCCCAATTTTAATTATGGATGATCAAACGTGATTTTCCTGGTTTTGTTATTTTTTGTCGTTCTTCTACTTTCTTTATTACATGTATGGAAAAATACATGAGTACAGATCCTATGCCACTTATGAAAAAGAGATATCCAGCCATTGGCAGTAAGAAGCTTACTAGCATAATAGAAACTATGGAAAGCAACATGAAAAACGTATAATGTGGATAGGTAATTCCTATCAGAAAAGCTAATTTCATTGTAGTAAATAACTTGCCATTTACATGTAAGTAAACCGGTATCACATACAACAATGTAATTCCATATACAAAACAACTTCCAAGAAGAATACCTTTTGCAATCATCCCTAAAGTACCCATAACTTGATTGGTAAATAGCCAGTCCGTGTAAAAAATAATAGAAATCATCACGATAATAATTCCTAATACATTCGCTTTCCTAAATTCCCTTTTGTACACGTTCCAAAAACGTTTGAAAACCCTTACATTTTCCCCTTTTTGAAAACTTTCCTGAAGTACAGAAAACAAAGCAACAGTAGCAGGAAATATGCCAGCTATAACCAGACCAACGATTGTAAAAAAAAACCAAAGAAAATTTAGATAAAGTAGTCTAATTACCCAGTCACATACTGTATTAACATGGCTCATTAATCTAGTAGATCCCATCATTTCCTCCTCTTTTTTGTTAATTTACTATACAAATAATTGTACGAAAGTTCAAAATATTTATATATATATTTTTTTTACCTAATTGAAAAATTTTTGACATTTAGTGTTTTTTAGAGATATTGTATTTAAAATTTAATCTTTTAGTATCAAGCGCTGTACACGTCTAATCACAGCTGTGCTTGAATTATAGATGCTTTTTAAAGTAGTTTTTTTAAATTATACTCTGAATCGTTCCTTTCAATATGATAAAAAGCAACAATCTCCTAGAGAACAGTCTTAAAGGTACATTAGTATAATTAACAAATTAACTGGGTCAAAACTGGTTGTGAAAGTCTTGAAGAACCAATGCACGTAAAGTACTTATACAAAAATTTTTGTAACGGATCTCCTGTCACATGTATTGTTAATCTTATTTTGAGGTGAATGTTCTATGGAAGCAATGATTGAACGGTGTGCAGGTCTAGATGTGCACCAAGAGACTATAGTAGCTTGTGTTTTATATGGTCCTTTGGATAAAAGACCAAAAAAAGAAATTCAAACCTTTTCGACTTCAACCCATGGACTTTTGTCATTAAACGATTGGTTATCTTCTTACCAAATCACCGATGTCGTAATGGAAAGCACCGGAGTCTACTGGAAACCGGTATGGAACATTCTTGAAGGTGACTTCCATCTTGTGCTCGCCAACGCTAAACATGTGAAGAATGTTCCCGGACGTAAAACCGACGGGAAAGATGTCGAGTGGCTTGCCAAACTATTACGCGCTGGACTTATAGAACACAAGTTTGTTCCACCTGAAGATATTAGTGATTTACGTGATCTAACACGTTACCGAAAAAAATTGATTCATACCCGAACTTCTGAACGGAATCGCATTCACAAAATTCTTCAAGACGCTAATATTAAACTGACTTCCGTTTTATCTGACATTTTCGGTGTTTCCGGTCGATGTATTCTAGAAGCTCTCATGAACGGTGAAAAAATTGAAATACAACATCTTCGACAAATGGTGAATGGAAGAGTAAAAGCAGACATCAAAATGATTGAAAAGTTTTTTATTAAGTGTCCAATCGCTTCTTGAACAGATTAAAAAGAGGGTATAAAAAAGGAATAGATTCGCACTTACTTAATACAGTATAAGATAATTGTATGTATCGCTATACTGTATGGGGTGTGCGAGATCAGCCTTTTTAGCTACCCTCTTTTTAGTAAGTTATTAAATAAATTATTTCCTTCCTACTTTTTAAACTACTATTATTTGGACCTTTTCATCAGATCTTTAACCTGTTTAATTTCAGCGATGATGTGATCTAAATGTTCGTCTTTGCCCACTACGGTAACAAGCTTCGCAAATAGGAAAACGTGAATCATCCGGCAGCTTTTTACCGCATCGCTTGCATTTTTTCTGAAAATTAATCACTTCATCTTTTAATTGATCTTGAACACCATCGCTAATTTCTTCCCGGACACGTTCCCAATACACGGCTTCAGTTCTTCTATCTAAACGATACAAAAATAAAAGGTGAAGGCCAATGGCTTTATAAGAAAGTTCATGTTCCTCTAGATTTCTCGTTTTAATGACCGGTTCGGGAAGTTCCCTTTCTTCTGCAATTGCTTTTACTGTGTCTAGCCACTGACGAACGAGTGCTGATTCTTTTGTTGAAAATGGTAGGTGGAGAAATCCGTATAAATCCATTAAAGAAAAACGAACTTCGATTTCGGTATCGCAAATCAGCTCATAAAGTTCTCGCTCCTCTGAAAGAGATGCTTTTTGCGTTCCTTTTGGCGGGTCAAATTTCTGCCACATTTCAAAAAATGTGCCCATATGCCGGTAATATTTCTGAAAGCGTTCAAATACTGGAGTGGTTGGCGCTATCGCAAAAGTCTGTATTGGATCATCTATTTGTTCTAGCAGACTTTTCATGATTTTTATGTCAGACGTAAATGCCACTTTTCCTGTATTATAAATACCTTTTCTTCCCGCTCTCCCTGCAATTTGTTTTACTTCTTGGGAAGTCAATCTTCTTCTTCTAATCCCATCAAATTTTTCATTCTCTAGAAATACTATGCGGCGGATCGGTAAGTTTAGCCCCATTCCGATTGCATCTGTCGCAACAACAACGGATGTTTTCCCTTTATTAAACAGATCAATTTGTTTTTTCCTAGTTTCTGGCGGCATACTTCCATATATCATACTAACTTTATGTCCACTTCGTTGTAGCCTGGACGCTGTTTCAAGTACTTGCCTTCTAGAAAAGCAAACTAGGGCATCCCCTTTTTCCGTATTTTTCAAACTAAACTCTCTCGATTCTACTTCCAAGGGGATTTCTCGGCTATATTCGTGTAATTCAATATCGGCTTCTTCTAAAAGATCAAGAAGCATCATTTTGATATTCTTACTCCCGATTACGTGGACCTCTTTTGCATTCGCCTTCGTAATGGCTCGATACCAAGAGAAACCACGGTCTTTATCTGCGATCATTTGTGCTTCATCAATGACGACTACCTCATAATAGTCCTTCTCATGGAACATTTCGACCGTTGAGGAGATATGGTTTGCGCCTTCCACTAATTTTTCTTCCTCACCTGTCTTTAATGAGCAAAGAACGCCTTCTATATTTAGCTTTTCATACACTTCAAGTGCGAGAAGTCTGAGCGGGGCAAGATACAGACCACTTTTTGCTTTTTTCATTTTTTGCAGCGCCTGGTGAGTTTTCCCTGTATTTGTCTCACCAATATGTAATACATATCTTTTACTTTGTCCTAATGTTGGAGTAAAAGCCATACCAAAAATATCATCAATAATCCTTTTCTCTTCTTCTTTCCTTCGTGCTTGTTCCGCCAATTCTTCGGCTATTTTTCGCTCCCGTTCAGCCTCATCCTTTTCAAAGATTTCTTGATGCAATACTTTATCAAAAGGAATATCACTAAGTTTTAGTAGATCAGCCAAATATTCTTCTTGAAGCTCATCAAAACAGGCTTCAGATAAATCAGTCCATTCATCACGCAGCAATCCTTTAAGAGCTACTACAGTCAATTCTTCGCCATAAGTTTTTGAGAAATCCTGAAGTAACTTGTTTGGTAAGTGTTCCATTGCTAGTTTAGGTGCGATGTCCGTAATAAATTCCAAAACCATTTTTTCGTAGCGATAGTAATATGTTTCATATTCAAATTCACTTCGTCCCCAAATATATAGAGAATGAATATCACCTGTCAGTTCTTCAAAAAAATCCGTTACCATGATATACTCTGTGCTGTCAAACGATCCTTGCTCCACCAACCGTTCTTCAAGCAGATAAGGCTCGGTATAGTGGTACTTCGGTTTATTTTGAAGATCATCTGCTAAAACTCCAGCTATATAATGACGAACATGCAAATATAAAATCAGTGTATTTTCTTCAAAAAATTCACGAACTGTTTCTTGAAGTTTGACTCTTACTTTCCACCGCTCTTCAGCCTGTCTTTGTTCTTCCAGTCTTTTGAAGTACGTTTCCCTTGCTTTTCTATATCTCAGCTCCCAGTCTTGCTGATTTTGAGAAAAAGATTGTTTTATCCAAGGGATTGCCTCGAATGGTTGAATGTTTCGCAACTCATTACGAAACATATTATTGATTAACTTATGCGCTACTCCTTCGGTGTCATAACCCTTAGCTTTCAAAAATGCTTTCTTTTCTTTTCTTGGCACATCATTTGAAGCTTTATTCAACCAAACATTTATCCAGATTTGTTCGATATAGGATAATCTGTCTGTTATGTATGTCTCACAAGCAGGAAGCATTTCTTGTACCTCTAAATAGCGATCCATATCTTGTACAATTTTTTGTTTCGTTTGCTCAATTGCAATCGGGTATATTTCTTCTAATTTTCCCATGTTGAACCCCTTTGATAGTTTACAGTATGTTATTGTATTCTATTTTACATATTTTATATTAATATTCTCCGCTATAGACCAGCTATCCAAGTATTGCAGCTATTTAGAAGAGAAAAGAACTTTATCTTATTATAAATCATTTTTTGCCTCTAATGCTCGATTTTAAAGAAAGTTGGTATTGTTCATCCTAGATAGGATTCACTCTTATAAGATGAAAATAAAGTTTTTATCCAAACTCACATTACCTCGTTCTCATTTTTCATTAAAAGTCAAGAAGATAATTACAGAACCTTATAATTATAAGGTCGCATATTATATAGGGTAAATGGAAAAGGATAAATGAACAGGGATAAAACCTGCTTACATCTATCCTTTTTGTACAAAATATGACCTCATTTACTACTACAACATCAAAATTTTCACCATCATAAATAATCATTGGTTTCTTCAACAAACACACCCGATTCTTGAAGATTAATCAATGAATTTTTTTTTGGAAAGAACGATCTAGTAATGAAAAGCTCCAGTTCATTCAATAAGAAAAGTGCCAGGAATAGCATCCTTATTTATCTTACCTACTTTTAGATCTTTTTGATAAACATTTAGTTCAATCAAATTACCATCTGGGTCAGCACAGAAAATTTGTGCGAATCCACTTTTTCCATTTGGTTTTTCAAGGATTTCAACTTCATTCTGTTTTAACCATTTAAGAGTGTCATAGTAGTTCTCGACTCGAAGGGCAAAGTGACCTTCTCTGCTAGATAAGCTTTTATCCTTACGAATCGTCTGTGAAGAGGGATCAACTATCAAGTGAAGTTGATGTCCCTCTATTTCATACCAAGCACCTGGAAAATCAAAATCAGGACGCTGTATTTCTTTTAAACATAAAATTTTACCATAGAATTCTTTTGCTCTTTCCAAATCTGTCACAGAAAGACTTACATGATGGAGACATTTATATTTAATCAAAACCTTCACTTCTTTCATTTTAGCAATTTTTTTACCTTAGTAGTTTGTGACTGAGATGACCCCTCGCACCACATCTGGATCTTGATTGGTAATTTATATAATTCGGTAACTAGAATCAAAAATCATTCTTCAACCAAACTACTTCGTTAGTTCAGTAACTTCAACAAAAAGAGCGTCAATCCTTCTTGGATCAACACCTCTATGCAAAGCTAAATTTTAACATCTTACATATTTGCGTTTGAAACCTAGCTTTCCTTTATCAATTTCTTTTTGAATACTTTCGTTAGCGTTTAGGTAACTGCTCTTTTTCTTTTCCCGCTTGACTTCTACTGTACCTACTTCCGTTGCGGTCTCAATTGCCTTTTCATTTAGTGGTAAATATGAAATCCCCACTGTGTATAGAAAATTATTCATAGCAGATTTCGTTCGTTCTGGCGAATCATGAATCGCATTTTTTACAATATCGAGCATATTGGAAATCTTGCTTTCAGAAAATTCATTGTCTGGGCGATTCCCTAAAAGCCAACAGTAACAGCTCCATCCCGCTGACATTCTCAGCTCCTGACCGCTTGCAATCCATTTATCGGCAACGTCTTGTGCAATATCTGACTCAGATAATGTTACTGCTACCACATAATCGGACAGCATATAAAAATATGCTGCATCCATCCAGCGATCAAAATCCGACTCTGTCATTGCTTTTGGGTCTGCAATAATGCCTGCAAAATACATTGCATCATAGTTACCAGTAGCATAAAGCTCCTCAGCTAAACGTTGATTTATTTTTATTTTCTTTGCGATTGGTTTCATAGCACCTGTAGCCACGCCAAAAAGCGGCTCGTGTGCACCATTGGATATGTACATTTTTTTCATTCGTTCCTTGCCCAAGACTTCAAGCTCTCGCATAACTGTTTCGAAATCCATAGTTTTGTACTTCCTTCCTTAATTTAATACCCACTTAATTGTAATATTTTTTTCGTCTTCTATACTTTTCAATTTTATCATAATCTTATCCAAGTAAACTGCTTCGTTTGTCGAATAAGAATAAGAAAAGGTGCCGTAGCAACATGCTTATCATGCTGAAGCACCCATTAGTTTAAGTGTAGAATTCACAATATTATTTATATTTAAACATTAAACACGTTAAACCCCGTCCTAAAATTAGGACAGGGTTATAAATAAAGTTACTTCTGTATTATTTGAATAAGGTTTCCGCATGTATCGTCGAAGACAGCTATTGTGACTTCGCCCATTTCTGTCGGCTCTATAGTAAACTTCACGCTGTGATTCAATAACCTATCGCACTCTTTGCGAACATCTTCAACACCAAACATTGTTACAGGTATGCCTTCTTCAAATAGCTTATTTTGGTACTCTTTGGCTGCTGTATGACTATTGGGTTCGAGCAAAAGCTCAATACCATCATGCTCCTCGGGAGAGACTAGCGTAATCCATCTAAATTCTCCGCTGACATCAATTATGAGCAACTATATGGTTGCTTATCGAAGGAATTGTACAACCTATGACTTATTAGTCATTCTGCTTATGTGATAATCGCTGAATTCTTCTCTATACCTTATCATTACTAGGAAATTATATAAAAATTCATCAAAAATCAACTTAAATAACGATGATACAATGATTTTGCTACAGAAATATCATTTGTTCCATGAATCATAGCACGACCATCTTTAAAAACAACTAATCGATGAGAACCAATAGTGAAGGAAAGTAAATATGGGTTTCTTTCAATCTCACCTTTTTGTGCAAGTAGGATTTTTTCAAGTTGTGCTAGGTCTCTATTAGTCTTTATCGCCGGGCGAATCTGCACGGAATCTCTACCACAAAATACAGCTGTTTTCGTTCGATTTTGATATGATAAATATGGATAAGTTCTGTGTGTTCCGCATGATAGACAGGAATCTTTTTTTACATGCGCTACACGAATAGCTGAATGTTCGTTTTTCCAAAGATCAAATGAAACAATTTTGTTTCTTAGAGCTTCATAATCTTCCACAAGGATTTTTAACGCTTCTACTGTTTGATAAGCAACAACGGTTTGCACAACAGGACTTATAATTCCAGCCGTATCACAAGTTAAGCCACCCAAAGGGATGTCCTCCATTAAACAATGTAAGCAAGGTGTTATCCCCGGTATAATCGTATAACTGATTCCATAGCTTCCTACGCAAGCACCATAAATCCAAGGTATATTGTGTTTTTGTGAAATATCATTAATAATCATTCTTGTTTCAAAATTATCGGTAGCATCCATAATTAAATCTACACCGTCAATGAGTTGCTCTAATTCTTCAACTGATACATCCGCTATAATCGATGTAATGTTTACATCCGAATTCAATAATTTTAATCGGTTCTTTGCAGCGATTGCTTTTGGTAGTCGTTTTTTGGCATCGTTTTCACAAAAAAGCTGCTGTCTTTGTAAATTACTCCACTCCACATAATCTCTGTCGACAATCGTTAACGATCCGATTCCTGCCCGAACTAAGTTCTCTGCGCTTCCAGTTCCTAAAGCTCCAGCACCAATTATCAGTACATGTTTATTACGAATTCTCTCTTGTCCCTTTACTCCAATGGGCGTAAATAATTCTTGACGTGAATAGCGTTCACTCATCCAATGCTCATTCCTTCAACCGGACTGCTTGCTTGACCATATTCTTTTCTCGCGATTCTTCCTGCTTCGAACCCAAGTCGGCCAGCTTTAATCGCAAGCTTCATTGCCTCTGCCATTTTGATTGGATCTTTGGCCCCAGATACAGCTGTGTTTAGAAGAACTCCATCTGCCCCCAATTCCATGGCAATTGCAGCATCTGAAGGAGTGCCGATTCCAGCATCGATAATAACAGGAACTGTGGTCTGTTCAATAATAAATCGTAGGTTAAGAGGATTCATTATTCCTTGTCCAGACCCAATTGGCGAAGCTCCGGGCATAATCGCGTGACAGCCTAAATCTTCTAAATGTTTCGCTAGGACAACATCATCTGAAGTATATGGTAAAACAATAAATCCTTCTTTTACCAACTCTTCTGATGCCTTTATTGTTTCAATTGGGTCAGGTAATAATGTTTTTTGACAACCAATCAGTTCTACTTTTATCATGTCACAAAGTCCTGATGCTTTAGCCAGTTTTGCAATCCGAACCGCCTCTTTTGCTGTTTTGGCGCCTGCTGTATTTGGAAGTAATGTATATTTTTTAAGATCGAGGTTTTCTAAAAAATTCGGTTGGCTTGCTTCGAAAATATTCATTCTCCGAACAGCAAACGTTAAAATTTCCGCTTCCGAAACATCTACTGCTTTCTTTTGAACATCGAAATTTGGATACTTCCCAGTTCCTAATAATAATCTTGAAGAAAATTCAAAAGGTCCTATTCTCAACATATCATCCGCCTCCTACAAAATGTACCATTTCCACTCTGTCTCCGTTTGACAAAAGTGTTTCTTGGTGATTTCCTTTTTCTAATATTTCATTGTTTAATTCTACAATCACGACTTTTTGATTTAAGCCATAATGTTGCAAAAGCTCTGAAACAGTTGCCACATCAATAGGAATTTCTAATTTTTCACCATTAATAACTATTTCCAATACATACACCCCTAATAATTTATTTGATAAGTACGATCCACTCGAAATGCAGTGCATTCAGATGAAGCGTTTCTTTCTACTAAATCTGCAACAATTTGGCCCGTAATCGGAGATAGGAGTATTCCATTTCGATAGTGACCCGTTGCAATAAATAGTCCATGAAATTCTGGATGTTCGTCTATATAAGGAAGACCATCCCCAGTTTGGGGGCGGAGCCCAGCCCATGCTCGTTCGAACTCTGTGTCTTTAATAGCCGGGAGTAAACGCTTTGCTTTTTCCATTAATGCTGAAATACCATCGATGCTTACTCTTTGGTCGAACGTATGTGGCTTCTCTGTTGCACCAACGATTATTCTCCCGCCAATTTTAGGTACTAGATAGCATCCATGAGAAAAAATCGTTTTTTCAAGCAATGGACGATGTGTCATAATCGAGAAACATTCCCCTTTTATTGGATATGTATCAATTTTGACCCCAACCTTCTCAAGTAGAAATTTGCTCCATGTTCCACTTGCTACAATGACATTTTCACTAAAAAATTCCCCTTCATTCGTGTAAACTCCTTTTACTCGGTTATCCTCGAACAATAAATCTCTCACTTGGATGAATTCCTTAATTTCTGCCCCAAGCATAGCAGCTGATTTTGCAAATGCTATTGAAAGATGATATGGCGAGACTTGACCATCTCGAGGAATATACATAGCACCTCTAATATCATCAGATATGAGTGGCTCTATTTTTTTAATTTCAGTGGTCGAAAGCCACTCTTCCTCTCCTGTCCAACTTTGGCTATTTATCAAGTTCTTTAACTCTGTTTCTTGCTCGTTTGTAAGTGCTACCTTTAACAATCCCTTGTTTATGAATTCAATATCGATCCCTGAGAATTCTTTTAATTCAGCTGAAAGCGTTGGAAACATCTCCCTGCTCTTTTTTGCTAATGGTAAAAGAGGGTTACTTGCGCTTAGCTCCGCTTGTGCCCCTAACATTCCTGCAGCTGCACTAGATGCCTGACAGGCAAGTCGATCTTTTTCTAACAGAAGAACTTGTTTACCTCTTTTAGCTAAATGATAAGCAATAGATCCCCCAATAACGCCACCACCTACAACAATTGCATCGTATATGGATCTCACATCTTATCTCCCCTTCCCTAACGACCTGCAATATTCTTTAACAGCCTGAACTGGACTTTTTGCATCCAATACACCAGACATTACAGCTATCCCTTTTGCTCCAGCATTAATTAATAGTTCACTATTGGAAGGTGTAATCCCGCCAATTGCAATAATTGGTAGTTTCATACTCATCGTGATCTCTTTAAGTTCTTCTACACCTTTAGGTGGTAAACCTGATTTGGAATTGGTAGGAAAAACGTGTCCATAAATTGCGTAGTCTGCTCCTTTTTCAAAAACAGTTTGTGCTTCATCAAAGGAATGAATAGAACGCCCCACTCGAATTCCTGGGAATGCTTTTTTTACAACGCTGACATCTAAACTATGAAACGCTAACTGGACACCATAAGCTTGCTGGCTCCATGCTACATCTACTCTGTCATTCACAATGATTTTAGAGAGCGGTATATTCTTTTCACATAACAAAGTTACAGCTTGATAGAGTTGTGCTGCACTCATATGCTTTTCTCTAAGATGGATGAAATCAATATACTCATGAATTTCAGATGCAATCTCAACGAACTTTGTAATTTGCTGCTTACCAGTAGAAATAATATGCAATTCAGGTACACTCATAAGAAAACTCCTTAACAGAAAATCCAATTTTCGTGAACTATTAAGTTAAATTGAAAACAAAATCATGTACAGCATCTACTAACGTCGACCACATAGGATAAAGGGTTGTTTCATCATTCTCTTTCTTACAAATATACAAAATACTGAGCCTCGACTAACTAATATTTTCATAAAAAACTGGACCAAATTATGCTACATACTAACAATACAAAGTCAGTTACGGGCAAATCCCCCCTAATCGTTATCTGTATCAAAGTGTTAAACAAAATAAAAAAGCCACTTTCTCTACATTCATAAAGAAAGTGGCTAGTCTTAATAAAATACACAAACCTATTTTCGACGCCACCACTTCCCTACGCTGGTATAAACCAGATCAAGTTCTAAGGGTCTTAAAGCAATACTTTAATCTCAGCTTTTTCGGTAATATTGTTCTTTACCAGTAAAGCACCCCTAGTGGTATATGTTAATATTTAGTTTATTTTCATCTATAGTACCATTATTAAGTTAATTGTCAAATAATTTAAAATATATTTTATTACATAATCTAAGTAAACTAAAAAAGCCGAATCAAATACCACAAAAGTTTCTTTCTCTGATAACAAGAAATATAGCGGCATTTTGACTATCTATGACTGACATTTATTACTTGTTAAACTCCCCTTAATTTAATCCTAACTACAGATATTATTTCGACATTGCTTTTTTAACTAAGGCTCTTTTCGTAAAGATTGTTGTTTTTAGCAAGAAACCAATTCGAACAGATGTTGATTGTAGTGGAAGGTGCGAGACTCCTGCGGGAAAAGCGTGTTGAGGGAGACCCCGCAAGTGCAAAGCACTGAGGAGGCTTCTGAGACCGCCCGCGGAAAGCGAGTACCTGCAACGGAAATCAACCCGGGATATTAGTGTAAAAATGATTAAAAAGCAACAAAGTATGTGAAAACAGCCTTAACTAAAAGTAAGCTATTATCTGAACGCAAATTTAATATTCTTAAAAGGAAATTCTCTATTAGATTCAGTACCCGTTTATTTTATTTATACATTTCAATTATCCCAACCGGAATTTTTAAAATTATTTCTTCTTTTTCAATTTGTCTTCTGCTTGCTTTATATTCTCAGCAATTCTAAATTTAACGATCTTTTTAATTAGTTCATAAGGCAACGGTTTGTCAATCTGAAACTGTACAGACCCTTTTGCTCCTTTATATTCGGATAATTCATGTTGAAAAGCAGCAATTCCACTAGAAGTTGGATAAAACCCGATGTGATTTTTATAGGCTGCGAAATGCACGAGATTTTTATGTAATACAAATGTAGGCATTTGATAACTAATTTTTTCTTCTGCATCCGGTGCAGTCTCTTTTATTACTTCTCTTAATTTTTTTAATATTTCCTGGACCTCTAGAGGAAATTGCACAATGTATTCATCAATCGATTTAAACGTAGTTTTTTGGGCTTTCATAATTTCTCCTTTCAAAAATGGTAAGTCTTAGATCAAGTTGATTTTTGTTCTTATTTATCGTTTATCAATCTCGTTATCACTTTGCCACATCGCTAAAATTTCCTATAATCAGAATGCCAAAAGAATCAGTTATAGTTTACATCCTTTTATCACGTTTTCAATAAAAAAGACAGTAACAAAGTTATATTATATTAATACAAAGAACCGTCCAATTAAGGACGGTATTAATAAAGTTTTAATGTTGTTCCACACTAACACCTCTAAAATTAGTATTTTAGAGGTGTTAGTTTTTTATGTTCACTTTTTTTCCATAATCGCAAAGTAATTTTCTTCATTATCAGCAAAGTTAAAAACTCTACCAGAAGGCATACTTACAATTTCTCCGACTTTGATATTATTATCGGAAAAGTCTTTATATAATGTATCCAGGTTTTCCGAATAAAACATTATTGATGGTGTTTGTAGATTTAATTCCGGCTGCATTTTAGCAATGAATTCCTTGTTATGGAGAACGAAACTCGTTTCAGCTTCTTTTGTTGGAGCAATTTCAATCCATCTCAGTCCTTGGCCATTGTCTTCTTCAGAAATTTTACTAAACCCTACTTTTTCTGTCCAAAATTTTAATGCATCATCTTGGTTATTTACATATAACATAATTTGACCAACTTTTTTAATCATTTGCTTCTCTCCATTCCTACAAGTTCAGATAATATTGATTGTTTATACCTTAGAGCATTCCATTATTCTTTCGCAAATATAACTACTAAATGATTATACCAAAAAACAAAGTTATTGACTGCATTATGCCCATGTAAGAAAGGTGATAATAACATATTTCCACAATACTGTTTTCTAGGTACCATAAAATCTGCAGTATAAAAAGGATTTTCAACTATTCAAGCGTGTAGCCACTATTGCTTTTCTATAAAAATAGGTTTCGTTTACTGTTGAAGCCTAGGTGAAATTTCTTGTGTTGTCCAATGAATAAACCATCACTAGTTATGAGAATAATGACGACTTAATAGATTATAAGTCATTCATACATAGACTAGTATTCATATAATCAAGCATTAACATTTTTATCATACAGTCGTAATTTCATAAGGGCATTTACTTTTTCTGATCCAAGAAGCATAGTGATTATGTACACGACAATAAAAAATGGGAAAATTTCCATTGTGGAATACGAAACAATCATTCCAAGAATAGGTGGCAAAAAAGTACTCCCTGTATAGGCAATTGCCATTTGATAGCCCATAATAGACTGAGAATGTTCTTTTCCAAAACGGGCAGGTGTTTCATGTAACATACATGGAAAAATCGGTGCCAATCCTAAGCCAATCAAAATAAACCCTACAAGTGAAAAGTTAGTTGGCAAGGGCATTAAAAGAAAAGTAGCTCCAATTAATGCTATAATCTGTCCTGTACGAATAAGAATACGGTTACTCACCTTCAAGGTAATAAATCCTGTAATTAATCTTCCTGCTGTGATCCCAGCGTAGTATAAGGAAACCCATTGAGCTGCCACTGCTACTGATATGCCCTTAACATTTACAAGAAAGCTACTTCCCCACAACCCAATGGTTGCTTCCACAGCGGAATAAAATAAAAAAGAAACGAGCGCAAACTTTACACCTTTAATTTGTAAAGGTTTCACATTCTTCAACGTAGTTTCATCAGGAGAAACAATTCTTTTGTTATCATGTTCTTCACTAAAATCACCATGACTTCTTTTTGCTACTCGTTTCCATAATGGAAGAGTAAAAAAGAGGAGTAAAACCAACGCAAACTGAATAACTGCAATGGCAACATATCCATGTCGCCAAGAATTTTGAGTGGTGATAAACTGAGACATTATAATCGGTCCAAGAGAAGTGCCAACTCCCCAGAAACAATGTAACCAACTCATATGATGTGCTTTATAGTGTGTAGCAACATAGTTGTTTAATCCTGCATCGACTGCCCCCGCACCTAAGCCGAGTGGAACAGCGCATATAAAAAGCCATATGAGCGATGGTGAAAAAGAAAACCCTAATAGTGCAATGGCAGTCATAAATACACTAATTAAAGTAACATAACCTGTTCCCATCCGCTTAATAACAGGTCCGCTTGCTAAACTTGAAATAATTGTACCGCCTGCAATTACCATGAAAAGCAAGCCTGCAATTTCAAGTGGTTGCCCAAAATCTGATTGCATCACCGGCCATGCAACGCCTAACATAGAATCTGGCAAACCTAAGCTAATAAACGCCATATATATGATTACTAAAAATATAGTAGCTATAATAAGTCCCACCCCTTTATTTTTCATTTAATCATTGTATAGTTTAAACTTTGTGTTTTTTGCTCACTCTAATTCATCAACTATCCGAATACCAGTAATCATCCGTTCAATAGCAAGTCGCTGCAATCCATGAAGATAGTCTTGTTTCCAATCACTCATAATAAACTCAGGAAGATGTTCTTTAGGTACATACTTAGCACTTTCTATCGCAATTCGATTTAGTACTGTCTGATTCATTTCCTCTTTTGAAAAAATGACTGTATGAGGATTAATAATGGCTACAAGAGAAGCTATTAAGCGACTAATAGCTTGAATCTCATGTTTCTCATGAATTGTGGGGTTCTCTGTATTCTTCTTGTTTCCCTGGTACATAGCTTGATGGAAATTCTGGTTATCATACAATGGCATGAACGAAATTTCACCAGTAAAAAATGTACTACCACGTACAACGTCACCATTAATAAGAATCCCAGCTCCTGGGCCATTTTTCCCAGAATACAAATATACAAGCGATTGTTTATCCTCTCCCCCACTCCTTTTTTGAAACCCTAGAACTGCAGCATTCATGTCATTTTCTACAACTACAGGTATCGAAAACAGATCCTCAAAGTATGTTTTCAATTCAAAGTCATGGAAACTTTGATAATTAGGGATATGAAAGATTCTTCCGTTATTGACAGCACCAGGTACACCAATCGCAATTGAACTGATTTTCGGAAATTCTAATAGGATATTCTGTAATAACTCTGTCAACGAATTGAAAGCACCTTGGAATACGCTTGCTCTAGTTCCGTGTTCTTTTACTTCCCCAACACAATTAAAAACTGCGTAAACTGTTTCATTTTCCTCTAAAAAAACAGCCAGACCTAGCATATGCTCTGGATTAAATTCATATCGTTTTGCTCTTCTTCCTCCACTAGAGTGATCTAATCCGATTTCATAAACCTCACCATCTCGTTCCATTTGAGCAATTATCTTGCTGACTGTGGGAAAGCTAATTCCTAACAGCTTGCTAAGTTCTACTTTTGTAGCACTACCAAGCTGTAACAGCGTTGTCCGTATTACACGAAGAATGACCTTTTTCATTGATTTTGGTGCAAATCGTTCATCCATTATGTTCACCAGCTTATTAAATGAGTTATTTGTGCTACTACTGTGAATTTGCTAGAAATTAATGATTTATATCTTGTAACATATTAAGCTTCAATTTGTTTAATAATTTTTGCGGGATTCCCACCTACTACTACATTATCAGGTACATCTTTCGTTACGACGGCACCTGATGCAATAACCACATTATTTCCAACACGAATACCTGGATTGATAATAGCTCTACCACCAATCCAAACGTTATTACCAATCGTAACAGCTTTACCGAATTCTGGTCCTGCAATTCGTTCATGTGGATTTAATGGATGTGCAGCCGTATAAATATGAACGCCTGGAGCAATGAAACAGTTATCCCCTATTCGAACTTCACAAACATCTAATATCACACAATCAAAGTTCGCATAAAAGTTTTCGCCAACATGGATATTATACCCATAATCACATTTGAAATTTGGTTCAATGATTAAATGATCACCAGTTGAACCAAGAAGTTCCTTTAATATTTCCGTACGCTCGCTTGCCTCTGTTTCTATGGTTTGATTGTATAATCTAGTTAGCCTTCGAGCATCCAATCGCTCTCTAATTAATTCAGTGTCTGCAGCATTATACAATTCACCGTTCAACATTTTTTCTTTTTCTGTTTTTATGATATTCAGCTCCTAATAAAATTTTTATATTGCAAGTGATAGTACATATCATTCTTTCTTAAAGTTCTTCAACTTAATAAAGACACTTATTAAAATGATTTAATAAGTGTCTTTATAATACCATGCTTACCCACTAATTGTTGGTAAAAAAGCAAATTTATTTATCCATACCATCATAGCAATAAAAAACTATACGAAAAAACTGCTAAAATAATAGCGAGCAAGGAGATAAACATTTTAGTTTCAATAATTTTTCTTAGGTAATTCTATCAAGAGATATGTTATACTACCCACTGTCCTGACCATTGCCTCTTAAATCCTACTTTACCTCCCAATACTTTTCAGTGTTTATCTAATTTCCCATGATTGGCCATTCAAAATCTATAGTTCGTATGGGAATTTTCGTATGTATTAGTCAAGCAATTTACAAGCTGCTTTCCTTCAACAAGGGACATGTTAATGATTCTTTTTATTCTTAAAAAACGCAATAATTAACAGCAAAATAGGAATAATCACTTGAAAAGGAAGCTGGATAGCTAGAGGAAGAATTTTTAGTTCTTCTTGTAATTGTTCTGAATAGGTGCTCGCCATCTGGATCGACAAAAATAATACGACAAAACCGAGGGGATAGCTCACCTGGGAAGGTTCTCTTATTTTAAATAAGTCAGATATTCCAATAACAGCAGCATAAAAAAATAGCGCAATTTTAAAGAAACAGCCTATGATTAAAGCAATAAGAAAGTACACATCAAGACGCTCCAAAAATTGAAGGATCTGGATCGATTGCATCGTCGTTAGTAATGGGAACTGATACCGAGAAGCAAGATGAGTACCAAGAACACCAATATTTAATGCAGCGCCAAAAGCTAGGTTCATACCGCTTAAAATAACACTAACTACACCAATAGATTTCACTTTTTTTGAGCTGTTTAAGTAAGGGAAAATCATTGTAAAAACAATCAATTCCCCAAAAGGGATATACAATGTTTCTGTAAATACATTTTTTAATATAGGAGAAATGCCATTTTCAAGGACAGGTGTTAGATTGTGGATATTTATTAAACCAGAACTGCTAACGAGTATGAGTCCAGTCACTGAAAGAAACAGCAAGACAATGAATAGCAATTCCGCTGTTCTTGATAATACCTCAATCCCTTTCCGTACTGTATAAACAACGACAATGACCATGAAAATATTAATGAAAATTAACGGAGTAAACGGGTAAACAAAAATCCCTAGTATTTCACCGAAACTTCTTAATAAACGTGCCGAAAAATAAACAAAATAGAGGATGTATAAAAAGGCAAGACCCTTTCCCAAAACTTTTCCTACTATTTTTTGAAAATAATCGGTTGGCAGGACATTGGGAAAGTATCGATATAATCGATAATAAACTAGAAATAGTAAAACTCCCCCGATAGTTGATAACAGTATAGAAATCCATGAGTCTTGCTTCACCTCCATAGCAAGAGGAAGCAACATGGAGTCGCCCTGTTCAAACAATAAAATGAGGACAAACAATTGGGTTATGCTGATTTTCGCTTTTTCCACTAGTTTGTCACGTCCTTCTTATTTATTCTCAAGGTCAGAAATATAGGATTCCTTAGTAAGACCTGTACGACGAACAAAAGCTTCGACTGATACTCGGATTTTCGCCTTTGGAAAATGAACTTCATTCCAATCCTGTTCAAGATTCTTCCATTCAGTTGGATTAGCCCTGTATACTTTTTCACCAAAACCAAAAATATCTGATTGATTTTTCTTCGCTTGTTTAACAGCTTGTTTGATCTCTTCTTTAATTTCCTTTTCAAATGATTTTTCAATCTTGAATAATGTATCACGGTCAGATAGCTTAATAGACGTATTTACTTCACCGATATCCCCTTCCACTTCAGTATGTATGGAAATGACTGGACTTCCTTTTTCCATATCCGCCTTCACCTTCGTTTTTTGACGGATTACATTATAAACAATCGCTTCCTTTTCTTCTTCCCAATCTACAGCGACTGCTGTTGTTTTGATTTTATTCAAAATCCACGATACTCCCCGTGATGTTTTATTATGAAACCAACCAATTAATTTCCCTTCTTTAAAAATAGCAATACCGTTAGCATCAATATTACCTGAGGGTTTCGTATCTTGAATATTTTCCAATTTGCTTCCTTTGTCTTTACTTCCTAATATTCGAAATCCAGTAATGACTGGTTCCTTCCCCGGTGTTACAAGGGCCCTGATTACATCTTGAAGATTAACTTTTACAACTTCTCCCCATATATCTTCAGTAAACTTTATTGTTTTAATTACATCATTAGAAGATATTTTGTCTATGGGAGTCAAAATTTTAACAATATCAGCTGCTTTTGCATTATGAGCAATGACAATTTGTGCTGTTGTTCGAAATTCCGGACTTCGTTCAATGGCGTCTAGAACTCTTGTGATACCTTCTTCTCTTGCAAGCTTTTCACTAATAACCACCAAGTTAGTATGGGCATAATAACGCTTACGTGATACCTTCTTTGATAACTCTCGGCTAGCTATCAGAATAGTATTCGCAGTAGAAGTATAAGTGGAAATAGGAGGGGTTTGCCCGCCTCCTCCCTGTAAACTACCCGCCACATTTCCTGGATTAATCACTTGAAGAGTTACTTCGTATCGTCCCTTATTCTTCTCACTTTCATTTTTATCAATTGCGAATGCCGAGACAATAGCTAAATCATTTAACTCTTTTTGACTCCAACAACCAGTAATAAATAGAATACTTGAAATCATCAAGGATAAAAAGAACGTTTTACACTTCATTTTGGTCACCTTTTTTTAGGGTACTATTTTTCATGCCTCGTTCATCATCAGGTTGAGGTTTTAGGCCATGCCCTTCCCTTGTCTCATTTTCTTTACTGATTAATTTTGGCCTTTTATTGATCGCCCATAATGGTTGACGAACGATTGAATCCCCTATGTTAGCCGGAATAAAAGGTGCTAGTGGTGTCATGTAAGGAGTGCCAAACGAACGTAAACTACATAAGTGAACAATCAGCATAATAATTCCAAGGACAATTCCGTAGAAGCCAAATACAGCAGCAACAAACATAAATAAAAACCGGATCAATCGAGCAGAAATAGCGATGGAAAAGGCAGGGGTTGCAAAATTGGCCATCGCTGTTATCGCTACGACAATTACCATAACTGGCGAAACTATCCCAGCTTGAACAGCTGCTTGTCCAATGACCAAAGCTCCTACAATCGACACTGTAGAGCCTACAACTTTAGGAAGACGAATCCCCGCTTCTCGTAAAATTTCAAACACAACCTCCATAATAAATGCTTCAATCAGTGTAGGAAAAGGAACGGATTCGCGCTGTGCGGCGATGATCACTAACAGTTGTGTTGGAATCATTTCCTGATGAAAAGTTGTCGCCGCGATATAGATGGCAGGACCAAGGATCGAAATAATAAATATAATTACTCTTAATAAACGGATAGATGTAGCTATATCGAAACGTGTATAGTAGTCTTCGGTACTCTGGAAAAATTGAATAAAGACAGCGGGAGCCAGCAACACATAAGGAGTTCCATCCACAAAGATCGCTATTCTTCCTTCAAGAAGATTGCCAGCAACTGCATCAGGTCTTTGCGTATGGTACAGGGTTGGAAATGTAGTTAACGTCTGATCTTCAACAAGTTGCTCAATATAGCCAGATTCGAGAATGCTGTCAATGTCAATTCTCTGTAAACGGCTACGTACTTCTTCAACAACTTTTTCATTAGCAGTGCCTTTTATAAACATGATGGCTACATCAGTATTGGTCATTTTTCCAATCTTTAAAGACTCGAGCCACAAATCCGGATTCTTTATGATACGTCGAACCAAACCAGTATTTGTTCTAAGTGATTCTGTAAAAGCTTGTTGAGGACCACGAACGACATTCTCAGCAGTTGGTTCTGACACAGAACGTTTCTCGCCGCCTGTCGTACTCGCACTCAAAGCTCCCACTACTCCATCTACAAGAATAATGGATTCACCTGCCATTAATGACAAAAATAAATCGTTCCATTCACATATTTTTTTCGTAGACCCAAGTGAAATCACCTGTTCAGAAATTATGTCGAAAATCTGTTCAGAAGCAATTACTTCCTTCCAATTCCGATAACTTAAAATTGATTTAATTAAGAAATCATTGATAGATGCTCCTTCTACGATCCCCTCAATAAAAACAACAGTAGCATTCATATCAAAGTTCACCCCTGCTTTTATTGGGCGAATGACAAGGTCTGAACTCTCACCAGTTTTTTTCTTAATCCAATCGAGATTGGCAGTTAAAGAAGAGCTGATCTTTTCTTCAGTTGTGTGATTTTGAACATTTTGCTGGTTTTTATTCTGTTTATTACGTTTGAAATACATAAGTAATTACCTTCCGTGGGTTTTATTAGTAATGTTTCTTAATAAGTTTTTATTTATACAATTAATTTTGTATAGACGTAGAGGATTAGCTAAAGATACGTAAAGGAGAGTGATTGGAGTGAAAATCATAGGCATTTCAATTTTGATAATGGTACTATTAATTGGCCTTAATTTTGGCTTAGATATTATACAAGGATTTAATCGAAAATCAGCAGTTTACAATGCTATTAGTCCCTTTCGTGTTGGGAATACTCTCGACTATATCGTCGTGTTTCTTTTTATACTTTTTATAGCGATTGACATAATTTTGTATCATAGAAAACAAAAACAAGAAGCAATAAGCCCTCAAAACAAAAAGCAATCATAGAAAAAATGCTTATCATAAAAGTTGAAGTTGAAAAATAAATAGATAAGATAATCATTTCCATTCTGATTTCATGAGTTGCGGTGTGCTCAAAACCGTAAACTTATCTTACTTCACTCTTTATGACTGGCTGTGTTAAAGCTCATTGTTGATTTTTGGCACTATGTTGATTGGAGCGGAAAGCGAACGCCTTTCGTTTAATTAACAGGCAAGTTTAACAGAGCCTCTGACTAAGTAAAGATTTGTCCTTTTTCACCATAAAAAATCCCCTCACAGGTAGCTAGTAAACACATCATATTAAATGTTCACAACAGGCTAAAATGTGGGGAATTATAACATACTCAGTAAAGTATCAAATTTTTGGTATTATATTGTCAGTTCTAAAATAGTAACTTCTTTAAATCTTTTCACTCCTTCATAAACAGTCTGCTCATCCACATTTAAAGTCGGTAAGCATTGATGAGTTAAAACGAGTGCAGTAGGTGTATCCTTGCTTTCCAAAGCTAATTGCCATGCTGTTTCTTTTGATCAGCTGGACGAATAATAGAAAGTCCAGGCATTGCACGTAAAGCTGCTAGTCTAATCTAGTAAAATTAGATAGAAATAAAAAGAATTCACACATTTGTATTACACCTCACTGATATACTAATACAGCTATGAGTGTAACAAATGTGTGAACTCCATGTCTCAATAAGAATATATTAAATGGATAGGCTTACTTTTCATTTTCAAATGACTTCCAAACTTGCTCATACACTTTTTTTAAAGGAACATCATGGAGTTGGGCGATGTTTTTACATTCATCATACTCTGGTGCTCGTTGTACAACTTGTCCATCATATATTCCCTCTTTGATCGTCACTATTCCCCATTCAGTTGTTACTTTACTAAACATTCTTTCTAACCGGTGAACCGTTAATGGATAGTAGCGCACACCAAGTGTTGTTGTTTCTTTAAAAAGGATTTCTTTCATTTTGTTTATTTTGCTAGATGAACAGAGTAATTGAAGTAATATACCCGGTCGATTTTTTTTCATAAAAATTGGGGTATAGAATACATCATTAGCACCAGATTCGAAAAGTAAATCCATCACATATCCAAGCCATTCTCCTGGAATATCATCAAGATTGACTTCCATTTTAATCATTTGTTCATCAAGATGTTCATGGTTTGGAGGATGTTGGGCACCCATCATTTTTGCTCCTCTCGCTATTACGTTCGTTTTAGCTTATTCCCCAATAATAACACGGAGCACATTAGGATGATTAGGGAAGCTCTTTGTCCCTGCTCCATACCCAATTGATTTAACCTTCATAGAAGGTATGGTACAAAACTCCTCTGCAAGTACCGATACAATTGCTGCTCCTGTTGGAGTCGTAAGCTCGGCTCTAATATTCGATTGCTCAATTGGTACTTCTTTTAAAATTTCTAATGTAGCAGGTGCAGGTACTGGATAAATACCATGATCGATATGAATTCTTCCTGCACCAACAGGAATGGACGATGATTTAATGACCGATATATCGAGTTGATGAAGTAATATTGCTGCACCAACAATGTCAATAATTGAATCAACTGCACCTACTTCATGAAAATGGACACGATCTAATGGGATACCATGGATACGTCCTTCTGCCTCGCCAATTTTCTTAAAAATTTTCAAAGCTGTTTCTTTTACATGGACAGTAAATCCAGCAGCTTCAATTAACTCCACAATATCTTGATAGCCACGATGATGATGAGAATGTGCATGATCGTGGTCGTGGTCATGTTCGTGACTATGCTCATGTTTATGATCGTGACCATGCTCATGAGCGTGGTCGTGTTTATGATCGTGACCATGCTCATGAGCGTGGTCGTGTTTATGATCGTGACTATGCTCATGAGCGTGGTCGTGCTTATGATCGTGACTATGCTCATGGCCGTGGTCATGTGTATGTTTAGGAGCATGATCGTGTTGGTGGTTATGAATGTGCTTGTCCGTTAATAAAACATCAAACTTCGTACTAGTAATTCCGTTTTTTATTACTTTTTCCCACTTCAATTGGTATTCTTCTTCAATCTGAAGCTTTCTTAACTCTTCTTCTAGAATCATTGGATCTGCTCCGGCATCGATAAGTGCTCCGATAACCATATCTCCACTAATACCAGATATACAATCAAAATAAAGTGTCTTCATTCTTTTCTGCCCCTCTTTGTGCAAGTTGATGTATTAAAACAGCGTTGTATCCTCCACCAAACCCGTTATCGATATTGACAACACTTATCCCTGAAGCGCATGAATTTAACATGGTAAGTAAAGCCGATAAGCCATTAAAATTCGCACCATACCCCACGCTCGTTGGGACAGCAATAACCGGATGGGAAACAAGTCCACCTACTACACTTGGGAGAGCCCCTTCCATTCCAGCAACTACAACTGAGACTGTAGCATGTTGAATTTCATCTAAATTATTCAATAACCGATGAATTCCAGCAACACCTACATCATAAATTCGATGTACCTTGCTTCCTAGTACTTCTGCTGTTACGGCTGCTTCTTCAGCTACACGTAAGTCAGATGTTCCTGCGCAAATAACAGCAATGTACCCTTGTAAGTTACTATCGGACACTTCTTGATCTTTCCAATAAAGAATTTGTGCCGTTTCATTATAAATAAAGTCAGGACATGCTTTCAGAACAATTTCAGCCTTTTCTTTTGAAATTCTAGTAATTAAGACTTGATTGTTTTTGCTTCTTAGTGCCTCGGAAATAGAAATAATCTGTTCAGCCGTTTTACCTTCTCCGAAGATAATTTCCGCGAAACCTTGTCTTTTCTTCCGATGATGATCAACTTTTGCAAAACCTAAATTCTCATATGTAGCTAATTGTTCTTTTGCGTCTGCTACACTTAACGTTCCGTTTTGGACTTGTTCCAAAATATTCTCTAGCATATCTTCACTCCCCAATATTTCTTGCTCTTTTTCGTGGTAGGAAAAAATTAAAAATACTTCGACAAGTCTTTTACCATCATTTCATATTTCTCATACATATGTTTATAAAACTCATTCGTTTGTTTATTCGGCTTAATCACTTCACCCATTGGAATATTCTTTTTAATATCCGCAAAAGATTCAACCTTTTCAATGGCAACCAACGCTGTCCAGGCAGCTCCCCATGCGGCACTATGATGACTCTCTGGCACTAAAATATCTTTTCCAAAAACATCAGCCATCATTTGAAGCCATAAAGGAGACCTTGCCAAGCCGCCATTCACATAAATTTTTTCAGGTTCACCAGCTATCTTTTCTAAAGCTTTCCCAATTTGATAAAGATTTAAAGTAATTCCTTCAAGAACTGCACGAATAAAGTGTTCTCTTTTGTGTGTAAGAGTCAATCCATAAAAATTCCCTTTTGCATTCTGATTCCATAAGGGTGCTCTTTCACCATTAACATAAGGAAGAAAGATCATTCCTTCTGCTCCTGGAGCTACCTGTTCCGCTTCTGCAAGAAATTTCTCAAAGCTGCCTTCGTAATTCAATAAGTCCTTTAACCACTGTAAAGCAATCCCACCGTTATTCGTCGGACCTCCGACAATGGAATAATCCTCCGTAAAAGAATAACAAAATGTTTCACGATTTTCACTTATTTTAAACCCATTAGTTATTTGTCTGATTGCTCCACTTGTACCAACAGATACGGCAACTTCTCCCGGTAGTATTGCCCCGATTCCCAAATTAGCTAATTGGCCGTCAGCTGCCCCTACAACAAAAGGCATTTCAGGCATTATTCCCATTTCTTCAGCTATGTTGCTTTTGATCCCTGTTAATCGTTCCGTCGGTGAGACAATTTCAGAAAGCTGTTCAATATCAATTCCCGTTAACTCCAATAATTCATGATCCCATTCCCGGATTGTTGGATTAAATAACCCTGTTGCCGATGCCATCGAGAAATCAATAACCCTTTTATTAAACCAGCTATGAAGCAAATACTCTTTAATCGACATAAAGTATTTTGCTTCATGATATGGTTTATATTCCGTTTCTTTCATCCATAATAATTTTATGAATGGTGTCATAGGATGAATCGGTGTGCCTGTTTTTGAGTAAATTTCGTCCCCATGAGATTCCATCACTCTTTCACTTATCGTAATACCTCTTCCATCCGCCCAAATAAGCGCTGGTGAAAGTGGTTTACCATTGTGATCTACGCAAATAATTGAATGCATGGCAGCAGAAAACCCGAGCGTAATCAGCTCGTTTTTAGTGATGTTTGCTTTTTCAATAGCTTCTCTAACGGCTACTACAGCTGATCGTTCTATTTCTACTGCATCCTGCTCTACCCAGCCTTGTTGTGGGTAATAAAATGTGTTCATTTTTTCAACTTCTGCAACTACATTGCCATTCAAGTTAAAAACACATGCTTTAACACTTGTTGTTCCAATATCAAGGCCAATTACAAATTCTCTTGACATGATTCATCTTCCTTTTATATAAACATTAATTATAGTAAAAAACTATATTGATTCATAATCTTAATAGAAAAGGCTTTGGATCCCTCCAAAGCCTTTTCATTTGTATCCGATACAATTTTAACTTAAATCGCACAAAAGCAGCAATAAAGTGAAACTTCAATCAGTAGTTTTTTTTCAACCCACTGATTGTTAGTCCAACCCTAGTGCCGCTAATACCTTCGTGCAACATAGATAAAGCGATACTACAATCTAAGGTTCTACGAACACAGACCAAGTACTCCACGTCTTATAGACTTTCGTCGTAATAACCCACATCCTGTGGGCCTCACCTATCCTATTGAAGACCACAAAGGTAAGTTTCACTGTATCTTACCAATCGGGCCATTACTGCAATTTCCATCATTTTTGGCTGCCTATTAATGTGGGATGAGATTAAGTTGTAAGAACTTTGTTCATACTTCCACTCTGATAGCCAATTAAATCTAACGTGATATATTTATAACCGTAATCTTGAAGCTCTTTGACAATAGCGTCATGATTTTCTAAAACGGTCTTCATATCTTCAGGTTCTACCTCAATCCTAGCAATATCTTCGTGCGTTCGGACCCGAACTTGGCGAATCTTAAGGCTTTTTAGATATGCTTCTGCTTTTTCAACCTTTGTTAACTTTTCTTTTGTAATATACTCACCATAGGCAATCCTTGATGAAAGGCAGGCAAATGAAGGTTTATCCCATGTTGGTAAATCATATTTACGTGAAAGTTCCCTAATTTCTTCTTTAAACAAATTAGCTTCTAACAATGGACCTCGTATTCCCTTTTCTTTAGCTGCTTTCATGCCAGGCCGATGTTCATTCATGTCATCAGCAATGACTCCATATACTACATTTTGAAATCCCTTTTCCTCCAAAACCGGAAGTAAGTGATCAAATAAACTGCTTTTACAGAAGTAGCATCGATTCTTATTATTCTCTGAGTAGCCTGGAATCGCCAATTCAGATGTTTCTATTACTTGATGCTTGACACCAATTTTTTCTGCTAATACGATTGCTTCTTTTAATTCACTAGATGGATACGTTTCAGAGTCAGCTGTTACGGCAAGCACGTGATCTGCACCTAATGTATCTACAGCAGCCTTTAATAAGAACGTACTATCTACTCCCCCTGAGAATGCTACGACAACTGATCCCATTTCTCGGAGAATCGACGTTAATTGATTGTATTTCTCTGTTAGCACGGTCTCATCTCCCTCCATCATTAAGTCTATGTTTCTTTATCTAGGAATGAATCAACCACAGTTTACCATATTAAATTGTTGATTGCTTTATGTGCACAAATTTATATGGTCATGCTTCCAAAACCACCGTCAACGCGAATAAGAGTTCCTGTAACAAAGCTTGAAGCCTGTTCAGAAGCAAGCCAAACCGCAGCCCCTTGCAGTTCTTCTGGAGTACCAAAACGATTCATTGGTGTATGATTCATGATTGACTCTACTCTTTCAGGGCTTAAAATCTTCCGGTTCTGTTCTGCTGGGAAGAAGCCAGGAATAATCGCGTTAACACGAATACCGTTTGGAGCGAATTCACGGGCTAAATACTGAGTTACACTATTAAGACCCGCTTTCGATACTGAATATGTAAATACTTTTGATAATGGTGTAGTAGATGATACAGATGAAATATTAATGATGCTACCTTTTCTTTCTTGTTCAATCATTCGTTTAGCGAAAATTTGGCATGTTAAAACAATTCCTTTTAAGTTAACATCCATAATATTATCCCACTCATCCATATCAAGGTCAAAAAATGGTGTCGCACTATTCGTACCAGGTGCATTCAGTAAAATATCCCATCCACCTGACCATTTTTCGATATCATTTGCAACTTGTACTAAAGAATCACGTGAACTTACATCTGCTTGAAACGCTTTTGCAGTTCCTCCATTACTTTCAATTTCTTTGACAACTTCATTTGCTTTTTCTAAATTACGACCGACAATCGCAACTTTCGCTCCTTGAGCAGCTAATCCTTTTGCAATCGATGATCCTAATACACTATTTCCGCCAATAGCAACTGCTGTTTTCCCTGTTAAATCGAATAATTTTGTCATTTTAATACTCCCCCAATTTTTAAAATAAGTTTCCTTTTTCATCAAATCCAAGTTCATATACATCTGAAATTTGTTCCATATTTGGATGTTTAGCAACATAATCTAGTAATGTTTCAGATACTTCAATTTCACTTAACTTTAATGTGTTTTTTATGCGTACCATTTTTACTGTTGTAAAATCTAATACATTACTTGTTTTAACTGCCGCTTGAATAGCTTGTAGATCGTTCGGTAATGTAGTAGCTATTTTGGTTGGCGAACAAACAGTGGATGTTAATCCATTCGCGTATGTTCCTTCTTTATCCATTTTGTCTACTAAACGTTGAGTTGTAAAATCTGCCGTCCCAACTCCATTAGCGTTCCCCTCTGATTGCGGCGTTACATCCAGTACGACCATTTTGTTAACTTCTGGTCCTCCTTGTGCATATGGAGTTGGATAACGTCCGGTAATATTAGGGTCCATACCATCCCCACTAATATTTTTACCGATTTCATCTATAACAAGAACTTCTAATTGGTCAAAGAAAAGCTTCGGTAATAGTTCTTTCGCTTTCTTTTGAAGTGCTGGTTCTTTTTCTATAATTTCATCAGGTGTATAAACTTCAACAACAGCTACCCTATCAAAAGCATTTTCAACTGTTCCAACACCGAAAAGGACTGGCGTTTTCTCCATAATAACTTTCGCCATAGCGGGAACATTTTCAGCCATATATTTAAAGCCCATTTGGTGACAAGCCTCGGCTCCTTTTTGTTTCCCTAAACCAATACTTAACATTTTCATTAATCCACTTTCAACCGGTCCTCTAAATGCTGTATGTGGTTTCACGCGGTTAATAACAACAATACCATCTGCTTGTGAAGCATATTTGTCTATATAAACAGGCAATCCGTTCGGTAATTCACCTAGCTTCACTACTTCCATCGTAGATCGAATTTCGCAACCTGCTGTTTCTTCAGTAACTCCAAGATGTTCTAATACTGCACGCTGACCTTCTGCTGTTGCACCGCCATGACTTCCCATACTCGGTACAATGAAAGGTTTAGCTCCTAAATCTTTTAAAAACTTCACTGTTGTTGCAGTCGTTTCCACAAGACGATCTAATCCTCTGCTACCTACTGCAATCGCAATCTCCATACCAGGCTGAATCAGTTTTCCAATCGAATCTTGTTGTAATTTTTTCATCAATTCTTGTTCAAGATCATCTATCTGCTTGTCGTCAAACTTTACTTTTACCTTTGCCATTTTTGGCACTGGAATATCTTTTAATAATTCTTGTAAAATACCCATAAATAACTACACTCCCTTTTCTTTAAGTTCCTTCAAAGTTCTGCAAAATATGAATATAGATTACGCAAAAAAAGTATTTGAAAGAGTATAGTTGTAATCCCTTTCAAAAATAGAAGTATAATGATTGTATCATTGTTATATAACTAAAATATATTATTTTTTATATTAATTTGTTTACCAAACAAATTAATTAACTGTATAATATCATTAAGCTATTCTTTCGTCAATTATTATTGAGTAAAGATTCATGAATTATTAATTTTTTTATTTAAATAAGTATCTAAGTAAAAAAACGGTACTCTTCTATTTAAGAGATGCTTATTAACCTATAAAACACGAGGAGGGAAATATATGCTTACTGGAGATGCTGCATATATTAAAAATATTAATAGATGTATAATCATTAGCAAAATTATAGAGCACGGAATGATATCTAGAGCTGACTTAGCAAAGATTACTGGTTTAAACAAAGCGACAATTTCAGTACAGGCATCTGATTTATTAGATGAAGGATTAATCATCGAAACGCTTCAAGAACATAAAAATCTAGGCAGAAGGCCGATTATGCTTTCAATAAACCAAGAAGCAGGATTTGCTTTAGGTATTGATCTTGACAAGAATACAATTACATTTACTCTTTCTGATTTATTGGGTTTTCCAGTTCATACCGATACAGTTGAATTGCAAACATCTGATTACGATGTAGTTCTTGAGCTTTTAATCAAGCATATCAAGGGTTATAAAAAACGGTGCATGAAAACCCGTTATGGACTAGTCGGCGTAGTCATCGGCATTCACGGTATTGTTAATAATGATGAGATGATTTATTTCGTGCCTCAGCATCAATGGCATAACAAAAATTTAAAAACCGACATTAAAAATGAAATAGGCATAGATGTATACATTGAAAATAACGCGAATTTGTGTTCATTTGCCGAAAGAGTATATAAGCATCATCAAAGTGAAAATTTGTTAAGTGTAAGTTTGTATTCGGGAATCGGCCTTGGAATTATGATTAATGGTGAATCTCTCAAAGGGTATCATGGCTATGCTGGTGAGATTGGTCATATGATTGTAGTGCCTGATGGCAGACCATGCAGTTGCGGGAATTCAGGCTGCTGGGAACAATATGCTTCAGAATATAGTTTTTTTAAACAAGTATCTGATAGCCAAAACAAAACGAATATTAAATATGGAGATATACAAAATTGGATTACAGAACAAGATCCGGTCATATGTCATCAAATGGATCAATTCATCAAGTATATCTCAATTGGCCTAAATAATATTATTAATCTGTATAACCCAGAAATATTAGTTATTAATTGTGAATTACTTCGTTTATATCCAAATGCTATCTCCGAAATTGAGTCCCAACTAAAGTCAACTGTTGGTCATTACCGTAAACTGCTAATATCAGAATTCGGAAAAAAGGCATGTATAATGGGTGCCTGTGCTTTAGTTATTAAGAACTTTTTCGACGTTTCAGATATATGTTTAAATATAGCTGATGAAGAAGGTTCATAAAGTGAAACTTCCATCAGTGGGGGGTTTTTCATCCCCCACTGATGGTTAATCCCGTTCTACTGTCGCTAAGACCTTCGCTTACGCTTCGTGCAATCGTTGAAAGGCTGGGAGAACAATCAGTTTTGGATTAGGTTATTCGAAGGATGAATTTGGTGGAGGTTTTTATCGTTCAAGGACTATTGAGGGCCCAACAAATATTACGATAGAAATATACAAGGTTTGTTTACAACTAATGAAGGAAGCTATCGAGGAAACACAGTTAGGCAGATATCTCTGTCCATTAGTAACTTGGTTGATGATTATGAAATGAAATTAGATTTATTTGAGCCAGACGGATGGAAAAACGAGAGCTTAGATATATAGTAGACAAGATTAGAAATAAATTTGGTGCCTCATCCCTGTTAAGAGCTGTATCATTTACAACCGCCGGAACTGCATTGCATCAGAGCAAGTTGGTTGGTGGACATAAAAAATAGCCCCTCTCAATTAAGATGAGGGCTTATTTTAATTCTTCTTATTTAAAATGAAGGAGGTCCTCAGCTCTTTTTTGAGCTTCAATTTATTTCTAGATCCTTCCTGAATTATTTTGCCCGATCGTATTATAATGTTAGCCAGTTGATTCTGATTGAGCATTTTTAATATCGATATATGACACTGTAAAACAGGGTAGGACGTATGGCCCACGGGACCATGATCCTGTACGTAAAACAGTTCATCCCCTACGTGTAGACATGTTTGAGGCTGGTTAGAAGATTCTCAAGTTTTTATACTTATACCAACATCTTACCTCTTCTACTAGTACAGTCATTTTATAATAATTTATTATGTTAATCCTAAATGTTCACGGAAGGTATGACCTTCATATTTCTTTCTGAAAATACCTCTTTTTTGCATTTCAGGAACAATTAGTTCAACAAAGTCTTCTAAACTACCGGGTAATGTAGGTGGCATAAGATTAAATCCGTCAGCCACACCAGCTTCAAACCAGACTTCCATCTGATCCACAATTTCGTCGGGTGTACCTATCAGCGTGTGATGTCCACCGCCTGCATTAAGATATCCTAATAATTCTCTTACTGTAGGTTGTGTATCATTAATAATTTCTAGTATCGTTTCGTAACGTCCAACTGGACCAGTAAATTCTTCTACTGGGGGTAATTGAGGTACTTCTTTATCAATTTCCCACTTAGAACAGTCTTGTTGAATAAAGAAACTCAACTGTTTTAAAGCTGTTTCAAGAGGTAATTGCTCATCTAATGCTGCTTTTTTGGCTAAAGCCTCTTCATGAGTATGACCTATATAGGTTACTAAGCCTGGAAATACTTTAATATGTCTATCGCTGTCTTCGCTTTGTTTAACTTGTTCATCTAATTTTTCACGAAATTTTTTTGCTTGCTTTAAGTTCCACGACACTGAATAGACTGCATCGGCATATTTTGCGGCTAATGCAATGCCTTGTTTAGATGCTCCTGCTTGCATTGATACTGGTTTACCTTGCGGACTTTTTGGCGTAGTGGATGGGCCATACACTTTAAAATGGGTACCAATGTGATTAAAAGGCTGAATGTTTGAAGGATTTATCAATTTTCTTTCTTCTCGATGATGTAGAAACTCATTACTGTCCCATGAAAGAAATAACTTATTCATTAAAGCAGCAAATTCATCTGCCTTCTCATAGCGTTTGTCATGAGAAGGTAGTTCTTCCATACTATGATTTAACGCCTCTAAATCAGTCATTGACGTAACAAGATTCCAACCAACACGTCCTTTTGTAATATGGTCTAAACTTAATAGTTGTCGTGAAGCTGTGAAAGGATTAGAAAAAGTACTTGAAATTGTTGAAACTAATCCCACATGATTTGTCACTTGAGAAATAGCAGTTAAATTGACTACCGGATCAAACCAAAATGCCGGCATATCACTAGAATCTTTACCTTGAAATGATTGATTATCAGCAAAGAATACTGCGTCAAAGTAACCCATTTCTGCTAACTGTGCTAAAGATTGGTAATAAGAAATGTCTCCAATACGTTCAACGCTTGAGTCAGGCATTAACCAAGCAGCTTGATGGTGTCCACAACCATACAGCAAAACACCTAGGTGCAGTTGTTTTTCTTTAGTTTTTGTCATTTGTTTACACCTCAAAATACATCATTATTAATTGTCTTGTATACTCCTTTTTTTGAAGGATTATCTATGTTAATTTAAGCTATTAGTTCATGGTCAAACCGCCATCTACTGTGAAATTTTGACCTGTAATACCGTTGGCATTTTCCGAAGATAAATAAGCGACCATGTTGGCTACATCTTGAGGTGTGGTCACCTTCTTCAATGGCGTTGATTGAGCAATTAAATCGAATACTTCTGGTGTTGTAACAGCACTTGCGTCAGTCGTTTTTAATAATCCACCTGAAACTACATTCGCTTTTATACCATATATCCCTAATTCAGAAGCGATATTACGTGTAAAACCGATTAATCCAGCTTTAGCTGTTGTATATTCGTGGTAGGGTACAACAGGATTTTGATATAAATTAGTACCTATACCTATAATACTCCCATTTTGCCGTTCAATAAATTGAGGTATGACGCTTTGAACTACATTAAATGATGCTTTTAAAGTACCATCTAGTTGTTTTTGATAATCATCCCAAGTGAGTTCTGTGAAGGGTTTCTGTTTGTTTGGATCAAATTTGAAGTCTACTAATGCATTGTTGACTACAACATCAATTTGACCAAAATATTCCGTTGCTTTTTTTATCAAGTTATCTACTTCTTTACGATTTGTTACATCAGCCCGAATTGCAATAGCATTCTCTTCACCAATCTCAGAAACGAGCTTCTCAGCAGCATCTTGGCTTTTATAGTAATTGATAACCACTTGAAATCCTTGTTGTGCCAATGTCTTTACAATAATTGCTCCTAAACCTCTACTACTACCAGTTACTAATACTGTTCTAGTCATCATAACAACTCCTATGTTTTTTAATTTTGATGAAACTTAAATAATAAAATGATAGATAAAATAAAAAATACGCAACCTTCCCATAGGAAAGTTGCGTAAAAACAAATAACTACATAGTAAGAATAAGGCACAATCGCTCTTTAAGTATGTATTAGAGTTTACACTTTCCTACGCTAGTTTCAGCTAGTTCAGGTTCAAAGGGTTTGAGGTAATCCTCATCTCAGTTAAATAACACCCCTAGTGCATATATTTAAGTTATATTCAATGTTATAGTTTTAAGAAATTTCTGTCAAGTAAATATGGCTAGTTAAAGTATTTCTATAACTTTGTTATATGGATCTCACGCATTTCTTTCACATATGTTCTGACAGTACTTTCCCTAATCACCAAGTCAGGATAACGCTTCAGGAGCCAATCTCTGATTTTTGCTGCACTAAGGTGCGGATACTCTTCCAGCCAGGCAATAATCCAGTCTCGATAAGATGCTAACTTTCTAGGTTTTCGATGAGGGCCTTCTAAAAGTTTTTTAGTCTCCTCAAATCATCTGTAAGTATTTATAGATCGTAGGTCGTGACACTTTAAGTTCTTTTGCGATTTGTGACTTTCTAAACTTTTGCACATACAATTGATGAATCTGTACATACAACATAAATTTCTCCTCCAAAATCCTCCCCTCAATAAAATAACATTTATTATTAGTTTACTAGAGTTTTAAATTGATGAAGCAAAAGTGTAAAATTCAGACTAGCGAAAACTATTAACTTCATTCTAGCGTTTACATCTACTTCTTTTTCATTAACTAGACCCATTAATCGAATAACTTAGAGCTTCTTTCACTTCCTAATAACCCCTTCTCTTTATTCCAGAAAATGGCCCGATTATTGAATAGATGACTCGCATTTCTCAATCAATTTCTTGTCCCTTTACAACAAACAAATTTTAAATGATCAAACTGTATATATAATTCACGTCCTTTGAATAGAACAGAAAGGCTACTTCTTCCATAATGCTGCTTATTTGTTGAGATTATGCAGATGTTTGTTACCCCGTTCTAAATTTAAACGAGGTAAAAATATAGTTGTTTTATTTTGATGTAAGATTCTTCACTAAACTAAAAAATATAACTATAAAGTCGTTAAAAAATCTATATTTTATTAAACAATAGCGCCCGACTGTGGAACAACTCATTACAGGAAGGCTGGCCTTGTAGAAGTAATTAAAGACCAAATCACATTTGCGATTTGGTCTTTAATTTCATCCTCTTTCCAAAAAATTATCTATTTAGTATTAACATTCCATCGATTTTTTTCAAGTGCAGCCTGTTCATTAACCACATCTTTTTTCAATTGCATAGATAGAATGAATCCTAAAAGCAAAAGTCCGCAGCAAAGCAGTAATGCAGACGGTATGCCTCCCATATGGTCAATCATCCAGCCGCCAAGTCCGGGTCCTGCCAGCTGTCCAACGGCAAAAAAGACCGTAGAGTAGCCTAATGCGATCGGAGCGTATGATTGATGAATCTGCTCTGTTGAAAGCGCCAGAATAAGTGAAAGCATGCCGACAATTGTACTGCCCCAAAGAAGCTGGCTGATGCCAAAGCCAATATATTCTGGATAAATGACTGGAAACACCATCGAAACAGCTCCAATAAACAGTGTAATAAGCAGCGATTTCTTCCGGCCGATTTTATCTGAAACCGCGCCCCATATTGGTCCGCTAAATATCGAGATAAAACCGCCTAACGCCATAATCCGGCCAGCAGAATAGCGGTCAAGATTCGCCTCTAACATAAAACTGAATAAGAAGCTTTGCGGGATTAAATAAGCAAAGCCAATCAATCCATAAATAATTGCTACAGTAAGGACCCCTTTATGCAAATAGACTTCACGGATTAAGGATCCGCTTTTTTGAGCCTTCTTGCGTAAAGGGACGGGAGGATCCCGCAGGATAAAGTAGGCACAAACGACAGACAGCAAGGAGATTATCCCATATAAAATCCACAGGCTGCGCCAGCCATTATTTGAAAACCATGCGGTAAAATACGGGATGAGCAAGCTTGATATAACAGTTCCCAAGCCTAATCCACTGAGAAGAAATCCGATCATCAGCCCTCTTTGCTTCGGAAACCAACCAACAACAATATTAACTAGTGGCGTATATGCAAACGCCGTTCCGATTCCAAGTAGCGCCATTCCTGCCAAACAAGCAAGATAACTTTGTATCATCGAAATGAAAAACAGCCCAAAGGCAACAAGCAATGTCCCGAGAATGACTAATTTCTTCGATCCCCACTTCGATGCTAAAATACCGGCAAAAAGAACCATCCCTAAATAGCCGATTGATGTTGCCGTCCCTAACAGACCAGCCTGTGCATATGTAAGCGATAAACTTTTTTTCATAAATGGCATCAAAATACCATAAGACATTCTCCCAAAACCTTGAACACTTATCGTAACCATTATGCTTGCAAAAGCATACTTCCAAATTTTCAGGTTATCACCAATCATTTAACACCTCAAATCTATTCGTGTTTGCACGTATATAATTGTTTTAGGCTCTAACCGTTTAATTTTAATAATAAAGAGTAAAATATTTTTAAATATTTAGATAATAGAAACTCTTTTTTCTAACATAACTCTATTGTGTAAACATTTAAATTGGAGTTTAATTACAAAGTTTATGCTATTAGTCATCATATTTTGTATTAACTGCATAATTACATTGTTAATCTGCGATAAAAATAATTCCAAATAATGAATGTTAAATGGCCTAATTGTTGTATAGAATGACTCGCATTGGATTTCAAAGCTACATTGAGTTAATAGTCCATGCAATTCTTTATCCTCACCCGAAATGGGGTTGCCACTTTTACAAAAAACTATAAAATCTTTCACGTCCATTTTTATTAATCACCTCTCTTCAATATCAATCGTTATTTCGATATTTCCTGGATCGTTTTCTAATATTTCGACTCCCTCTGTGATTTCGCCGATTTTTACAAGACCACTGATATACTCATTACAATCTTAATAATAGATGACTAATGTTTGCCACTGAAGCGGTGCTACTAATTAAATCTGGACGTATTCAGCAATTACAATATTTCGATAAGCCCTTCTGTTCCATGCACGCGAATTCGTTGCCCATCTTTTATCAGATTGGTGGCATTTTCCACCCCAACAATTGCTGGTAAGCCATATTCACGTGCGATAACTGCTCCATGGGTCATCAGTCCACCAACTTCAGTGACTAGGCCTTTTATGGATACAAACAATGGTGTCCAGCTAGGGTCAGTAAAGGAGGTGACTAATATATCTCCATCCTCTAGATCAGCATCTTCTATGTTTAAGATGACACGTGCTCGTCCCTCTATAACACCGGAAGAAACAGGTAGACCTACAATAGCTTCGGCTGGGAGATTTTCTCGTTTGTACTCACCTACAATGATTTCACCATCAGACGTGATTACACGTGGCGGAGTTAGTTTGTCATATAATTTGTACTCGTCTTTTCGTTTGCTGATGATCTGGTAATCTAGTTTATTTGTGGATATGACTTCGTGAAGTTCTTCAAATGTGAGATAGTATAGATCTTCTTTTTCATGAATAACGTTGGCTTGTACGAGTTGTTCGGCTTCTTTCAGTAAAGCCTGCTTATATACGAAGTAGCGATTAATCATGCCGTATTTTGGATATTCCCTAAACCCGCTGAAATTCCGGATTAGGTCGATCATTCGTTTTGTTTCTCTGGCTTTTTGTTCACCATCCGGAAATTTCTTCAATCGATCTAATAACTCTTGTTCTTTTTTCAAAGCAACTTGCCGCCCCTGCTCAAATTTCCGATTGCTTGCATTAGGCTCAAAGTTTTTGATGTTATTGAGAATCATAGGGACAAGTATAGTTGGTTTTTCTCTCCAACGAGTTTTAGTCATATCGATTTCTCCGGTACATCGCATTCCGTATTTGCTGAGAAAAGCTATTATTGCGGCTTGGATTTCCTGTCCACCATCAAACTTAACCAGTTCATCCAAAAAGTTATCATCTTTTACATGTTGTAAAAAATCAATTATTTCTGGATGAGGACGAATCACATCTGCGACATCCAATAGCGCAAGACCCATTTCCGAAGTAATATTGTTTGGTACGGATTGAGAAAGCGTATCTGCTACGTTTTTTTCACCTAACCACTTGTTCATATTTTCATTGATCCATGATGAAGCATCCTGTGCCGCCATAATCACACCCAAACTTTGTGGGTCAAATAAAATCTTCTTTAATTGCTGGATATCTTCTAGAATAAAATCAAATAATTCAGATCCTGATTTCGTATTAGTATATTCACTACCTTGATTGGTTATATATAATTGCTTATTCTTAGGTTTTAGTATTAAAAAGACTAACAGGAGAATTGTTAGCCCCAGGAACAAAACTGTCAGGTAAACCAAATACTTTACATAAAGATTATTAAAAATCGCATCAGTTATACGCGTTTTTCCTATCGAATACGCTACTAAATAATTAATGACACTCACAAAGAGTGATATAAATGTTGCAATGCACGAAACTTGAATACTCCCGATTGTGGAAGCTATGTTGGTTCAACACTTCTATTATTACGGCTATTTTCAATCGTTTAGTTATGGAAGATTTCTTTCCAGCCGCCCTCGCCCATCTTTCATTTTGAACACCACCAAACTTTTGAATTGTTTTGATCAAACTAAATATTAAAGCTATAGTACAGGAATCAATCTCCTTGAAAAAAATCATTAAAAACATTATCGTTTGACGATAATGTTTTATTAATTTAGAATAATATGTAAAATAAGGAGGGGATTTCCAATAGATTTTTTTACCAAGACTGTTCTAAAATTTTTATCAATTATGTCGCTAATTGCTCAAGTTTTATGTGCCTTTGTTGGATTAGTGCTATTATTTGCGTCTGGATCTTTATTGTTAGTACCAACAGGAGTCAAAAAACAATTGCTACAGTATGCAGATTTAAACTCAAACACAAATCTATCAGTGTGGTTTTTAGTACTTTCTTGCTTTGTCGCGCTAGCAATTATTACTTGTTTGTTTATCATTATGTACGCTCTACACAAGATAATTGGTAATATTTACGAACAACACTTCTTTGTTTCTCGAAATCTTATATACCTAAAACTAATCTTAATCTCGATCACTAGCTTTACCGTTTTGAACTTCATTAGTCAGCTGTTATTTGCGCAAGTACATGTGTACAATGTTAGTGATATTTTTCCAGATTCTCGGCCAAGTTTAATAGGAAACATTCTTTTGTTATCCATCGTTTATACGTTTTATGTGGTTTTAAAATACGGCATATCTTTACAAGACGATTCTAACAATGTGATTTAGGTGGGAAATCCCAATGATAAAAATCAATCTAGATCGAGTAATGCTAGGAAGAAAAATTTCTTCAAAAGCGTTAGCAGAAAAAATTAGAATTACCCAGTTAACTTATCAATACTAAAAACAGGTAAAGCGTGGTATTCGGTTTGCCACATTAGAAAAAATCTGCCAGACATTAAATTGTCAGCCTGGTGATATACTCGAGTATGAAGATCCTTGCTGACGACTGACGAAATCGAAATTTTTTTGGGGGATGTTCTTATGAAAAAGATAATTGGATTAAGTTTTATTCTATTTGCTGGTATCACGTTATCCGGATGTTCCGGTATAATAGAAAATTCTTTAGATTCAAGTGATAGAGCTGATTATGAAATTGCTACTAAACAAGAAACTGGAAACGGAAGTATTGAATTATTAACACCAACAATTACAACAAAAGATAATCAATTAGAATTTATAACTGAGGGAATTGATGAAAATAAAATGACCTTTATCGTTGTTGCCAATAAAAAAGTATTTGAACAAAAAATAAAAAATGATGAATCCTACAAACTTAACATTATGGGTATCAAAGATGCTCATAGGACGGACTACAAGCCAAAAGTTCAACTTATGCAAACTAAAGATGATACTGAAAATGGAGACATAGTAACCTTTAAACAAGTTAGATATACAGTTACAAAAGATTAGTTTATAGTTATTTAACTCCCATCCTAATGAAAAATTATTGAAACATATTTCGCCAATAGGATGAGAACAAATTAATGGTCCTACTCCTTATTGTAGTAAAGCACCCCGATAGTTCAATAAAATTTTTACCACTTGAAATGAAGTTAGGAATTCCCTTATCGAGCTCACATACTTATTTTTTTTAGTTGGTTGATTTCAATAATAGGATTAGAATAACCGTTACTTGCTACTTCAATCATGGCTTTTCCCAATTGTTCAGATGTAATGACACTGTTCAGTTTCAATAGTAATGGATTCAAAGGCTTCATTACATCATAAAAAAATTGGTACAATTTTGTTTTTGATTTCACACCATGCAATGGAATAATGACACTTGGACGAAACATATAAGCCGCCTTAAATGGAAGATGCAATAAAGCATTCTCGGTTTTTCCCTTCACTCTTGCCCACATAGAGCGCCCTTTTTCGGAACTGTCCGTCCCGCTTCCTGAAACATAAATAAATGTGATTTGAGGATTCAATATTGCTAAAGTTTGAGCAACTGATAGCGTGATATCATACGTTATTCTTGTATATTCCTCCTCCTTCATACCCGTAGAAGATACTCCAAGGCAGAAAAAGCAAGCATCAAATCCTGTTATTTTATTTTCTATTGACGATAAATCAGTTAAATTATTAAGCTCGATTTCATTTAGTTTTTTATGTTGCTGACCTGTACGATTTCGACCTATCGTAAGGATTTCCTGAACTTTTTCATCCAATAAACATTCCCGCAATGCACTTTGACCAACCATACCAGTAGCCCCAAATATTATAACCTTCATTTATTTTGCTCTCCCTTCTAAAAGCCATCATTAAATTGATGGCTGAGAAAGTGTAGTATGATTACGAATCGATCACTTTCGGTTGTAAGTTTATGATACTTTATTGATTCTTAAGGAGCTCAGTTAACTTCCGTCTGACAGTTTCTGCATCCTCGTAACCAAGGGAGTTGGACAGGTCACGATAGGCATTGATCTGTTGTTGAAGTTCAGCTACTTTTTGCTCTGCACCAGCGATTGCATCTGCACCATCCAAAAAACGAACGGTGGTTCATCTTGACTTGCGAGTGAAATCACTCAGGCTGGTATCCAACGCCCAGGGGACTCCAATGCTTGTTTAACGACTGGCAGTTACACTTCTTTGATCACACTCCGAGCATAGTCACTTTCAAGAATTGATTTTTGGTTATCTTCCATGTCATGTCGCAAATGAAGTTGTGCGACACGTAACAGTGCTCAATGCTTAACCTCTTTGCTTCCACAATGGCAAACATGATTTCAAATTAAATATCGCTAATAAAAAACGGGATATTTTATCCCGTCAGTGCTTTTGCATTAAATTTGCTCCGAATGAATCCCGTATTGGGTATCAATGAAGCGAATGTAGAGGTTGCGAACTTTGAATTTCCAGCTGTCGTTTTCTTTGACAATGCTGTCAGTGTAGCGAATGGCGACGTTCATCAGGCTATTTTGTCCATCGACCTCGCGCTCGTGATAAGCCAGTGTATAGACCTCAGCGCGGGCACTTTCGCCGTCCTCAGCCACGTCTATCATCGCCTGCCCGTTAAAATGAAAGGTCGTGCGATAAGTGTTGAGATTGTCAAAAACGGTAAGCAGCTCCTCGCGCGTCGTGAAGCTCTGCGCGGGCTGCGCTTCATTACCTGCTACAAAAACGTTGAACACCGTATCTTTAGAAAATAAATCCGCTTGTTTCTCAGCTTGACGCGTGTCCGCATAATGTGCGTACAAGTCGATGGTACGACGAATGGCTTTTTCAGTCTGGTATAAATCGTTCATGATTTTTCTCCTTTGGGTGTTTCGTTGTTTTTTTGTTTTTCTTTAGATTTCATCATTCTTCTATCCACCATTGACATTAAAGTAATGACCATATTCCCCTAAAATAACCACACAGTTTTGACCGATTTGTGAGATAATGCACAAATTGTATTCAAATGTAAGTTTGTACTACTTTATTGATTAAGAAGCTCAGCTAACTTCCGTCTGATAGTTTCTGCATCCTCGTAACCAAGGGACTCGGACAGGTCACGATAGGCGTTGATCTGTTGTTGAAGTTCAGCTACTTTCTGCTCTGCACCAGCGACTGCATCTGCACCAGCCAAAAAACGAAACGGTGGTTCATCTTGACTTGCGATGGTGATTAGAGCCTTTGCAAGTTTGGAAGGATCTCCTGTCTGATTGCCTTTTTGTGCTTCCCAAAAAACTTGAGATTTTGCACTACGCTCTGCGTAATCATCGATTGACAACTCGTGCCATGTTGTTGTTTCTTCCTCCAAAAATCCGGTACGGAACATACCTGGTTCGACTACGGTTGTTTTGATGCCAAATGGAGCGACTTCATAACGCAACGACTCCATCCAACCCTCAACACCGAACTTCGAAGCAGTATAAGCAGAACTGTACTCAGATCCGATCAAACCCGCAAGAGAAGAGATTGTAATAATGTGTCCAGAACGAGCCTTACGCATCACAGACAACACAGCACGGGTGACGTTCATCGGTCCAAAGAGATTGGTCGTGATTTGACGTTCGATCTGCTGTGGGGTCATTTCCTCAAAGAATCCAGCATAGAAGTTTGCAGCGTTGTTGACCAATACGTCAATGCGTCCAAATCGGTCAACTGCCAACTTGACGGCAGCTTCGGCATCTGTTGGGTTAGTAATATCCAGTTTCACGATTAGTAGATTTTCGGCATCACCGAGAGCTTTGGCTACCTTATCGGTATTACGACCAGTGGCAACAACTTGGTAACCTTCGGCAAGGGCAGCTTTTGCAAACTCCACGCCCATTCCACGTCCAGCACCTGTAATAAACCAAACTTTTTTATTGTCAGTCATAATTATTTCCTCCTTGATTCATTTTTCGATTTTATTTTTCTTGTTGGGAGCAATATCCCCAAATATTTAGTACACGGGTAAGTTCTTTAGGATTTGGCGCTATATATTCCCCCTTCTTTCATTTTTCTATTTGCAAAAGGGAGTCAAATTTGACGTGTCGAAGGAATATACATTGATGTGATATCGCACATCTGTGTATAATATAAAATGAAAACAGGATGTCTGCAATAATCAAATGAATACGTTTTGTGCCTTATCGCACAAGCAGATTGAAATTGTGCAGTTTTTTTAAGAAAGTATGGTGATTTCTATAATGTCAATGATGGATAGAAGAATATTGAAATCTCAAGAAGCAATAAAAAACGCTTTTATTGAACTAATGGCTGAAAAAAATTTTGATAAAATTACAATTCAAGAAATTTCTGATAAAGCAAACGTTGGGCGAAGGACTTTCTATGACCACTATATGGATAAATATGACCTTCTGGATAAGATCACCGAAGAACATATCAACGAAGTGAGGAGACACTGCGAGTCTGCATCTAATTTGACTTTTAAAGATGCAAATCTCACTTTATACGAATACCTTAAAAGTAATTATTCATTCTTTTCGACTATGTTAGCAAGCAGTGGCGCTCCTTATTTTCGAAGTCGCTTCCTTGAGTTTGTCATAGAAGAGTTAAGGGTGGATGTAGATATAACTCAAGGAATAAATAAAGGATTAAGTAAAGATGTTATTCTTAATTTTTTTGGAACAGCTATTGTTGGAATGATGGAAACGTATTTTACGAATGAAATACCAGAACCACCTCAAGTGATAGCAGAACAAGTGGGGATTTTGTTGGATAGGAATCTTTAAACGATATTCTTACATGCATTCACATCCGGGAGAACAAATTCTTTTGATTACTGGCAGAAGAGGATGGTATCAAGAAGAAGGAATGCCTGCACAAGAATTACATCCAGTAGATGTAGTAGAAATGGCTCCGAACGTTAAACACTTGCATGGTACTGCAGCGGACAGCTGGTTTGTTCATCTTACAATTGAAGGAGATGTTACAGTAGGTCCTTCCATATGGATGTAACCAGTAACAGACGAAGAATAATAATAAGTTACAATACTATGTAGTTTATTGAGTAGAGGTGCAGTTCATTCTGTACCCTCCTTATTTTTCGTTCTTGCGCTAGTTTCATATTTTCTGTCCTCTAAGTTAAAATATTAAGTTTATTTTAACATTAATTAGTAAAAAGACCTTTTTGTTACATTATCCTGCTTAGTTAGCGCATTAAGAAAAAGGAGCTATCATAATAACTCCTGTGTTCAACTCTTGCACCCTTTAGTGCGAATTGAATCCGCAATGTTTATTAAATTGTTGAATTGATAAATTATCTATACCCTTTAGTTGAACAAGAAAAGAGAGCTGTATTATCGACTCTAAATTTATATCCCCTATTAGTTATATAAACATCTATTAATTTTCGAACGGTTTTCAGTAAAAAATGTAGTTGAAAAGGTAAAAAATCTTCCCCTACTAACTAAGGAAAAGATGATGAAAATTATTTTTTTATATAGTGAAGCATAGCAAGTTGACCTAATTTTTCCACTTTGGTTAATTTGTATTTTAGACTGATATCATCTCCGTTATAAAGGGAGATTCCTTTCCCTAAAATAATAGGTGCAATGGCTATTTGGAATTCATCAATTAAATTTTCTTTAAAAAATTCACGTGCTAAATTTCCTCCACCAATTAACCATATATCTCTACCAGGCTTTTGTTTTATATTTTTAATGAAAGTTTTGACATCTTCATCAATAAATGAAGCATATTCATCTGACCCACTAACAGATTTAGAAAATACATAATTTTTATAATCACTATAAGGATAATTCATATCAAATCCACGGATGACATCATAAGTTCCTTTACCCATTACAACAGTATCAATTCTTTCCAGGAGTGAATTGTAGCCAGAATCTCCTTCTACTTCTGTTGATTCTAACCACTTTAATGTACCATCATCATTTGCAATATAGCCATCAATTGAAGTGCCAATGTATAAAATAATGTTACGCTGTTTTTTCATGTGAATCTCCATTCCTTTGTTTCAAATGATAAAATTAGTATACCAATTAATTACGACAAAACTTGTCATAATTTAAAAAGGACGAGTTCCTTTGTAGTTTTTTTAACATACTCCAATCCTTTGGAATTCTCCATGGAATATCATTTTCTTTGCCAATTACTCTATTCTTGTCCATCGCAACAATTAAAGAAACATTCATATATGACACAGCCTTTTTTCACTATTTTACCATGTAATCTTATATTTCTATTGATTTACCTTGTTCAACTATTCTGTGCCGTTACTTGAATAAGAAAATTGCTCTACTTCTAATTAAAGTAAAGCACCCCTTCGTTTAAGTTCAAAGATTCACAAAAACCTAATAAAGAAAGGTCCTTCTAGATAATTCTCATAGGACTCCTTAAGAACAAACTTTTTTAACGAATTTTTTCATACTTTCCAACTAATTTTAAAAAGCATCCAAGGAATTTCGATAAACTACCCCTGGTTGACAATAGTTTGATGGTTGGAGGAAATAATTTTTCTCCACTGCAACCTCATGGAAAATTAATTGGTCAGATAGAACTCTAAATGTTTTTTTATATAAGTTGGTAACAGCTTCATCACTTAGGTAAGTTTCTATCAATTCTTTTTCGCCATTAATCGCTTCCCCTCTTGCTTTTATAACAGCTTGTGTAATCTCAGTTGCGTGGTCGTAAATTGTCTTGTACATAGTAATCACCTCCACAACTTTATGGATAAACAAATCTACTCTTTTCTAACTGTTATTTGGATAGTAGGAAAACCCGCGATATTTCACAACTGGCCATTTCTCCTTACGTAGAAAATCGAGCATTTCTGATCCAACATTTAAGTTGCTTTGAACTAATTCTTTAGGAGTCAGTGCCATCCATTGATTCAGCGACACATCTTCAAATCGGTCGCTTTTGAACATCTCTAAAAACCATAATGTTTCTGTACCCGTGTTTTGAATATAGTGTCCAGTAGCAAAGGGTACATATCCGACATCACCAGCTCTATAATCAAATGTACGTCCTTCACCGTTTCCAGTAAATACAGTCATTCGCCCTTGTCCGGTAAGGTAATACTGCCACTCGTCGTTATTGGGATGCCAATGAAGTTCTCTCATTGCACCCGGTTTAATCTCAACGAGTGCTGCTGCGATTGTTTTTGAAATTGGAAAGTTGGAAGAATCCACAATTCGTACATTACCACCAGGCGTTTTGATTGGTGTTTGTTTCAACAGCTCGTGCTTAAAGGTAAAAGGGACTTCTCCGTAAGGTGACTGGACTTCTTGACTTTCCAGTGAACCTGGTACCTCCCCCTGATAGATATATACCTGTTCAGAAGGAATGGAGTTAAACGCACTCTCTGGTACTCCAAAATTGGCCGACAGAACTTCTTTTGGAGTATGTGCAAACCAGTCGGAGATGGATAAGGTTGAAAGATCGGAAAAGTTTCCGTCATCGAAGACGAGCAGAAATTCACAATGTTCCAACCCTTGAATCGAATGTGGGATACCTGGGGGAAAGTACCAAAGGTCACCAGGACCCACGTCGGCAATAAAATTTCGTCCTTGTTGGTCAACCGAGGTTATACGTGCCCGTCCCAACAGCATATATGACCATTCTGCTTGTTTATGCCAATGGAGTTCACGTACTCCGCCAGCCGTTAAGCTCATATTTACTCCAGCAAGAGTAGTGGCTATAGGAAGTTCCCTTGCGGTGATCTCCCGTGACCATCCCCCGTGATTTAATGTCATAAAAGTGTCTGAGAATGAGAATTTCAAGTTAGGAACTAAGCCTGCATCTGTAATAGGTGGGACGAGCATATCTGGATTTTGAATATCTCGCATAATATTACGTGGGCCTGAGTCAATCCCTCCAGCTCCATCACTTCGGATAGGTTGAGGCACGTTCTCACCCAATTGATTAATAATTCGTTTATCCATCATTACGCTCCTCGTTTATGGGATTATTAAGGGAAAATTCTTTTTCATAGTGTATAACTTGGGATTAAAAAGGTTACTGTGTCTATTGATAAAAAAATCAGGAGCATCTCTTATTAATGTAATGCTCCCTTAAGCTGTAATTAATATAACTGTCCACTTCTAAAATTTTTGTTTCTAAGAAAAAATTTGATTATTTAACTGTGCAGCAGCGCTTGTTAAGTATAAACCTTCAGGATTTCTTTTTTGTGAAAGAATACGGTTATTAAGAATATGTTGGAAACAATTAATATTATACAAAAAAACGTCATTTAATTTTCATATCACTTTTTCAATTCTATTTCAATTCTCCTTGCTAAGTCAGATGATACTTTATCGAAATACTCCATTACTTTCTTTCTAATATCATCAGATATGACTTTCAAATCACTAGCTAAATTTTCGACAAGATGTTCTTTTTCTATTTGGGTTAACCTCGTATAGAATTCACCAGCCTGCCCAAAATCGTCTTGCTTTGTTATAGAAGTTCTTTCTAGTTTGCCTTCAACATATCTACCATTACCACTTGTAACTTGATTTGCTAGTGTCCAATTTTCCTGTTGGTTAACCGGTAATTTACGAAATTCAGCTCCAATTCTTCTTCTTTGAGAATCACTATAAATATTGGCACGGCCCTGCAGTATTTTATCATCAGATAATTCTGCGCCGTCTAGTAAATTAGAAGGAGAGAAGGCGACTTTTTCTACTTGTTCCATATAATTATCAGGATTTTTATATAATACCATTTTGCCTACTGGTATTAGGGGATACTCTTTTTCATCCCATACTTTTGTATCGTCTAAAGGATCATAAGAAAGATTTGCTTCATCCTTTGGGTCCATGAGCTGGACATATAAGCCATATTCCACCGGTGTACCACTCGCAATCGCATCGTATAAATCTTTACCAGCATAATCAGGATTTTCAGCGGCTAGTCTATTTGCTTCTTCGCGACCAATGTATTGTACACCTTCAAATGGGTACCAATGGTATTTAACGTACTTTCTAATGCCCTGAGCATTTCTCCAAACATATGTATTTACACTATGTCCTGGAATGTGGCGAAGACTTTTTACCGTACCAGCATCAGAGTATAAACGTACAACAAAATGAATCGATTCAGGCGCTCTTGCTACAAAGCTCCAAGACTTATCAGGATCAATTAAATTATTTTTTGGTGAAGGTAAGAATGCTTTAATAAAATCCGGAAATCGTATCGCATCACGAACAGAAAAGACAGGAATGTGATTACATACCAGGTCAAAAACGCCTTCTTCTGTATAAAATTTTGTAGCAAAACCACGTACATTTCTAGATGTATCAGGCGTTCCTTTCGTACCGATAGCTAACGAAAAGCGAACCAAAACAGGAACTTTCTGATTAGAATTTTGTAAAAAGCTCAGTTTCGTATGTTCGGACATCGAATATATCGTTTGAAAATAACCAAATGCACCAGATCCTTTTACATGAACAGGTCTTTCTAAAATCTTTTCATGAATAAAATCTTGTAAGGTTTCGTGTAGTACACCATCTTGTTCCAGTACAGGTCCCCCAGAGCCGATCGTCTGGGAATGAAGTTCAGCTGGCTCATTGGAGAGATCTCGATTCTCATAATGGCTTTCCTCTAATAAAGTTTTCCTCAGTTCATGATGTTTTTCATTCATATTTATAGCCTCCAAAATTTAATTACCATCAATCGTTACTAAATATGATTTTTAAGGCTAGAATATGTATCTTCTTCTTTTATTTTCAACATTCATTAGAAAATATAGTTTCTTTAAAGTTAGTAGCATTTTTCAGGAAAATGCAATATTAAGTGAATATGAACCGATATGTGAACAGAAAGAAAACTCTTATGCAGTGGATCTTATTGAACAGGTAGAATTATGAAAAGATGAATATTAGAAGGAAAAGCTTCTTAAAATAAAAGCTTATTTTTGTGTGATAAAAGGAACAGAACTTTTTTAAGCCTTTCAAAAAACGTAAGAGGTTAAGTTACACACTGAATTTATTTTCAGAACTTAGATTGTCAGACAATATAGGTCTTGCACTTGACTTTGTTAAGATGATAAAAGAGTATCAACAGGCTAATAAAAAAAGTATTTATAAAAAATGAACAAATTTTATTCCAAACCAACATTTTCGTTACTCCAGAAAAGCTACCTGTTTGTTTACAATTATTTATTTATTTATTGTTTGTGTTCTCCACCCTTCCAAATGTAACTATGGACAAAGGACTAGTATAAAATATATCAGGAGGGGATTTTAAAATGAATAATGGCTTTAACAGTAATTACCGTCAACATTCAGGTCTTCATCCAACTTTAGATCAAATTTTGGAGGGATGGACTGGGGAACCAAAAAATACTGTTTATTTGTTAGTAAATAAATATGGTTTACCTAATGAAGCAAGTTCAAGGAGAATCATCTGGTATAACAATAGTCCTTGGAAGCGTACGATTGTTAATCTTGATACTGTACCTCATTACACTCCAACTCCCCATCTTGATTATTTAGAACAAACTATTGATTATAAAGTTCCTGTTCGACTTTTTGATGAATTAGCACAGTTTGATGGTAGTTTGTATCCAGACCGAACTGCTGGTGAAGCCACAGCTAAATGTGATCAAGAAGCTGCGAATTTTATGGCATTAAACTTGATGAACGACATTGTGACTGGCAAACGAACCGTAGAAGATGCACGTCGGGCTGCAGTTGAAATTGAAAAAGCTTTTAGATTAAAAGGCCAATCATCACCTTACACCACAGGATTCCTATTCCCTAAACAATCCCATACTGCTGACCCAGATGTAGCCTCTTTTTAAGGCGAATTAACCGGCAGGTTGTTTCCATTATTGGAAATGTACTGTCTTCCGATAATTATTTTACTTTAACTAACTTGCCGCGTTAATTTAAATGAAAACATTTACAATCTCTTCACCCTAACCAATTTTCTTTAAGCGTCTTGTTTCAGAATCGCCCGATTGTTGAAGTCCTTATTGTGCCTTCTTGTTATAGGCCATAGAAGGGAAATAGGACGGGGGTTATTGAACTATCCTGTCCAGTTAGTATAAGTGAAACAATTCACAACTATTAGATGACTAATAAAAAATAAAAATATAAAGGATAAAAAAGAGGAGCTGTTTCAAAACATGCTTCTCTCATTTCGCTATCAATAAAACTTAGATAAATAATTAATTTATTTACATGCCGATAAACATATTCCTGCTGAAAGGACCCCAATTTTCATCATTATAACCTGTCCTTCCCTCTAGATTAACAAAACAAGGGAGTACAATATGCATCAGACCCGTAATAGCATTTACCTTAAATGTCATGACAAACTTCATCTTCGAATTGTCGATAGGTGTGATTATTGCTGCATCAGGACGTATAGTGTTTGATTCAGTTAGGGCAAAGTCCATACCCTCAGTCGAAATACCAGCCGTAATGGGATGCTCCATATTACTCCTAATCCAATAATTAGAAACATTGGTCGAAGATGCTAAATTGGTCGAACGGTCATATTGAATGAAAATTTGATTTGGAGCGATTTGTTTAGCTTCGAGAAGTTTCGGAAAGGGAAGCTTTTGTCTGTTGGTGTAATAAGAAATCATTATTTTCACCTCCAAAAAATAATGAAATGAGCAATAGACTATTTATTGTATGATATTTAACCTGATTAGGTCACATTAATTCTCCATTTCAATCTAGAGCTATCCTGCCAGTTACTTTAAGAACAGTTTTTCACATCTCATCTATACTTTTCTATGAGGTGTTATTCAAGAAAATGGCCTTATACTGAAAAAGGCACAATTCCTCTTCAAGAATTGCGACCTTTAATGGAATAACTAACATATAGACTCAGTCCTGAAATCACTTAATTCTTTCAACAAACGCACTCCGTTAGTTAAAGAAGTTTATTTAAATCGATTGATTGAAAAAGGAGAAATGTTTTGTTCTGTCTTCCCTGAAATAATCAATTCACTTAAAATCTGACCAACTACACTGCTAAATTTAAAGCCATGTCCTGAGAAGCCTGATGCAATGGCAACGTTTGAATAGTTAGGATGCAAATCGATAATGAAATCTTCATCAGGAGTCAGTGTATACATACAGGTTTTACCGTACTTCAAATGTTGTGTAGAAGGCATATAGTGATGTAAAAATTGTCTTAAATCTGTCTCGTCTTTCTCTAGTTCACCAAATCCTAGGATGGCTTCATCTGGATTGATTGTTTCTCCTCCATCATGTCGGCCTACTTTTAATCCGGAACCATTGATGCTTGGAAAACCATAATATTGTCCTTGAGATGTCTCAAACGTAAAGGCTGGAAAATCCTTAAGATTATACAAATCTTCATTGACATCAAACCAAGCAAATGTTTTTCTTACTGGATTTAGAGGGAGATTTAAATCTAACATGGAAAGGAGACTTCCTGACCATGCTCCTGCTGAAACCACTAACGCATCAGCGTTAAAAGTTTGACCCTCGGTTTTGATGGTAACTCTTTTATCATGAACCGATAATTCTCTCACTTTACTATTGGTTAAGATGGTAGCTCCGTGTCGCTCTGCAAGTTCTCGATAGGCTTCAATGCATTCCTCACATTTCAGCACTCCTGATGTTGGTTCAAAGCAGCCAATATACTTGTTTGGTAAAGTGATGCCCGGCCAACGCTTATTCACTTCAATTGAATCTAAAACCTCAAGTGGCAATGAATAGGCTTTTGAACTTGAGATGATATTCTGAATAAAATCCGTTTTTTCATGGCCCGCGTTTAGAACTCCGGTTGGGAGAAATAATTGTTTTCCCGTCACTTTCTCTAATTCGTTCCATAATTCTTGAGCCTTGAGCGCCAACGGAACGTATTCTTCACCTTCACCATACGCATGTCGAATGATTCTAGTGTCACCGTGATGACTCCCTTTGTTATGGGGCGGGCTAAAGGAATCTACTAATAAAGTTCTTTTCCCACTCTTTGATAAAAAATAACCTGCCGCCATCCCCATCGAACCTGCTCCAATTACAATTACGTCATAATGCATAGTACGTTCCCCCTCGTAAATAAATCCCCTACAACTAAAGTCTTAAGTATTGGGTAATATTTTCTTATTTTAACTAATATTCTAACACTTAACAATCACGCTAACCTGCTTCGTTTAGCTTAAGTACAATCCTCACAATCTCATCGATAAATATCCAATTTTCTTTTAAAATGCTCCTCCACAATATGGTCTGATTGTTGAATAGAATGACTCACATCCTTTTATACAACTTTATTTATATTAAACAACTTTTTTCTCACTTAACAGTGCTGAAAAAATAGTTAACTCTTGATCTTGTAGTTACAATAGTGTTTATTTTTTGTTACAAAACTCGTGAATTTATGGACTACCATTATAATCTGTATAACCATGCACATGTAATTGTGAATTATTGCAGAATATATTATCTTATAAAGAAGAATTTTAAAAACAAAAGTGGTATGAGAAATATCTCATACCATTTATTTAAAAGTTACAAGCCAATTGAGTGTTTTGTCACCAAAATCTGTTAGCGTATAAACTAAGTTTTGTTTTTGCCATTTTGCAAGGCTACCTTTATGTTCTGCATCAATATGCAAATGCCCATACTGCTTTGGAATTGGCATCCTATTCGTTTCCAAAAATTCTACAGTTTCTTTTGCTGTCGCTAAGCTTTCTTCTGATTTTTCTGTTGTTGAACGTGCGATAATGGCCCAGCGTCCTTCATTCCAACTTGTAAATAATGAGCCCGCTCCTGCATCTTGATACCCAGTTATGCCATGACCTAAATTAACAGTTTCACCATCAGTGAAAACGGTTTTATCTATTTCTTCACTTGCTGCTTCTGCCGTTGCATATTTAGTAATTACTAAATGCCCAATTATTTGCCCAGTTTTTTTTATATTCGGATCGTTTATAGCTAGTTCTCTTTCTGTTTCATAAAATTCAAAAGTTACTACATCCTGTTGTGAAGATGCGATAGCAGTTAAATATTTTCCTTGTGTGACAGAAAAATCTGTAGGTAACGTAATGTCCCATTCACTTGGAATAATGCTTTGGAAACTTCTTGGATCTGTATCGCTTTCACTTGCTCCATTTGTATTTGTTTCAACACGTTCTTCATTTTCTGTACCTTGTTCTTCCGTCTGACCATTAGCTACTTCAACATCGTTTACTATTTGATCTTTATTTTGTGTTTGTAACACTGTTTCGTCTTCATTTCCACAAGCAGTCATTACCACAATAATAAAAGTTAGTATTATTAGCTTTTTCATCGCACTTCCTCTTTTCTTTTTTATTTCTCACCTTTTAGTTTATGAATTTTCTATACTATTTGCAGTTTAATTCCATAAACAGATTTTCCCTTTTTTCCTTTTTCCTAAACTTCTTTTAGTCAGGAAAGCTACATTTAGCACAAAATACATGCGGTGTTGTGTTGGCTGTCCATTAGTCGAACAAGGCGCATCCCCTGTTACTAGGAATATCCCCAAAGGCTTATTCTGTTAAATGGCCCTATAACGAAAAAAAGCGATCTTCTTTATTGAAGAATCGCGCCCGATCGTATTATAAAGTCAGTCAGAAATTATTTCTGGTTGACCATTTTTTATATCGATATATGATAACGGTAGCCGAGGTAGAACGTTCGCGCCCGTGGGGCTAAGACCCCGTCCGCAAAACAGTTCGCCCCCCTACTTGTAGAAACATGTTTGAGGCTGGTTGGGACAATGATCTCGTATAACAAGCGAAGCTATGACACTATGAGGAGGATTCAGGGGTTACCGGCAATTATATTTTTGAAGGAGGAATTTTAATGAATCCAGTCGTTGGTCTGGATGTGGCAAAAGGTGAAAGTCAAATTCAAGCATACTTGGAAAGAAAGAAGCCCTACAAGAAAAGTTTCAAAGTAAAACATGATCTTGATGGGTTAGCTAGTTTATTAGAGTTTATTAAAGAGATAGAAGATATTTCAGGAGAACGTCCCCCTCTCGTAATGGAATCAACGGGTCATTATCACACACCGGTTGTTCAATATTTTGAGGACAAAGGCTATTTAATCATTATCGTAAATCCACTCATCTCCTATAAAGCAAAAAGTTCTAGTTTGCGAAAGGTAAAAACAGATATCATTGATGCCAATCACCTCTGCGAGCTGTATTATAAAGAGGATTTAGAGCCTTATAAAAAGCGTGGTATCCAACTTATGAACTTACGTCACCTTACAAGACAGCACGATAATATTACAGGCATGTTTGTACAAACCAAATTACAATTTCAGGCCGTTTTGGATCAAGTTTTTCCTGAATATAGTAAGGTTTTTGGAGATTTATATTCGGACGTTTCTTTAAAAACATTACAAGCATTTCCTACTTCAGAAGATGTCTTGAAAAGCGATACTGAAACATTAACAACAAAAATAAAAGAATTCTGTAATACTCGTTCACTACAATGGGCAAACAAACAGGCTGAAAAGCTAATGACTGCCGCAACTCAAAACCCTTTTCAGAAGGCTTTATACTCTAGTCTTGCCCTGAGCTTAGATATGTTTATTAATATGCTCTTTGAATACAAAAAACATCTATCCATGATTGAAAAGGAGATAGATGCTTTAGTAAAAGGTATTGAAGAATCTAAGATTATCCGATCAATTCCCGGTATCGGTGAAAAAATCGCAGCCACGATTATTTCTGAAATTGGGGAAATTGAAAGGTTTAATCATCCTAAGAAACTAGTCGCATTTGCCGGTCTTGATCCAAGTGTCTTTGAATCTGGCACATTCAAAGGTACTTACAATCGAATTACCAAAAGAGGCTCTAGCAGACTCCGGCAAGCTTTGTATATGGCTGTTAAATGTGCTATTCGTGACTGTCGCAAACAGAAAACAACGGATGAAATCCTTCCTCGTAATAAGAGATTACGAGCGTTTTATGATAAAAAACGGGAAGAAGGAAAACCTTTTAGAGTAGCTGTGATAGCTTGTGCAAACAAACTTTTACATTGGATTTATGCACTTTTAAAAAACAAAACTTCTTTCCTAGATTTAGCTTGATTTAACAATTTAACCAATTGGTCCAGAGCTTTCCAAATATAGTATTTGGACGGTTATTTGGTATGCACAAATTTAGTATAACATGATATTTTTAATATTTTTATTTAAAAATGTTGACAACTATTGGCTGGTTTCGTGGTAATTCAAAGTATTAAAACAAACTTTCATAAATGTTATCTGTTGTTCAACCAAGGAAGAACTTCTTCATGTTTATAGGAATTTTCAGTTTCTGAAATAATTTGAGAAAGAAGAATATCAATGGAATCCGTTAATGAGTTTAGCGCTTGTAGGACTGACCCATTCTCAAATTGATCCAATGGCTCAGGTAACTCATCCTCATCTAAAATAAAATAGTCTCCATTAGGAAGAACCATAATATCAATAATCAAATCCTCAAAGGATACCAATTTATCGGTTATATATGTATTTTTTACAATATTAAAATAGGAGCCTAAATACTTCCCTTTATTATCTCTCCAGATGTATAAATTATAAGGACGATCTTTCCAGTAATATGCGATTGTATAGCTACCTTTAGGAATAGTTAATGTGGTTTGGTTTGCTACCATCGTAAAGGATTCTTGTATGATATGGAAAAGCACTACATTTTGATTTTGTACTTTTAACAGCTTACAGCTATATTCTACAACTACGGAGTCGTACCGTATTTTTCTTTCAATTATTTTATCGCCACTTTGAATAGGTGGAATACTTAAATTCACCACTGTTTTAGTTTCTCCTTCCTAGTTAATGTTCCTTCCCATAACAATTGTCATTATTAATCATAATATAGATTTATCCTTTCCCTTTCTTAATCGTACATCGCTGATAAACCATTATTTTATTCTATTAAATGGCCCTATAACGGAAGTTTATTTGTAGGATATAGGCTCCACAGATGTTAAAGAAAAGCTTCATTATATGGAAGATTACTTCCTAAGGAGGGAATAAACATATGTATCATATGCATTTCCATCTTGGTACATATAATCCCTTAAAACTCCCTCTTTTTGAAAACCTACTTTTTCTAATAATTTATTCGATGCTTCATTTTCAATAAATACAACGGCACCTATACGGGTTAAACCCATCACATCAAAGCCATATGAAAGAACTTTAGATACAGCTTCTGAAGTGTATCCTTTTCTCCACTGTTCTGGATGAATTTCGTAACCAATTTCAGCTCGTTTATGTTTTGGTGACCAAGCATTGAAGCCAATTGTTCCAATTATGCCTGTGGTTTCTTTTCGCTCAATGCCCCATCGTATGCCTCTTTTTTCACAATAGTTTCTTGAGAAGAAATCTACGAATTTTTCTGCTTCTTCAATACTTTTTAAGGTTTCTTGTCCGTAAAAACGTGTTACATCATTGTTAGAAAAACAAGCAAAAATGCCTTCTGCATCTTCATTTGTTAATTCTCGTAATACTAGTCTGTCTGTTTCTAATGTAGGAAACATTTAATCTCTCCCTTTATTTAGTTCTTAATTTTGACATTTATTTAATAACAATTATTTCAAATCACCATAAATTCCACAATCTCTTTATTCAATTAAATGGCCCTATAACGAAAAAAAGCGATCTTCTTTATTGAATAATCGCTCCCTTTTCTGTAATAAACAAAAAGCTTCTATTAGCTGGTATTGCTGAACAAGGGAATTGTAAAACTGCAAATTTCCTCTTGGTTTCTTGAACAAGAACTAACTTTTAATAATTAAGCCGATAATTCTATTATTTAGAATTATCAGCCTAATTAATTTATTTTTTTGAATAGATATAATCTTTTTCAACAGGGAGTTGTAAGATGGATACCATATTGTTAACGGCACTAAATAAAGCTTTTACCGAGGAAGTCATAATATCAGTGTCAATTCCGCAACCCCAATATACAGCATCATTCTTCACGGTAATTCCTACATAAGATACAGCATTTGATCCTGAGCCTATTTCTAGCGCATGCTGCTTATAAACCAAATCTGTATAGTCGAGGCCCAGTTGTGTTTGAAGAGCGTTGCTAATCGCATCAAGTCTACCATTTCCCACACCGGTAAAATCATGTTCTTCATTATTCATCTGGACCGATACAATCGTTTCGTAATGATCATTTTGAGTATATTTGTAACGGATAAATTCGATGGGAGTGTTAACATTCACATATTCATTGATGAAAATGTCATAGATGTCATTCGGCATAAGTTCCTTGTGCTGACGATCTGAAACATTTTTCACACTATATCCGAAGCTCTCACGCATTTCGGCAGGTAGATCGATTCCATAACTTTGCTGAAGGATAAAACCGATCCCCCCCTTACCGGATTGACTGTTAATTCGGATGATATCTCCCTCGTATTCTCTGCCTATATCCAACGGATCAATTGTTAGATAAGGTACAGTCCAATATTGACGTACTTCCTCATCGCGCCATTTCATCCCTTTTGCAATGGCATCTTGATGGGAACCTGAAAATGCTGTAAAGACAAGTTCACCGCCGTATGGGTGTCTTTCATGAACCTTCATTCTTGTTAATTTTTCATATTTGGAAATAATGGCAGGGATATTTTCAAAATTAAGCTTTGGATCCACCCCATGTGAAAACATGTTTAATGCAAGCGTGACGATGTCCACATTCCCTGTTCTTTCTCCATTTCCGAACAACGTTCCTTCGACCCTTTGCGCCCCGGCAAGCATTCCTAGCTCGGCAGCTGCAACCCCAGTTCCTCTGTCATTGTGTGGATGAAGAGATAGGGTGACATGATCTCGGTAGCTCAGATGATCACTCATATACTCAATTTGACTTGCGTAAACGTGAGGCATAGACATTTGTACCGTATCTGGCAGGTTGATAATAACCTTGTTCTCAGCTGTCGGATGCCAAATATCAAGTACCTTGTTGCAAATTTCAAGTGCAAACTCCATTTCTGTACCCGTAAAGCTTTCTGGGGAATATTGGAATTGGAAATTCCCTTCCGTTTCAGCTGCATATTTCTTAAGCATTTTTGCTCCTGTTACAGCAATATCAATAATTTCTTCCTTCGATTTTCTAAATACTTGTTCACGCTGCGCCAAAGATGTGGAATTGTACAAATGCACCACAGCTTTATTCGCACCCCGTAACGCCTCAAAAGTTTTTTTGATAATATGTTCTCTTGACTGTGTTAAAACTTGAATGGTTACATCATCTGGAATTAGATTTTCTTCAATTAAGGTACGTAAAAAAGCAAATTCGGTTTCCGAAGCAGCAGGAAAACCTACTTCGATTTCCTTGAAACCTACTTGTAAAAGCAATTGGAAGTATTCTAGCTTTTCCTCTAGACTCATCGGGACGACCAACGCCTGATTTCCATCGCGAAGATCCACACTACACCAGGTAGGAGCTTCTGTAATATACTCCTTCTCTGCCCATTTCAAGCTTTGCACTGGGGGCATAAAGTAACCTCTGGAATATTTATCGACATTTTTCATCCTGATTCCCACCTTTTCATTTATAATGATTAGTTTATTTTAAAATAAAAAAGCCCCGTCTCTATATTTTTATAGAGACGAGGCATTGCTCGCGGTACCACTCTAATTGATTAATCGTAATAAAATTAACCCACTCATTTTCGGTGGCAATCACCACCTATCTTCATAACGGTAGAAAACCGACATCCCCTACTGCTTATGTTCAGGGAGTAGCTCATGGATGAGTTCAAAGGCTATAACTACCGATTCTCACCAACCATCGGCTCTCTGACAAATTTATAAATCCTTTTACTAATTCCAATCTTTGCTTGTTGTTATTTAATTAAATACGATAATATATCGATAGACTTAAGTTGTCAATACTTAATTTTTCGAAAATAAAGATTAATATGAATTTATTTGACTTCCTTAATAGATAAACCCCTATATTTTAAAACTCTTTTTTTAGTTTTCTGCACAATAGTTTAAGAATGTCTTTTCACAATCCTTATATATTCAAACATAAAAATCCAAAGACTTTAGAAAAGATTCAACACATCTAGCCCTTCAAGAATTGCAACTTCTTATTCAAGGAAAGCGTCCGATTGTTCAATAACCTCAGACAATTTAAATCTTAACCACCGATTTATTGTCCCTCATACGGTATTTACCTCAGTATAACAGTCCAAGCAGCTCATCACTTGGTATCTTTAACACATTAACTAGGCAAATCGCACACCCAGCATCGCTGTGACCAACCCAACAAGCGTGCCAAATATACACACCGCAAGCCAAATTTTCCTGCTCCGCGCTCCTTTCAAAAAACACCATCCTCCAATAGCAAGTAAAATGCCCTCAATCAAAAACCACGGTTCGAACATGACCATATCCCACACTACGTACATATCATCGTGGATATGATATGTCTCATTCCCCAAGCCAATCACACCTGCAATTTGCAAGCCACGATAAACAATGCCAAAAATGCCATGAGCAGTGGCTATCGAACACCCTAACATAGATATGGAAAGCAACAACGAGCGCAGAATTTTATTATTGCCTATATAAATGAAACCAAGGCCTACGAGTCCTGCAGCAATAAAGATTGGTGTAGCAACCCAATTAATTAGTTGAAACTGGGAAGATGCAGCCACACTGGGTTTTAGTAGGAGCAGCCCCATTCTTCCGCCTAAAGCCCAATATAGGTGTGGCAGCATATAAGCAATGGACCATACAAAAACAGCGATCCCCGCCCAAAAGGACGATTTTGATTGCGCTGGTTTCGACGACAGATTCGTATCCACTAACGATCACCTCGACAGTATCCTAAGATCCTTTGTGTAAGACTTGTACTTAACACTTAATCTACTTCTTACGTTATGATACTTAAAATTTTGGGCTATTAACCAATTCTTACTTGGAAAAGATGGACCAATGGAAGAAAATGAACACCGACAATAATAGCGATTATGAGAGTTATAAGTGCAAAAAAGAGTCCTCTACTTCTTTATATATTTATATTCAGGGAGGCAAATGATTGAACTATTCTGCTTGCTCTTTTATCTCAATATGCCTTATTTAACGGTATGACCCAAAAATTGAAAAAGAGCACTTATCTTTGCTACGGATAAGCGCCTTTTAATTGAACTACGGTTATTTTTGCTATTTATGTGAACCTGATCATTTTATTGTTATTACATACGTCACACCGTCAAGTTCCAATTCCACTTTGTTGTCCCAGTTTAAAAATTCTTCACAAGTTATTAAGAGTCTATTGTTATACCAATTATGAAATTTTATTCTATCCATTTTTATTGGACTATCTAGTAGTACTTTCTTATTTAATGTTGAATTTATAATTTCAATATCATAATAATCAGCTACTATAAACTCTCCTGAAGGACTAACTGTTATGTGTTGATATTGAGGTTGGTCTTCATATCCAATTAATTCTCCATTATTAGCGTTAAGTCTAAATAAATAATCAGAAGTTAGGACAAGAACGGCATTATATTTACTGGATACTGCAACTCCACTTGGAAATCCTCTAAAATTCCCACACCATTCAGTTGAATTTTCGTTGGTGAATTTTATCCAACTCCAACTTTGAGAGTTCCAAGGACTTGAAATATCATAGACCCTTTCTTTGTATTCTCCTGAAAAAGGTTGATTTATTACCTCTGCTTTGACTATCATATTTGTCCTCCATTAAATGGCCCTATAATGAAAAAAGCGATCTTCTTTATTGAAGAATCGCACTAGATTGTTGAAGATCTGCGGCTGCAGTAGATGGCTAGCACTTATTGAACTCTAGCATCCCTTTAGTTTAATTGCAATTCTTCACAAATTAAACTAAAGTTAAACGTCTTTATACTTTTTAATCGATGAGTATTATTTAATAAGATTTTTAATATAAGCCCTTCTAATAATGCGTTTACTAAAAAAAATGGGACTGCCCACACTTTAGACTAGGTACCAAGAGTCCATCCTGCCTCCCAAAATAAAATTAGGTGATAATTTGCTTGTAACAAATAATAAAGAAGATTCGAATATAACAACGTGGTATGAATATTAGAATGGCAAGCCTGATTAGCAATGTCATGAACGCTCATTCCACTATTAATCGCGTAAGAACAAGAGAAATCTCGTAAATCATGGGGAGTTATATGTTTCCCAAGCTTTTCTGAATACTCATTAAACAACTTAGTTATCGTAGTTCTATCTAATGGTTTATTCCGATTGCTTGTAAATCCATAGACCTCAAAGTTCTCTTTTTCTGCTCTCTCCTAAATCCAAGCCTGTATAGCGTTTTTTACCTTGTCATTCATAAAACGGTCCTAGTTTTATCACCCTTCTAAGGGTTCAGTTTATAAACAACCAAACAGAAGTAGAAATAGTTTCACACCAAAACCAGTTATTTGCCTTCTGTTTCAGATAATCGCATCGTCATTTCAACAAAGGTCTTGAACCTAGCAACTGCAGGTGACATATATCCATTTGTTCTCCAAACCATTCGAATAACCCTAATACTTTGTGGATTCTTGATACGAATCATTGATATTTTTTTCTTATCCAGACCAGGAATAAATGGAATAAGAGCAACTCCAAATTTGGCTCCAACAAGGCCTGCAACAGTTCTCTCTTCTAATCCCTCAAAAGACATTTTGGGATGAAACCCAGCTTTATGGCAAATTTTCTCAATCACATCACGCATAGCAGTTTCAGGCTTAAAAAGCACAAATGAATCATTGGCTACCTCACTTAAATCGACTTCCTTCCGACCAGCAAGTCTATGGTTATTGGGGACTATTAAAAATAATTCGTCCCTCACAATTGGAATAGAGCTAAAATTTTCAATGGTCTCTTGTGGAGAACAGAAGCCGATGTCAATTTCAGTAGATGCTAATTGATCCAATATCTTACTTGTTGTGTGCTGATACAATTGAAAATTTAATCTTGGCACTTCTTTTCGAAAGGCACTAATTAACTCAGGGACAAAGCTAGAACCAAGAGTTTGAATGAATGCCAATGAAATAGTCCCATTTAGAGGATTGGTTAAATCATTAATTTCCTGTTTTGCTGCATTTATTTCTCCTAAAGCTTGGTTTGCATGTTGAAGAAAAATTTTTCCATATCTGTTTAATTCGACTCCATGACTTTTCCGTTCAAAAAGCGGAACGCCGATTTCTCCTTCAAGTCGAGAGATCGAACGACTTAATGCTGGCTGAGAAAGGTCTAATTTAACTGATGCCCTTGTAAAGTTTTCAACATCAGCCAATGTTTGAAAATATTTTAATTGTTGAAAATCCATAAACAAAATCCTCCCATAATATCTGGTATTACAATAATGCATGGAATTCATAAAAAAGACAATTAGTAGTGTATAGTATTCCAGAAGTATAATGAAAATATCGGTTCATTATAAGTTGGGTGGGTGGTTACTATATTTAGTGGTATTCAAAAATATGGTGCCTATTACGTAGTGATTAAGATTCAAAAATATTACAACCTGTTTATATGTGCCAACATATTTTTATGCTTATAGAAAAGGAGCCATTGTATGAAAGAAACAAATAAATCAGTCCCTGCTAAATCCTCATCTCTTTTAAAACAGGCAATGAGTGTGAATAGAAAGCCGTTTCCTTGGGTAAAAGCATTTTGTGCAGGGGTAGCTGCAGCTTTGCCAGTTATTATTGGATTATTGTTTGGCAATTTCGAATATGGGTTGATAGCTGGGATGGGAGGATTCTCCTACCTTTACGTTTTCAATATTCCATATGCTCAAAGTGCTAAAAAGCTATTTTTTGTTGTACTTGGTATGACATTGGTTTCAGCACTTGGGACACTTGCTGCACCTTACCCGCTTGCAACAGCTATTTTGATGGGGATTATAGGAGCTACAGCTATTTTTATTTTTGGAGCATTACGAATTACTGGGCCATCTGCTATTTTTTTTGTTTTAGTCTTTGCTATGACAACAGGTATGCCTGTTAATCCAGAACTTGCCCCTATACGGGCTGGCCTCGTTTTTTTAGGTGGGACTTTATCGTGGATCATTGCAATGATTGGTTGGTTATTTAATCCTCATGAACCTGAAACAGGTGTAGTAAAAAGAGTTTATTTAGAACTTGCTGCATTTGTTGATTCAGTTGGTACAGAGAAATTTAATGAGTCAAAGAATCAAGTCATGTCAGTTTTAAAAGAATCAGAAGAAACACTTGCAGCGGGGTATATTCCTTGGAGAAAAACCGATCTATTTAATCGACTGTATGTACTTAATGATCATGCAAACAAGATATTTTTATATATACTCGAAAATTTTTCAGAAAAACATTCAAAATTACCACTGGAACTAGGGCAAACGATCCGGGAAATCACGATTTCACTGGATAATAGGGATAAGTGTAAACGGGTTTGTAAAAAAATACTCCAGCCAGAAGTAATGAATGAAAATGTTGCTACATTATTCATAAAAATATATGATGCGGACGCGATCATGAATGAACCAACATCAAAAGTTAATAAAGTGATACGAATTTCTAAACCATCACTTAAGATGATTTTTGGTGAAGCATTTGACAAAAATTCAATTGTATTTATATCTGCATTACGATTTTGTGTAGTAACGATCATTGCAGCGATAATCGCCTATCAACTTAATTTAGCGCGCTCCTATTGGGTGCCATTATCTTGTGTTGCAGTTATGTCAGGATCAACGATTGTTACAACATATCATCGTGCGATTCAAAGAGGGTTTGGTACAATTGTGGGTATTCTAATTGCTAGCTTCATTCTTGCTACACAGCCATATGGATACATCATTGCTCTTTTAATTCTACTATTGACGTTTATTACAGAGCTTTTTATTGTGAAAAATTACGGGTTAGCTGCACTGTTCTTCACACCGAATGCGTTACTTATGGCTGAAAGCACAAGTAAAGGAAGCTTCAGTTTTTCTTATTTTGCTTCAGCTAGATTAATTGATGTACTAATCGGAAGTGTCATTGGCTTAATTGGAGTATGGTTTGTAGGGAGAAGGTCTGCATCTAGCCGTCTACCTCATTTAGTAACCAAAACCATCCGAAGTCAAGCACAATTTTTATTACTCCTTTTCTCTGACCACGGAGTAGGATTTAAAGTCGAAGAAAACAGTGAAATTAAAAAAATGCAATCAAATGTCATTACTTTAAAAACACTCTATACTAGCGCTGCTGGGGAGATTCCGGTCAATCAAAAGGCGTTGGACTATTATTGGCCAGTTATATTTTCCGTCGAGCGATTAGGGTATTTATTAGAAAGTTGCTCAAAAGTAGAAAAGCGGCCAATTCTTTCAGAGGAAAAGCTTGCCCAAATGCTTTATGTTTGTGAAACTACGGCAAATGCTGCCGGACGAAAACAGTCGCCTTCTATTAAAAACGTGCCTGAAATAGAATCGTTCCCAAGTATACAGAATGAGATTATTCGCTTGCAAAAATCTCTTAAAATGATTAATAGAAAAATGTAAACATTGTATAGAAGATACCAGAGATTCCAACGATGAACTTAACAACAAAGAATGTATAGGTGCTCAGATTAAAAGAAGCATCACGATGGTGATGCGTTAAAAATACAGTAATTAATACAATATTGAGTTAGTACATTTATCCAATGTAACAAGAGTAAAAAAAGTAAAGTAGAGGGTGGGATAGGTTTAAATAAGGAGATGATAGATATTATTTATGGAAAGTGCAATAAGTTTCTTGAAAAGCCTTTATTATCTTTATTCTTTATTTAAAGAACAGGGCTGTCAATAGATAGTCTTTTCTGTGAAAAGAACGGTATACCACAGTCCATTCGGGTCATCATAAGCTAACTTCCGCCCTTGGACTAAAAACTTTGTCCCAAAGTCTTTTGATAGAATTCAATGGAATGCTTAAGCTTCCTCAATGAAATCGAGGAAGCCTTTGCTTTTTTCATGTATTACAGGAATATTTAGTTTTGATGGTGCCTCGGATAATCTCAAATCAATAACCAATTATTCTTAGCCCATTCATGTCAATCTATACTATTCTATCGCGTATAAGTATAAACTACGCCTCATGAACCGCCCTTTTGGGCTCGGCAATCAGCGAGTTTCCATTATATTTTTTGATTCTTTGGAAGATTAATTTCAAAACATGTTCCCACTCCAACTTTGCTTTGGACGATTACTTTGCCATGATGTTTGTCAATAATCCATTTTGCAATAGAAAGACCAAGCCCAGCTCCTGCTTCTTCTGTCCGGGATTTATCCACTTGAAAAAATCGATCAAATATTTTGGGTATATTCACTTCGTCTATTCCGATGCCGTTATCCTGAACTTTAATCAAAACAGTATGAGTGGTTTGGGAACAAGAAATGATAATTTTTCCACCCTTTTTCGTATACTTCATAGCATTATCTAATAAAATGACCATTAATTGATGGATTCTTTCCTTATCTCCCATAATAAAGACCGATGATGGGACATCCAATACAAGTTTTTTTTCTTGATATAAGGCAATCTCTGAATAATGTTCAATTAATTCCTTCAGTAAATTTGTTATTGAAAACTCTTTCTTTTCTATCTCTAGCTGATCTGAATCAGAACGAGCCAATGTAAGCAGATTGGCAACGAGCTTTGCCAATCGTCTCGCCTCTTTTGATATGACAGATATATCTATTGCCTTATCTTGTATGGTAGAAGAGGGTGATCGCCACAATAAATCTGTCTTAGATTGAATGACAGCTAAAGGTGTTCTTAATTCATGGGAAGCATCTGACACAAACTGCTGCTGATTTTTCCATGCTTCCTTAATAGGAATTAGCGCTCTTTTTGCCAAAAAGAATCCGGCACCGACAGCACAAAAACTGCCGAGGATACAACCAATTATCATAATTAATAACAATGTATGAAGCATGTCTTTTTCTGAAGTAATGTTTCGAACAAATTGCATCGTTATTTTTCCAAAATTCGGATGATACATAGTTATTGCAATTGTCCTAAAGTAAAACCCTTCTGCTTCTACGTCCCTAAGCTTTCTTAACTCTTTAGGGCGAAATTTGGTTTCATTATCGGCAAAAACTGTTGCACCCTCATTTAAAGTTATTAGTTCGTTTTTTTCGTTCCATATCAGTAAAGCAATACGGGGATCTCTTGGCCCTCTTGGCAATCGATCAGGCTGTTCAAGCGGTCCAGGTTGCCCTAGCTCTGCTACACGATCTACCGCCTCAAGCAAGTCATTATTTACATCCCGATATAAACGCGATTGTGCATAAGAATAAATAACGGATACAAGAACTCCGATTAAAATGATAAAGACCAATGAATTTAAAATAGTGAGTCTAATACGAGTTTGTTGAAACATACCCTTCTCTCCTACTGTTCCTTCAACATATAGCCGATGCCGCGTACCGTTTGAATGTCTTTATGATAACCGAACGGTTCCATCTTCTTGCGAAGATGATGGACAAATACTTCTACTATGCCGATTGTTGTATCGGAATCGAATCCCCATACTCGATCGTAAAGCTGTTCTTTCGTTAATATGGCTCCTTTGTTCTGAATCATAAATTCCAGCATTTCATACTGTTTTAACGTTAATTTTATCGGATGGCCATCTACAAAAATGGCTTTTTCTTTTCCAAATAGTTCAATCCCTCGATATTGAATCGTTTGATTTGTCGTCAGACTGCCACTCCTTCTCAATAACGCTCGAATACGTGCTTGAAGTTCTGGTGCTTGAAATGGCTTGGTCAAGTAATCATCTCCTCCAAGGTCTAATCCTCTGACCCGATCTCCTAATGAATCTTTGGCAGTCAAAAACAAAACAGGGGTCTGAATATGTTCCTCACGTATCTTTTGTATCACCTCAAATCCATCCATTTCTGGAAGCATAACATCAAGGACAATTAAATCATAAATATTTTGCATGGCCATAAATAGCCCTTCTTCTCCATTTTCTGCGCAATCTACTTCAAATTCCTCAGATAAAATTTGGTTAATAGACTGCAACAAAGCAACATTATCTTCTACTACTAATATACGCACCATGTGTCACTCCTTTCTTACATAATAACAAAACAAAGCGTTCGTAGAAACGAATCGCTTTGTTTTGTTCTATTCATATCGTAGAGCTTGAATCGGATCAAGCTTAGACGCTTTATTCGCCGGAAATACACCGAATACAACGCCAACTAATAAAGAGAAAACAAATGATAGCAGCATAACAGGTATCGAATAGGCGATTGTCGACCCCGTCACAACAGTATAAATTTGCGCACTGACGACCCCAATTCCTACGCCTATGATTCCACCTAATGAACTTAATACAACTGCTTCAATAAGGAATTGCAGCAAAATATTTTTACGCTTGGCGCCAATTGCTTTTCTAATGCCAATTTCTTTAGTACGTTCTGAAACAGATACAAGCATAATATTCATAATACCAATCCCACCAACGATTAGAGATATGGCTGCACTTCCGCCTAACATCAATGTCATCGTTTCATTGACAGATGATGCAGTTTCCATTAAATCTTTTTGACTTGAGACACTATAACTGTCCGCATCACCTACAATAGAATACATCGTACTTTCAATACGGCTTGAGACAAAATTAATCGAATTTTCATTTTCTACTTTCACATATATTGTGCCAATATTCGTCGTAGAAGCTAAACGTTGCCCCGTGCTAAGAGGGACAATAATCATACTATCTCCGCTCGTTCCTAATGAACTTCCAACTGATTCAAGAACGCCAACAACTTTATAGGATGTTCCGTTTACTTTTATGGATTCACCGACTGGATCTCCTAAGCCAAATAATGTTTGTGCCGTGTCTGAACCAAGGACTGCAATTTTTGAATGATTCTCATGATCTAAGTCTGCAATGAAACGCCCTGATTGTAGCTGTAAATCACGGACCTTTAAGTAGGAAGAAGTTGTGCCAATCATTGACACTTGTGTATTAGTTTTACCATTTTTCAATGTTACTCTTCCTGACACTGTTGGTGCAATTTCTTCAATACCATTGACATCCTTAATCTGTTCTGCGTCCCCTTCTTTAAAGGTAACATCTGAACCCGTAACCGATACAGTTAATACATTTGTACCTAAGCTGCCAATTTGATCTTGTACGTCTTTTGTTGACCCTTGTCCGATTGCAACCATGACGATAACAGAGGAGACACCGATAATAATCCCCAACATCGTGAGGAATGCTCTGATTTTATTTGCTATAATACTTTTCAGTGCCATTTTGAGCGTCTGCAAACCATTCACCTCCATTCTCATAAAGTTGTCCATCGTGAATCCGAACAACACGGCTTGCTTGTTTAGCAACATCTAAATCATGTGTAATGAGAATAATGGTATGCCCTTGCTCATTTAGCGATTTCATAATCGCCAAAATATCCTTACTTGTTTTACTATCAAGTGCTCCAGTAGGTTCATCTGCTAGTAAAATAGGAGGGTGTCCAGCTAATGCGCGCGCGATTGCGACACGTTGCTGTTGCCCACCAGACAATTGCGAAGGCAAATGATTCGCTCGATCTGCCAAGCCGACTTTTTCTAATGCCGCTAATGCTGTTTCTCTTCGTTCCACCGCTTTCATGCCTCGGTAAATGAGTGGAAGTTCAACATTCTCAACTGCTGTTAGTTTCGAAATAAGATTGAAGTTTTGAAAAATAAACCCAATTTTTTCATTGCGAATGGTCGCAAGTTGGGAACTTTTCATTTTCCCGATTTTTTCATTATCTAACATGTATTCACCTGAATCCGGTCGATCTAAGCAGCCAATCATGTTCATAAATGTTGATTTTCCTGAGCCAGATGGTCCGATAACAGAGATGAAATCGCCCTTTTTGATATCGAGGGAAACACCTTTTAGAGCCATTACTGTTTCGCCACCAAGTTCATACATCTTTTCCATGTTCTTTATTTGAATAATCGGCTCTATCATTGTCATTAATTCCCTCCTTGTCTGCCGCCTGAAGGCATCCCGCCTCCACTTCTTCCTCCGAAGTCACCGCCTGGTGCCCCTTGGAAGTTGCCACTTGGGAAACCTCCTCCTTGCATCATCATCGGTCCTTGAAAAGAATTACCGCTAGATTGAACTCTTGGTATTTGCACAGTTTCTCCTTCTGCTAACCCGCTTGTAATTTCTACATACATATCATTTGCAATACCAGTTTCTACCGTTACTTTATTTGTTGATTGTGCAGAATCCTCTGAATCAGAAGTTTTAGGAACGATTACATACTTCTCATCTCCACTTGTATATACCGCTTCAACCGGAACGTATAAGGCATTGTCTTTACTTTCAATTAAAATACTTGCTTCCGTCGACATACCAATTTTTAAGTTTTTTGGATCTGTAATTTGAACTGTTACATCAAATGAAGAAACGCCATTTGATGCTGTTCCTACTTTTGCTACATTCGTTACTTTTCCAGCAAATTTTTCATCTTCAAATGCACTTGCTGTTATTTCTACCGCTTGGCCTTCTTTTACCTTTGTTACATCTAATTCATCAACACTAATGGTTGTTTGCAATGCACTATAATTGGTAATATGTGCAACTGGCTCCGAAGTTGGCACAGAGTCGCCGCTTGCAACAGAAAGGCTTGTGATTGTCCCAGCAACCGGTGCTTGCAAGATACTTCCATCTGTAAAGGTTACAAGTGTTGCACCTGTTTTTACAACATCTCCTTCCTTAACACTAACTGTATCCGCTGTTAAGCTACTTCCACCACCTAAGCTTTCTGAACTTCCACCACTGTCTTCTCTTGTTACAGGTGATGTATACTCATCTTCATCTTCGATACGAAGAAGGACTGTTCCTTGTGATGCATTGCTGCCACTACTTACACTAACTGATTTGATTTCTCCATCATATGGCGCCGTCACAACATCACCATTTTTAAACGTGACAAGTGTGTCACCTTTATCTACTGTATCTCCAGATTCTACACTTACACTCTCTACAATAAGAACTGTGTTGTCTGCTGTAACATCTTGATCTGTTATGGCTGTAACCGAACCTGAGCCACTAACGGCTACCTCTAATTTCCCTTTTTGGACTGCCGTTGTTTGTACTGCAGCCGCAACATTTTGTGTTTTATCTGTTTTACCTATAAAGAACCAAGCGCTTGCTCCTCCGATTACAACAATAATGACTGAAATAATCATCCACTTTTTCAAATCTCTATTCTCCTTTCCATCATTGAGTTTGATTTGATTGATCTTGATCTTGTTGGAATTGACCGTTACCTGGGAACATCTGACCATTCCCTCTTGGTCCCATTTCTGAAAAATTAGGGCTTTGACTTTGTTTATAAACTAGATACCCTACACCAATAGCTGCACAAGTACTTATCACCAAATTTACGATGAGTAAAATTTTTATTAGATTTTGTTTAGCCTGTTCCATGTTTATTCCTCCTTATTTTGCCTTGATAAGCCCATTATGGATTTCGTTCCTTAACTTTTCCTTAATATTTCAATCTTCCATGGAAAATTAATGTAATCTTTCTTACGAAGTTCCATAAAAGACTACTTGAGGGCACTGAAAAAGTCTTTATAGTATAGAAAAGCAAAGGCTTCCTCAATTAAATCGAGGAAGCCTTCGCTTTTTTATGTAATATAGTTGTATTTAGTTTTGGTGGCGTATCGGATAATTTCAAATCAATAACCACAACGCATTCCTGTTGTGAGCATAATCTACTAAGATTCTATAAACTTGGTTATGGTCCGTAGTCTCCACTCTTCCTGAGATACATTCTATTTTTTTCAGGTTCGTTAATTCCTTGACTTCCTCATATTTTCACTATGAAATAGTGTGTTTTAACTTTTATTCCTTTAATAGTGTTTTCCTTAACAAACAGGGTATCTATAACTTATACTTCGTATCCAGTTTCCCCTTTTACTTCTCTAATACAATATTCTGAATCATAACCACTCACCATAAGAATTTCATTTTTCTCATTGATACAAACAGCGGCAGAACCAAACGTTTCTTTCATTAAAATTCCCTCTTTAGATGGATATATAATAAAAATTCCTTCTTATGTTAAAGATATAAATGGCAATAAAGTTATTAAATTTTAAAATCTCAAACAAGCATAACCCCGTTCTAAATTTAGGACAGGGTTAAAAATATTGTTGATTATTTACTTCTGTGAAATACTTCACTATACAAAAAGATATAACAATATAGTCGCTTAAAAAATCTAAGTTTTTATTTCACAATCGCGTCCGATTATGAAATATCAGAAGTAAATGTCTTATTGAACAAACGCAACCCGTTAGTTTAAGTGCGTTTGTTTACAAACTTTATCTAAAACAAGCCGTTTTCCCATAAGGATACGGCTTGTTTATTGTTATACCTCCAATTTTTCGGTTTGTGTTTTCATTTTTATTGAATTATGTTTTAAAGCAGAGGCTAGTATGATTACCATGCTTACTACTCCAATCCATACAAGGGTAGATAAAGGTGAACTCCAAGTTAATCCCTTTCCGAAGAAGAACAATTCACGCAAACCTTGTATCATAAATCGCATTGGCAACCAAGAATAAACCCAATCTCGATAAAATGGAGACATCATTTCTGGAGCTATTGCAAGTAATGGTGCTCCAAAGAATAACATTAAGGCAAAAACAGCAATACTTCTAATTCCTAACAACGAAAGTACAGCTAAAATCATTAGGAAAAAACTAAAAGAAGTAATCGATAGGAATAAAGCTGTATCCATATAATATGGAATATGAAGTCCTATCATCCCATCTGCCAACCAAGGTAAACCAAATCCAACGACAATGGCGACAATTGCCCCCATCACTATTTGTCCTATCTTTGCGATAAGGCTCTCTTTCCGATTTGCAATTGATAATTTACTAACAGCGATAAAGATAATGGCAGCACTTGCCAAGCTTGCTATCCATAATGGTTGAAATAGGGAAACAGGAGAATTTCCGTTTGCACTATTAATACCAATTTCATTAACATTAATGACTTTTTTTGTAATAGGTGTTGCTAGACTTGCAGCTTGCTTTACTGTTAAAGTTGCTCCTTGCTTTTCAAAACCATCAAGTAGTTGTGTACGAATATTATTATTCATATTATCAACTACCCCGGTCAATATTTGCCCAGACGCGGCTGATGCTGCTGGATTCATACCTTGATTAATAAATATTTTAACTTCGGGCGATAATGGTGTAGGAGTCCGTATGGAAGCATGTTTCGCACTGAAATCTTTCGGGATGACTAATGCTGCGTAATATTCTTGATTATCTAACCCTTTTTGTACGTCCTCTGAACTTTTTACTACAACCCATTTTACAGCAGGGTCTTTCACAGTTGTTGCATTTGAATTTTTTTGTATCATGTCAACGATTGTTTGCCCCATATTCATCTTTGGTTGATTAGGGATTTCAACCCCTACATCCTCATTTACAATTGCAATGGGCAAATTTTTTGGTTGAGGTTGAACCGATGGAAATAATGTAAGTGAAAAGATAAAAATAACTGCTAATGCGATAATGGGTGAAATTAAAAATAGTTTGTTTCTGAACATATTTTATCCTCCCTTATTTTTTGTTATAATAATGAACAACCTGTTGTTCATTATACTTAAAATTTTATAATTGAATCCTTTTCTCTTCAATAATCAAAAATGGCAGATGTGTTGGTTACGGAACACCTTTTATAAATGTGTTGGGTAAAATTAAGGAGGGAGTAGTTTGCGAGATAGTAATACGGATTTACGAATCATTCGGACAAAAGAATCCATCCGAGATGCACTAGTGGAATTAATCGAGGAAAAAGGTTTCGAGGCAATTACAGTTAAAGACATAACAACCAGAGCGAGGATTAATCGAGGAACATTTTATGCACACTATCAAGACAAATTCGATTTAATGACTAAATGCGAAGACGAAATTATGTTTGAGATGTCCAGAATTGCAAAACAGAACTTCCCAGGTGTAATCGCCGCACTTGAAACCAACTCACCGACTGTAACACCATTTCCCCTTGCAGTTTCAATTTTTGAATATCTAAATGAAAATAGCGGTTATATGAGAGCTGTGTTAGGTCCAAAAGGAGATTTATCATTTCAAACAAGGCTGAAGGATTTTATGTGGAAAACAATGTTTGGTAATGAACCAAACGCACTTATTAAGGAAGAAAATTTACTTGTTCCAGGACAATATTTAGCTTCTTACGTTGCGTCTGCACATATAGGAGTAATTCAACAATGGTTAGACAGTGGTAGGAAAGAATCTCCTCAAGAAATGGCTCGTATCCTATCAACCATAACAGTAAATGGACCCTTTTTTGCAGCTGGGTTAAAAAAATAGATTAGTCAAAGCAAAAGGGACAGTGCCTTAGAAAAAAACAGGTACTGCCCCTTTATTTTTACGAACATGTTTAACTAACCTCCCTCAATAAACTAATCACAATCTCACGATTGCTCAAAAATTCTTAGGTTTTCATAGCCTAATGATTAACCACTACCATCACAAGTTCAGCCTGATTCCTCAAGGATAGCGGATGACCAAAAAAATTGTATATTAAAGTAACCAATCATAGGGAAAATTGGTTAATTCAATTATGATCGTACTTTTGGATGTCCACATATCTCATGGGGGTCAACCCTCCCATGCCTCACAGAGTCGATGCTCCTACATTCCTTCTTTCAACCTTTCCATGAGGTGGATGTCGGTCACGCTGCCCCACAAGATCTAACCTTACGTTAGTTACTTTGCCGACTAATCCGTGCTTCCCTTGTAATTAATAGTATCTAATGAAGTGACTTTGTTACCTCAATAAGTTGAACTTATGCGACTGCTTGAAGCTCCATAAATGGAGCCATATGAGGAATATCCCTTAACATCTTGTCTTCTTGGAACGTAAATTGTTTTTTACCAATTGAAAATAAAATACGAATAAGCTTGTTACACAAAGCAATCAGGGTTTGCATTTTGGGTAATCTTACAAGACAACATTTATTTATACAGCTGGCACGTAGATCCTGATCTCGGGATACAATCCATTCATACGGATCATTTCTTACCTGGAGATGTTGTTTATTTTAATAATCCAGACCTTGATCCAGAAACTTCTTGGTGGAGAGGAGAAAATGCCCTTGTACTCGGAGATGGTACATATTTTGGACATGGATTAGGAATAGGGACCGCGGAACAAATGATTCAAGCTCTGAATAAAACGAAAAAGCCAGGGAGTAATCAATCAGCCTATCTGATAAATGTAGTCATAAGGCCATCTTTTAAAGATTTGGCGAAATTTTCAATGCTGCCACGAGGTAATGCGACTTATGAAATTCAACATGTCGTAATACACCAAAACGAAAGTTCGATTTCACATGATCGATATCTATTCTATTTAAATAAGGTGTACAATCAGATGACCTATATAAACCCATTTCCATGATGAGAATGGGTTTAGTAGTTTTAAAAATAAAGCATTAATAAAAATTTTCATGATCGAATTAGTGGGTTGATTAGCCATTCGAAAATCAAACTCGGTAGGATTTGGGTTACCGTTACTCCATTAACTGCCCCTTTAATAAAAAAAAGCGATCTTCTTTATTGAAGAATCACGCCCTATAACGGAATAACTTAGGAGCTTCTATATCTTCTAAAAATACTTTTCCAAGTCATAACAGCTTATTAAGATAATCAATGTTTTAGAAGAAAATCAACCATTCTATTTAAAGCTTCTTGTGCTGATTTTTCATCATATTTTGAAGAGTATGGGTCACTAAATCCGTGTTGCCCATAAAATTTATGTATCTCGATATTCTTTTTTGCTAAAGATGAAATTAACTGGTCAACAATAAATGTTTGCTCTCTTTCAGGAAAGAATAGAATTGTTGGACATAAGGGGTTTATCCCTACATAGTTCCTAATTCGTGAGCCATAATATCCCACAATTCCGTCGAGACAATCTTCCTCACTACACAACCAGGCAATAGTTGCCCCAACACTAAATCCGACAATATATACTTTTTTATATTTATCTTTAATATCTAATAATAGACTTTTAATTTCCTCCGAAGCATTTACAAAACCTATATTCTCAGTAAAATTACGATAAGCTAATTCCTCTTGAGAATATTCAAATGGTGCTTCCTGATTTAATAAATTTGGACAAATAACATCAAAATCTTTTTCTGATAATAATTGACAAATATTCTTCATATGCTGGTTAATTCCATATATTTCATGAACTACAATGATTAGAGTATCTGACTTTTTATATATTTTTATTAATTTATACCTCCTATTGAATCTTCCCTAATATTATACAATACATGCAAAAAATCTTATCTATACTTTAGCAAAAATATCTAATTTTATTGAGATGCTTGCTCCATTATATGACCCGTTTGTTGAATAAAGTTTCGTTCTCGATAACCCGAGTTGTAGTACAAGAGTGTCTAGACTTGTGTCACTCGTCAATAAAATAAATTGTTTAATTATGAGAACCACTATGCCTTGGTCATTATTTATGGACTTTTAGGTCGTATAAGCATCATACGCCGCAATTCCTAAGCGAATCGCAAGGAAAATGACTGGGAATGGAAATTTTCCATCATGATCCACGAAATTCACTGGCCGTTTTCGCTGCCCCTGTTGCTGTTAGAGGTCTGCCAAACGCATCATAGGAATACGTGACGACCATCGAACCATTTTGATCTCTCAATCCAATAATATCACCGCGATGATTTGTTTAGATATCTTTATCTAGGAGATTAAATAATGAGTTTATTAACTTGGAAAGTTTGATAAATATATAAACTAAAGAGGCTCCAGTTTCTCCAGCCTCTTTAATTATATTATTCTTGTTTTACCCGGACAGTCAGCAGTATTAAAAAGGAAAGAATGACGATGGAAATCACCCACATCCATGCCATTTTCATATTACCAGAATCAATAGCTATATAAATAGCTGTAGGTATCGTCTGTGTTTCTCCCGGAATGTTACCAGCAAACATTAAGGTAGCACCAAATTCCCCCAATGCCCGTGCAAAGCTTAATATACTTCCTGAAATAAGGGCCTTTGAAGCTAGAGGAATAGAAATAAATAAGAAAATTCTCCATTCATTCGCTCCATCTACCCGAGCTGCTTCTTCAATATCAAGGTTTATTCCTTGAAATCCTGATTTTGCGGACTGATACATAAGTGGAAATGCTACAACTATTGAAGCAATGACAGCAGCCCACCAAGTGAAAATGATGGGCTGCTTAAAAAGCCATTCAATAGCCTTTCCAGCCATGCTATTCTTTCCAAAGATGACAATAAGAAAAAATCCAACAACTGTAGGAGGGAGAACCATCGGGAGCATGAGAGTAGTTTCCAAAATGGATTTCCCCTTAAAAGATCTTCTAGCCAAAATTCGTCCTATCAATGTTCCAATCAAAATAACTATAACACCTGATATAGTAGCTATTTTTATCGACAACCAAATTGGACTCAAAAATTCTTGCATAAAATCTTTATTCAATAGTAAATCCATATTCCTCAAATACCTTTAATGCATCGTTGCTTTGTAAATACTCATAAAATTCTTTTGCCGCTTCGTAATGTTCAGAATCCTTAATGATACCGACAGGATAAATAATAGGGATGTGTGTTGCAGAACCAGCGGTTGCAACAATTTCTACCTTTTCTGAAACCAATGCATCTGTTTTGTACACAATTCCAGCGTCAACATTACCGGTTTCCACATAGGATAATACTTGACGGACATCCTTTGCATAAACTACTTTTGACTCAACATCTTTCCATATATCCATCTTTTCAAGAGACTCTTTTGCATATTTTCCCGCAGGCACTATTTCAGGAGTTCCGATTGAAATTTTATCTACTTCAGCTTTTACAAGATCTTCGAAACTTTTAATAGATTGATCCTCTTTAGGGACAACTAATACGAGTTCATTTCCAAGAAGATCCAATCCGTCTTCCTTCGCAATATTTCCTTCCTCAACCAATAAATCAAATTTATCTTCTGCTGCTGAGAAAAATAGATCAACCGGCGCTCCTTGAGAGATTTGTTGCTGCAAAGAACCAGAAGCCCCAAAGTTGAATTTCAACGTTATTTCGGGATGTTCTTCTTGATATGTATGTTGAATAACATCCATTGCATCTTTCAAACTAGCTGCTGCTGAAATGGTTAATTCAACATTTTTCTTAATTTCAGATGCTGTTTGTGTTACCTGCTTGTCTGAAGATTGATCCGCACTCTCTTTATTAGAACACGCTACTACAAACATAAGTAAAAATAAGAGAATACTGACGAATTTAAACCGTTTTTGCATGTTTCCACCTCTACCCTCTCCACCCTTTTGATATAATTAATTATAACTATTTACATTTTATACTAACTAATTATAAAAATACATATTTTTCATACTTTTCAGAAAATTAACCCTTAATAAATATAAACCTGTGAATTTTTCCTATTATCCATCTAGATGAATACGATTTTATGTTTTGTAATAAAAAAATGCATCTTATTCATATCCGCTGACAGCTTAAGGAGTTGTTCTTATTTAACATCAGATCGTGTATCAAGTCGGGCAGTATATGGTTGACCTCGATTTATGAGTGTAGAATATTTACTGCCCCTAGTAATTTAGTTACTTCTATTTTCGCATCTATGATAGAACCATTATAAGTTTTAATAAAGACTGATGCATCATGTAAATCCTCTGGGCGGTTCCCCATTATGATTTGGAAACGGAAGGATCGGCAGTCCCGCTTTTAGTCATTGGCTTGGATCAAGCCCTTCCGGGGGTTTCATTTCTTCTGGCATCTTACTTGGGTCCTTCCCATGGTGGTTTTGGATATGGCGGCGGCTTTGCCTTGCTAATTGTATTGTTTATCCTCTTAATCATTATTGGAGCCAACTTCTGTAGTGGATTTGGAAATAAGGAGCAAAAAGGGCGACCTTCATGGTCGCCCCTTAGCTTCAAAGAATATTTACCTGATAGATAATCAGTGACGGCAGCTAACTTTAACTCTTTCGAATAAGAATTCCAAGAAGCTGCTTCTTCCAGACTGACTCCACCATTTACTTCATATTTTCTAATCCACTCTCTAATAGTCCCGGGATCTACAGAAAATTTAGCGCTAATATCGGCTATTGAATGATGACCATCTTTATAAAGGTGTAGAATGGCTAATTTCTCAGCTTTAGAATATATAATTCGAGCCATAAAAATACTCCCCTTAGAGAAACAGATTTTATTTTTTAACCTGTCTACCTAATGGGGAGCATATCAAATTTGATCAAAATAGATTCTTCATTAGCATATTTAAGTTAGGGTTTTATAAAAAAGTTTGATCATTTTCTACCTTTGATCTTAAACAATAGCGCCCTTTTATGAAATAACGAAAATCTAGATTAGTCCTAAAAACACTCAATTCTAATTAACCCCGCCCTTTAATTTGTTACAGTTTTAGATGCAATATTGTCTTGATTGTCTTGATTTTCTAATTTGCTTATTGCTGCTGCACTTGTATCGACACGTTTAACAAATAGTGCTAATACTAGGGCGATAATATTGATCACAAGTGTTACAAGGAATGAATATTGAATTCCAGCTAGTAATGCTTGTTGCGTTAATACAGCTGTTGAAGCATCTGTTAATGTTGCTGGATCAACGCCAGCCATTAAGTTTTCAGCTTTTGTCTTCGTAACTGAGTTCATAATAGTAATCAGAATAGCTGTGCCAATTGAACCTGATACTTGTTGGGCTGTATTGTTAATAGCTGTACCGTGGGGATTTAAACGAGTTGGTAATTGGTTTAAACCATTTGTCATAATTGGCATCATAACCATTGACATGCCTAACATACGTAAAGTGTAAACAAGTACAATATGTGTGTAACTAGAATCTATTTGCAAGTTTGCTAGCATGTAAGTTGAAATTGCTGTAACCACAAGTCCGACTACTGCTAAAATACGTGGACCAAACCTATCGAACAGTTTACCTGTGATTGGCATCATAATACCCATAATTATTGCACCAGGTAACATCATTAAACCTGAATCAAGCGGTGAAATCCCTCTTACGTTTTGAACATACGCTGGTGTTAATATCATACCAGAGAACATTGCTACTGCGTTTACAATTGCAATCACAGATCCAAGTGCAAACATTGGGTGCTTGTAAACACGTAAATCTAATAATGGTTCATCCATTTTTAATTGGCGAACAATGAAGACTATTAATGCAATGGCACCAACAATTAACGTTGTTAATACGATTGTATCTGTCCAACCATCTGAACTCGCAGAACTGAAACCATATAGTAATCCACCAAAACCGATAGAAGATAATACAACTGAGAAGTAATCAAGTTTTGCACTTTTGTTTTGTTCCATTACATTTTCAAGCTTCCAAATCCCTAGTAATAAACTAATGAGAGCTAAAGGCAAAATCATTTCGAAAAGTACGCGCCAGTCGTGGTATTGTACGATGTAACCAGATAATGTAGGTCCGATTGCTGGTGCAGTAATCATAACTAAACCAAAAATACCCATTGCAGCACCACGTTTTTCACGTGGGAAACTTACTAACATAATGTTCATTAATAATGGTCCCATGACCGAAGAACCTGCTGCTTGGATCATACGCCCAGTAAGTAATACACTAAAGTTTGGTGCAAAGGCTGCTACTGCAGTACCTAACGTGAAAATCGCCATCGTTGTAATGAATAAACGACGATTCGAAAAACGTGTTAACAAAAATGCTGACGCTGGAATTAATACACCACTGACAAGCATATAGCCTGTAGAAAGCCATTGTACTGTTGAATAATCGGCAATTTCTAAATCGACCATAATGGATGGCAGTGCTACATTTAATAACGAGTTATTTAAAAATGAAACAAATGCACCTACGAATAGGATAGCAATCATAAAATAAGGTGTTTTTTTATGATGTAAAGTTGAATCCATATTTTTACCCCTCTTATCTTTTCTAATTAATTTCTTCACTCAATTGATTTTAAACCAATAGTTCAAAAACAACAACTTTTTTATACTATCGGTTTAAAACAGTTGTTTTTTTAGTGTAAGAAAATTATACTACTCTATATAGAAATGACAGGAGGACGGCATGAATAACCGAAAAAGGAAAGTAGCCGACATTGCATTAAAATTGTTTGTTGAGAAGGGTATTCAGCAAACTTCTATCCAAGAAATTATTGAAAAAGCGAACATATCTAAAGGTACTTTTTACAATTATTTCTCCTCTAAAAATGATTGTATTGCAGATATATTGGAATTTCTTCGTTATGATGCCAGTCAACAGCGAATTGCCATGCAAATCAGCAAAGATCCACAAGATCGCGACGTTTTTGTTGAACAAATTACTATTTTAATTCGGTTGAACGAAGAACGAAATTTACATGCACTATTTGAGGCTATTTTACATTCGAATGAAACAGAACTGAAAAAGTTAGTGTTGCAGCACCGAGTTTTCGAAATAGAATGGCTATCTAATCGTTTTATTGAAGTCGTGGGAGAAGAAATTCGAGAATACGCTTTTGAAGGAACCATATTGTTTTATGGCATGTTGCAACATATGTTATTTACCATGCGAATTACGAATAGTCCGTATTCTTTACATCATTTAGTAAATGTCATTTTGTCATATATAGAATTGATTATGCCGTATATGATGAAGAATGGCAGTTTTATGTTAAACTATTCTGCAATTGATTTATTACGCACAAATGTTGATAAAAAAGTGGTAACTATAGCAGAATTAAAGGAATTAGCAGATCAACTTCAGCAACACTATACATTTAATGAAGAGCAACAAGATTTATTCGATGTGATAATGAACGAATTACAATGTGAACGGGTACGAAAGATTGTAATTCAGCAATTATTAAAGCCGTTTCAACAATTATTTAACGAAACAACCATTCAATCGCAAGTACACACATTTACAAATATGATATGGTATTATTTGAAGTCTATTTAAATTTTCATAATAGAATTAGCATCAGGAAAATGCGGATTTGTAACATTAAGAGTTGCCTGTTATAAAAACCCCAATTTTATCTATGAGATACAAAGATAAAATTGGGGTTTAATTTTTTACTAAGGCCACTTAAGTAGAAGCTTCACAATCTCTTCTCACTTTAATATATCTAATCCCTTAAATGTTTGGCTCCAGAATCTGGTCCAATACAAAAAGACGCATTCTTATTAACGAAAAGCACCCAATTGTGGAAGAACTTATTATAAAAAAATAAATACTTCACCACTATGTATATCTCTTGTTTTCGTGTATTTTTAAAATAAAAAGACATTTAACATTAAGTGTCCCGGATTAATCTAAAAAAATATATTACACGTTGTAGCTATTTTTCAAAATCTATTGCCACATTAAGCGCACAGATTTGTAAAGTTTGTAGAAATCATTTTTTACAACACCTAAATTTTAAGTCGCAATATTAGGTTTAAAAAGTATGCATACTTTATACAAAACTAGTTACCATTATCACCCTTATCGGCAATTGAAAAAGAGCTTAATCATCATAGTGCAATCAAAGGAAAAACACAAACGACCCAAATTGATGAGTCGTTTGCTTGATGTTTTAATTGTTAATCTTGTGCCCCTTTTTTCTCAAGTATTAAATAATTTACCCTATACACATGGCGAAGTAATGATAGGACTGGTTACAGTGAAAGGTACTCCATTTATTGTAGCTGTCGCCGTAACTATGATACTTCCAGGCCCAGTAGGGGTGACATTTGTACTAAAGGTTCCACCTACTCCTGTTGTAACTGTAGTTGGAGAAACGGTTGCCGGACCTATTACTGTGAATGAAACTGGGATTCCTTCAAATCCAATGCCGTTTACTAACACAACACCATTTACAGGAAAAGGAACGTTACACCCACCCACAATAATTGATTCAAGTTCAATTGAAACTGTTGTAGCTATTACTTTTCTAACACAGACTTTGATAATCTCCGATTCCCTAAATTTGAAAGCAACTCTAAGGCCAGCTTTAATTCCAAAATTTTGTTCTTGGGACAAAACTTCACAGACAACGGCCGTTCCAGTGACCTCAAAAAGATCACCTTCGTTAGCGTCGTCGCGGTCAATAACACACTGAAAAGGAATATCGTCGAAAACTTGGAATCCTGGTACTAGGGTACCATTTTCTAAAACTGCTGTATAAGTTAAGATCTTATGAATTACTCCACAAACTACGACTTTTTCTGGACATACATGTTCAATATTTGCTTCAACGGTTTTTGTAAAAACAACTGTATTCTCAAGGGCGGGTGGTATCAGCTGTGTCTCGTGATCGATCAAAATCTCACAACAAGTTGTTGGATTGACTATTGGACAAGCCATTAATCTTTTCCTCCTTAATTTTTAAATTTTTCATTCTATATAAGTTATTCGATGCCAGACAAGCCCGAAACGGCTAATTTAGTAAGGGTCTTACCCTCAATGGGGATAAAGTACGTTAAACCTATCCGAAAGAGTCGAATGAATATTGTATACAAATCTAGTTAACATAAAGTCATTTTTCGGAAAAAAAGAGGTTGGGTATCTAAATGAAGTGTACCCTTTATAAAGGACATTTTTAAATAAGGTCATGCCACTTGGAGAAGGTGATTTCTGTATTGAATAGGAGTCATCTTCTTTAAGTTCCATTGATATCTGAAATTGTTATAGTACGTCAAATAATTTTTTATTTCTCTTTTAAGTTCTACCAAAGTATGACACTGTTTTATATAGGCTTCATCCTTGAAGTGACCAAAGAAGGACTCTTGGGGAGCGTTATCCCAACAGTTTCCTCTTCTTGACATTGATTGTCCAAGACCTAATTTTCTTAAGTGTTTTTGAAAGGTTGGACTAGTATAATGGACTCCTTGATCAGAGTGAATAAAAGCTCCTTCTGCAATTTTTACTCGTTTATTCTTCATTAGCTTTTCTAATGTATTAGTAGCTATATCTAATGTCATTCGGCTGGACACAGTATATGCAAGTATTTCATTCGTTGAACTATCTTTAATGGTGGATAAATATGCCTTTTAACCATTACCGTAATATAAATATGTAATATCAGTGAGTAATACTTTTCCTGGAATTGCTTGTTTAAACTCGGGGTTTAATAAATTAGGCAGTACCGTGTGTTCTTGAGTGGCTTTCAACATTTTCTTATAAGCTTTAGCTCTTCTGATAGGACATACAATCTTGTACTTCTTCGCTTCAAATTGTATGTAATTTGAAACTGTCCTTCTAACGTCATCTTAATCTGGCGTGCACCTTTTTTGCGGCGTATAAAATGAAAAGCATTTAAAATATTTCCTTTAATTATCAAGTCTTTCTCTTCTCTTTGCTCTCTTCTTTCCTGAGATTCTAAAGAAAAGTAGTTATAAAAACCAGAGCGAGAAACTCCCGCAATTTCACATAAGTAACTCTCCATATTTTTAAGTTCGTACTTTTCTATTACTGAACGTATTAAAAGAAACCTCTGTTCAGCAGAGACTTTTACTCGTTTTTCTCCAGCCCCCTTTCCATCATGTCTAACTTTTTTAGTAACTCATTCTCAGCTTTTAACAATTGAATTTGTGCTTCTAATCTAGCATTCTTTTCTTCTAGAGAAAGCTCCTTCTGAGTGGGTCTTCCTGAATTATCACTACGCATATCCCTAAGTCCCAATACTCCTGATTTATTATAAGCAGTACGCCATCTGAAGGCTGCTCTTTGTACTCTGACAATACCAATGACTTCAATATCAAAACCATTCTCCTCGAAAATCTGCCTTGGCAACTTTCCATTTTTATTTTCAGCTATAAAAATCCTCTTAAATTCGTCTGTATATGTAACACCCTTTGAACTTACAGATTTAACATATGGATTATTAGATAGTATTTCTATTTCATTCTCGGTAAAGTGTTTTTTTGGCATTTAGTTGTTCTCTGATTCTTCCATTTTTTTCATTTTACATAAAAGTACCCTATAGGGCAGACCTTTTTTTAGTGTCTACTCTATAGGGTACACATTAATTTTACTGGTTGACCTTATTATACAAAAGCATCCTTTAGCTTAATTAGGGGTAGAGTCAGGAAAGTGCGGATTACAACGATAAGCATTTTGACACAAGTTTTATGAGACATTATTAAATCCTAATTTAACGGTATTTGTCTATAATCTTCAATTTCTAATTCTAATCCTTTTAAATCATCCATATATCATCAACCTCTAATAATAAATTAAACAGCACATACACGATATCCTTCCAGGTAAAATACACTACAATTGAAAGCCTTTTTGTACACAAAGATATCCCTATTACTATTAATCCTGCAATCCCAAACAACGAGACCACCAAAATGGTGGCCTATATTTTCCTTCGGTATTGTACATTTAAATCACTGTATGGTAAATCCAGCCACTGAGCACAATGAAAAAGCGTAGATTACTGTAGGAGCAGTTGAATTATTGACAAAAAACGCTAAACAATCACAGATTGCTAGTAAAAATACTCCATCAATCGTGGAAGACAAACTTTCAATAATAAGATTGACAGGTAAACCAAGTCCAGCTGCAAATTCCAATTGTTGCCCAATTCCATTTGCACAATTATTGCAGCTGCAAAAGGAATTCTTGCAGGTATGACAATTTCCTCCACATTTATTTTCGCACTCTTCGCATTTACTTAATATCGGGCTATTATTACAATTATTTTTTGCAAAGGTTTCTAAAAATTGGAATAAATCAGGAGAGGTTGTTGTATCAACGCTAATACCAGCTACCTTGCATAATTGAACCGTTGTTGTTGGGGGTGTGGTATCTGTCCTGAAAGATACCGTTGAACAGTCATTTACACTGGTAATTGTTTGTCCGGTAGTAGGATTGGGAATAACGGAAGGAAAATTGATGAAATAGATATCGACTGTGTCAGTAGGATGAGTCAATTCAAATATTCTTATTTGATTCAGTACATTGGCTAGTGCTCGGGCACAGCAATCACAGCATTCTTCTTTTCGATTGCGTCTATCTTTTTTCTTTTCCTTCTTTTTCCTCTCTTCACATCCGCATTTTACGGTAACAGGAACATTTACTGTAACTCCACTTACTGAAACAGGTGTACTGATTTGTGGATTATTGGTGAGGGTTTGATCGCCTAAAGTCTGGTCCCCATGTCTCTGTGTTTGGGTTTGAGGGCCCATGGCTTGATTCTGGCTCTCATTTGGATTTTGAGTTAGAGAGCCAAAGGTTAGTTGCTGGTTCTGGTTCTCTTGTGGATTTTGAGTTAGAGGGCCTAAGGTTTGTTGCTGGCTCTCAAATGGATTTTGAGTTTGAGGGCCCATGAATTGTTGCTGGTTCTCTTGTGGTGTTAGGGTTTGAGGGCCCATGAATTGTTGCTGGTTCTCATTTGGATTTTGAGTTTGATCGCCTAAGGTTTGTTGCTGGCTTTCTGATTGATTTTGATTTTGAGTTTGATCTCCCACCGTTTGTGTTTGATCTCCTCGATTTGCGTTCTGACTCTTACAACAACACGGCTTATTTTGGCATTTTTTACAAAACACAGTAGATTCGTTAATTAAATTACCAAAGCATTGTTCCTCCTTATGCTTCCGGCAATAAACGGTTCTAGAAACATCATTTTCTTCAGGATTCATATTGCTAAATCTCCCTTCCTTTATCTATTTAATTAGCTTGTATAGTTTATGACAACAAAAGTGTATTTGCTCTTATTTATAGATGGAAAATTTGATTCAAGTGAAGTAATTGGGTTCTGGCCAACATTTTACGAGATGATGGGGTTAAGCGATTCTACACTATGTATGATTATCGTTATTTTCGTCCATTGAAAAGACCACCAATTTGGTGGTCGCGTTGTTGAATTAATCAATCGTTAGTTCTACAAGAACTTTTGCTATAAATAGACTTAATCCCAATAATTAAAGATTACATCACCAATTCTTTCGGGTTTCCAATAGGCTATTTGTTCCAATTCAGCATTATTTATTCATTGTCTTTTTGAAAAAATGGTTCGTTCAGTTCCTTAGTACCCAAAACACTATAAAAAGGGCTAAATTCTTTATATAAATGAGGTTCATCAATAAAATTGATTTCTCCGAAATTAACAACAGAAGCAAAAGTTAGTAAAGGATAATATGCATTCAGCAGTATATGAAAATGTTTATTAAAAACATTAACTTCCACATCAAAGAAATTTGTTACTTCTGTTGGTGCTTTAAATTCTAAAACCGTTCCTTCGTTATTTTTTATGATACTGTAACATAGCTGTTTAAATTGTTTTCCATCAATTTTTGGAGGTTCGCATTGTTGTTCATAAAAGCCAGTTATACCGTTAGGAAATTTCATATACTACCACCCTCATTAAATTCTAATTGAATATATTCCCCTTGCTACTTCTTGAACTGATTTCAACCATTAGCTTGATAAGCTAGATTAAAAAACTCCTCTTATTTTATTCCAAGAATAGTTTACATAATCAACCTTATAGGCATAAAAAAAGATCTTCAATGAAGATCCATGATCATTTATTTCTCTATCCTAACCAGACATTTTTCATAAATTTCAATTTCATCAATGTTATAATCGTCTAATCGAATTGTACATTCACCTTCATTTGGCTCAAGCTCTTCACCTAGCCAACAAGGATAGATTTCACAATACTCTCCTGGCTTAAGATACTGTTTTAGAAGGTCACATAAAGCAATAAAATCTATTTGTGACTTTTTATAATTATGTGGAGAGTTCTTTTTTTGATAATGACTTATCCAATATATAGGATTCGGTAATTCAATTTCATAAACATTTTGAGTAGTAAAATGCTTTTTTTGAACATTTCTTCTATCTTTTTCTTCTGAAAAAATGTATCTAATTTCGATAAGGTCATCAGTTACTTCGTCTGTAATTTCCACTTTAAAATTACATCCTAGATAAGTTGCAAGACTCATAACATACCTCCTTTAGACAAGGTGTTTGGATATGCTAATTCTAACATACATTAGTTATAGTAGATCCAAGGTCAATTATCGGCAATGAACAAAGAATCTTCAGTTGAAGATCCTTTTTTGCTGCTTATTGAATTAATGCTATCCGTTAGTTCCAGAACTATGGATAGTATAATCATAGGAAATACATATCATTTTTGTTATTATTTAATGGGTGATTATATTGAATTTACTTACTCGCTCTTTTATTTTCTCCTTGATTACAAATTTAGCATTATTAATTGTTAAATTTGTATTAGCTTTTATATTAACAGCTATGTATCAACCTGATATGGTATCAAATGGAGAAGAAGTATACTATCTTCAAAGTGAAGTAGTGATAGGTGGAAATTTTAGCTCTTCCTACATTACAGAATTTATTGTTGGCTTTATCGTTGTAATGCTGGTTTATTTGTTGGGTTATAAGCTGAAGTTGATTAAGTGAAAAGCGAAGTATTTGGACTTCGTTTTTTTGTTTGAACCTTTTCTTATTGCACTAAAGGGTGCATCGTTAGTTGAAGCAGCTCCCCAAAAGGGGTGCAGAAAATCTAGTCACCATAAGCGATGTTATAGGCAGTGAAAAAGGATCTTCGTCTGAAAAATCCTTTTAGCTGCTTGTTCAATTATAGGTCTGTTAGGTGGTATGCCTTATTAGTCCCAACTAAAACCCAATTTATCTTCATTCAATTTGCTTTCATTCCATTCTAAAATTCCTTCTCCTTCTTCAAATTTCTTGTTCTTTCATTTCCTTTTTATAAAACTCAATGATCTTATTACGCTTTTCGTTGTCTTTCGGTAAATCGACAATCAAGGACGTAGCATATGGTCCTCCCTCATCTTCTATTCTTTCTGGTTCATCCTGAATACCTATAACATTTACCTTTGATACACCAAGTTCATAGAGTTTTTCAACAAATTTGATTGCATTAACAGTTTCACCAAACCTATCAGATGCTAATGCTGATGAATTGTTGTTACTTTTAAGCCATTCTAAGGCTTCATATATTTTCATTAAAATCACTCCTAAAATTCCTTGTTATTATACGTAGATACGGTATAAATCCTATTTATAAATCAAGTCTTATTTAACTATCTTCTGCCCTATTAGTGAACAATATCCCAAGGTTCCGAATGGTCCGTTTTTATCGTTTATACATGATTTTATACAATGTTGATGAATTAACATTTTCGGCTTCTTAAGAAGCCTGATAGCTGCATAAAAAAAGGGGTGTTTTATGCAGTCCCTTCTTTCACTAACGCACCCAATAGTTTAACAAGAACTCTTCTTTTAGGATTGAAAATATCTTGGTATCCTTAAACTCTCCTTTAATAAATTCATTTTTTCTTTTAGTTGTATATATTCATCATTCTTCAATACAAAGAGCACCTATCCAAGTTAGAGTCAGAACAGCATAAATACCTATTATTTTATCAACAATCTTATCATAGTAAACATAGATCTTAACCGAATTGAAGATTATGTCTTTGACTATGTTAAAGCCTTTTTGGATTCGTACATGTTTCTCAAAAATAGACAATATTTCAGCATTTATATCACACATAATACATTCTCTATTTCTTTCTCACTACATACCATATAAGGAATACTAAGATGGAGAAGGTGAAAAAGTTGGTATACCGTCAATACGTCCAATATCCAGAATATCAATCTGAGCCTCTATGGGACCCTAATCAACTCTGGTATCATAATCATCAATTACTTCCATATCAGCAAATTTATCATCCACAGTTATGGAACCAAGGACAGAATATTCAGCACAAAATATGGCATTCCCCAGGACATAAACATACTAAAAAGCTTCCTTTACACCCATATATTAATGGTTACCTTATCATGGGCGGTTAAATGAAAATTCCAATTATCTATACGAACTTTTGAGATGCTGTGATAGCAGTTAGTAATGATCCTAATTGTAGGTCTTGGACTGATTTTATAGTTGCAGCTGTTGGGCAATTATATCCGCAAATTAACATAAGACTACGTTCAAGCAACAAGTTAATTGAATAAAATAAATTTGAAACAAAATTAACGTCCAATTTAGACCATCCTTATTCAGGATGGTCATTTGTTAGAAAAAAATAATTATACTGCACAGTATGTGCCTACTCTCCCTTGGCTAAACTGTATCATCCTATCCACTTTTACAAGGAGAATAAAAATCAAAGACCTTTCTTTATAAAAGCAATTTTACTATTTGGTCCTAAACTGAATAAGTACGAACCACTAATATGCTTACACAGCAATATCCATTGTAACTTAGGGTATTCAACTATAAATTTTATTAGAGATTACATTTTTTGATAAAGATAAACATAATAGATTAGAAGTGGCTCACATGAATAATGAATTAGAAGATATTAATATAGATGTTAATGACACAACGCGACCAATTGGGTTTGGTTGTTTTGGAAGACCATTCTTTAGAGGCTTTTAGGCGGTCTTGCTACCGGTGCACTACTTAGCCCATTATGCTCCTGAATGAGGAAAATATATGATTAAAAAATTTTTGACATTTCTTCGATTTCAATCCTAAAGATTGTAAGAAACTACTAAGTATAAGCAAATTCGAAAAAAAAGCCTCAGAAACCATTTGTTAGACATCTGTCTACGTGTGGTTCTGAGACTCTTAGTTTTTATACCATTAATGTACTTTTATTTTTCATTTCAATTAAAACCAATCGGCATATCCAATTTTTCTTAAATGCTCAGCAGACGTTTGCAAGCAATCAAATGGATCACGACCATATGTGTTATCTTGCTCTACCAAGAAATATTGTGCACCACTTTCAAGCCCAGCTTCAATAATGGCGTTCATATCAAGATTACCCTCACCAATTTCTGCAAACTCTATCGTATTTGTAAAGATCTGCATGAATTTAGCCATGTCATTAAAATCAACTTCGCTTAAATCCATCTGTCCAACTCGATAATCTTTCAAGTGTAATAGAGAAATACGTCCTGCATATTGTTTAATAAAATCAACAGGGTTTACACCAGCTCTTTGAATCCAATGAACATCCAACTCAAATCCAAGTTTAGTCGTATTATTTTTCATTAAATCTAATAGATATTCGCCATCATATTTTTGAAATTCGAGATGGTGAGTATGATAATATAATTCAATACCATGTTCAGCTAATCTCTCAGCCATTACTTCAGCTTTATGGATAAAATCCATGATTTTATCTTTATCACCCATTACGGTTAAAGGCAACATGCCGATACGTAAGAAATTACAATCTAATGTTTTGCAATCATTCACTATTTTCTCGAAATCATCTGTCAATGTTTCTCCAGGAGCACCAGGTAGCATAGGCTCTAGAGCAGCGGACATCGCAGCAATTTTTATATCAAAATCGGCACTAGCTCTCTTTAACTCAGATACATTTTCTTCAGTCATTGGAATTTGTGATACTTCGACAGCATGATATCCAAGCTCATTTATCTTTCTCATTGTTTCATATGCACCTAGTTCTTCGACTTTGCCTTTAAGCATCATCATTTGAACGCCAATTTTTCCTTTTTTCATATTGTCAAACCTCCAATTTAATTTCTTTTTTTATTTCTGATGATTTGCGAATCGCGTCTATCATTTTAATAGATGTTAGTGCGTCTTTAGCATGAACATAATCCTGAGAGTTGTTTTCAATACACGCGTAGAACTGATTAATTAATTTTGTATGGCTTGCACCATAATAAAATTTTGTACCAGGCAATTTTTTGTCTTCTATTATCTCTTCTTTTCTACCATTTTCATTTAATCTTGTTAAAATGCTATCTTTAATTGTAAATTTTTCTTTCTCAAAGACTACTTGGAGTTCAACACTGGAATTCCCCGAATTAGCAACCGTCGCAAAAAACAGACCTGAAGCACCATTTCTAAATTTTATGTTGGCTGTGGCTGTGTCTTCCACCTCAATGCCATAATCCAATAAATTATCAACAGATCCTCTGATCGATTCAATTTCACCGCCGATCAGTTGCATTAAATCTAAAGTATGAAGTGCCTGATTAATCATGACTCCACCACCGGCGTACTCCATTTTGCCCCGCCACGGTTTAGCATCATAATAATCTTTCGGTCTAAACCAGGATACGATACCTTTAATCCCGATAATTTTGCCATATTGTCCGCTCGTAACTAATTCTTGAAGTTTTTCAAAAGACTCATTATATCGATTTTGCAGACAGACACCAATCTTAACTTCCTTGTTGTTCTTCTCAAGTTTAACTAACTCATATCCCTCTTCTGTGTTCAAAGATAATGGTTTTTCTTGAAAAACATGAACGCCCTTTTCGACACACGCTTTTGTCACAGGATAATGCAGGTGATGTGGTAAACAATTATGCACACAATCTAACGCTTCTTTTTCAAGCATCTCGTGAAAATCCGTATAAAAATTCACATCAAGTACGGTATCTTTTAATGTTACATCAGTATCACATACCGCTACTAATTCAACATTAGGATTAGATATAATAGCTGGGATATGGATTTTGGATATATCTCCAAGTCCAATAACTGCTACTTTGAGCATACGCCCAACTCCTTTTAAAACAAACTCACGACCAAACTAGCCATGAGTTCATTGGGATATTATTATTTATTGTTTAACAGGACTCTTTTTTTCTTCTTCAATCTTTTTGTTTAATTCAGCAAAGTATAAGTCTTCGTCAACTGGAAGCTCAACTTCTTTACCTAACCAGCTTGAAAGATGGATAGCATTAGCAAGTGCAACACCATGGATACCATCGCTACCAGGTGCAATTAAAGGTGTGCCTTCTACGATATTTGCTGCGAAGTTTTCCAAAACAGAGATATGTTGAGCACCCCATACACTTTCAAATTCAAGCACTTCTTCAGTGTATATATCTGATAGACCTTTTCCTGTGAAAATGGCCATTACATCTGCCCAGCTCATATTAGCACTCATTTCAGATTCAGGTGTGTTAAGTCGTTTGATTGTAATTTTCTTACTATCATCCACGACAATTTTTCCTTTATCACCCAAAATTTCAAAACGGTCCGTACCCAAAATATCATGTGTGCACGTAATAAACACTCCAGTTGCACCATTACCATAGTCAAGTAATGTCGTTACTTCATCTTCAACGACAATATTTCTTTGGAAGCCATATTTTACATTGGAATAGACTTTTTTAGGCATTCCACAAATCCATTGAAGCAAGTCAAGTTGATGTGGTGCTTGGTTTACAAGAACACCACCGCCTTCACCGCTCCATGTTGCTCTCCATGCGCTTTGCTCGTAATAACCTTGTGGTCTCCACCATGTTGTAATCATCCAGTTTGTACGGCGGATATTACCAATTTCTCCATTATCAATAAGCTCTTTCAATTTTTGATAAAGTGGATTTGTTCTTTGGTTGAAGAAAATTCCAAATGTTAATTCTGGTTTTGATGCTGCGAATTCGTTTAATTCTTTTACTTGTTTCGTGTATACACCAGCTGGTTTTTCTACTAATGCATGAATATCTCTTTGTAATGCTGCGATTCCGATTTCTGGGTGTAAGTAATGTGGAACAGTTGTAACGACTGCGTCAACATCTCCACTCTCAAGCATGTCAATATAGTTATCATAGAAAGGTACGTCTGGATACTTTTCTGCGCACATTGCCTTTTTTTCTGGATCAATGTCACAAATAGCTCCAATCACCATGTTTTTTACTTTTCCTTCTGAAATAAATCCAGCATAAGTTCCACCTTGTGCACCAATTCCGATAATTCCTAATCTAACCGTTTTCATATTGATTTCTCCTCACTCTCTATTTTTTCAAGTATGGCTAGTAATGATTCATATTGAAGCTTGTATCCACCAGCACCATCAAGTCCTTTGTTATCCTTAATCACATCTGTAGCTTCTTCAAGTTCTAAATCCTTTAATGAATCAAATAATACAAGATGCGGCTCTAGAGTTAAAAACCCTTTGTAACCACTCTGGATAAACTGTGCAAGTAGCTCAGGTATTTTCCCATCGCCAGTACCACACACAACGTTTTGGCTATCTGTTGTAACTGCATCCTTGATGTGAATGTAAACAATCTCATCCTTTAGCAAGTCGTAGCAAGCCTGCGTGTCTTCCCCACATTGTACAAAGTTAGCAAAATCGAATATCCCTTTAAAATAAGGAGAGTCAACCGCTTTCAATATCTCATGACAACGCCTTGCTATGTCACCATAGATATCTTTTTCGTTTTCATGTACTAAAATCACATTATATTTTTCTGCAATAGCAGCAAACTCCGTTATTTTCGCGATTACTTCTTTACTATATTGATCTGCATTTTCACCTTTTGGAATATAGAAACTGAAAATACGAATATATTTACAGTCTAACAAGTTACTAATTTGGCAAAGCTCGTCCAACATTACCTTTTGTTTAGCAAAACCTTCTTGATCATTGATAAACACTTTGCCTATGGGCGATCCAATTGAAGAAACTTGGATGCCAGCTTTTTGAAGACGTGGTAATACAGATTCTTTTATCTCTTCTACATTAAAGTCTCCAATGTTTTTACCATCAATCCCACGTAATGATATATAATGCATACCTAGATTTGCGACCACATCAAGCTGAGTATCGAAATCTGATGAAATTTCATCGGAAAAGCCTGAAGTCATTATGTCTTTAACCATATTCATTTAGTTCTGTTCCTCCTTCTTGCTAAAAGACCAATCTATTGAAACTTTAAGAATTACTTGATTGAACTTGCTTATTTTTACGATATTGAGATGGCGTTATGCCTACTTTATCTTTGAAATACCGACTAAAATGTGACACACTCTCAAAACCCGAAGTACGAGAAACCTCTCCTAGCGATTGGTTTGGTTCCATCTCCAACAAATATTTCACTTGATTTAGACGACACCCCATCACATATTCCATTACAGTAAATCCTGTGACTTCCTTAAAAACATGTGAAGTATAATACTTGCTTAAATTCAACTCTGATGCCATTCGATCTAAACTAATTTTTTCGGCATAATGAGCATCAATCCATGATGCAATGGCCTCGGCATGATGTTCCTTTTCACTTTTCTTACTTGTCACCTGAGCTAAATCTTTTTGGCTCATTTTATAAATTTTTAACAATAATTGAACCAACTCAATCTTAACTTCAGCTTCAATTATTTCGCTTGTTTGACCTGTTTGCTGCCTCACTTTATCACCATTCGAAAGCAAACTTACAATTCGCTCAATCTTGCCATCTACAAATTGCCCCGCTTCATCATACCCTGTACGTAGTAAAAAATTGTTCAGCTTTTGAAACGGATCCAATAAATTTGGGATTCCAAGAACAGACAATAATTCATTTAACCATGTCGGTGAAAAATGAATAACACTCCTCGTATACGTACTTACTAATCGTGGGTTTGGTTTATGCAAAGTTAAGCCATCTAATAAAATGATATCACCTGGCTGCAATTCGTATATCCGATTGTTAATTAAATACTTACATTCTCCTGCATGAAAAAAATATATTTCATATTCGTGGTGAGAATGAAAAGTAAATGAATGATCTAAATTTCCTTGCATTCTATACTGACCATATATCCATTCATCCATCTTTCTCACACCTTTACGAAAACGCTATCAATTAAGTAATATATAACTGAAGCTACTTTTATTTTAATGGAACTTTTTATAAAAAACATTCTCCAAAACTGCTTGGATTTTAATGTTTTTTGACTCATATTGCTTTTTGTAATCAAACTCCAGTAAAATACTAGAAAAAAAAACAGAGACAAACTTTAGACGCATTGAGAAGATTTTACAATATCATTTTATGATTTTACAATAACTTTTTATTTTGAATTTCACTTTATTTATCATTTATTCTAACTATTTTGAATGGATGATATTATTTCAAACCATTAAAGAGTTGTATCATAACTATTAAGACTCTGTTTTCAAGTGATACTACTTTTCTATTTCAATCCCAACTTAGCTTTGTTGTCGAAATTATTTCTCCATGCCCGTATATCCCCTGTAATACAGAAAAAACAACCTACCCCAATTATTTGAATTTTTCAGTCATAGTTATATTTAGTAGTCTCAAGTTGCAAACCTGTCATAAATGATGTTATTTGGCTTTCTAATTGATTCGCTTCTGCTTCGCAAAGGAGGACTTGTATTTAGTAAAGTCACTGGAAAGAAAAATTAAACACATTTTAGTTTACCAACAATAAGTATTTTCCCCTTAACGTTCTAAACAATACTTTTTTATTTCTTTTCTGATTTTTGACCTAATTATACGGAAGGGACAAATAAGATGAAGAAGGGATGCTAAAAACATTGGCGAAATAATATGATATACCTTTTTTAAGGAGGTATCTCCGTACCACTCTATGAATCAATAAACTAATAAGTTTCCGAGTTTGTAAAATAAAGGGGGAATAACAAGTGAAAAAAATTATTAATAAACCTGAAAATCTTGTCATAGAAATGTGCAATGGGATGGTCATGGCCCATCCCGAACTCGAGTTTTTAAAAAAGTATAAGGTAATAAAGAAAAAAGAAATGAACGAAAATAAGGTGACCCTAATTAGCGGTGGTGGTAGTGGCCATGAACCTGCGCATGCAGGGTTTGTGGGAAAAGGAATGCTAGATGCAGCAGTTTGTGGAGACGTGTTTGCTTCCCCCTCACAGATACAAGTATATCAGGCGATTAAAGCAACAGTAAGCAAACAAGGTACTCTACTGATCATTAAGAATTACAGTGGGGATATCATGAACTTTAAAAATGGAGCCTACTTAGCTACCGAGGACGGTATTCAAGTAGAATATATCAGAGTAGACGATGATATTGCTGTAGAAGACAGTCTCTACACGGTAGGACGACGTGGCGTTGCAGGCGTTGTAATGGTACATAAAATAGCCGGAGCAGCAGCAGAAGAAGGTAGAGATCTAATGCAGGTCAAAGCCGTAACGGAAAAAGCAGCGACAAATGTTCGAACCATTGGTCTAGCACTAACCTCCTGTACGGTTCCAGCTAATGGAACGCCCACTTTCAAATTGAATGAGGACGAGATGGAATATGGTGTAGGCATTCATGGAGAGCCGGGCATAAAACGGGAAAAAGTTGCGACCGCAGACGAATTGGCCTTACGTATGACAACTGACCTTCTGAAGGATTTAGAACTAGATGATGATGTTCCTTCAGAAATTGCTATCCTAGTAAACGGCTTTGGTGGTACACCATTGCAAGAGCTCTATCTTTTTAACAATTCCGTTACTCGGGAGTTGAACAGTAGAAATATACGAATTTATCGAACATTTGTCGGTAATTACATGACTAGTATTGATATGGCCGGAATTTCCCTGACAGTGATGAAACTAGATGATGAGTTGAAAACATTGCTATCTAGAGAATGTAATACACCTGCTTTTAGAGTAGATGGACCAATTGAGAGTGTAGAATACGTTGAAATTGGGGATCCCGTAGAAAAGAATCCTGTTTTTTTCGAGACAGAAACGGCAATAGAACACGCTATAATCAAGGATAAGGTAATCACATTAGATAATATCATCTATCTTGTAGATAAAATGAGTGAAGTCATTATCAAGAATGAAGTGCCCTTCTGCGAATTGGATACACACGCAGGAGATGGCGATTTTGGGATGAGCATCTCCAAGGGATTCAAGCAATTAAAACGAGAATGGAGCTCGATTTTGGATCAAGAACGTTTACACATAGGGAACTTTCTTGATGCGTGCTCTATGATTATTATGGAACATTGTGGAGGTGCTTCTGGTCCAATTTGGGGCGCAGCTTTCCGAGCTGCTAGTAAGGCTACGGAAGACAAAATGGAATTAACAGTCGGAGAGTTTGCTGAAATGTTGCATGCTTCAGTCAAGGGAATACAATTTATTGGCGAGCGATCTTTTGGAAGAGGTGCAATGGTAGGCGATAAAACCCTTGTGGATGCGCTTGTGCCTTGTGCAAATTCTTGGTCAGAAAGTGCAGCTGCTGGCCTGGACTTTAAGTCCGCTTTTGAAAAAGGAGCAGCCGCGGCTGTTGAAGGAGCCGAATACACAAAGGAAATCGTTGCTCGAATGGGCCGTGCTGGTACGGTTGGCGAAAGAAGCCTAGGTTATCCTGATGCTGGCGCCTATGCTCTAGGAGTTATTTTTACTGAACTCTCCCGTAGTCTAAGATAATACCAGTTTTTTAGATATTTTAGGATCAGTAATTATTTGAAAGTCAGTGTTAGTTCATTTTGTAATTGTTTATTTTGAACATTTTTCGACTAGGAGACACCTCTTTTGTACGGTTTTTGTGATTCTCGACAAATTAACAAAAACCATGCTATGAGGTGTTTTTTTATGACCTATTTTTAAGGTTATCGCTATATTTTTTTATATGCTCCGAACACTATACATATTGAAGTTCATCACATTTTCTTAGATGCAAAAAAAATAGATTTTTCCACTGTTTTTATTAATCATTTATCATATCACAGTCCGCATTCACTAGTGTTGTAACAGCACCAAAACAACTAATAATAATTAGAAAACTAGTTAAACCAGCTAGACCTATTATATCCTTGATAAAGCATTACGATTTTTTAAGAGTGCCTATAATCGCTGTGTCTTCTTTAACATGTTTAACTACACGCTCCTCTTTTAGTGGTACCTCCTTTTCCACCTACCGTTATCGTTGCCTTATTGCCACATCCCGCTACAAATAATATTAATCCAGAATTTACGAAAAGTTATTTTTTAATCTTCTTAATTGTTCTTCTTTTTCTTTATCTTTTGCTGCTTTTATTATCATTTTATAGTTTATATAGTGGAATTTATATATACCATCTTGATCTGTAATGACATAATCACGTGATTCAAAAACGACGTTACAAACTTTAGGAGCAATATCTATAAGTTCCCTGTCAAAGGTTGTTGCTTCATTGTTGCTAATCAGGAGACCATAACCATCAAATTAACTAAAGATAAAGCTGATACTTAATAAAGTAGTGAATTTGGTGGTTCTACTTTGTAGGATACTTTAATATGACATTTCTTTAAATCTTAAAAATTTATTCATAGTTTAGTAACATCTACTCGGTAAGATATAAAGGTAAAGAAGCCCCAATCTTTTTCATGAGTTTCCCATTAATTTGTCCGGTCAAATGCCGGATTTTTTTGTGTTCTACGAAGATTCATCACGCTACTACTCTTTCCAATCCTCATATTTCTAGTATTGAAAGAATAAATTCTTTCCTTATACCAGTATATTTCTCTCATTTTTAGCCACTATATAATAATCGGAGGTGATATAAATGATTAACCCAGATCCTAAAATGGATACACATGTAAAAAAAGAGCTACAACAAAGTATTAATGAAGTAGGTCTTGATCCAGAGGAACAAGCTATGAACGATCTATACGGAATGCCAGAAACTGATTTTGAAAATCATCAAAATGATTCACAAAATTAAACCTGTGTAAGCATGGCTGCATAGTTATGCTTACAGCAAAATCGATGCATGTATTGGTTACATACTATAGTCTACTGTATATTCTTGATTTTTTAAGAGTATTCCTGTCAAATTAATTATTAAATGTTATCTATACTAACAGAAGATCTCTTGTTATTGGTGTTATTTTCAAGAACAGAATGCATTATTATCCCCATCTACACCAGCAGCTAAAAAATTGGATAATCTATTCAAATTTAATTAGTTGACGAAATTGGTCAACAAGCACCCAAATGGGTCAGGTTCAAACAATAAGAAAAGGACGAAACCTTATGTATTAAAGGTTTCGTCCTTTTTTCATTTCTTTTCCTACTTACTCGCCCATCCAGTTTGTATGGAACACGCCTTCTTTGTCAACACGTTGATATGTGTGTGCACCAAAGTAATCACGTTGAGCTTGTAAAAGATTAGCTGGTAAAGTTTCTGTACGATAGCTGTCGTAATAAGCAATTGCGCTCGCGAATGATGGTACTGGGATTCCACTCTCAATAGCCAATGTTAGAACTTCACGCAATGCAGATTGGTAACTTTCAGCAATCTCTTTAAAGTATGGATCTAATAACAAGTTTGCCAAGTTAGGATCTTGGTCATATGCATCTTTAATTTTTTGTAGGAATTGAGCACGGATGATACAACCACCGCGGAAAATCATCGCGATATCACCATAGCTTAAATTCCAATCATATTCTTCTGATGCTGCACGCATTTGTGCAAATCCTTGAGCATATGAAACGATTTTACTTAAATAAAGTGCTTTACGTACTGCTTCGATTAACTCTTCTTTTTTACCTTTAAATGCTTCAACTTTAGGACCTGTTAACACTTGACTTGCTTTGACACGCTCATCTTTCATTGCAGAGATAAAGCGAGCAAATACAGATTCAGTAATAATTGGTAGTGGAACACCTAAATCTAAAGCGTTTTGGCTTGTCCATTTGCCTGTACCTTTTTGTCCAGCCGTATCAAGAATCACATCAACTAGTGGTTTACCTGTTTCTTCGTCAACTTTTGTAAAAATATCAGCAGTAATTTCGATAAGATAGCTGTCTAACTCACCTTTATTCCACTCTGCAAATACATCATGAAGTTCTGTTGCACTTAAACCAAGTACATTTTTAAGAATAAAATAAGCTTCACAAATTAATTGCATATCCCCGTATTCAATTCCGTTATGAACCATTTTTACATAGTGGCCAGCACCGTTCGGTCCGATATATGTAACACAAGCATCGCCTTCAACTTTAGCTGAAATGGCTGTTAAGATTGGTTCAACTAGCTCGTAAGCTTCTTTTTGTCCACCTGGCATAATCGAAGGTCCTTTTAACGCTCCTTCTTCACCACCAGAAACTCCTGTACCGATGAAGTGAATACCTGTAGGCGCTAGTTCTTTATTACGTCTAATTGTATCTTGGAAGAAAGTATTTCCGCCATCCATAAGAATGTCGCCTTTTTCAAGATATGGTTTTAACGAATCAATTGTTGCGTCTGTCGCTGCACCAGCTTTAACCATTAAAAGAATTTTACGTGGCTTTTCTAATGAATTAACAAACTCTTCAACTGTTTTCGCACCAACGAAATTTTTTCCCTCTGCTTCATTCTTTAAGAACTCTTCTGTTTTGTCATATGAACGGTTGAAAACAGAAACTGAATATCCACGACTTTCAATATTTAACGCAAGATTTTTCCCCATTACTGCTAAACCGATTACTCCAATTTGTTGTTTTGACATATCTAATTCCTTTCTTGACGCTTTAGTTTTTTTTTTAAAGCATGATATGAGTCCTCTTATACCATTTTACATAAAATTGGTCGAATAAGACAGAAATATCTAATATAAAGTTTAGATAAAGTTTCACATTCAAACATGCTAATTGTTCCCGCAGTACCTTTAGCGTATGCAACCACTTCTCGTGATTCATCCAACTAATTGTACGCTAACGTTAAATTCTCCTGTGAACATAAAATTTTTCTGAAATTCGCCTTTTTTAATCATTTTTAGTAACTTAAATTTAAATCTAGTATTATTAATTTGTTTAATAAACAAATTAATAATAATTTATAGATAATTTAACACTTTTCTCATTGTTAGTCAATTAACTCGACAAGAATTTTTGTGAAAATCAGTTTTATTTTTTTATGTGTGTACTCTTAGTTGTATATGGTTACATACATAGGAAGCTTAAACACCGTAAACCCCTTTTGGACCATCTTCTACATAACACCAAAACTCCATAAAAAAACCAGGCATTTGCCCGGTTTTAAGAAGTTAACTCAACTTAATTTTTCCCCGCATTAACGGGCAGTCCCCTCCCACCTCAAGGCTTTAGGGAATCATAGATGATAAGAGGGGGATGAAGCCACCACTACTGATTGAAGTTTACTTTATCTTTCCAAGAAATATCTTTCAGCGTTGTTATATCCGATATTCCTAACCATTTGTTCAAGGAAAGTCATATCGTTTGGAGCTTTACCTTCCTCTACCCAATTACCTAAGATATTACATAAGATCCGACGGAAATAATCATGACGCTCGTAAGAAAGGAAGCTACGTGAGTCTGTCAGCATGCCGACAAAATGGCTAAGAACGCCAACATTAGCTAAATCTTTCATTTGTCTTTCCATGCCATCGATGTGGTCATTAAACCACCATCCAGACCCAAATTGAATTTTCCCAGGGACACCTTCTTCGTAGAAATTCCCCATCATTCCAGCGAGCACAGCATTATCTTTTGGATTTAAATTATAAAGAATTGTTCTTGGCAAAGCATCTTGCTGTTCTAATGCATCAAGGAAATGTGACAATCCTTCTGCTATATTTGCCTCACCTACTGAGTCAAAACCTGTATCAGGACCAATCAGTTCCTTCATTTTTGTGTTGTTGTTACGAATTGCACCCATATGCAACTGCATAACCCATTGTTTTTCAGCATACATTTTTCCTAGTTCTTTTAAAAGGAATGAACGATATGCGACGATTTCATCATCTGACAATTGTTCGCCACTAATTCGTTTATTGAAAATCGTTTCTGCTTCTGATTTAGATGTTTCCTTATAATACATTTTTGGAATATCATGATCAGATGCGCGGCCACCATTCTCATGGAAAAATGCAACCCGTTGTTTAAGCCCTTTCAATAAGCCATCCAAAGAATCAGACTCAAAACCTGATACTTGTGTCAATTTTTCAAGCCAACTTTCAAAAGTAGGACGTTCTATAAAGAGTGCCCCATCCGGACGGAACGTTGGAGCAATGATTGATGTAAAAGTTGAATCATCTTTTAATAACTGATGATATTCAAGTGTTGACACTGGGTCATCTGTTGTTCCGATAAATTTTACATTTGATTTTTCAATAAATCCTCTTGCTCTGTATTCTTGCTGTTGCAATTTCTCATTGCATTCTTCCCATATCTCACGTGCGGTTTCTGGACTAAGACTTTTTTCAATACCGAAATAAGACTTTAATTCCATATGCGTCCAGTGATATAGTGGATTGCCAATTAAATGAGGAACGGTTTGTGCCCATGCAGCGAATTTATCATAATCTGATGCATCACCCGTAATGAATCTTTCACCTATTCCATGCATTCGCATAGTCCGCCATTTATAATGATCTCCAGCAAGCCATAATTGTGTTATATTTTCAAACGGCTTATTTTCCCACACTTCTTGTGGATCCAAATGGCAGTGAAAGTCAAAAATCGGTAGTTGATTGGCTGCATTTTCATATAAACTTACTGCAGTAGCTGAATCTAATAAAAAGTCTTTGTCTAAAAAATTCTTCAACGTTTTTCCCTCCAAATTTCGTGATTAATACTTATATAACGTAACTCTGTAAACCTTTTCAAAATACAATAATAATATTAATTAAAATCCCATCTAATTAATTTGTTTATCAAACAAATTAATTACAAATCTAATTTATCATTTTTTTTTTATTTCGTCAATTCACTTTATCGAAGATATTCTTAAAATAGATAGGAATAATGTTATGAAAACTGTTATAATGAAAACGCATACATATAAACAGCTCATGAACGGGGGAATAAATGCATGATTACGGGGGATGCATCTTATATAAAAAAAATTAATCGATCATTAATCATCAGAAAAATCATAGAGGAAGGCATGATTTCCAGAGCAGACCTTTCGAAAGCAACAGACTTAACTAGAGCAACCATTTCAGCGCAAGCTGTTTCTTTATTAGAAGAAGGCCTGATTGTTGAAAAGCAACTAGAACATTACGCCGTCGGCAGAAAACCAATTATGCTTTCTATAAACGGTGAAGCAGGCTACGCGTTAGGTATTGACCTTGACTATGGCCACATTTCTTTTACTCTATCAAATCTACTTGGCCAGCCTATTACTACAAAAGTTATCGAAATAAATACTACAGAATACACAACGATTTTTCATATATTAATTACTGAAATCAAATCATTTATTACAAGTTTTTCAGACAGCCTCTATGGAATTGTAGGAATTGTCATCGGTATCCATGGACTAGTTACGAAAGATGAAGTTATTCAATATGTCCCATCCTTACAGTGGCGCGACGTCCCTTTAAAAAAGGATCTTCAAAGAGAAATAGACATTAATATTTATCTCGAAAACAATGCAAACCTATGCTCGTTTGCCGAACGAGTCTATGTCCATCATGAAACAGACAACTTATTAAGTGCCAGCCTTTCTTCAGGGATCGGTCTTGGTATGATGATGAACAGTGAGTTTTTTCGTGGACACGATGGATTTGCAGGTGAGATTGGCCATATGATTGTAGTACCTGGAGGGAAACCTTGTAAATGTGGAAATTTAGGTTGTTGGGAGCAATACGCGTCCGAAACTAGTTTTTTCAAGCAACTGTCTGAAGAACGTCAAATCAAGAATCTGAGTTATGACCATATTCAAAAATGGATTAACGAAGGTGATGAGATCGTACTAGCAAAAATTGAAGAATTTATTTACTATTTATCAATTGGGTTAAACAATATGATTAATCTGTATAATCCCGATGTATTAGTGTTATATAGTGAACTCCTTCGAATATTACCAGATTCCGTCAATAGACTTAAAGAAAATCTTACATCTTCCATCAGTCATTACCGTGAACTGTCGATATCTTCAATTGGAAAAAAAGCTTGCGCTATGGGAGCTTGTGCACTTGCCATCAAACATTTCTTGGATGTGCCGATGCTTAATTTAACCTATGAAGAAGAAACGCCAAAATCAAAATTAATCATATAGCCTGATCCCCTCTTATCCTGAATATAATAAAGGAAGGTGCTTTAAAGAGTTCGATCACACCTGCACAGTTCAGTGATTCTTATGCTTAATTTGAACTGAATAATATGGTTGCTGAGGTAGACCCTTTAATTGGACACCTTCTTTCTCGTAAGAGGATAATTAATAAATATCCCCAAAACCTAAAAAGCTTTAATCGAATTTATCCCGTATTTAATGGCAGTCCCCCCACCTCAAGGCTTAGAGGAATCGAAGAAGCGTATATAGTAGATGAAAAATCCCGCTTATTGAAGATTCAATTTATTTCTGTAATCACTTACACCCTCCCCCTTATTAGCTTAATATACTCTGCTACTTTTAGCATAATCGACATTTCTTATCACACTTTAGCTCCATTTACCTTGAAAAACGAAGGATATTGCTTTGATATTCTCTGGTAGAGAATCTTTTCCTAATTACACCAAAAACCCCTTCTAGCACAATTGCTAAAAGGGGATTTTAGTTAGATATTATCAAATCATACTTTTATTTATTCAGAAAGCTTATGCAAGATCTGGTTTATTGTTATTTCTTTCTTTTAATTCACTGACGATTTTACTATATATCTCATCAGTCAATTTGTAAAACAACAATAAGATAATAAGTGCAATGATGTTGAGACTTGCAGGTACCATGAACATCAATCCTTTAAGGCCAAGCAATGTTTCTGAAGTTTGCTGTACGTTAGGAACATAGGCAATCAATCCTAACGCAACCCCTGGAATGAAACCTGCAAGTGCTTGTGCTAATTTACGGAAGAAGCTGTAAGATGAATAGACAACACCTTCAGTTCTTTCCCCTGAATTCCATTCATGATAGTCAACTGCATCAGCAACCATTACCCAAGGAAGACCTAAAGCAAAAGCAAGTCCAAAGCTTCCGATTGAAAATGCAATTAAGAATGTTGTCGTATCAGTTGGCAACACAAAGTTTACAATATCAGCTGTGATACCAATTATAAGCCCAAGAGCAAACGTTTTCTTTTTCCCAATTCGTTTTACTAGAGCTGGTATAAACATAGATCCCAAAATCGCAAGTCCAATACTTAGAAAAGTTAAAATTGCCATTAAACCTGGATTGTTTAAGTTATATTCCAAGTAATATAGCTGAACGGCTGTACGAAGATTGGTAGCTGCTATCATGAATAATGATACTAAACAAAGTACAATTAATGGTTTATTAGATAATAATAATTTAAACAAAACAGAAAGTGGAATTTTTTCTTTTCTTTGCTCTCTCACAATATTTTCGCTAGTGTTTCGGTAACAAATAAAATGGAAAATAACTCCAAGTGACGCCATGATAGAAATGGCAACGATATACCCTGTTTCATGATCAGAAAAATGAAGAACAATTGGAATAACAGAAACACCTGCAATCAGTAAAGCCATTTGGCTTCCAATTGCTCGAAATGATCCTAGCGACGCGCGATCGATTGGATTTTGAGTCATTGCTGCAGATAAAGAACCATAAGGAATGTTTACAATGGAATATGCAAGTCCAAATGCCATATACGTTCCAAATGCCCACACGATTTTTCCATTATCAGAAAAATCCGGTGCTAAAAATGAGACAACTGTTAAGATGGCGAGAGGTATGGAACCCCAAAGAATAAACGGACGAAACTTTCCACGTTTTGAGATTTTCGTTCTAGAATCAACAAAAGCCCCCACACTCGCATCAGCGAAAGCATCGAAAATTTTCGAAATTAAGAATACTAGACCTGCCCAATATGCTGAAATTCCTAATATATCCGTATAAAATTTCAATAGATAGATTTGCCCCATATCGAACATGAGACCGTTTCCAACATCCCCCAAACCGTAGGATATTTTCTCTTTTAAACTTAATTTTTTACTAGTTGCTGTTGTTGTTTTTGATGCTAATGTTGGTGCTCCCATAAAAAACCCACCCCTTTTTCAGTTAAACCTGCTCATGTTTGTAATCCTTTTCAAAGGAAATTAAATAAAAAAGCAATACCCAATTTAGAATGAAATAAAATCAATTAATTTGTTTATTAAACTAACTAATTAATGATAAATGTAGAATATCACCTTCGACATTATTCGTCAACAAAAAATTGTAAGCGTTATAGAAAAATAATATTCCTTCTTGGGTTTATATTTAGAATTTTTAATCCAGTATTCCCTTTATATATAATTTTTTTTGGTGCGATAGCTCTTACGCATCACCATTATTATGTCTTCATAGCGATATCCCAGAGTTATGGTGTGATAGTAGTTCTGTCCAAATGGCTTATGGAACATCTTCATCTGTTTATGATAACCATTAACTTTTTGCTCCCATTAAACGGATTGATAGCAAATATACTACATCTCTACTTATTATTAATGTGTACCATTTTTGTATTAAAAGTACTTCGAAATTTATCAATTCCAGCAAATATTTTAGAAATGGCACATATAGTGTATAAAAAATCTAAATGAGGTGAATCCCATAAATTCATTAAAACCCAATTCAGATGAGATCAAATCTACACAACATACTTTTCTTAGACTATCTAAAACCAAACGGCTTGTGTTAAGTTCCCTTTTCGCCTGTCTAGCCGCCCTCTTTCAATCAGCAGGGGGATTTTTTCCTGGGATTGGTTATTTTATTAGTCCATTAGCCACTGCTCCAATCCTTTTTTGCTCCATGCTTTCTATTCCACTTGGTTCTATTTCTTATTTTCTGACTATCGGATTACTTCTAATTCTTCAGCCAAGTGAACTTATTATTTTCCCCTTTACAACAGGTTTGTTAGGGATAGCTACTGGGGCTTCTTTTTATTTTTTTAAAAAAAAGTTAACTATTATTGTTAGCGGTGCCACACTATTAACTGTTGGAATTATTATCTTATTATACGGTTTCGAATTCCCAGTACTAGGTCCTACTATTTCTCAAACTTTTTCATTTCTTTCACTTAGTTTCATTTTATTATTTGCTATCTTTTATAACTGGGTTTGGGTTGAAATTAGCATAATCATTTTTAAAAGGGTGAAACCGATTATATCTTCTTAACTTCCAAATTACACCTGTACTCGGAATAAGTGGATTAGTACTTTCAGTCAGTATTAAGATTCTAAAATCTGTAATATACCTTTTTTTGTATTCCATAATTAACATCAATCGGCCGTTCCAAGCCGCCCCCCTCTGTTGCACTTGCTACAAGCCCAGTCCTATTGATAGCAAATGTCGTAATTTTTCCTGTTTCGTGGTGAACCCTCCTTTATAGTTTGGACAGCACCCCATGCAGGCACCAAAAACTGTCGCTACATTTACTCCCCATTCGACCATGGTTTGCTTTGATTTTAACTATAACCCTTCGTTTGGTCCAATTGGGGAGGTATTAATTGCTGAGTTTGGAAGTGAGGCACCAGATACGACTGGTGGAAACCCTGCATCTCTAGTCGGTGACCGTGTTTCTAGTGGCTGTAATATTCCTTCGGGTTAAAATAGACGTTTTGTCACAGGTTGCACCCTGTTTAATCGGGCCAGCCGTACAATGTACAACATTCCTTGTCGGATCCATTAAATTTCATCCGTAGATTGATCAACAACGCGACTTCCTCGAACATCCATTCCATGATTACCGTAAAACAAACCATTTTTTCGATCAAATTTTAGCCGAAATGGATTCCTTAGTTACAAGAAACTATTCAAGCTGAGTTCCATCAAAATTCGCTCTCAAAATAACTGCCGCTCGCTTTCACTATCCTTTTTTATATTCCGATAGGTAGGACACCGAATGGAGAGTATGCTCCTATCCATACTTGTTCACTTGATTGATTAAATAAAATATTTCCCGTTTCAAAATTTTGTCCGACTAGTGGAATGATAGAACCTGGATAATCATGAAAGTACGGATACTGCTTCACCCATCGGCTATTATCAACTCTCACTACACCGGAGTTAGTCGTGCCGTTCCTTGGCTGAAATACATCTTGCCATCTGGATCGAATATAACACGATTATTATGATGATCACCTAGGCTCGGTAATCCTGAAATAATATTCTTCTTAGTTCCATCTGATTTTACTATCGATTCACGGTACCTATCCTAAAAAAGCCTCTATTTCTATATATTCAAAAGAAAGTTGCCTTCATTCAATCATCTTGAAAAGACATCATGTATTAGATTTATAAGGTCACGTCAATTATTACAAGCTCATTTGATCTACATAAAGCCTCTTTCAGCGTATTTTCAAATTCAACTACATGATTCACACGTCTTCCTATGACTCCAAAGCTAGTTGCCAACTGGACAAAATCTGGGTTTTGAAACATTATTCCATAGCTCTTTCCAAACATCTTATTCATCGTCTCCTGTTCCAATTTCAATATTGAATCATTTAGAACAATGATAATGAAAGAAAGTCCGAGGCGCTTAGCCGTCTCTATTTCAGAGAAGTTCATTAATGCTCCACCATCCCCAGTTATACAAATTACAGTTGCACCGGGACAAGCTAATTTAGCACCTATTGAACCTGGTATTGCGATTCCCATCGAGGCCAGTCCATTTGATATTATAAGTCTTTTCGGCTGTCTAGGCTGATAAGTGCGAGCAATAGACACTTTATGGGCGCCCACATCAGAAATCACAATGGTGTTCATTGAAGAGAGTTTTTCGATTATATGTAGGATATTCTCTATCGTTAAAGGTAATGAATTTAGATCTTTCTGTATCTCTTCAATTTGATAGGATTGCTTGATTTTTTCTTGAAGATTCCCGAAAGGAACCCATGATTTAGTTGGGATATCAAGTTGATTAATTATCCTCAAGGTTTGCTTGATATTTCCAACCAGTTCTACTTGTACTGGATAATACTCATCCATTTCGGCAGGTATTGCATCCAGATGTATAATCGGCAGTTTCTTCTTATTCCATTCTTTAGGTAACTTTTCCACGAAATCAAATCCAATGACAATAAGTAGGTCGGCTTCCTTGATGACAGCTGATACTTCGTCTTTCTCATTAAACCCAAACGTGAAGAAATTAAGAGGGTGATGTTGAGGTAAAACGCCTTTTGCCATAAAGCTATGAATCACTGGTGCTTGAAGAGCTTCGATAAAGGGGTGGAGTTCAGCTACGGCTTCTTGTCTAACCACCCCGTTACCAATAATAACAAGCGGTTTCTTATATTGTTGCATAAGTGTTAGTGCATCATTAATCGACTCTATTACAGGGATGCTTTCTGGAACAGGAGTAATCGGTAAGGGGTTGCTTGAAATCATTTGACTTGCTAAGTTTTCCGGTAATTCTATTGCTACTGGTCCTGGTTTCTCCATCCTTGCGACTCTAAAGGCTTTTCGGATTATTTCAGGAATTCTTTGGGAATCTTTTATTTGAATACTCCATTTTGTTGCAGGTTCAAATACTTTTGCCATATCCAAATACTGATGAGATTCTTTATGTTGTCTTTCAAAAGCAGCCTGTCCCGTTATGACCACTACTGGTGAATGGTCTAGCTTCGCACTTGATATACCTGTCAACAAATTGGTAGCACCGGGTCCAAGCGTTGATAAACATACACCCACCTTATTTGATAATCTTCCATATACATCTGCCATGAAAGCGGCCCCTTGTTCATGACGAACATTCACAAACTGAATTTGATGAGAACGGGATAAGGAATCAACAAGATCAAGAATTTCTTTACCAGGAATGCCGAAAACATATTCGACCCCTTCGTTTTCTAAACATTGAACAAGTACATCCGTTACTTTCATATTGTCCTCCTAATGCACTCTTTACTTCATACATCCTTGCTTATAAAGTATCCAGGCTTTTCTTTTAGGATTACCCTATTCACTAGCAATCATTAAGAGAAGTAAATATTTTTCTCTACTCAATATAATTCTGTTTTTTAAAGAAAAATATTGTAGTCTTATTTTCAGTAACTTATGTATTTAAAAGGTGTAGCCCAAAAAAGAAAGGGTCAGACCCCGCAACAACTGATTTAGTGTGCGAAGTCATACCCTTATGAGATACCCACCTTTTGAACTTAAGACAATACCGAACTTCCCATTAAATAACAGTCTACTTCACGTGCAACTTCTCGACCTTCATTAATCGCCCATACAATGAGGCTTTGCCCCCTTCTAGCATCACCTGCAGCAAAAATACCATCGATGTTTGTTTTGTAATCGCCATAGGCAGCATTGATTTTTTGATTCGTTATTTCTACACCGAATTGAGTTAATAACGGTTCTTCTGTTCCTTCAAACCCAATTGCGATGAAGACCAATTGTGCGGGCCATATTTTTTCGGATCCCGGAATTTCTTTGTAGAAATAATTCCCATTATTATCTTTTGATTTTTTCATTTGAATTGTGTGAAGCTCTTTTACATTTCCCTTTTCATCTGCAACAATTTTCTTCGTCTGAATGGAATATTCACGTGGATCGACACCAAATTTCGCTTCGGCTTCTTCATACGCATATTCAAGAGTAAAGACGTTTGGATATGCTGGCCACATATTTTCAGGCGTACGAGATGTCGGTAACTTTGGGTGCTTGCCAAATTGCACGACACTACGACAATTTTGACGAAGAGCGGTAGCGACACAGTCAGCTCCTGTATCTCCACCTCCGATTACAATTACATCCTTGCCTTTTGTGTCAATGAACTGGCCGTCCTCAAAATTAGAATCTAGTAAACTTTTTGTAGTGGATGTTAAGTAATCCATTGCAAGGTGTATCCCTTTCGCCTCTCTGCCATGAAGCACAAGATCACGTTGTTTTTGAGCACCTGTGCAAAGGATAATGGCATCAAACTCATTTTGAAGTTCGCAAGCTGAGATGTCTTTGCCAACTTCCGTATTTGTGATGAAATTGATGCCTTCTAAAGTTAATAATTGTATTCGACGCTCAACAATTTCTTTTTTAAGCTTCATGTTTGGAATGCCGTATATTAATAATCCACCTGCACGGTCTGAACGTTCATAGACGGTTACATTGTGACCCGCTTGATTAAGTTGATCGGCACTTGCTAAACCAGCAGGTCCAGAGCCGATAATAGCAATTTTCTTCCCTGTTCGTTTATCTGGAATGCGTGCTGTGATCCATCCTTTTTCAAATCCCTTATCAATGATGGTTCGCTCGATATTTTTGATAGTGACCGCTGGATCAGAAATGGCTACTGTACAAGCCCCTTCACAAGGAGCGGGACAAACTCGACCTGTGAATTCGGGAAAGTTATTCGTTTTAAGCAAACGATCTAACGCTTCCTTCCACCTCTCTCGATAAACTAAATCATTCCATTCTGGAATTAAATTGTGAATGGGACAACCTGTTGTCATCCCTTGTATTTCCATCCCCATATGGCAGAAAGGTGTGGCACAGTCCATGCACCGCGCTCCTTGCTGACTTAACATCGTATCAGAATAAGGAGAAGAATATTCTTCCCAGTCGTTTAACCGTTTAAAAGCATCTCTATCGTTTGGCTTTTGACGAGTATATTCCATAAATCCTGTTGTTTTTCCCATGTACCCCTCTCCTTCCTTATTTCATCATCATTGTTTCAAATGTTTGAACAGGTTTTCTTTGCTCTCGTCTAGCGTTCGCTTGAAATGCAGCCATTACAGCTTGTTCTTCTGTCAAACCAGTTAGCTTTTGATCTTGAACACTTTCCAACATGCGCTTATAGTCCTTCGGAATGACTTTTACGAATTTTTCAGCGACATCATCCCAATTCTCAATAACATTACACGCTTTAATACTGCCCGTGTATATATAATGACTAAGAATCATTTCCCACAATATAGCAACATCGTGTCGATCATCGATTGCACAAAGTTCAATCATCTCTTGATTGCACAGTGCCGTAAACTCATCACGATTATCCGGAAGAACGTAAGCGACTCCTCCTGACATACCTGCCGCAAAGTTTTTCCCAACGTTCCCTAAAATAACAGCGCATCCACCAGTCATATATTCACATCCGTGCTCGCCAATCCCCTCCACTACAACGTTTACACCACTGTTTCGTACTGCAAAACGTTCACCAACGAGACCGTTGATATAGACTTCGCCGCTAGTTGCACCAATTAAAGCAACATTCCCGGCAATTACATTTTCAGACGCTACAAGCTGTGCTTCATGGGGTGCTTTCACAATCAGTTTTCCACCGGATAGTCCTTTTCCGAGATAGTCATTCGCATCACCAGTTAAATGAAGACTCATTCCATTTGGGACAAAGGCTCCGAAACTTTGCCCGGCTGACCCTGTAAAGCGAAGTGTAATTGTATCTTCATGTAAACCTTCTTTTCCATACCGCTTTGACACTTCACTACCGACAATGGTTCCAACAACACGATTGACATTTGAAATCGGAAGCGTGATATCCACTGGTATCTGATCTTCTAAAGCAGGGAATACGTTTGGCAAAATTTCTAGAATATCTAGCGTTTCATTAATCTTATGATTTTGAGGTGTTTGGAACGTACGAATTCCTTCAGGCTGATATAACAATGTAGATAAGTCCAAATATTTTGCTTTCCAATGATTCTTTGTCCGCTCACTTATTTGAAGGACATCGGTACGACCAACCATTTCCTCAACTGTTTTAAATCCAAGTTCTGACATAAGTTCACGTACTTCTTGGGCAACAAAACGCATATAGTTCACAACATGATCGGGATTCCCGCTAAATTTTGCCCGAAGCTCAGGATTTTGCGTTGCAACCCCAACAGGACAAGTATCCAAATGACAAGCGCGCATCATTACACAACCTAGAACTACAAGTGGCGCTGTCGCAAAACCAAACTCTTCTGCGCCTAATATTGCAGCCATGACAACGTCTTTACCTGTCATGAGCTTTCCGTCCGTTTCTAAAATGACTCGTTGACGTAAGCCATTCAGTATTAATGTTTGATGTGCTTCTGCAAGACCAAGTTCCCAAGGTAGCCCGGTATGCTTAATGCTAGTTTTAGGAGATGCACCTGTTCCGCCTTCGTAACCACTGATAACAATGACATCTGCAGCTCCCTTAGCTACTCCAGCTGCAATGGTCCCTATGCCTGCTTTTGATACTAGCTTCACACTGATTCTTGCATCACGATTGGCGTTTTTCAAATCATGAATCAATTGTGCCAAATCTTCAATTGAGTAAATATCATGATGCGGTGGAGGTGAAATGAGTCCAACACCTGGTGTAGAACCCCGCACTTCTGCAACCCACGGATACACTTTATTACCTGGAAGCTGTCCTCCTTCACCTGGTTTCGCTCCTTGAGCCATTTTAATTTGCAATTCATCTGCATTGACCAAATAATGGCTGTTTACACCAAAGCGACCTGAAGCAATTTGCTTTATGCCACTTCGACGGTTATCGCCATTTTCGGCTAAGATATAACGACTTGAACTTTCCCCTCCTTCGCCACTGTTGCTTTTACCACCTAAACGATTCATCGCAACCGCTAATGTTTCGTGCGCTTCTTTACTTAAAGAACCAAAAGACATCGCACCGGTTTTAAATCGACGGACGATTGAATCAACAGATTCTACATCCTCAATTGGCACTGCCTTACGTGATGGATCAAATGAAAATAAGTTGCGTAAGAAGCCAATCCTTTCCTCATTTGCCATATGGGAATATTGTTTATACAATTCATAATCACCTTTGCGGGTAGCCCATTGCAAGGTATGAATCGTCTTTGGGTTAAACGCATGGTGTTCACCGTCTTTCCTCCATTGAAAATCGCTTCCTGAATCTAACGTATCATCACTCGATTCAATAAATGCCTTCTTATGACGAATCCTAGCTTCTTCCGCAATAATTTTTAAATCAATGCCCCCAATTTGTGAAGTTGTACCGCAAAAGTAACGATTGATAACACTTGAACCGATGCCTACCGCTTCGAAAATTTGTGCACCACGATAACTTTGTACCGTCGAAATACCCATTTTTGACATCACTTTAACGACGCCATCGGTAACACTTTTAACATACTTATTAACCGCTTCTTTATAGCTAACTAATAAACTGCCATCTAAGATTGCCTCTTTATAAGTAGCATAAGCGAGATAGGGGTTGATCGCATCCGCACCATACCCAATAAGTGCGGCAAAATGGTGAACCTCTCTTACATCTCCGGCTTCAACGATTATGCTTACTTTCGTGCGATTTCCTTGTTTAATAAGATGATGATGTAGGGCACTTACTACTAATAAAGAAGGAATTGCAACATCATCTTTATTCATAAAACGATCGGATAATATTAACAGGCTTGCACCTTGATTTATTACTTGATCTGCTTCTAGGAATATACACTCGATCCTTTTTTCTAAATTTTCCGAAAATAAAGTGTTTATATACGCACTCTTAAAGTCTTGAATCTCTTTTAATTGCTTCATTTGACTATTCGTTATTATAGGTGATTCAAGCTGAATCCTACGAAAATTTGTTTCATCTGGATGAAGCAGATTCCCTTCGGCGCCTAACAGCGTCATCGTTGAAGTAACAATTTGCTCGCGAATTGAGTCAATCGGTGGATTGGTGACTTGAGCAAAGGATTGCTTAAAATAGTTGAAAAGGGATTGTGGAAAATCCGATAATACTGCTAGTGGACTATCATTCCCCATTGAACCTAGCGGATCCTTTCCCTCAATGACCATTGGCAGCAAATATTTTATAACTTCCTCATACGTGTATCCAAACGCTTTTTGCCGTGAAAGCAAATCAGGGATTTCAACTTCTTCTCGTTCCTCATTATCTAATTGAACAAGGTGTTCATCCAACCATTCTTGATACGGATAAGCCCCTGCCAGTTCCGATTTTACTTCTGCATCGGAAATTATCCGTCCTTGTTCTAGATCGATCAGTAGCATCTTCCCCGGGCTCAAACGTTCCTTATATAAAACATTTTCTGGTTCCACGTTGATTACACCAACTTCGGATGAGAAAATAATATGATCATCTTTTGTCACATAATAACGCGCTGGACGTAGACCATTACGATCTAAAACAGCCCCAATTTGTCTCCCATCGGTAAAGGATATGGCTGTCGGACCATCCCAAGGTTCCATCAAACAGCTGTGGTATTCATAAAATGCTCGCTTTTCATTCGACAAATGAGGGTTATTTGTCCAAGGTTCAGGAATAAGAATCATGGCTGCGTGAGCTGGTTTCCTGCCTGCAAGCACCAAGAATTCCAATGCATTGTCTAACATCGATGAATCACTGCCATTTATATCAATAATCGGTAACACTTTCGATAAATCGTCTCCAAATGCTTTAGAGACAAGCTTTTGTTCACGGGCTTTCATCCAGTTAATATTTCCTTGCAAAGTATTGATTTCTCCATTATGGATGAGATATCTGTTCGGATGCGCCCTTTCCCAACTTGGAAATGTATTCGTACTAAAACGAGAATGTACGAGAACGAAGGCAGAAACAAAAGACTCATTTTGTAAATCCAAGTAAAACGCATCCACTTGTTTGGGAGTCAGTAACCCTTTGTAAACAATCGTCCTACTGGAGAGGCTAGCAAAATAAAAACGTGACTCACTCTCTTTCGCCCATAGTTCAGCTTGTTTTCTAATAATAAATAATTTACGTTCAAATGCTAAGTCATCCTGGATATCAATATTCGCTCTGATAAAAACTTGGCGAATAATTGGGCATGTTTTCATAGCTTTTTTTCCGATTATTCCGACATCTACTGGCACAGTTCTCCATCCTAGAATTATTTGTCCCTCTCGTTCAACTAAGTCGTTTATTTGCGCCTCAATCTTTATTTGCTCGGTTTGATCATTTGAAAAAAAGATCATTCCAACGCCATAGCGCCCTTTTTCAGGCAAATGAAAGTTTAGGCAAACTTGACGGAAGAATTCATCTGGAATTTGCACCATTAATCCTGCACCATCTCCTGTAAGTGGATCACTTCCCTGGCCGCCACGATGATCTAATTGACATAGCATTTGAAGTCCCTTTTTCACAATATCATGTGTTGCGTTGCCTTTTATATGAGCGTATAAGCCAATTCCACATGCATCATGTTCAAATTCAGGACGGTAGAGACCTTGCGCTTTTGGTAGTTGATTAAAGGTCATGATTATCTCCCCCGTTTCTTTTTTACCAATATCTTTGTTTTTTATTGTAATTTTCCCAATCAATATAAACAATATATCATTTAGATGTAAACCATATTGTTTTTATATAATTAATTATAATGATTTGAACATTACACCCCGATATTCTGATTAATCTAACTCAATCACTTTTTATCAATTGAAATTAACCAAAATTTTAAGATTTATCCTGTATTAACGATCAGTAACCGCTACTCATTGCGGTTTGACTTTATTCAAAAAAAGTTACTTTTTCACATTTTCAAAAAAACAATAGATCCCAGCGGTTCATCAATTTTTAAAGATTACCAAATTACGTGATATTGTATGTATTCAAATAGATTTAAATAATATATCATTTAGATATAAACAATCTTGGATTAGAATATACGAGGAGGTAAATTCATGGAACTGCGTCAGTTAATCTATTTTATAGAAGTCGCTGAACGGGAGCATGTAACAGCTGCTGCAGACCATCTTCATGTGGCACAATCCGCAATAAGTTTACAAATTTCTAAACTTGAAGCTGAACTTGGTGTGAGTTTATTTGAACGAGTTGGAAGAAACGTTAAACTTACCCAAATAGGAAAAATTTTCTTAATCCACGCGAAAACAGCCATCAAGGCTGTCGATTATGCAAAAGAGAAGGTTGACGAGTACTTAGATCCAGAAAACGGGACGATAAAAATTGGGTATCCAACAAGCTTGGCGAATCATACGCTACCAACGGTTATTTCTGCTTTTAAAGCAAAATATCAGAACGTTTCCTATCATCTCCGACAAGGATCCTATGCATCTTTAATCGACTCTGTTAAAAACGGAGATATCGGACTAGCATTGCTTGGTCCTGTTCCTACAAATGAACCGGAGATTAAAGCAGATATTTTATTTTCGGAAAGTTTTTCTGCATTAGTACCTGAGAACCACCCTTTGGCAGAGAAAAAGAGCTTATCCCTTAGCGATTTACGAAACGATGACTTCGTATTATTTCCAAAAGGATATGTTCTTCAAAAAATAGCAGTAGATGCTTGTTTACAAGCAGGTTTTGCACCAAACATCATTGCGGAGGGAGAAGATATGGATGCGATAAAAGGTCTCGTTTCAGCTGGTATAGGTCTAAGCATCTTACCAGATGGTACTCTTTATGACACTACACCTCGCTTCACAGTAAAAATACCGATTGATACTCCACAAGTACAAAGAACCGTAGGAATTATCTCTTCTAAAAATAGAAGCTTGGCACCAACTGAGCAAGTTTTTTATCAATTTGTTAAAGAATTCTTTTCATTGTTGGAGCATTATCGTTAAGTTTGTTTATAAATCTATATATGCGCAAGCTCACAGCCAAAGATATCAACCTCTTTTAAAACGACAAAAGCAAAGGGATTCCCTCTGCTTTTTCCGTCGTGGAAACGTATTATATATAATCTTTTAATCTACTCATTTAATGATATTGAAACCAAGGGACCCAACATTTGTTGATGTCTTTTACTATAAATAGCTCTCCTACAGAAGCACTTTGAGCTGGTAGCAATCTCGGAAACCTTAGCCTGACAAACCAAGAATGATTCGCTACGTCATCCCGGCAAAAATTAATCGCTATTTTATAATAAGTTTGCTCAAACCCGGTCAAAACTGGCATAGGTTTCAATACTTCAACACTCCATTCTTTATATTCAGAACTTGTCCCATAAACATCAGGAATAATAGCAACCAAAGAACGGATTAGTTCACTTTTTTCATTTTCGGTGGTTTTTTTTAGACTTTTTACCTTTGGACATTCTGAATCAAGTATAGCTCCCCTTTACTGGAGATGAGAGTAACAGGATTACTAACAATGAAATTTGAAAAGTTTTTTTCATTTTTCACCTCATGTTTAGTATGCACAAATCAAGCAGGTACACGTTCCAATTCCCATCCAATCGTTTCCTTTTATCAGAAAAATCTTTTCTCACCTAAAAAAGTAGTTAATAACCGAAAGATGGATAGGTAAACTGATATTCTCATACGAATATTCCAAAGCATGTCTCATATCTTTATACAAAGACCTATTGGGAGTGAGTCAACATGAAATCTTTTTACAAAGGAACCATCATATTGATTGTTGCAGCGTTCTTTGGAGAATGTATTGAGTTTTTTGTCAATATGATCCTCGCTAGAGAACTTCGTGAAGAAGGAATGGGTCTTTATATGTCCATACTGCCAATCATTTTCTTAGTTTATATTATTTCCGGCTTCGAATTACAGGTTTCTATATCGAAATTTGTTGCTGAAAATAAATCAAAACTTCATTATAATTTACTGCAACATGCACTTAAATTAGCAGGATATGCAATCCTGATCACACTTTTGTTAACATTTATCGTTGTATTATTTTCGAATGTTTTGGATAATTTTCATCCATATGTAAAGTGGCTATTAATCGGGTTAATCCCAATTGCAGCTATTTCAACGATTGCAAGAGGGTATTTCATGGGCGTTCAAGAAATGGGGAAAATCGCCTTTTCAAACTTTTTGAAAAAAGGATCTCAATTTCTACTGCTTTTGCTTATCTTTCATTTTCTACAATTTGACCAAGAAAAATCACTACTAAGCGCGTTGACTATATTAATTGCCAGTGAATTCATTGTATTTCTCTATTTGATTAGCTTATTTATCATTCAAATGCAAACAATGAGAAAAGTTTCAAATACGTTGATTTCAGGTAAACATGCACGTTACAAACTGCTTGCAGTATCAGTACCAACCGTAGGACTTCGCATTTTTCACGCCATTACCAATGCCATCCAGCCCTTTTTAATCCACTCAGCTTTACTATCAGCTGGGTTCGGCGCGGTTATGGCGACTGAACATTTTGGAATGTTGATGGGAGTAGCCATGACAATTGGCTTTTTCCCCGCTTTTATTGCTCATTCATTGATGATTATGCTCATTCCAAATGTATCGGATGCCTATGCCAAACAAGATTATCAAAAATTAAGAAATTTATTGCAAAAATCCATGTCCTTAACACTACTTTATGGATTACCTGCTGTCTTTATTATGTATGTATTTTCAGAACCTCTAACTGCACTCTTTTTTTCGTCAACTACAGCAGCGGTCTACCTTAAACTTTTATGGCCTTATTTCTTATTCCACTTCTTCATTATCCCGATGCAGGCTTATTTAATCGGTTTAGGATTAGTGAAAGACGCATTCATCCATACTGTATGGTCCCACATCATCTCATTTATGCTTATGTATCTATTAGGATCTCAATCCTTTTTAAATATGATTGGTGTTATTTTGGGCATGAACACAGGTGCTGTTTTATTAACCGCGATGCATTATGTAACGATTTGCAAAAAAGTTGGGATTTCAATTTGGTTAACGAAGCCTAGACAAAATGTCATTTAACAATTTAGCTCACTATTAAATATGGATCTACAAATTCAAATCCAATAGTGAATACCTTTAAAAAGATTGAAAAGTGTAATGAAATATTTTTGAAACGAATCAATATCGGTAATGCCAAATAATAAAATACGTTTCACTTGGTTAAAACCATAGAATGTCCTAACCATATACTAAGACAACAAAAAAGCTATCAAAAGGATATCTTTTGATAGCTTTTTTCATATTCTATATCTTATGTGGAATGTGTAATATCAACATTTTTCTTTTTCTCTCTTTTTTCCTGTGCCAATATTTTATTGAAGTCTTTAGTTTCTGATACAACAACTCCCGCTAGTGCGACAAGAGCAATCAAGTTCGGTATCGCCATTAATCCATTAAATACATCAGCAATGGTCCACACTAAGCCAAGGCTCATACCAGCACCTACAAATACAGATAAAGTGTAAAAAGTTCTGTACCACATAATCGATTTTATTCCAAATAAGTATTCAAAACACTTTTCTCCATAATAAGCCCATCCTAATACAGTGGAGTAAGCAAAAAAGATAATGCCAATCGTAACAATCCACCCGCCAATTCCTGGAAGCATCAGATCAAAAGTTTTGGTAGTTAAAGCAGCGCCAGATAATTTGCTTTCTGTAAATAATCCACCCATTACTAACGTGATGCCAGTTATTGAACACACGATGATCGTATCAAGAAAAGTTCCAGTCATCGAAATAAGAGCCTGCCGCCCTGGATGATCGGTCTTAGCTGCGGCTGCGGCAATTGGAGCAGATCCCATACCCGCTTCATTTGAGAAAACTCCTCGTGCTACACCATATCGGATAACTGCACCAATGGCGCCTCCTGCTACCGCTTCCCCTGTAAACGCATCTTTAATAATCAAAGCTAAAGCTGCAGGAACTTCCGTTATATTAAATAAAATGATAACTAGTCCACCTACAACATAAAAAATGGCCATAATCGGTACAAAGTATGCTGTAACTTTACCAATATTTTTAATACCACCCAATATAACAAGGGCAGTTGCAATCGTTAAAATTACACCCGTAATCCAAGGGTTTAGACCAAAGCTAGACTCAACTGCAGCAGCAACAGAATTGGATTGAACTGTACTACCTATTCCAAAAGCAGCGATGGCACCAAAAAGAGCAAATAGAATAGCCAACCATTTCCATCCTAATCCTCTTTCAATATAATACATGGGTCCACCAGCCATTTCACCACGTTTTCCAATCGTTCGATATTTAACTGCAAGAATCGCTTCAGCGTACTTAGTTGCCATCCCAACAAGTGCTGTAACCCACATCCAGAACACAGCACCTGGACCACCTAAAACAACGGCAGTAGCTACACCCGCAATATTACCTGTACCTATTGTAGCAGCCAAAGCTGTCATTAATGATTGAAAATGAGAGATATCACCTTCTGAAGAATGATCTTGGTTCTTAGAAAAAGCAAGTTTTAATGCATATGGTAGTTTACTAAACTGGAGGAAAGATATTCGAAGCGTTAAATAAACCCCAGTTCCTACTAATAAAATTAGTAGTGGAGGTCCCCAAATTATGTCACTTAATTTAGTCATAAACTCAGTCATAGTTTCACGTTCCTTTCTCTTTAAAATAATAACGAGCTGGGTACAGAGTATTTCCTGTTAATTTTCATTTTTATACTGAAAAAACACATTAAATAAAGAAGTGATAGCTGTTACTTGTGATTTATTTCAGCATTTTCAGTGCTGCTTAAGTGAGATGCAACATGACTCCAAGACTTTAAATTAGATAATTTCATACGCTTGATAACCAATGATAATAATTCCTCAGGTGCCAATAAAATTATTTGACAAAACAATAAATCAAACGATAAATTAGAGTGATAATTTATAATGTTCTGAATTTTAACGCGAAAAAAATATAAGATTATGATAATTACCGTATCTTTCTTGTTTACTGTTAAAAATGATAGATTTGAAAATTCTAGTCCAAATAATAAAATAAATAAGTGAGGTCCTTTCAATAAATATAATGAAATTTGTTAGATAATCAATAAAGCTCCTCCTTCAATTACACTCTATTTGTACTATTATATTCCACGAAAACTATTTGTACAATATCAAAAATAAGGTTTTATTACACTTTATCAACTTGTCATTTTATTGTTTAATGGTTTTAGAAGCAAAAGCTAGATGAAAAAATAAAGCCTAATCCTGTTATAGATTTAATCTAGTCATCACCATTTATATTCATAACAAATATTGTAGTAGTATAACAGAAAATGATAAATATAGATTATCAGGATATTAAGAAGAAAAAGGTTGTCCCAAAAGAGTCTAACTTGAACTCTACATACCGTTAATTTCGTATAATGGGGCAGCCTAATAAAGTGAACTTCAAACAGTGGGGGGTTCTTCATCCCCCCACCTAAGCTTCTTCGATTCTGCTAAGTCTCCAGATGGGAGTCTTACTTCCCGTTAATGTGGGATGAAATGAGTTTTACTCTATTAAATGAGAAAAATCGTTAATCACTATGCTCATTAAACCGTTTTACGTACCTCTATCCATTATGTATAAGAGCCTTATTCACATACTAAAATCTGTCTTGAAAATAATCCTTTTTTCGCTATACATCGATCAATAATCTCTAATCCAGTATCTTCAATCATCTGGTCGATTGTTTCTATCGAAATCACAACTAATTTTCTAGCAATACGTCGTGCATGCTTTAGGATAGATAGTTGATTCTCAAGTGTAGTATGTGTATACAAATTATATGGCAAATCGATAATGGCTACATCATAATACTCTGATATCTCGGAAATTGGACCACATGATACATCTCCTTCAAAACCGAAATAGCGAAGGTTTTCGTTTATTCCTTCTATTATCTGTGGATTAATATCACGGCCAACAATATCAATTCCCATCGAAAGTGCTTCTACCAACACTGTTCCAATACCACAACACGGATCAATTGCTTGAACTCCATCAGGATTCGGTATAGCAATATTAGTTATAGCTCTTGCTACACGTGTACTAAGTGCAGTCGAATATTCATGAGGTTTTTTTTGATGATGGAACCAAATCGACTCACTCTTTCGATAGATTCCAAAATACCATCGCCCAGCCATAGTAACTATGCCGTACTCATAATCAGGTTGATAGAAATCGAACTCTCCATTGATTCGCAAACCTAATTCGCGTTCTATACTACGACGTTCTTTATATTCAATTTTCTCCGATTTATCAAGGTCATTAATTTTCACAAAAATAACTTTGAATGTTGATTCATACAATTCTATAGATTGAACCTGATCTAGGATTTCCGATAAGTCATTCCCTTCGAAGAGGACTTCAATCCTTTCTTTGATAAAAGGACTTCGGCTCGGATTGACTTTAACATCCGTTTTTAAAATATTCATTTTCGTCTCAATACCAAATAAGGAGCGCATTTCCATCTGACATAATGCGCGTTCATCCATCCGACATGCATAAGTATATATAAAAGCTGGCATTCGCTTATGTTTATTCAATCTGTTCCCACCCTTTATAGATAAAATCTTTCTTCTCTTAACCTTATCCTTTAAAGAATGGAAAAGCAAAATAAAGTGAAACTTCAATCAGTGGGGGGTTTCTTCATCCCCCACTGATTGTTAGTCCCGTTCTACTGTCGCTAAGATCTTCGCTTTCGCTTCGATCAATCGTCAGTATGAACCCGAATCAATGAATCACAGACTAAGTTCGCCGAGTCCTGCGGCAACGTCTGTGTGACCCACATCCTGTGGGCCTCAACTAAACCTCTGCTCACGCATCGGTAAGTTTCACTGTATCTCACCAATCGGGCTATTTCGGGCAGCTGTCCCCCACCTATGCTTCTCCGATTCCTGTTAGCCTTGAGAAGTAGGGTCTTACTTACCCCCTTCATGCGGAAAAACTCTGTTAATACTTATCCAATCGCGTTAAAACCATTCTCTCCCAAACCTTCCATGGAAGTATGCTCTTTAGTAATATTCCTATTTTAACGCCTCGGCCAATCTTAGTGCGGAGCTTCATTTCTTTGCTTATCGCTAGCTTAGCAACCTTTTTTGCAACATCCTTTGGATCTCCATACGAGGTTTCATTTTGCTTTAGATAGTTTTCCATTTTTACGAGATATTCATGATATGGGGAATTTTTATGTAAAGATTTTTCTGTTATATGTTTTCCGTTAGTCCAAATATTGGTTTTATATGAGCCTGGTTCAATGAGGGAAACATCTATTCCAAAAGGTTTTAACTCAAGACGAAGGCATTCACTAAAGCCTTCAATTGCGAACTTCGAAGATACATAGGGAGATAGTCCTGGGAAACCCATTTTACCACTGATGCTACTAATTATTATAATTTTCCCGTTCTCTTGTTCTCTCATATAAGGAAGTACCGTTTGAGTTATAGCAATTACGCCCAAAACATTTGTTTCAAACTGTTGTCTATATTCATCAATTGGAATGTCTTCTACAAATCCGGCACCGGCATATCCAGCATTATTCACTAATACATCTACTCTCCCATGCATTTCAATATTGATTTTGAATCGCCGTATAGAGTCTTCAGACGTAACATCCAGTTCATAGATTTCTATCCGATCAGCGATTCCTGCCATCTCTGCTCTCTCTATTAATTCCGTCTTTTTACCCTTATTTCTCATCGTAGCCATTACTTGAAATCCTTGCTTGGCAAGCTCCAATGAAGTTAATAATCCAAACCCACTTGCTGAACCCGTTACAATTGCAATTTTCTTTCCCATAGACTCGCACCCTTTCGAATGTACCGATTTAGTCCGTATTACTAATATCAAAGCTTTACATCTATGTATACTTACCACATTAATAACAGTACTTTTTCCATTCCTTCATCTTATTTCACTAGGGAACCATTGTATGTATCCCGATTGAACAGGAAGAAAAAACCGCTGATGGATGTTTCACTTTACCTATGATAAAGTAAACTATAATTGACATCTACTATTAAAGTGCAATCGGAGGATTCTTTTTATTATGAAAGCCAGATACGAACTTACTAATATGAACATAACTTTAAGCAACGTGACTTTACGTGATTCAGTCGATAGTTACGTTCTTTTTAAAGCTGCAGATGAAAACAATAATGAAGTTACCATTAAACTTTCACACCAACAAGCAGATTTTCTTGAAGCTGAATTCACAAATCTGAATCGCCGAAGAAAAGGAAATGATGCGGAACCGATTTTACATGATGAACCATTTGAAGATGAATCATATAATTTATTTAATGGTGAGTTTTTTATTGATCAAAAATAAACTCATTTTTTTGTTTATCTTTTTTCTCATAGGATAAAGAACATCCAAGTAATAAATACTAATCAAAATAGTATAGATCAAATTATTGGAGGCATTCTATGAGAAAAACATTTGTAATGAGAGCTTTATTGTTGATGAGTATCTTTTTCCTAATGAATTTCTTCACATTATCTACAGTAAAAACCTATGCCGATGCTCCAGTTAAAGTGATAACATACAAATATAAAGATTTGGATTTTTTAACTTTCCCCCAGTTATCAAAGTTAATTAATAAAACAGCACAAAACAAAATCAATGCTATTTTCAATAAACATATTCAAAATTCTTATGATAACTTTCAGAATTTAAAAAAGTCCATGGAAAAAATCCAAGGCGAGCCCCTTTGCAAAGAAGCTCCCTCTGCGTGTCAATATGAGTATAATTCGAGTTATAAAGTTTTGTTTAATAAAGATCACAAAATCAGCATATTGATGTATGATTATCAATTTTCTGGTGGAGCCCATGGTAATACAATAGTCACGGCTTATAATTTCAATACAGAAAATGGAAAACAATATAAACTTGATGACATTATTATAAAAGAAAATAGTTATGCAAAGATTTCAAATTACGTCAAAGAATATATCCAAAAGCATCCTGATGTATTTTTTACTGACAGTGAGACATTAAATGCCTTAAAAGTGACCAAAGATCACGCATTTTATTTTGTAGATGATGGAATCGCACTGCTATTTCAATCGTATGAAATAGCACCTTATTCTTCTGGACAACCAGTGATTATCATTCCTAGTACTATTTATCATTGATGAGAAATTCCCATCTCCCATCAGTGGTTTTTTTCATCCCCACTGATGGTACAACTGGGAATATTGTTACAAAAGATTCATTTTCCAAAAATCCAGCGCTTTTCTTTTAATCTTCTTAGAATTTTTCTTACAGATTCATTTTGCTGATGAATTTTTCTATCCGATGGAGATGTTGTAGGTGCAGGGATGTTTACTCTCTCGGGTTTTTTATTCATTTTATTAGTTCTCACTCCGCCATACATATTTTTTTTAGTATATGTAAAAAGATAAAAACGATGAAAAAATAAGGATATCCCATAAGAGTCTGACCATGCACTCATTACACAGTTTTTGATGGTACTTTCACTGCATGTAATAAGAGTGGGATCTTGACACTTCTTTAGGGACATCCTCTATTTACTTACCATATTTCTCGTAATCGTTTTAATCTAGGTGCTTTAGCCTTATAATTCAGCATAATGCGTTCATTTTGTTCCATAACCTTTTTTGTATGTGGGCTTAAACTTACATCTGGAATTTTCACCTTTGGCTTTCTTACAACAACGATGTCATTTTTATTGGCTTTGCTATAAATACTCATTGATCCTTCACCGCCTTTTACCTTTGTTTTATGACCATATCGAACATCATAATCAATAAAGCAATCAGTAAACAATCCACTTCTGATACAAAATTTCGAGATTTTATTTTTATAATAAAAGGATCTGTTAATAGACTTACAGGATGAAGTGCCATCTTTTCATTATCATTATAGTACGTATCTTCTCTTTCCAATGTAGCACGGATGGCGCTTTCATTCAAGTGAGGATATCCATTTAACGCCAATTGCTTCTCCTCTTCTGTTCTAAAAGGGAGGATTTGGACATTCATTCCGTCTTTCTCAACATAAGCTTGAAGAAGGATTCCTAAATATGCTAAATATTCCGAATTAGTTTGATAATATTCTGGTATCCCCTCTTTCTTTAAAAGTTGAAACATATTCTTCAATTTCTCCCGATTATCCGTAATTATTTGATCACTCTCAGCGACAGCCTTTGATGCAAAAGATAATTCGTGATCACCGATTTTTGTAAAGTACATACTAAGAAACACAAACATATCAATCAATACAAATACGAGGGCAATAATTAAATAATAATTCCAATTAACAAAAATACTTTTAGGATACATACTCCAATAAATGATCGCACCTAAAACGAATAAAAGATACCATGTTTTCCTAATTACTTCTATTTTATACCTAATTTGCTCCTGATATTTCCAAGATAAAATGACATAGCCGACCAAAGCGGCAAATATCGACCATACAAAAATTTTGAAAAACAATAACATCAAAATCCCCCTTTACTCCCCTTATACTTATCATAAGGAATTTATATGCAAAGGGAAAGACAGCTTTACTCACAAGTTCAAATTGATAAAAGAAAAGCCAACATTATTGTGATACATTCTATGAAAAATCAGCAATAATTTAAACAAAAAGGATATCCCCAACAATAAGAATCAACCTCGCATCACAGTATTAATCAAGCGTAAGTAATCACTATGAACTGTGTATAGAGAATGTAGTTAGACCCTTTTGGGACATCCTTAAATAGTTCGGATTTCTTTAGACTACTTTATTCATACTTAAAGGATGGAAACCCAAAATTTGATTCGCGTTCATAAGCTTTTCCCGACTTACCAGTTGACATTTAAGATCTAATCGGATTTTTTCAATATAAGCAAGACGTTCATTTTCAGTCAAATACCAAACTTTTACCTAACTCATTAAAATCCCCCCTTATTATAGGTGTAACAGAAAATATTCAAGAACAATATATTAGTTATAGGGCAAGGTGTTAGTCATATATGGAAATCCACCAGTGAGCCTTGCTCTGTTAATGACTTTTTCTTTCACAATGTGCAAATCTAATTTACCCGAGTGGTACTGTGCTACATCAACTATTTTCAGGAGTGGGTTTTCGCCACACGTCTCATATGCCGGTTTGCTCAATTGTTCTATCGAGCAGACCAGGTTCTTTTTCAGTTACACAATTAATTAATGAAACTAGCTACGCCCCGACTATAATTTCAATAAATGTAGTTGTATCTTCATTTGATTCAACTGCTTTCGGAACTGGTACATCTAAAATTTTGGCACCAGAATTTATTTCAGATACTCTAAAAATATTTTTTAAAGGTACTACACTAAATTGGTACTGACCTACATTGATTGAATGCCCAGCTAATTTAGCCCATCCATTTTTAGTAGCTAGACAGAATTCTTCAGCTTCTTTACCCACTTCTATTTCGAATAAATTCCCACATTCCCTGTTTATACGAACTGCGAAGAAAATACACTAAATTTCTCTTGAATATAAATGTCTAAAAAAGTTCTATTAATGTTCGTCCGCAAGTATAATAAAATATTATCTTAACGCTAAGGGGTTGTTCCTTATGAGTCTACGCATCTCCAACAATGATATTGCACCAGATGCAATGAAGATTATGTTAGATATGGAGAAGTACACTAAAATGTCTTCAATTAATCAAACTACTAGAGAGTTGATCAAAATTAGGGCTTCTCAAATTAACGGTTGTGCTAACTGCATCAATATGCATACATCCGATGCTCGTAAGTTGGGGGAAACTGAACAAAGAATTTATTGTTTAAATGCCTGGGAAGAATGCGATTTTTATTCACCTGAAGAAAAAGTTGCTTTAGAACTTACTGAGCATATTACCTTGATATCAACAAAACGAGTTCCTGATGACTTACACAACCGTGTCCGAGAACATTATGATGAGAAACAATATGTTGATCTAGTTCTTATTATTAATCAAATAAACAGTTGGAATAGAATCTCTATTGCTGTGGGTCAAACACCAACAAAGATTTAATTTTCTTAACTTAACGAACATCCTATGGTGTTCTTTTTTTTATTATTTTGTTGTACAATTTTTACCAAAATGAGTTTTCTAACTTTTGTATAATTCATTCTAAAAATAGTGAAAATTAATATCAGAGCAAGGCAAAATACATTTTAGTAAACACCCTCCCTGAAAATGCCTTGCTACATAATTTTATAAAATAGCTAATATTCAAGATTAATAACTCCAATGGCATAGTATGTGTCAACCGTATATTCGGACTACGAACTATTCTTCTTCATCTTCATCAAGAATTTTGGCAGTCTCCCTTTCAGCACCACAACCAGCACATGCAACATCTCCGTCTACTGATACAAGGAGAAATCCAGTGTCATAATACCTACATTCCCTATGCATCACTCTCAACTTCCATCTGTATTTACCTTTGTTTTTTTGATAAAGTCTAATAAAACCGAATATATGGTCATATTATTATTAGGAGGTATAGCTTTGGAGGATTTCTTTGTATATATTTGTATAATATTCGTGGCATCCATTTTACAAACAAGTACAGGTTTTGGATTTTCGATTATGGCCACACCTTTCTTATTAATGCTATTTAAACCTCAAGAAGCCATCCAAATAAATATTATCCTTTCATTAATTATCTCTGGTGCTTTAATAATGAAACTCAAAAAGGATATTGATATACATTTATTAAAAAAATTAGTTTTAGGAAGCATTATTGGTCTTCCATTTGGTGGGTTAGTTTATTTATCTATTGATATTAGTACTTTTAAAATTATCATAAGTATCATTTTATTAATATTAACTTTAATGCTATTTTTCAATATTAGATTTAAATCAACTACAACGAGAGATTATTTTATAGGTGGTATATCTGGTCTTTTAACAATAAGTATCGGTATGCCTGGACCACCATTACTAATATATTTTGCTGGAACAAATACTGTAAAAGAAAAAACAAGAGCCACAACATTAGCATTTTATTTATTTATATATTTCATTAGTCTTGTTTCGCAGATTTTTTTAACTGGAACAGATATGAGTATTTGGCGTTCAAGTTTGTATGCCATTCCTGCTGTATTTATCGGATTAATAATAGGACAAGTTCTATTTAAACATCTTAATCAAAAAATATTTGGGATCTTTACATATATCCTTTTAGGGTGTACTGGGATTTTCTTATTAATAGATAGTATCTTATCCCGTTGACTTTACTGGATAATAGAGTCCTAAATCAGTATCAAATCTCATTTGCTCTATGATTTAAGACCTTCATATAGAAGGTCTTTTTCTGTTTACTTAAATCAAAGCTTATTCGGATTGTAAATTACAGTATGAATACCCAAACTTCTATGACACTGTCAATTAGCATAAGTAAAATCATTCTCTCTTTATCGTTTAATATATTTGTTTACCAATGAAATCCACTCTCCTGGGTTGTGTCTTATGTTAACTATTGAAATTGTAAAATTAGTGTAAATAAATTATTAATTTTTCGTAAATTAGAGGTCTAACGCATTCCAATCCACTTCAATTTATTGCATAATTTTCAAGAATACTTAATTTTTAGGAGAAAATCTATTATGTTAAAACACTTAAAACGCACAGTATTATACAAAAATATTAATATATTAAAAAATCAAATGATAAAATCTGGTATGGAAAATGGAATCTCTAGTCCCGAAACTATTAAATATAGTCAAGAACTAGACAAGATGATTTATCAGTATCAACGTATGGTTAAATCAACTTATTAGTATTACTTTTCAAAAGGGCAATTGTTATGGTAATCTTTCCTGCAACTCATCAAACAACCGCCTTCCCTTTATATCTAAAGGGAAATCCATCATGAAAAATAAATCTTCTTCTTCAAGTGGTAATTCATAGAGATCAACGCGGTTGAAATCAACCCACTTCTTTTCACTGAATTCATCAATCGGATTCTATGTAAACCGAATATAATACTGCTTTTTTGCTAGTGAAACATTTTCAATATACCCAGAGAATTCGAGCCGTCTGTTTAGGATAACCCCGCCACCTTCATAAAGGGAGCTATCTTTGATTTCCAAATCGATCGCTCCCTTCATCAAATTGCTGCATGCATGGAAATTAATAAAAGAAAACCAATCGCTTCTGCAATGAAACCTAAAGTTACGAGTAACTAACACTGAAGTGGATGACGAAAAAGTAGTAGAAATACTTTTACCAACAAGCAGCCGAAAGTTTATGTGAACTATTCAAATTTAAATAATCATAATTTGTTGAGAATCTGTTTACGAATTTAGTCAATAAGCATCCAAAAGGGCAGATTTAAATAATAAGCAAAAGGACAAAACCTTTGATACATAAGGTTTCGTCCTTTCTTCTCATTTCTGTTCCTACATACTCGCCCATATTTAAAGGACGAATAAAGTAGTACTTTTCATCTTCTGTTTATTGAAGCAAGCACATTTGTTATTACTGCACATTTACACTTCCACTCTTTGCTTGACCTTCCTTTCCTCTAACTTCCTGTGATTGCTTTTTTTTGATGAAAAAAGAAATTATTACTCCTATAAACGAGAGAATCGAAATGACGATAAAAGCTATATTGGCCCCATACATATCTGGATTGGAGATTTCCGGACGTTGTTGAGCTTTTTCTGCTGTCGTAGTCATTATAGTAACAAGAATAGCAGTACCGACCGACGCTGCAATCATCTTCATTGTATTGTCCATGGCCGCACCGTGAGCAATTAATCGTTTTGGCAACCGGTTTAAACCTGCCGTTGCTACGGGCATCATGACCATTGATAAACCAAACATTCGAATTCCGTACATAACCGTAATGTACGTAAAAGAAGTAGAGGGACTTAAATTCGATAAGGCAAACGAAGATGCAGTAATAATCGTTAATCCCGTAAGAGCAAGCCATTTTGCACCGATTTTATCAAAGATTCTACCTGTAATCGGGGACATCAAACCGGTGATTAGCGCCCCAGGTAAAAGTGCAAGTCCAGCTTCAAATGCTGTAAAATCTCTCATATTTTGCATAAATAGTGGGATGATTGTCTCAGATCCAATTAACCCCATAAAGGTAATCATCCCAATGAGCACAGTTAATGGAAAAACAGAATTCTTAAATACACGGAACTCAAGCATTGGATGTTCCAATCGCAATTGCCTTGTTATAAACAGTATAAGCGTAAGCGCTCCTAACCCGAGTGAGACGAGCGTACTGGTAGCTAGCCAACCATTATTTCCTGCACATGTAAATCCATAAAGCAATCCACCGAATCCGAAAGAAGAAAAAATAATCGACAAGACATCCACTTTCGGTTTAGTTACCTCTGTCACATTTTTCATTGCAAAAAAGGCAACTACTATATCTATTAGGGCAATTGGTAGAATTATGAAAAATAATAGCCTCCAAGAATAATGTGAGGTCACCCATCCAGACAAAGCTGGACCAATTGCTGGAGCAAACGACATAACAAGTCCTACTAATCCCATCGCCGCTCCTCGCTTATTAACTGGAAAAATCATTAAAAATACCGTTTGCATAAGCGGAAGCATAATACCGGCTCCACTTGATTGAATCACTCTTCCAAGTAACAGCATTTCAAAATTAGGCGCTACACCCGCAACTAATGTTCCGAAAGCGAAAATACTCATCGCTGATATAAAGAGCTGCCTCGTTGAAAAACGCTCTAATAAAAAGGCACTGATAGGGATCATAATCCCATTCACTAACATAAATACAGTCGTTAACCATTGCGCACTATTCGCCGTAACATTCATTTCTTTCATAATCGGCGGTATGGCTGTAATCATCAGTGTTTGATTCAATATTGCAATAAACGCTCCTGCAAGCAGAAGCGCTACTATCGTAGACTGCTTATAATTTGGTGTTTCCATTCTTCCAATTCCTCATTCCTGATCAATTTCTTATGCTAGTAAGTAAGTATAATAATAATTGCTGCAAAACATACTTTTACAGAGTACACGATTTTACTTTATTTATCTATTGATTCGATTTAAATGTTTCTCAAATCTTTATGGTCTTAGACATTTTTCGTTTGTTTTTAAGGTCTCATAAAGTTAGGTTTGTATAACAAATTATATTATTCTTGAAATTTATGGAATGGCTATACTTATTCTAATTTTAACCGAACAATCAAAGTACATATATTTCCAAAACAATACAAATCGTATTCATCATGTAAATACTTACGTACCAAGCACAGTGCTCCCACCTAATTAAAACATATTACCAAATATCACAGGATTATCATATTAGTGAAATATTACTCTATTTATTTGGAAACTTGCTCCCTTTTCTTGCAAGACTAGGATATTTAGTATAAGCTAGGAAACATACTTATTTAGAAACATTCCTAAGGAGGCTAAGTATGTCTGAAATTCAAGATTTTGAAGTAGAAACAGTATTTGAGAATCGGGTGCATCAGCGTCACGCATTCTCCTTTAAGATTCATGGAGATGAGTTTAAAGGTCATTTTCATAATGACGAGATTCAATGGCTTCATCCCCATCCAAAACAAATGATTGGTGAAGAGAAATTAGAAATTATTGAAAATAAGATATATGAATTAATGAGTCAATACGGCATTTCAAGTGGAATTAAAGACTTTGAAATAATACAAGCATTCGAAGACCGGCTCCACGAACGGCAGCAATTCACTTTACAAGTGCAAGGTGAGGAATATAAAGGATTTGTACACGAAGGGGAAATACAATGGTTCCATCCGCAACCTATGCAAAAACTTGAAGATGATCATGTGCAGGCAATTGAATTAGAAATACATGAAAAAGTGGCAAAACAAGCAAAAGATAGTAAAGAATAATTAGAGAGTAGAACGGCAGCATATCGCTGCCGTTTTCTATTATATAAAAAATATCAACAATAACTATTAGCATGTTCCGCTATATAATTCGTTCATCAATTACAACTATATGTAATCTAATCGATTGTTACATATACGACATAACTGTGAAAGACTAGATAGAAAGACAAATGATAATGTGAAGCTTCAAACAGCGAGGGGTTCTTCTTACCCCACCTTAGCTTCCTCGATTCCATTTTGCCTTGAGGCGAGCTTTTACTTGCATGATAAACAATAATTATCCCTGAATTCATTTTCTTAGAAAAGTCATGATACATTTCAGTCAAATCTAGTCGATTGTTAAATTGTAATTTTTTCAGATTAGAGGCATGACCTATTGTTCTTTCGTTAATACGGTTTTGGAAATGTCTTTATCTAGGTCTTCAAAGTCATGATAAGCAATCGTTTCATATAACTCGCTACGAGTTTGCATATTTTGTAAAGCGCCTTTCTGTGTGCCTTCCTGCTTAATTTGTTCAAATACTCGCTCATATGCTTTGGCTGCAACCCGAAGTGAAGTAACAGGATAAATTACCATCTGATAACCCATTTCCTGAAATTCTTCGGCTGTATAATAAGGGGTCTTACCAAACTCTGTCATATTCGCCAGTAAAGGAATATTAATTTGCTTAGAAAACTGACGAAACTCCTCTTCAGATTGGAGTGCTTCAGGAAATATAGCATCCGCCCCTGCTTCAATATAAGCATTTACTCTTTCGATTGCTAACTCTATTCCCTCTACGGCCCTTGCATCAGTACGAGCAACAATATACATGGTAGGTGCAACCTGTTTAATCACTTTAATTTTTTGCGCCATTTCTTCTTTCGTTACAAGTTTCTTCCCATTTAGGTGACCACATTTTTTTGGAAGATCTTGATCTTCTATTTGAACAGCTGCTACTCCTGCTTCTTGCATTTCTCTAACAGTACGTGCCACATTCAGTACACCACCAAAACCTGTATCGATATCAACAAGTATTGGCAAATCAGTAGCACGAACTATATCTCTTGCTCGTTCTGCGACTTCATCTGATGTTACAATGCCTAAATCAGGTAAACCACGGCTTGCTGTGTATGCTGCCCCAGATAAATAAAGAGCTTTGAAACCTGTTTTTTTAGCTACTAGTCCCGCCATCGCATCATGAGTACCTGGAATTTGTAAAATTTCTGGTGCTGCTATTAATTTTCGAAAACGATTTGCTAAATCCGCTTGTGGTGATGGTTGATTTACGATCCAAGACATTTGCTTTTCCCCCTTAGATTATTAAGTGAAACATCAATAAGTGGGGGTTTTCTTCATTCCCCACTTATTGTTATTCCCGATCTACTGAAACTGCCCGTTAATGCGTGATAAATAAATCTACAAATTCATTTACTTTTAAGTTTGTTAAAATCTTGGGATCTAAGCAAGCCTTTTGGATTTGATTTTGTTGCTTAGATGAATAGTGCGTACTAATGTTACTTGTAAATTTCTTGATAATATCCGGAAACGCTTCTTCTCTTCGAAAACGGTGCCCAAGCGGATATTCACATTCCACAATATCTGAAACTGATCCGTCCTTATAAATTATTTGAATGGCATTCGCGATTGAGCGCTTGTTCGGATCAAGATAATCGACCGTATATTGTTTGTTTTCTAAAACCACCATTTTATCTCGCAATTGATCAATTCTAACATCATCTGCGGCTTCATCTTCATAATGGTCAGCTGTAATGTCACCATAAATCAACCCAATTGCCGTAATATATTGAATACAGTGGTCACGATCAGCAGGATTGTTCAACGGTCCTTTTTTATCAATTATTCGAATAGCTGATTCATGAGTTGTTATTTTTACTTGATCTATTTCATCAAGGCGGTTTTTTACTTCAGCATGCAATTTTACTGCACATTCTGCAGCTGTTTGCGCATGAAATTCAGCGGGGAAAGATACTTTAAATAACACATTTTCCATTACATATGAATCTAGTGGACGGGCAAGTTTCAATTCTTGATTATTGAATAATACATCTTGGAAGCCCCAGCCTGGTGCAGAAAGAGCTGTTGGATACCCCATTTCTCCTTTAACTGCCATCATAGCTAGGTGTACAGCTCGACTTGTAGCATCACCAGCTGCCCATGATTTTCGTGATCCCGTATTGGGAGTGTGACGATATGTACGCAAGCTAGAATTATCAATCCATGCGTTAGATAATGCAGCAATAATTTCTTCTCTAGTTCCACCTAGTGCTTTTGTAACGACCGCAGTTGTCGCTATTTTTACAAATAAAACGTGGTCTAGTCCAACCCGATTTAAACTATTTTCTAATGCTAATACTCCTTGAATCTCATGTGCTTTAATCATCATTTCAAGAACATCTTTCACAGTTAATGCTTCTCTTCCTTCAGCAATATTCACACGACTTAAGTAATCAGTTATTGCTAAAATACCTCCCAAGTTATCAGATGGATGTCCCCATTCTGCAGCTAACCATGTATCGTTATAGTCTAACCAACGAATCATGCAGCCAATATTAAACGCACCTTTAACTGGGTCTAGCACATATGAAGTACCTGGAATACGAGTACCATTTGGAACAATTGTACCAGGAACTACTGGTCCTAATAATTTCGTGCATTCTGGATATCGAAGTGCTAAAATACCACAGCCAATTGTATCAAGTAGAACATAACGAGCCGTTTCATATGCCTCTGTGCTAGTAATCTCTTTGTTTAATACGTAATCTGCAATGTCTGCTAATAACACATCTGTTTGCGTTCGATCAATTCCGTTTATTTTCAGCATTTTTTCATTCCCTTTCTATTATAATTCGTTTATTAATTGGATGGACGTCTTTCACAACGTCCATCCAGCGAGCTAATATCTTACGGTTTTGATAAAACATTGGGGTTATGACGCTCGCCAATATAATTGACACGAGGTCGGAAAAGTCGATTGTTTGCATGTTGTTCAACCACATGAGCACATAAACCTACTGTTCTAGCACTAAAGAAAATCGGTGTATATATTTCAATTGGAAGTCCTAGCATATAGTAAACAGGAGCTGCATAGTAATCTAAATTTGGATAAAGCCCTTTTTCTCTCTCCATAACAACTTCACCAGCTTCACACATTTTATAAAGTAAGTCGTCACCCTTAGAATCACAAAGCTGTTTTAATGCTTTTTTCATGATGAGTGCTCTAGGATCCATCTTCTTCATATAAACGCGATGACCAAATCCCATGATCTTTTCTTTACTGGCTAATTTCTGTTTAAGTAACTGCTTAAACTTTTCAACTGAACCAGCTTCTAAAAGCATGTACATAACAGCTTCATTTGCTCCTCCATGTAAACTACCTTTTAATGAAGCTACAGCTCCTGTTAAGGCACCATACAAATCAGATTGTGTCGAGGCGATAACTCTAGCTGTAAAAGTAGAATTCGGCATCTCATGTTCGCTATATAATAATAAAGATTGGTCAAATATTTTTTCCTCAATTGCAGATGGTACTTTTCCGGTAATCATGTAATAGAAATTGGCACTATATGATAAATCTTTTTTCGGAGGTACAACTTCTTGTTTATTAAGTACTCTGTAACTATTTGCTACGATATTAGGTACTTTCCCCAATAAAGTGTAGGCGCGTTTCTTATTTACTGTTAATGAACGATCATTAATTTGAGCATCATATCCGGCTAATGCAGAAATACCCGTTCTTAGTCCATCCATTGGATGTGTTTTCTCTGGTAATAGTTTTAATATCTTCAGAATATCTTCGGGAACATCATATTCATCCTTCAAAGTTTGTTCTTGTATTCGTTTTTCTTCTGATGATGGAAATCTTTCGTGAAGTAGTAAAAATACGATATCTAAATAATCGTTATTTTCTGATAACTTAATAAGATCATATCCTTGTATGACAATCTCACTATGAATTGTATCTAGGAAAGACAGTTTTGTTTCAGCTGCAATAACTCCATCCAGTCCAGGGGAATAATTTACTTGTCTAGTCATTTTTACTCCTCCAATTCAAATAGTCTTGATACAAGTTCTTGAAAGTATTATCAAAATTATGCAAAAGCAACTTCTTCTCTTCATCGTCTATTCTTTGTAATTCTATTTCATATTTTATTTTGTATGACTATCTTGTCGTGTTGGATCTCTTACAAACTAGATTGTTTAATATTACAGACTTAAAGCAATTGTTGTAATAGCCTTCTGTACTCTATAGCCCCCTTTTAATTTTTGCGAACTATCTTAAATAGCAACAAACAATACCGATTTATATTTTTCATTGGTGCTTTTAGTCTTAATAATTGATTGGAACAGGAACTAAACACAAAAAAACAACTTCTAATAAGTTGTTCATTCACTAAAAAATTTTATTGCTATCTCATCCACGACTATCCCTAGCCTTTCAGGGACTTAGTACTCTATTAATTAGGAAGGACTACCGGCTCATGATAATTGATTTTCGAATCTTCCCATTTTTATTGTCCAAGAACAGAGGCATTTTTCGGTGCGCTCTCAATTACAAAAGACGGTAGTTGCGGGACTCAAATCAACTTCCCTTTTAAGTAGATATAAAAAGTTCTTTATTCACACCTATTAATTAGCTTATTCAATTTTAAATATAACAAAATATTCAAAATATTGCAATTTTTTATTTTTTAATTTTCCCAATTAGAAGTTGTGAATTGATCACAATCTTTTCCTAGACACGCTCTGACCAAGGGGTATCTCCTTATATGCAAACTTTTTCCTTTAGATAATTTAATTATGATGTTAATTTTCTATGTGTAAGTTAAACCCTTTTAACAGTTCTTTTATTTTTTCTACCTTCCGGTGATTTAGTTTTAGCATTCCATGTCCTTCTTGAGTCTCTGGATTTCCTAGTGGAACTGTCTGTTTTAAGAGTTCATTATATACTTCTAACTCTGTTAATCTATGCCCAAGAATTGTTTCAAACTTGTCTATTAATAGATCAACAGCCCCTGACACATGTGGAGCGGCCATAGATGTACCAGATAATACGGCAAATTGGTTACCAGGAAAGGTTGATACAACTTGCTCCCCTGGGGCTACTAAATCCACTTCACCATTAGAATTACTAAATCTGGATATGCGTCCGCGCTGGTTAATCGAACCTACAGCTACAACTTCCGGATAAGCAGCTGGATAACTGTACTCAATTGTATCGGCAATTCCATCCCCATCATTTCCTGCAGCACACACGACCATTATATTTGCTTGAACTGCGTTTCTAATCGATGAATGTAAGGATGGATCATCATTTGATCCCCCTAATGACATAGAGATAACCCGTACTTTTTCACCTTTTGGGCCAGTCCAATTGATAGCGTAATCAATAGCTGATGAAATGTTGTCTGTAGTTCCTTCTCCTAATCCATTTAAAGCCTTAAGTACTAACAATTTCGCTTTAGGCGCTGCACCAACTACTCCAAAACCATTTTTTGCTGCTGCAATAATTCCGCAGACATGTGTCCCATGTCCGTTATTATCGGCAAAATTAATAGGATTACTATTATTATCATCTGTGAAATTATACCCTCCAATAATTTGATTAATTAAATCAGGGTGATCTGGCTGGCATCCCGTATCAATTACAGCCACTACAATGTTCTCTCCTTTATAACCTTCCCTCCAAATTGAGCGTGCGCGAATCATTCTTATCCCTCGTGGAACTTCCACAGTGTTTTCTTTAACACCTTCAACACGGAACGGTATTAGTTGAACATTAGGCAATACGTTCCTCTCCCTTCAAATTAACCCTAATTGGGAAGTAGCAACTCCTTTTTTAAGGACAGATGTGGAGTATCACACTTATAACCCGTTTAGGTTAGCTAAATTAGCATTTCTTTATTCTATGTACGGGGATAAGCATTCGCTATAAACCTTTGTATCATTTGAACTTATAGTTTACTAGGGAACTACCTTACTTTTATCGATTTTAAAAAACTATAATAACAGCTTTCCTACATACCGACAAATTGAAATAATTACATTCAGATGGGTTATGTTATTCCCCCCTGACCCATTCAACCAGAAATAAGGAGCTGTAAAAAAGCTCCTATTGTGAAGTGATCCCCTCGTATCAAAAGGTCCACTAATTATTCTTAATGCATCATATTTATAACCGGAGCCGGACTAGAACCGCGATACCCATGGAGTTCAAATCCCGTCTAGTACCAATTCACCCTTTCATTTTAGATCGCCGCCTAATCTTTATTATCTTTTTAATGGAAAATCTTTTTAATTTAGAAAATCGAATTTCAAAAGTCCAATTGTTTATCCAAAGTGATATTCCTGTTTCAAGGATAATAAATAAAAGAAAACATGATATAACTATCCAAACAATCTTAGTTAATGTAATCATCCCCCTTTACTCTTTACTATTCAATTTGTTGAGTATATATAACTCAATATGTTATGGCAATTAGCATAGCGGTGAGAGTGGAAATCTGTTCTACTTGCGAAAGAAAAGATAATTAGACCTTTTCGCAAACACAAAACCTAAGAAGACTCTGTCTTAAGCTATAAGTTTATACTGTCGTTTACCCTTGTAATAAATAAAGTTATACTTTTACGGAACATAAAAAAGCACCCATTCAGGTGCTTTCCTATAATTTATACGATTAACTCAGTGAGTATAAAAGTCACTGAATATATATTGAGGTAATATTATTTGAAAATGTGTCCCATTAGGACTGCTATCGACTATTTTTATATCTCCACGATGCTCAAAAATGATTTTCTTTATAAAAGGTAACCCTAGACCTAATCCATCTTTTTTAAAAGAGATAAAGGGATCAAAAATGGCTTCCCAATTTTCTAAAGGTACACCTTTTCCAGTATCAACAATATCGATAATGATTCTATCACCCTCAACAAGAGTAGTCACAACGATTTTTTTTACTTTTCTATCCTGTGGTATAGCTTCCAAACTATTTTTAATTAAATTCACAAACACTTGTTTTATATAAGTATCATTTACATAAGCTTTTAAAGTTTTATACTTTTTCTCAAAAGAAATTTCTACAGAATTTTCTTTGAGGACTTCTTTTGATAATCCAATTGCTTGATCTATTATTTCATTAAGATCAAACATTTTAAAATCAATAGATTTATATTTTATATATTTCGTGTAATTTAGTGTTAAATCATTAAGCTGGTCTGCAGCAATTTGAATCATTTCATTCATATTTTTACCTTGTTCTGGTAATGGTGTCAACTCACTCATCAATTTTGAATATCCTTTAATAATTTGTAATGAATTTTTCACTTCATGAACTAAGCTCGCAGTCAAATTACCAGTATAATCTAATTTCTTTTGGCGTTCCAATAATTGGTTGTAACTGATTGTCATCTTCGTATTCATTTTTACAAAAGAGAAGATTATGATGACAGAAAAAATAATAACGCCAAAGCTACTATACAATGCACCTGTCCCAGGTACAAAGTTTAATAAACCTGAAAGAAATAGTAAAAAAGAGCAGAAAGAAAAAGTCCCTAAAAACCCTTTTAAATAGATATTTTGAATATATTTAGAAATAAAATAAGAAAAAACAATAAAAATTACAAAACTTGCTGTATGAAACATATATAAAGATTGAAGCGGTCCATACTCTGGAAAATAAAAAGAATTGTTGGTATTTATTATCTGCACTTCTTTCAGTCCGACTATTCCATAATCTGTTAAATTAACAATAAAAACAAAAGTACTCCAAACTACTAATAAAATCAATACCTTTTGATTAAAAATTGATACTAAAGGACGATAAAATTGGTTATCTTTAATATATGCCGAATGTTTTTTTACCGTAACATAAGATAAATAAAACACTAGAGGAATCATAAATGTTGGACCTGCTCTAAAAAACTTAAATAGTAAGAGAATAAGTTCTTCAGATATGACCCCTTTCAAATATAATACCGCAATATCTATTTGCCAAAAACTAATGGATAGCATATAAAACAACAAGGCATATGATAATTCCGAACCTTTATAAATCTTTAATACAGAAATCGCCAAAACTATAGGGATTATACCTATAATAACAATCAAAAACGATATGATCATTTCTAACTCACCACTCTATTTATGTCTCTTTATATATGCACAGGCATTGTTACCCCCATGACCATGATTCGTTATTGCTACTTCATTTACCTCTTGATGCCAAGTTTCTGTCACAATGGACATTTCTTCATATCCCTCTTTATTGGTTCGAATTGTCGGAGGGATAAATCCGTGATTAATACTAATTAAAGAAGAAATAACCTGTAATACCCCAATGGCTCCATATGGGTTACCAATCATACTTTTAATTGAAGTATAAGGAACGTTGTGATTAAATAATATTTTGGAACATCGTTCCTCAATTCTATCATTCACTTGAATTCCTAATGCCTGACTATTAATATAATCTGGTTTTCTTCCTTCTATCACTTCTTTTAAAGCGCTAATCATTTGTTCGCCAGTTTCTTCAATAGAATAGATATGTACCCCATCATTGTTTGATACAATCTTGTCAATTTCACCTAAAATTTCAATATTCCTCTTTCGTGCATCTTTTTCTCTTTCCAGAATTATTACGCCAGAACCTTCAGAAATTGCAAAACCTTTACTATGTTTATTGAATGGTACCGCACCTACATTTAGTGTTTGATCGATGGGAATAGACTTTGTTTTGGCAAAACCAAAACAAGCCATTTTATTCACTAAACTATCTGCACCACCGACTACAGCTACATCTATAATACCATTTTTTAGGTATAGCATTGCATCTTGGATAGCTTCTAAGCTAGATGTACAACCAGTGGTTATCGTTTTTGTTATCCCCTTGATTGATAAATAATGAGCGATTTCAGCAGTAATGCTATGATAATTTGAAAAATGAGAAAAAGTTATGGGCACTTTCCTATAATTATTATCATTTACATGAATGATTGAATCATGAAAAAGCTTCTCACCAATTGCTCCCACAGAGATTCCAAAAAACAGCCCAACCTTTTTATCCGTTAAATCCGAAAGCTGAGCTTGTTTTAAGGCTTCCTTTCCTGATGCCATCCCGAGTAAAGTAGCCCTTGGTAATCGTTTAAACTTATTATCTGTCTCCAATTCATCTAAACCACTATTTAAACGCCCAATAATTGTTGTCTCACCATTTGGTGAAAGGTCTGTAACAGTTTCTAAACAACATATCCCATTTTTTAAATTATTTATGTATTGTGCAATATTATTTGTGTTTGGGGCTTTTACCCCATATCCTGTTACAACTACTTTATCTTTCAAACTTACCACCCTTTGATTATAAACTATTCCAAGATGTAATTATTCTAAATGAGATAGAAGGCAGTATTGTTATTATAGTATAATTATCGCGAAAATTAATGGACAGATATTTAAAGGAGTGATTCATTTCAAAATAACCCATCGAGTTTTATTTTTTCGGAACTATTTCAACGAAAAAAAGATGGTCTTCACTTGATAGGGAACAAAACAATACTTTCCAAATTTCACTTTGGGAATTATTATTTTTTCATTTAATATATTAAACTGCTTGGTATTCTCTCAAATTCACACCATTAACTATTGAATTATATCATTATTCAGTTGGAATTTGCTACTTTTTACCCATTTATTCAATCGCTATTATATATAGTCCTCTACTTATATGTATTCTTTATTAACCTACTCAAAATGAGAAAAAATATATTCATTTAATAATAGTCCTTTTGCAACAAAAGCAGCTCTCTAATGTTTTGTATGGAAAAAAGCAACTGAATTTATTTACTATACCTAAACTTAAACCCAGTTATCCTTTATCAGCTTAGTTTTCTAAAAAAGTTTTTTTGTTTTGATCATAGGCAGGTTTAGGTGCTTTGAGCGTATAGAACAATCCACTAAAAATCAAAAATATACCCAGCCATTGGAACCAAACTGGACGAAAGCCAACCAGCAAGATATCTAAGAGAATGGCCACAGCAGGGTCTACAAATATCATAAAGGAAACGATGTTTGTAGATAAATGACGAATGCTATTAAAAAACAGAAGGTACACTATACCTGTATGAACAACACCAGTAAGAACTGCGTAAAACCATTGAGTAGAATTTATTGATGTATAACTTGGAAAATGAATAAAAGGAAGTAGAATTAGAATACCAATCAGCATTTGAAGGAATGTGGTCGCATATACACTTGTCTTTGTAATACTTTTTCCAAGAAGCATTGTTGCTGCATAGAAAAATGCTGCAACAATTCCGTATATAATTCCTTTCCATTCAAAAGTATTTGAGCTAAACCCTTCTGTCCCCATAATAAATAAAGTTCCTATAAAACATAGAGTGATAGCTAAGATTGAGAACAATTTCAACTTCTCTCTAAAAATAAAGCTACCTATAATTAGCACTATCATAGGTGCTAAATGATAGAGTGAAATAGCAATAGTCACCGATATTAATTCAAATGATTTAAAAAGGAATATCCAGTTCAATAAGTTGGCTGCCGCACAAAAAACGATTAATAGAAACTCCTTTAGATTCCATTTCTCTTTCTTAAAGTTACCTGTCATAATCCAAACTGTACATAAAAATATGGCTGCACACACACAACGAACAAATACCAGTTCAATTGCTGGTAGCCCAGTGAGCTCAGAAAAGAATCCGATAGAGCCGAATATTGCCATAGCTAGTGATAATTGCAGTATTGCTGTTTTATTCATTATATCTCCTTACTATTTTACAAAATTATCATACTTTCAAGTATACCTCACAAATGATATTTTCAAAAGGTACTTAACAAGGCACCTCTTTCATGATTATTAGTTGTTATCCTAACAGTCGACAAACAACTTAAGCGTAAAATAACCCAGTAATACTCCTATTTACGCACTCTGTATGTATCTCAATCCTTGCCTATTAACTATCGATTTATGAAAGCCCAATACAATAAGCTGTGAACTTATATTAATGTGTTCACAGCTTAAAAAGTTAGCCTACCTTTATTTGTTGTATAGATACGCTACCTTGAAGTACATTTAGAATTCTATCTCACTATATAAAACTCTATTTGGAATACTTCTCTATGAATTTACATATATAGATGCTATCAAGTGAAACTTCAATCAGTGGGGGTTCCTCATCCCCACTGATTGTTAGCAGAACCGTTCGAGGTTTTACTGCATCTTCAAGCGAAATAATAAAATTCAAGTTTACTATAATAATTTACCTTTCTACATTAAAATATCGTGCTTCAGGATGTGCAAAAACAATTGCTGAGACGGAGGCTTCTGGTTCCATCATAAATCCTTCAGTTAATTCTACACCGATATCTTGAGGTTTTAAGAGACGGAAAAGCTTTTCCTGATCTTCAAGATTAGGACATGCAGGATAACCGAATGAGAAACGTTGACCTGTATATTTTGCTGCGAAACGTTCTTTCATCGTCATTTCTATCGGATCGCTAATCCCCTGTGCATCTCTCATCAAATGATGCATTCTTTCAGCAAAACCTTCAGCCGTTTCAAGGGCGAGAGATTGTATCGCATGGCTTTTTAAGAAGTCACCTTCCTGCTTCCATTTTTCTGCCCATTTTCTAATTCCTTTACCAGCCGAAACAAGAAAGAAACCGACAAAATCCATTTCACCTGACGAAACAGGTTTTATATAATCAGCCAAACATAAGTATGGGCTACTTTCCTGACGAGGAAAATCGAATTCCTCCAAAATTTCCTTGTGGTTATCAGGATTGTATATTTTAACTTTATTACCTTCACTTTGTGCAGGGAAGAACTGATAAATTCCATTTAAACTGTATTCATGATTTGACTTTAAAAAATCGATAAGTTCATCAACAAGGTCATTAAGCTCGATCGCCCGCTCATCTCCCTGATTTAGTAGTTCAGCCACTTTTCCTTTCAAACCAAGATGGTGACCAATCAACATTTGCCTGTTTATGTATGGTTGAACGACTTCGATTGGATAGTTCTTTAATACATGACGTAGTTGATCAATTGGCTTCTTGACGGGAGCGACAGATAACGGTTTTACTTCTGCTTTTTTTCGTTCCGGTTTTTCCATTGTAGCCACGATCGCCGCATTTTCCCTTGCTATCTCTCGTTTTTCATTTACTTCCCTTAGATACTCTGTTTTTTTATGATCGTCATGTAAAATATTTGCAACTGCAAGCCCGTCCATTGCATCTTTTGAGTATAAAACTGGACCATCATACTCAGGAGAAATTTTGAAATCTGTAAATTTACGTGATAATGCGGCACCTCCAACCAGAATAGGAATGTCAATGCCTGTTTGTTTTAAATCCTGCGCTGTAAGGACCATTTGCTGAGCTGATTTGACAAGTAATCCAGACAGTCCAATAACTGTTGGGTTATGTTTACGAACCTCTTCAATGATTTGTTGTGAAGACACCTTTATCCCAAGATCGATTACTTCATAGCCATTGTTGGATAGAATAATGTCCACTAAGTTTTTGCCAATATCGTGCACATCACCTTTGACAGTCGCTAGTAGCACTTTTCCTTTTTTCGCACTGTCTTCTGTATTTTCCATTAGCGGTTCAAGATGAGTAACAGCCGCTTTCATAGCTTCAGCACTTTGTAAAACTTCCGCAACGATAAGCTGATTGTCATTAAAGAGGCGACCCACTTCCCCCATTCCGTCCATTAGCGGTCCGTTAATGATTTCAAGCGGTTCATCTCCGCGTTCAAGTGCCATATTTAGGTCAGTAATTAAGCCTTCTTTTGTACCCTCAATAATATAATTTGCCAATCGTTCATCTAGAGGAAGGACGGCGGTATTTTCTTTTTTCTCCGCCTTTTTACCACGATAAAATTCTGTGAACGTCGCTAATGATTCTGATGATGTATCGAACAATAGTGCTTCAGCCAGTTTGACCTCTTCTTCCGGAATCGAAGCAAAGCGTTCTAATTTTTCTGTATTGACAATCGCATAATCCAATCCCGCTTTTGTACAATGATAAAGGAAAACGGCATTGAGGATTTCTCTTCCCCTTGGCGGAAGACCAAATGAAACGTTAGATATCCCGAGAATTAGCAGACATTCAGGAAAAGTTTCTTTGATTGCCTGAATTCCTTTTACCGTTTCAAGGGCAGATCCGATATACTGCTCATCTCCTGTCCCAACTGGAAATACAAGCGGATCGAAAATCAAATCACGGTCTAACAATCCATATTTATTGACTAGTAAATCAACAGAACGCTTAGCAATTTCAAGCTTTCTCTCGGCGCTAACCGCCATCCCCTCTTCATCGATTGTACCGACAACGACGCTAGCGCCATATTGATGGATCAGTGGTACAATCTTTTCAAAGCGATCTTCTCCGTCCTCAAGATTAATAGAGTTAATGATCGCTTTGCCCTGCGATCTTTTTAACGCTTCCTCCAAGACAGCTTCATCCGTTGTATCAATTACAAGTGGTACCTTGATTTTCTTAACCACCTCAGTGACGAACTCTTTTATATTTCCTAATTCATCATCATCAGGATCAGCCAGACAAATATCAATGACATGAGCACCTTTTTTCACTTGTGCTCGAGCAATTTCTGCCGCCTGCTCAAATTTCTTTTCCCTAATTAGTTCCTTGAATTTACGCGACCCGATAACATTCGTCCGTTCACCGACAAATAATGGACGCATTGAATCATCATAGATTAGGGGTTCAATTCCTGATATTGCATGACCGTGTGTATTATTTTCAATAGTTCGTGGCTCAATCAATTCTAGTACTTTTACTAATGCAGCTATATGCTCAGGGGTTGTACCGCAACAACCACCAATGATATTTACCCAGCCTTTTTCTGCAAACTGTTTCATTTTCTCTGCTAAAGAAATCGGTGATTCGTGATAATGCCCTTCCTCATCTGGGAGTCCGGCATTTGGATAACAACTAACAGCTCGATTTGATAAATTCGCCAATGTTCTAATATGGTCAATCATGAACTCTGGTCCAGTCGCACAATTCAATCCGACCGCAAGTGGATTCATATGTTCACATGAAAGATAAAACGCTTCTATCGACTGACCGGCAAGTGTCGTTCCCATCGGTTCAATTGTGCCAGAGATCATAATGGGAACTTCTCGTCCGAATTTAGCAAACGCCGCTTTTATTCCAGAAAAGGCCGCCTTCACATTTAACATATCCTGACATGTTTCAATAAGAAGTAAATCCACTCCACCATCTAGCAGTCCTAATGCCTGTTCTTCATAAGAAGCAGTCAAAGCTTCAAATGTAGTTCCACCAGTTACAGACAAGGTCTTTGTCGTTGGTCCCATAGCTCCTGCCACGAATCTAGGCCATTCATTACTCGAATATTTTTCGCAAGCAGCTTTAGCAATTTCGGCAGATTCTTTGTTTAGTTTATATGCCAGATAACTTATTTGATATTCATCAAGCACGATACTTGTAGCACCAAATGTATTTGTTTCGATGATGTCTGCACCAGCTGCCAAATATCTTTCATGGATGGATCGAATAATATCAGGTTGGGTTATCGTTAAATATTCGTTACAGCCATCATATTGTTCACCACCAAAATCCTCTGCGGTTAAATTCTCTGCTTGTAACATAGTCCCCATCGCGCCATCTAGTAATAAAATTTTCTTTTTCATTTGTTCCTGTATTAACTGTTTACTCATATGCTCCCACCTCCGAAGTTTGCCTACTATCTACTTTTCTAATATGTTTCGTCAATTTTACAGTCATGTCATAATATAAAAACGGGGTAATTAAATAAATCCCCTTAAATTTATCCATGGCAGCATCAAGCAATTCCTTGGCAATGGCTACTCCTTCATTTTTAGCTTTATTTAGATCATTACCTGCAGATGCCATTGCTCTGCGGACCTCGTCTGGCAATAGGATGCCTGGCACTTCGTTATGGATAAACTCAGCATTTCTTGAACTTGTTAATGGCATAATACCAAGAAATATAGGTGTTTCTAAATGCTGCGTGGCTTCATATACTTCCTCTATTTGCTTCACCGAATAAATTGGTTGTGTCAAAAAAGAGTCAGCCCCACAGGAAATCTTCTTTTCAATCCGTTTAACTGCTTTATCGAGATATTTAACATTTGGATTAAAAGCAGCAGCAACTTTAAAATTCGTTTTTTGTCCTAGACTTTGCCCAGAAAAAGAAAGTCCCTCATTAAATTGTTTGACAAGACTTATTAAATCTAATGATGATAAATCATATACAGATGTCGCCCCCGGAAAATCACCGATTTTAGATGGGTCTCCAGTTACGACTAAAATTTCATTTAAACCAAGTGTTTGCAATCCCAACAAGTGCGATTGTAAACCGATTAAATTACGGTCACGGCATGTTATATGTAGAAGCGGCTTTATTTCATGCTGTGTTTTCAAAAGTGTACCTAATGCCACATTAGAAATTCGCGGTGAGGCGAGCGAATTATCGGCCATAGTAACTGAGTCTACCCCTGCTTTCTTTAAAGCAATGGCACCTTTCATAAAGGCTTCAATCCCTAATTTTTTTGGAGGATCCAATTCAACTAAAATCGTTCTTTCCACTTTTGCTTTTTCATGGAATGCTTGCCCTTCATCAGAATTCCCCACTTCAATAATCTCGATGTCTCTTATTTTTATTTTTTTATCTTGAACTGGAGCTAGCGTACTTACAGCATTTTTTATTGCTTCAATATGAAAAGGCGTTGTGCCACAACAGCCTCCGATAATGGAGGCTCCCTGCTCTCTAAGCTCAAGTGCGGAAGAAGCAAAATATTCAGGTACTGCGTCATATACAAGTCTTCCATCGACATAATCGGGTAAACTGGCATTCGGGAACACGGCAAGTGCTGCCTGTTTTGGTAACGAAACAGATTCCAATGCACGAATCATATGATGTGGACCAAGCCGGCAGTTAATACCGACTACATCTGTTCCCAACTGCTCTAATCTTTGAAAAGCATCGTTTAACGACATCCCATTTTGTAGGTTTCCAATATCATGAAGTGAGACATTTGAGATGATTGGTAAATCCGTTTCCTGACGTGCAATTTGAAGAACAGTCTCCAATTCTTCAAAATCATAAAACGTTTCAAGTATAACACCGTCTGGACCTTCAAGTAGGAGACTATATAACTGCTCCCGGAAAATCCGTTTGATCTCCTCCAAGCTTAAATCTGATTTACGTATACTTCTTAAGGCACCTATCGTACCAAATACAAATGCATTCCCTTGTGCCGCCACCTTTTTTGCAATTGCAATGCCTTTACGATTGATTTGACTTACCTGATCCTCCAATCCATAACGCTTTAACTTATAAAAATTAGCCCCATATGTATTCGATTGGATAATATCGGCTCCCGCATTCAAATATGTTTGGTGAATCGTTTCAATTTGATTTGGATTCGTGATATTCAATTCTTCATAACAGAAGTCAATGCCGTGGGAATACAATAAAGTTCCCATTGCTCCTTCTCCTACTAATATTCGTTTTTTCATTTCTTGACGAAAATCCATAATTACCCTCTTTCTGAGGAATATCGCAAGTCTTTCATTATGGGACATCCTCACTGTTTTCATCATTCTTATTTATTTTCGAAGCATTCCATTACTGAAATTGGTATGTTAGCTTGTAAAGTTTACTCAGTTTTCGTACTCACTGTTTTTGTATATCATGATAAAGTAAACCACAATCGCCTTAAACAAATGCAGACAGTTATAGTGAATCTTGACCATTTTGTATTTGCACAATCATCTTCTGTTCTTTCAATTAATTACATTCTAAATATTCTTTCTTTTACCAACGAAATTTTCCTCCTTTTTCGTTTATCTCGCTAATCTTTATGGATTCATACCAAGCTATCATTTTAAGGAGAGCCACTCCTTATCACATGTTTGACTTTAGTATTTAGATGTAAGTTGCTTACGTTCAAAACTATTTAAAAAAACTTTCTTAACTTTATACAAAAAAACCTCTTCTTATAATTAAGAAGAGGTTTTAGCACTTTATGCTATTTACTCTTCTTATCTTCAAGCTTCTCGCTTCTGGAATTAGCACAGTACAAAATAGTCTGTTGCTGAGGTATCAATGGGCCAGTCCCTCCACCTCTCTGGATAAGAAAATTATATATTTAGTTTTAATATAATTATTACTCTATAGATATTACTACTAAATGTCAAGATTGATTGTAAGAAAAATTCTGAATAAATGAATTATTATTCACTAAGTAGACATAATTATTTTAAGCTATATGTACAATGCCCAAATACCCAATGATCAGATCTTTAAGGAATGGGGTACACCTTTAGAAAATAAAAAAACCAGTTCAATAAAGAACTGGTTTTGTCCCTAGCAATTAGGTAGCCGCCATTGCCGTAAGCTCAGTAATAAAGTTTTAAACCACCACTCCTCAAAGTGGGTGTTTGCAAAAACAGTCCTGTATGTCCTCAGTCAATGAAAAAGGCCTGACATTCTTGTTTTGATATAAAACTCCCTATTACAGCTTAAAGGTTAAAACTTAATTATCAATACGTACAACGCAGCTTGTATTAGTATAATATCTGAAATGAACAAGAATTGCAAGCCTATTGATTGGATAATACAATTCATTATGCTTTTAATCGCGGTTTAATTAACCCCATTTTGGGAATAAAAAAAGACTTGTCAAAGTTTCACTTATATCTAAGTATGTTCACGAGCCTTCCATTAAACTTCCACCTTGCAAACGCTTAAGAAAAGTCTATAATAATAAATATCTACATAAGAGGAGTGAAATTTATGTTTTCCAATATTGGAGTACCAGGTTTAATTCTCATTCTTATATTAGCACTTATTGTTTTTGGCCCTAGTAAGCTACCTGAAATTGGAAGAGCCGTCGGAAATTCATTACGCGAATTTAAAAAAGCGACAAAAGAATTAACAGATGATATTAAAGAAGATGTAAAAGAAGACATTAAAATCGCAAAACAAGATTCACTAAAATAGTAATATACGTGATATCCTCAGTTGCACAATTTATCCCGCATTAACAGGCAGTCCCCACCTCAAGGCTTAGTGGATTTGAAGAAGCCTTGGTGGGAGTTAAACTGCCGAAATCCTGATTGGATCGGCTAACAATTAGTGGGAGATGATGCCCCGCACTGATTGAAGTTTCACTTGATAAAAAAGAATTAACTATTTTTAAATTTCCGAAAAGAAAAGACGCCTGCATTGCAGGCGTCTTTGATGCGTTTGCGGCGAGAAACCGTTGGGCCACATCCCTAACGTGCGTTAAGCATGTTCCTCGTCTTATGCAAATTAGCTCATCGCTTTATTAATATATCATTTTGACGATCAGCAGACAAGGTTTATTTGAAAAATAATTTTTTCTCTTTGGGTTCCTTTATTTACTCCTTTAACCTTTTGTTTAGAAAGTACCCCTTAGTAATTAAAATTTGGGTATTATCTTTTTTAGATTAGTCGTATATAATATATTCTGACGAGGTTATTAATGAAATAATCATAAATTTATTCATTATTTTTCCCTTAAATACTGAAATTTGAGTATTTCTGTCTTAATTGCATAACCATATTTAGCTTTTTACTATCATAGGTATAATAAAGTATAATATATTCTAACGAGGAAATTTACAAAATACTCAAATTATAAAAATTCAGCAACTCTAAATGATAAGCTGCTGTATTTTTTATCAATTTTATATATTTTTTGTTTACAAATTTATCATTAATCGACTTAATTCATCCGAAGATACGGCTACTTTATCAAATCCAGAGCTCAAGCTATGGAAAATATCTGTAAAATCAGACATTTCTCCAGCAATAATAACATTTTGCTCCATTACTTTTTCCATCGAAGCTAGAATGTGATTAAAAAATACCGTCGTTTCTTCTGAATGTTCCTTTACATTTTTCATATCATCTTTGACTGAGTATATAAAAGCGTTCATTTCCTCTGTATAAGATTGAATTCCACTTATTAACAACGAAACCTCAGATACAGATTTCTTCGTACTTTCAGCAAGTTTCCTTACTTCACCTGCTACGACTGCAAATCCTTTGCCGTTTTCTCCTGCTCTAGCAGCTTCAATTGCAGCATTCAAGGCCAATAAATTTGTCTGATCAGCAATTGCAGTTACCATTGTAACGACTCCATTTATTTTAAGTGAAGTATTAGTTAATTGCTCCATTTGATGAGAAAATTGGTTCATAGCCTCTTGTGAACTAATCATTAACTCTTCAACATTTTTCAAAAGTGTTACTCCTTCTTTTGACTTTTGAACTGTATCAGTTGCAATATTGGAGCCTTCCTCTGTTAAAGATTGAATTTCATTTATTTTATACTGAATATCTAGTGTGGCAGCATTTGTCTCTTCACTAACTGACGCTAATTCTTGAGTGTTAGCTTGAATAGTTGATTTAATTACTTGTTTTTCTGATTCAACTTGGTTACGTATCTTTTCACTTTCCAATTCATATGCTTCCAGAACGATTTGTTGTTCTAAACTTAATAATTTAGTAATTGCAAGTACAATTTCTCGATACTCTTCCATCGTTTCTGCTATGGGCGTTACCAAATCAATTAGTGATTTTTGTAAATCTTGAAAAGCGCACATATACCATTTGGGTTGCAATCCTATTCGAACATGGACGTGTGCGATGATATTCCGCTGTTTTATGTAGTCATCATTAATTTTCCCACTAAACATTTCATAAATGTGACGGTTCAATGTTTTTTTCAATCTATCGATGGAACTATTATCTTGAATAATTCTCATCAGTCCAGGTTGTTTTTCCAGATTGAGATAGAAATTACCGACAATCATGTCTATGTTTTCTTTAATCAGTGGTTGAAGAGAACGTGCAACACATAAATCTTTTTTTGTTAGCTGAATCAAATCCATTTGAATTAAGACATCTGGATAGTGATTAACATTAATTTCAGTCATATCTTCATATTGTTCATGCAAGCTCTTCTCTTTTTTTTTCCTGTTTCTCATAATAAATGGTTTCATTAATCAAATCTCCTCAATACTGTATTAAAGTGTTTAATTATATATCGGTAAATTTGTTAAAATTTTAATAACTCTGGTACAAATATACAAGTCACTTCCTAAAAAACGAAGAACTGCCATTGACGTTCGATTCACAGATTCTTATACTGTATAAATGAATGATAGAAAATAGGTGAATGCAGTGGATTTTTCGATACAATATTTATCTTTTTACGTAATATCTGTCGAAGGAAAAGGTGATCAGGCGGATAAACGATATAAGCATTTCCAAACATTGGATGAAGAAGAATATGAAAATAGCTCACTCAAGGATTTTCTTGATGGAGAATTAATGAAAATTAGCAAACGTAAAGTTGATCGGCATCCAAAAGCTGAACAAGTTCCAACTAAAATTGGCTTTTTTATCGTCGAAGAAGGACATGAATTAGACTCTAATCCAAACTATAATTTATTCAATCGTGTTCGTTTTGCAGATACAAAAGACCAGTTTCATGATGAGAACGAACAATTTGTTAGCGCGTATTTAGACACTAGCGCAGTTCGGGGCGGTGTTTTTCTCATCACAAGTGCAAAATTAACAAAATACTTTGATGAACCATTCGTATTCTTACTTAAATGTGACTTCGAGCCAAAGGTCGCCTCCATATCCGACGAAGCAACCTTAATTCGAAACGTAGAAATGGCCATTACAACGAAAAACATGAAATCTATCCAATATCCGTACATGCCAGAAGAAGGAATGGTTGAACCTGGCGAACTAAAGATTCATCAAGCCTCTCATGCCCGCTACTTTGAAGACTTCTTGAAATTCGTTGATTATGGTGAATCAATGCCAGAAATTATGAAAGCACAAGTCATGAATATGGTGCAGGAGCATGTCCAAGAAACGTTCGCTGATAACAGCGAAGAACTACAGCAATTTGAACAGGCAATGGAAGTTTGGGAAGCAAGTGAAAAACGGGAGATTCAAGAGCGTCTCGATACGCATCAAGTGATTGAAGCCACAGCACAAATTGTTGAACATACGCCTGATGCAGAAATGCGAATGACGCTTGGTAATACTTCTGTGAAAGGATTGCTTTCCGATTTCGGCGAAAATGTCCATTTAGGGAAAATTAACGGACGGTATGTTTTGCTTGTGGATGCAGAGTCGATTGTGTTTGAAAAAGGTGTCTCACCGATTGAATTTCATAAACCAGAAGATGTCATGTCGATATTGGAGCGGATCAGGCAGAAGGAATAAGTGGAGATTTTTAAACGAGTCACACGAAAATATGATGATTTGTGACTCCCAGTGTCACAGTTTTACACCACCAAGCTAAATCCATTTTCAGTAATATACGTCTTACTAAAATATTTTACTATCAATCTATCAAAAAAACTTGACTTGATTCGCTCTCCCCCTTCACGATTGGCAGCAGACGTATGGAAAACGGATGTGAGTAAAGTCGGCTACCTGAGTTTCAAGATAAAAATAATCAAGAAACTAAGATAGCCGACAGCAATGATCGATTGTATAGCTTAAGTTATGGTTTCCGGGCTTCAATTCTTTAGCTTCTTTCTCCGGAAATAAATTTGCAAAATCAAATTTTAATGTTTGCGATCTATCCACTTTCAGAAATACTTGCTTCCCAGTTAATTTAGTTGAAACTAAGTCTATATTAACGTATTTTTTCATTTTTAGTTCTCAACTTTTTTAAAATAATTTTGTAAAGTCATGCTATGAAGATACAAAGAGTATTCAAGATATTAATTAGATTGCTTCATTTCTTCATAATTGAATTAGCAGATCGGTAAATCTTGTATAAATCTAACCCCTTAAACAACTACTACGTTAACTTCAATCAATTCCATGTTATCATCATGTTCTTTTATATTGATTGCTTCTACTTCAGGATAAATGTGAGCATAGTCGAAGTTCAAAGTTTGTGATTTATCTGCTTTGAGGAATACTTGCTTCCCAGTGATTCGACTCGAATTGTTATCTTTGATTATGTATTTCTTCATATTACTTTACTCCTTTAATTAAATTGTTGGATTTTGTATTTATATGTCGATACCATTATGATACCATGCAACGTATGCTTTCTCTAGACCTAATTTCGATTATTTATAATAATCAGTAAATTGAAATAATATTAAAGTGTGCATGATGAAACCAAAATCGCTTTTCACAAAGTTAACTTTCTGTAAATTTATTTTTAAAATAGTTATTATATTAATGTCCTTTTATTCGATACCATTTGCCATTATCTACATTATATCTCCAAACCAAGTCCACTGCATAAGCTACTTTGTAATCATGTTTTCGAAATAATATAATCAAGAGGCTGATTAGTGTTCCCTATTTAGTAAATTTCATTGTTTGTAGAGTCTAGTAGTTGCAGCTGTCTAGGCTCTTTATTTTATAGTCACACTCGTGTATAAGACGTAAATAAATACAATGGAAGCAAGAATAATTTTAAATAAATAGCGTTTTATGATTGTCTACACTCTTCATCACTAACCTCATTAATTGATACAACTTCATCGTTTTCATCAATACTCAGTTTCTTAATTGCTCCAATTATGAACTTTAGGAGTTACTACAGTTCCATCATTCAATATTAACTTCAACTCAGGAATAGCCACTGCATACTCTCCAAGCTTTCGTAATCCTTCTTGAATCGCCTCAGAATGGTTTTCACAATTAACATCAATCGAAATATCAAAAGATAAAATAGTCCCAATAAAGAATTTTTTCATAGTATTTTTTGCTTCTACATTTATGCTCACATTTGATTTTTTAATTTTAGTTATCCCCTTTTTTAAATCGAATTTTTATGTAAGGACTCCCACTACAATTAGAATCCTCTCGTCTTCCATTAAACCGGGATCCAATTAAAACTTCCTGATTTCACTTTCACCTTCTCGAATCAACTCTAAGTTAATGTCCCACGATGCTCCTTTGTTCTCATCAAGGGTTTATTCCAGCTTATCATCTTTACCCTATCTACATTCTCTCTCCCACTTCTATATAACTTCTATACAAATACACGGGTAAGGATTTGCACCTTACATGGCTATATATTAATCTTCGTGAGACACAACTTTTGATATAGACCATTTTCTAAATATACACAAAGAAGTACCCATATTTTGTGGGTACTTTTCTCTATTTATACAATTTCAGATACATAGTGTTGTTTCCCATTTTCTTCTATCATATAATATAAGTATAATTATAGAGTCGGAAAAGGAGGAGAGGGAATGAGGAATGAATCACGAGATTCAATTGTCGTTTCACTAGATTCTCATCTTAACAAAAGACTCACTCAATTATCTAAGGATAGAATTATTGCATTAGATATTTTATTGGATAAGTCAGTTGAATTGCTGTTAGATTTTATGGGAGAAAAAGGTTCTTTCACGAATCATGTTAAATTGAATAATGATGCTACTATTAATAAAAATAAAGAACTTATCAATCAAAATAAGAAATTGTTAAAGAAAGATAAGTTGGATACACAAGAAGACACTCACGGAATAGTTTGAGTGTCTTTTTAAATCTATATTATTCTTCATTCTTTGTTTCTTCATTTGTTTTTTTATGTAATTTATCATCAATAATTGTATTAGTATCGGTAATAGCATCTTCTCCAAACCAAATTACAATTCTTTCTTTCGCCTTACTTTTAACATCTTCATTAATGAACATTGAAACAGTTTAATCGTACTCACATAAAATCTTCTCTTGTTACTTAAGGAATTCGTTTGTTTATCATCGTCTTTTTTGTGAAACCTCTTGTTTGACAGTAATAGATATATTCCTCTATAACATCTTCTAAAAAAACAAAAACCACCCTATCTGCTGATCTTTCAACAGAAAAGGTGGTTTATGAATCCATTTTAATAAGAATTAACTAACTCAGTACCTAAAAAAGAGGTGAAGGATTCACCTTTTCCTCTTTTTTAATTACTAAAATCAATATATGAGGGTAGTACCCCTTCTATATAAGGGTGTTTATTCATGACTGCCATCATTTGATTAATTTTCTTTTGCGATGGTTTCATATCCATTTGCATCAAAACCCTGTTATATCATGGTTTATAGCAGGATGCGTAACGACCTTTCCTATTGAGAAAAATATGCCATAATGCTTTCTGAAGGTCCATAATTGAGTGAGTTATTTTAAGGAAATTGCTTAATCATTCATACAATATTTAAATGAGTTTCAAAGCTATTTCATAATACTCAAAAAAACTGCTTCAATTGTTAAGAAGAATGCATCTACAAACGATTAGTCATAAAGTATCAAAATCAAAAGAAGTTTGCAAATAACTGTTAACTCATTATAAATTGTTTGCTTTTAATATATTATTTCTATGCATCTCTTTGAGCTCAATAGGCATTTCTTTATCCAATAACCATTCAGCTTGCTGTTTTTGAAATTTCAACAAGACATCCTGTGGCAATTCTAAATCAACAATATCCGATAACTTAGTAACTCTCAGTGCCACCATAAGAGCAATTAGCTGAGTTTTATTGAGACTAACACCTGTCTTACCGTTGACCAATTGAGAAATAGTACCTACCCTCATACCCGTCATCGACGCAAGGTCCTTTTGAGTTATGTTTCTCTCATTCAATAACTCATCAATTTTATAGACAAAATTAGCATCTGAAAGGATACTAGCAGTATCGGTTACAACTTGATTCATAAGTTTATGTGATTCTCCAATGATGGCTGAAACTTTTTCTTTGCGCAATTCTGATATCCTCCTAGAAATATTAAAAAGACAAGACATACTTTAAAAAATGAAATTTAAGAATGATTTTTTATACATGTGGCATACCTCTCGATTAATATTTTATCACCTGAATCTTTTTCTAACGATGGAAATATTATCTTTTAATATTTCCTTTTATACGTATTTAGTTTTTCTTTCTTCGAGTTTCAGAGTTTATAAATTAATGTAAACATATTACCGCTAACAATCTTGGTTCCATTGTATTATTATTCAAACTTGATTATCTCTCCCCTGCCCGATTGGCAGCGTGGAGAGATAACTTGCTCAGATGCAAAGTTGGCTATCTATGTTTGAAGGAAAAAAATCAAACTTAGATAGCCAAATGATCATTTGAATAGCTTAATAAAGGTATCCGTGTCATCTCCCCTATTGTCCTTATATAGTTAAACAAGATTACAAATAAAAGCACCCGAAATGGGTGATATTTCTCATTATAAATATTAAAGATTAACTTTTTCTAATAGAATCTTTATCAGTAAAACTATTTATTAACCTTTTAATTAGTAAAAAGATTGATGAAATTATCACAAAACCTATAAAAAATACAACGAATCCCCATAATCCCACAACAGCATCTTGAAATTCCATATTTCCTCTTTTGGTAAGGGCTTGTTGTATTTCAATGACAAAAACTAAAACGATCATAATCGTGAAACTATATATGAATGATAGTATTGTAATTCCAAAAGGCAGTTTAGAAATAAATTTTGATACAACTAGCACAAAAAGAAATATCAAGATCCCAATAATACCCATAATCCAAAAATGTAAATCTTTATCATTTAAACCTAGATTTAAATGATTGCTAACGTAGATTTGAATAAAATCATGGATATTATTGAGTAATTCTGCCAACTTGAGAATTGTTTCTTTCATTTTATACTCTCCTTTACTGATTACTCATTTGCTATTATAACAGTAAAAGAAATCATCTTCCTGAATAACTTCTCTCTAAAGTTTTCACAATAGTACCATATATAATGCTTTTATTCGGACTGAAAAGAGATAAAAATTGATTTTCTATAAAGCCACGTCTACTGTACTTTCCACCTAAATTACTGAAAAAATATGCTGCAGGAGCTAGTTGAAAGCTCATAATTAGAACACCAACCTTATCAAATACTCCTATTTTTTGCCAGTATCTCACTATACCAATTGACCCTGCAACCGCTCCTCTAAGCATTGTTATAGTAAGAGCTCTTCCAGAGATATGCTTTTTGTAATTCTTAAAGCCATATTTAAAAACTAAGTTAGCATAATAAATTACCGCATTCACAAACGCGCCTAACACAGCGCCCACTAAGATCTGAGCAAACGTTCCATCGGGATCAACAAACATCACTGGGTTATTATTAGCATAATTATACCCATTCAGCGTATCTGCAACAGTTCCTTAAACCATTTGACGCACTCCAAATGGAGGCTTTTGAAGTATCATCCGATGTAAATACACGAAAGAACAATTCTCCTGATTTAACCCAACAAATATGCTGATAATGCACCCAAAGAGTCAATTTACCCTTTTAATAGGTCCATTCTTCACTGATCCTGCTCTCAATTTATTAATATAAATTCTACATAAACCTTATGTAGACCACAAAAAAAGCTACCCATAAAGGGCAACCAATAGTAGTTAAGGTTAACCCATTATATGTAGTCTCCATGATTGCCCGTTCATAACGGAACAGTTCCTATCCAATCGTTTATCCCTAACACAAATGTAAACTGACAAAAAAGTTATTTAATTTTAAAAGTTCAAACAAGCATACCCCCGTTCTAAATCTAGGACGGGGGTAAAAATATAGTTGTTTAATTTCCCATGTGAAAAACTTCACTATACAAAAAGATAAAACAATATAATCGTTTTAAAATCTTATTCCACAATCGCGAGATTCTTGGTTATGAAAGGGAAATCACAGGAATTTTCGGTGCGAGTGGGATAAGCCATGCAAATGAAAATAGAGAGATAAGCTGGGTCTTTCTTAATGTATTTTAATTAATAAAATAAGTAAAACAATATTTATTTGATTATTCAGACCCTTTCAACGAAATATTTTACATTATATTATATATATGTAAAAAAATGAAAATAGGAGGGATTGTTTTGAAAAAATTTAATTTTGTCAGATCTTCACTGTTAACTTTTTTGCTAGTTATTACAATGTTCGTATCATCTAGTGGAATTGTTAATGCGGAAAAAGAGGACAATGAAAACAATGGTGTTCCTGCATTTGGTGTTTTGAAAAAACATTATATGGCTTGGTGGGAAGCTAATGCTGAAGAGGATGATTTTGCGAAAGAACAATTAGAAAAATTCAACAAGTTAAATCAAGGTGAGAAAAACAAATTTCTTAAGGCAACTCTTTCTTCAAAGACAGCTAAAGATTTTTTTAATAAATTAAATGACATAGAATCATTACCAGAAAACAAAAAAATCCCTATTGGTGAGGATGGAGGATATCTTCTAGTTACCTCTTCAATAGAAAATATGAACGGACAGAAAATAAATTCTTTGCAATCGGTGCCTGACGGATCATATTATTACAAATATGAAACAACAGTAAAAATAAATGATATTGAAGTAAGTAGATATTATGTAACATTATTTGCGACTATTAAAGATGGTGATATTACTCCTGATAATGCTACAGGTGGATCAAAAAATATCTATCCGTTTGTATCGGTTTTTGATGGAGTATCTAGCACATTTAAACAAAATGATAGAGCAGTGGGTAATCAACCATTTGAAGTTCGTGCAACGTTTTTCGGGTTTTATGATTTTAATTTTTTGAGCCACACAGTAAATGTTTATTCATGGATAGATAAAGATGGATTTGCAGGTGGTTGGAAAGAAGTGGATTAGTAAGATCCACAAGTTTATTACAGTGATCCTTCGCAAGGCAAGAAATAATAGGTATAAAAAACATCAACTGTCAAAAATAATATTGGTTTTTCTCCTAAAACGGACGGATTTATGCTGTCCGTTTTAGGGGAAATAAATGCGATAGCCCCACCAACAAAAAAAGAAACCTAGAAAGGCATGAATAGCCAATCAAGGTTTTTAATTAATCTAATATTTTTTTTGCTATTTCTAAACAATCGTTATAACTTCTTTTAAAGTCATCACCAAACATTTTTATAAAAATAGCTTTAATTTCATTTGCCACTTGATTAACATCACTAGTTAGAGCTAAGACGTCATTAATTAGTAATATTTCTTCTTCATACTCATCATCTGGTGCATGCAAAAGAAGATTCATAGGATCCCACTTATTTATTATTCGTTTTGTCTTACTCATAGCTTAGTAACTCCTTTTATTTTCCATAAAATTGATTAATAGCATTTCTATTGGTTTTTTATATTGGTCTTTTCCGTACGCCGTTTGTAGGACACCTTTTTTATTAAAGATAGCTACTTCATCTATTGTTACATACATAAAATTATTGTTTCCATTACACTTTTTAATATTTGAACCTTGAATGTCAAATAGCCTATCAAGGTTCAAATATTATCCACTATGAACTTCAAAACAAAAATATCCAAATGCTAAGTCATCGTCTTTTAATTGCATTTTTCTTTTAGCATAATCAAATAACCTCGGTAAAAGCGTACCTAAATAATCACGATATTTTTCTAGCGAGAGCTTATAACTCTTTAAATCGTTGTGTTGACATAGAGGATACAGTATTTTACCCATCTCAAATTGCTCTGTAGACACAGTTGGATAATGTGCATCTAAGCAATCTAAAATATGGTCTTTTAGTGCTTTTTTATCGAACTGTTCCCTACATTCCAAATAAAACATAAATTCTTCGAATTCTATCTGCATATTAATCTTTTCATTAATATAAAATGGATTAATTCTTATATATTCTGTCGTTGATTTGGATTCAATTATCTTTTCTAAAATACCGTTTAAATCAGTAATTGTTGGATATAATCTGGATTTACCGCTATTAATTGTTGTATATTCATAGATTATTTCATTAATTTTGCCTTCTTTTTTTATTATCATTACATCACCACCTATTTCGAAAAATCAGGATCAAATCTCCAATTTGATATAGTTAAATCAGAAACTTGTATTACCTTCCCAGAACCATTATCTACTGCTACATAGTGTATATTATCTTTATAGTAAACTGTAACTGAATTTTTTGTATATTTATTTACCGCACTAGCCGTCTTATATGGTTTATTTATCACTTTTGCTATGCTTTCATTTGTCCAACCACGTTACCACTATCTCCATTCTTCGGTTATGTCTCCTTCGACTTCTAAACCAGCTATACGGGCAGCTTCAGTAATAAGTTCATATAGTTCTTCTCTCTCCATTGTCTGAATAAAGTAACCGTATTTGTCATTTAATTCATTTAATTGAATTACGACTTCTTTAACATTTTCCAGTATTTCTCCCTTTTTTGGCTTAACTCCAAATTTTTTAATATTATTAATAAAGGAGTCAAGAAATCTTTACCACGCAATTCGCGAGCCAATATCATTATCATTGATTCAACCGCCGCTTTACTTGCTACGTAAGCACCGTAATTATACAAAAAAGTACCCTATTGGTAGACTTTTTTTGGTGTCTACTTAATAGGGCACATTGTAATAAGAAATTTGGTTTTTTTTATTAAACATTTACGAAATTTCAAATGATTTTACATATTCATTTGCTTGAATGATGGTATCGTAAATTAAATCTTCTGTTACCAGGATTGGTTCACATAACAAATTTGATTTTGTTGAATTTTGGGCAATGATGCTTATATTTTCTTCTGTAGGTTCAATCCCTAGACTCTCCAATGTAAGCGGCAGCCCTATCTTTAAACAAAAATTCACAACTCCCTCAATTTCACTCAAAGGCCTATTCTCCATTATCAATTGACATATAATCCCGAATCCAACTTTCTCTCCATGAAGCGATTTATGACTTTCTTTCAACGCTGTTAAACCGTTAGCAATGGCATGAGCTCCGGCAACACCAGTATTTTCAAAACCTAATCCGGACAAGAGCGTGTTTACTTCTACTACGTCTTCAAATGCCTTTGTACAAATTTTAGACTCTGCAGCTTGTTTAGCCTTCAGCCCATCTTCCATAAGGATTCTATAGCATGATTTAGCGATAATCATAGCTAATCTTGTTCTTCTGCACCCGCTCCCGTCTTTATTCATAAATATGTAATTGCTACTATCAGACCATTCATTTGCTCTAGCTTCATAATAGGTGGCTAATGCATCAGCCATACCAGAAACAAGATACCTGACCGGAGCATTAATCACAATATCTAAATCAACCAAAACGAGATCTGGATTCCTATCATACCATCTTGCATCACTATGCTGCCCATTTTCTTTATAAATTACAGAAAGAGCGCTGCAAGGCGCATCTGTAGAAGCTGTTGTAGGCATAATAATCAATGATAGTTTCGCATCAGCGGCAACTCCTTTAGCCACGTCTAAAGTCTTTCCGCCACCAATGCCCACAATCACTTCTGTATCTTCAAGATTTGCTATGTCTGTCACTCTTTTTATTTCATTTTCTGTTACTTCACCATTAAAGCGAACAACATTAATTTCATAGCCTGCTTTTTTATATAAATTATTTAAAATCACTTCATACTCCTCAAAAAAGAAGGAATCGACCAATGCAATGACTTTCTCTCCGAATCTGCCAGTGTATTCAGTTAAAGAATGTAACAATCCTTTTCCTTGAACGTATTTATTAGGTGAACCATATCCTCTGACAGGATGTGTAACCATAACCACATGAATCACTCCCTCTTATACTTTCCTGAGAAAAAGCAGATGGATATATAGTTTAAAAACCTTAGTCCTTGACTATGTTTCAAAGCTAAACATCAACATGTGCTCTTTAAATGTCTACAATATTTAATTCTTTTTCACTCTCTATAGGGGAACCCAGCTTCCGGACCTGATGATAATAACCGTAAATCTTTTGCAAACTTGATTAAGCAAGAAGCAAGTAATCGTAATTCACTAGATACTTTAGCCAAGTCATCAAAATTCTGTCCAGCATCAAACAAGTTTTGCCTTAGAAGAACTGGATGAAAGTGAAAATGGGATTTCAGCTCCGATTGTAGATAAGAAAAATAATCTTATTGTATTTGTTAGCGAATGCGGTCCTAATTAAATAGGAACCCCATCTTTTGGTACCACTTTAGTACTCATCCTGTCCCACCTCACTTCTAATAATATTATCAATTTTTTATCCATCACAAAATATATGACGAGCTACAAAAAAATTTCCGCTTCTCATATTTTAGCTTCATAACAATTAATCCTGTTTTTCTTTTACTTGTTCATGGATCTTGTGAAGGGCTTCAATAGATAGTTTACCAAGAGATTCTCTGATTTCTTCTTCAATCAATTTCCGGTTACTCTCCTTATATTGATTCCACCATTCTCGAAGACCCTCCGTATCATCAATAATGTAATCAATATCTAACTCTTCGTTTTCTTCATCTGATAGATAGTTCAATAGGGATGCTAACATACGTGTTAAGTTATCAATTGCATCCTTATCTTGCTGATTATTATTTGGTATTTGAACATTTTTTTCCGTATTTAACTCTTCGGTAGACTTAGAAGGTTTTTGTGGCATGGTTTCACTCCTATTTATCCTTAATAATATTTATTAGTATTACCATTAAAACCCACCCAAATTCCCTTGGAAACTAGATCTAATATTGCTTGATAAACGATCATAGAATTGAGTCTGTTTTGATAGATTGATAAAACAAGCTCTTAATATTTTTTTACTGACTCTTTTATGTGGTTTTGTATGTTTTATAAATTACATACTGAGTTTCCAAAGATCGAAAAGATCATTGAAGTTTTCAATCGTGGAGGAAATGTCACGTTTGATGATGTGAAAGAAGAGCTAATTAAGGATAACTTATATCATCAGTTGCAAACGGATAAGGAGCAAAAAGAAAAAGAGAAAGAGAACGAAATGGCTTTGTTGCTTGGACAGGCCTTTGAACAAAGTGGCGCTAATGAAATGTTTATGCAAATAGGCAATGAGTTCCGTCAGATGCAGCAAGAAATAAATCGTTTATCTCAATTAATAGAAAAACAAAATAAAACAAAATCGCTTGAAGATAACAGATTAAATACGCTCCAGGAGGATAATGAAGCTTTAAAAGGATTGGTTAAAGATTTAATTAGCTCAGATAAAAATTTAAAAGATACTTTTAATGTTTATATACAGGAACAAAAACAGGAAGAAGCTCATAAAAGAACAGAATTAGAAGATAAATTACAGTTAATTGAGGCTCAACTAAGCAGTCAAAAGAAAGAGCAGAAAGGGTTTCTATCAAAGTTTTTTGGATGAAGTAAAACGAAGGGGACATTGCCAGAAGGCTTCCATCTTGGGTTGGAAACCTTTTTTTATTTCAGTACATTGAAAAGATCACCAAAAGGGTCTTCTTCTTGAACCGATGTCACCCATTAGCCTAATAGGGGGTACCGCCAGCGAAACGCGGATTAACAACGCTAAGGGATGTAGAACGTAAGAATCCATTGATATGACAACGTTAAGGGAACCTTCCTAATGTCCATATGTCAAAAAGTCCCTCAATCAAACGAAATATTGCATAACTTGAATACAGGCTTTTTGACATAATGAATTCAATGGATATTAGGCTTGTCATAAAGCACACTTTTTGAAAGACTTGCCCTAAACTCAAGTGGCTCAAGGGATACAGCTTATTAAACCTTTTCGGGGCGTTGTGCAAAAACACCCAATTAGGTTAACGAAGGGTCCCTCTAACTAAAAAACGTCCTTCTCTGAGGAGGACGCTGGTATATCTTTTCATATTTTAGATATTGCGTGTTGGAGTTCAATAACAAAAACAGTAGTATAGTAAGTTTCACATGTCTTACTATACTACTGTTAACTCAAAACAAATATTATAATTAATTATTTTGGGTTTGGATTGTCTTTTAAGAATCGCAATAATTTTCCATAGTCTGTTGTTTCGTATATCAATCCCTTACTATCAAACACAAAATAATTGTATTTTGATTTATCTATTTTCAAATAGGGGGCAACTTCTTTTGCATATTCATAGTCTTTTTCTAAAGTTATGCTATGAATATAATTAACTAATCCTAGATCTTCTTCCAATTTAACATCCACTTCATAGTCCCCAACAGAATATATAGAGTAAGTACCTTTTACTGAAGCCAAATCCTTATCAGTAGGTTTAAAACATCCTGATAGAATACACACTATAGTAACTAAAAAGATAATACTCGATGTGAATTTCTTCATGTTTATCACCCTCTTTGTTGGATTTCAACTTAGTTGTTTACGTATTCGAAGGATTCAAGTAAATTAATAATTTCCTGCTCGGTCAAGAATTCATTATCTAATGTATTTAAATATACATTTTCATCATTATATTAGCGTATTTGTTTTTATTTTACAAATATTCTTTATATTGTATATAATTACTTTTTAAGAGGACTACCAGGGGTATGGAAACGATTCTGGATTTCAGTTCTACAGGAGATTGACCTTTTTTATTAGTTTGAAACTTTCTTAACGTTGTAAATCCGCATTTTCCTGACGCTCCCCCTAATAAACTAGATTAAAAAACTCCTCTTATTTTATTTTAAGAGGAGTTTACATAATCATTTTTATTGGTACTAGAAAAGGATCTTCATTCGAAGATCCTTTTCTAGTACTTTAAAATATGCGAAATCTTGTGTAATTACTGTATTAATATGAAAGGGGATAAACTAATGAACAATAAAAAGAAGTAGTACTATTTAACAATATATACTGGGCATGTGGAATGTTGCACAACATAATGACTGACACTTCCTAGAAACATTTCTTTCAATCCACTTAATCCACGACTTCCCATAACAACAAGATCGGCATTGTCCTGCTTAACGAAATCCACGATAGTATTAGCAGGTCTTCCCTCCACTATGAATGTTTCTGTCTTGTTTGGCAGGGCTTTTAATTTTCGTTCTACTTCACTGAGTGATTCTTTTGCTGCTTCAAGTTGAGCTTCAGTAACGGGATCGCCATTACCGTAGTAATAGATGGTACCATGTACATCAATGACAGTGATAACATTCAATTCGATATTTTCCTCATGTTTTGCTAGTGCTATGGCCGTATCCAATGCCTTCTTGCTTAATTCAGAATTATCATACGGAACCAAAATTTTTGAGCAAACATTTAACATATCTTTCATCCTCCTAAAAACAGTTATATACTTCTCTTATTATATACCATATTTCGTTTATAATTATTTAAAAATTTAGAATATTTTTTAAATGTTATAGAGAAGAATTCTTTTTAAGAAATAAGGGTTCGAAACTTCCGAAACATGTTAAAACGATCTATGATACCTTGTCCCCTTTTATCAACGATATAGCTGGCTGTGATTATTACATACATTGGGATAAAAAGAGAAGAATAATAGCTATATTTTTCAAGCTACAAGATATGAACCATTTGAATAGGAATAATAAAGTCATTAAAATTCACTTATAAAAACGTAAAAGGAGACACTACTTAAATTGTAGTATCTCCTTTTAAAGTTCTTTAAAAAGATTAAGTTCAGCTTTACTTCTGAAATTAAAGCAGATAATAAAGTTGTTTATTTCCTTGTGGAACTAGTCGAGTAGAAGGGAACCTCTCTACCTTGCGGTAGATTGTGTTCCTACCCCCTCACAGAACCGTGCTTGCGCTATTTACGCACACGGCTCCTCCTAGTCACCATTCACAAAATATAGGTAATCTCTTCCGTTCAGATTTTGCTAATTCTGCTATCCTTAATAGTTTTGTTTCCATTTATTATCCCTACCTCTGCGTGTAGTAAATGTGTCCCTAGTAAGGGTGATAACTTGGTAGCAGCCTTTCCTCCATCGGCATTACCCAACTTCATTGGTACTACGCTGCTATCCGACTCCCTACAACGGCATTTGGCTTCCTTGCTTATTATCGCTTGTACACCATACTCTTCTATAAGAAGAAAAGACCGGTAGGGTCTCCCGAGTTGCCGTATCATATCAATGTGTGACGTGCCAAGGTCTCTGACTCCAGAGAGGTTTTATCCTTCTTGCCTTTAACGATGGATAAAATGTAGCTTTCTGCTGTGCTTAAGGCATCAGCCCTCTCGATTTACTAACATTATGGAGCTCAATCCCTTCAACCATTTGGCTTTCGGCCCGCCACCTAACTGTCTACGCTTAAAGGCTAATGTTACCATTAGCCCTCCAAGACTCGCTACGAGTGAATGGCTAGTTCTTTCTCGACGGGAATCCCACCCGCTATATGATACGACCTAGGCTCGGCCGCACAAGCACCCGTTAATGGAATAATATTTTTACCTGCATAGAACCGTCCCTTACCTCCCAATAAACTTTATTAAATCTGTACACTGAGTTTACAAGACTTTAATAGTCAGATGATATGATTGGTTTACCAACGATGAGGAGGCAGTATAAATGATTGTGCGTGCAATATTTATTGATATGGATGGTACACTACTAAAGGCCTCAAACAACATTTCCAGCCGAAATATGGAAGCCATTAATAGGCTCATTAATCAGGGAGTCAAGGTTTTTCTAGCTACTGGTCGACACTATGAAGTAACCGCTCCCTACCATAAAGAAATTGGATTACAAACTCCAATGATCTGTTTGAATGGTGCCGCTATTCACGATGCAGAAACAGGAAGAGCTATGCAAATGAAAACCGTCCGACTGAACGAAGAACGATTCCACCAGCTGACCGCTGAAAATTCTTGTAATGTTATTATCCATACAGCAAATGGGCTTTATTGTAAGGAAACAAATGAAGAAATCGATTATTGGACAAAAGTTGGGCAAATTCCGCCACGTTATATTGGAGATTTAAGACAGGCAAATTATCAAGATGTTCTTAAATATAGTGTTCGAACAGGTGCACCAACACCTGAGTTATCCTCTTTGTTTAAAAAGGAAGCAGAGGTCATCAATTGGAATGACGGGTTTGAATTGGTTGCTCCTAATGTTTCCAAATGGTCTGCTATAAAAAACTTACTTCACGCATTTCGAATTAGTCCAAGCGAAGTCGTAGCCATTGGAGACGGACCCAATGATATAGAGATGCTTCGTCATGTCGGTACTGGCGTGGCAATGGAGAACGCTAGCGAGGAGGTTAAAGCAGCAGCTGATTTTGTTACAGGACACCACGAAAATGATGGATTGGCTGAGTTTATAGAAACTTATCTTCATAAATCATATAATTCAGTGATTTAGAGTTATTTTAAAATAACTTTTCTATCATCAGATAGTGTATCTTTATTCGAACATTTTCATTGATGTTGGTTTTTAACAGTATCAACTGTTTCGTAATTGCCGATTACTCTCAATTATCAATATTCGCACCCTTTAATGCAATAAAAAAATAACCTCTATTAGCTGGTGTAGTAAAAAAGCATTACTTCTTATTGAAGTTATGCACCTGTTAGTTCAATAAAATCAGTTTAATACATCCCATTTATTCATGGTTAAATATAATACTTCATATGCATCTGGTGACTTTAATATCAAATGGGAATATGTAATTAAACTTAATCCAATAAACTCTTCTTCATCCTTTTGAGTAATTTGTTTTACATCAAATTGAACTGGTAAAAATACAAGATAATTGCCCGCAATCCTTGACCACAAATTCTGCAAGAACTCAATGTCTTCTACACTTATTATTTTTGTGGACGGCTTGATTTGACCATCCCACCAGAGAATAGTACACTTTTCCGTTCCATATACTTTTTTTATAAAATCAAATATGTTAAACAAAATTTCTTTGTTAGGTTCTCCTGAAGGATTTTCAATTAACACCATTAATTTAGCTTTTTCTCTTGTATTTTGTTCTAAACCGATAATATCCAAAAAACCTTCACATGAATTTGTCACTTTTATTACCTCGCTTCAATAAGTAATGCACCCTGTTAGTTCAACAAGAGAAATTAGATGAAACTTTGGTCATTTTTTATTCTCATTCACCTAACCCTTTTTCAATCCTTTTTCTATCAACTTCTTGTACCCAATCATAGTATTTCTCATAAAGTGGACGTATCTGGTCTGCTTCACGTGCTATGACTTCGCACCCTCGGTCGTCGTAAACAAAGAAAATAATGTCTTTTGTGATGTTCACAAAGAAAACATCAGGATAATCAATGGCGTATCCCCCAAACTTTGGTTTCAATGGAAAATCCTCATTACTCGCTGCCTTAAGTAATTCATTTACACGTATGTCTTCTCTTTTACACAGCAAGGAAAATTGTTGCATCTCAAATTCTTCTGCTTCGTCCAACTCGAAGGGATAAGGGTAAGTCTTCACCTGAATCCGATTCAAATTATTTTTACACTTCAGAAACGGTTGGTATACCTTCAGTTTTTTTGTACGTTTCTCTTTTGTTTTGTGCTTATATACATTCGTTACAAAGAACAAGTCGTCGTTTTGCTCAAACAATTCATTAAAAATTGTGGAGGTTTGCTTATATACTAGACGAAATCGTTCAAGATTGAGTTCATCATTTTCTTTGAATTGATAGATTTCCCCACCAAGTGAAAAGTGGACGCCGATGTCCCATTGATAATAAATGCTTGGGACTAATTCGACAGTTGGAAACCTTCCATTAAGATAGTCCATTATGTTCATTTACTCATTCTCGCTTTCGTTTACATCGAATTCAAGATATCCGAAAAAGATTTGGATTTATATACATAAATAGTTGACGTGATAATAATTATAGCATTTCATCTTAAACTAACCTGACCCGTTAGTTTAAGTGCAATCCTTCACAATGGAATAACACGACTGATATTTATAAACAACTTTATTATGTTTTAAACGACTTTATTGTAAATTAAAGAACTTTATTATTCGTGAACACCATTAAGTGTTGCTTTTAAATGAAGATTGATTAAATTAATACTAATACCCTTGATAAACGAACAAAAAGAAAAGGCTTGTTTTGAAAAAATATTGATCAAAACAAACCTTTAATATATTCAATTGGATTATTTTTTTTAAAATGTTTGATCTTTTTCTAACTGTGTTGCTCAGTAATAGTGCCCGATTGCTGAAGATCGAAAAATTTAAAGGAACTTCAAAATTATTCTTTGTTATTGTGCTAAAGCACTCATTAGCTCGATAAAGAAATAGCTTTTACATTAACTCTTTACAAGCTTCTCCTTCAATCCAACCAACTTTTTCTTAATGAAAGGATCTGTTTCTTCAGGTAATTGGTCCAACTTGAAAAATTCAGCTTCAATTTTTTCATTACTGAACCAAATCACTTCTCATACATTCATTAAAACTTTGCTAATATTATAAATCCTTTTCATTATCTATAAAATTGGTCTTCCCCTACCTGTTGCTAGATAAGTCAGTTGAATTGTTACTAGTCTATATGGAATTCATGATTCAATCGATGACCACGTTAAGCTAAGTAATACTGAGTCGATCAATAAAAAAACAAAGAAATTCTTGAAAAACAGAAAACTGCTGCATTTAGCAAATAATATACTGTTTATGGTAGTATGTTCTCTAAAAATAAAAAGCCGAAAATTTGCAAGAAATGAATAACAACTTGCATACTTTCGACTTGTGGATAATTTAAGATATTAAAAAATCTACGTGTTAGTTCAAGAAAAGCGTCCTTCAGCAGCCAAAGGGTAAACTTTTTTTGTGAAGTATTTTTCTTTTCTTTGCTGGTAATACGTAAGCCTATTACAGGGTAATTTGCTTATACACTATGAACCCTTTTTTGTTTTCTTCCATTTTAATTATCTTTTTGGGTGTTACCTGCGATTCAAGGAGTTCGAATGAACACTAAGTATGGTAATATCTTAAAGTTTGATTAATTGATTTTTACATCGAATATGCTAATCATTTAATCCCTTTCCATTGAGAATTTGCTGTAAACATTTTTCAACCCTTGACTCTCGAGTTTTGGATTGTTTGGGTTTAGAAAAATGAAGAATGTATGCTCTTTGCCGTCCCGGCGTCAATGCTTCAAAAGCAGTTTTCAAGTCAGGGATTTCATCGAATTTTTTTTGAAATTCTTCAGGAATTATGAATTCTGTATTCTTTTTAAAATTCACTTCCAAACCGGATTTTTCAACTTCAATGGCTTCGTATATATAGGCTTTCAAGATGGTTTCCATTTCAACTATTTCTTGAACATTAGTGAACCGTATCTGACGCGCCGCCTGTACATTCTCCGTTTGTTGGATTAGAATACTATGGGTATCCTGTAACAAGGCACCTTTGTGAAACAGCAGGGCACAATATTCTTTAAATCCATGAATTAAAACTATGTTTTTTTTCTCAAACGTGTAACATGGATGCATCCACTTAAATTCTTCAGTCAGCTCACAGTCAAGAATGATCATTCTCAGTTTCTCATATTCTTCCTTCCACTTGTTAGTTTTACTTAAAAATTCATCAACCTTAGGATTCATTCTACTATTTGTCATCAAGGAATACCCCTCTTCAATTTTGCGATCAACTGACAGTCAAAAGTGATTATTCTCAATTTCTCCAATTCTTCCTGTCACTTTTTTGGATTTACTTGAATATTTTCAATCATGAATCATTTTCCATGTCCAACTTGGCAAACTAGCTTGCATCAGTTAAGGTGAACCAAACCTACTTGATAGATAGCGTGAACTGAAAATCCAGGGATAATGTTAAACTCATTCTTCTTCCTCCTCTAATAGTTGGTTCAATCGCAACATATTCGTACTCCAGAACTTACTGTAGAAAGCCACCCAACCTTGAATTTCCTGCAGTGGATTAGCATTGAGCCTATAACGTGTTTCCCGTCCGACTTTTCGGGTGGTTACAAGACGAGCATCCTTCAAGATAGCTAAGTGTTTGGAAACCGCCGTACGCCCCATTTCAAATTGAGATGTCAATTCGTGAAGAGGTAATTCTTCTACGTCTGCCAATAGACGAATCAGTTCACGTCGAGTTGGGTCGGCAACGGCAACATATACATCCCTCGTTTTATTTGTATCGTTCAAAATCACCCTCCCCTTACTTTCGAGTTTTAAAAAGACTCCGATTAGTGTTGATTTATAATAGGACATTAATTGGTGTCATGTCAAGCAGACCTTATTGGGAAAGTTACAGGGTGCTTTTGTCGGTAATCTGCCTGTTAGAAGCAAAACTGTTAAAAAAGAATAGATTAAAAAAACAAAAAGCCACTCAACGTAATCAGTAAGCGACTTTTTCTATCTATATATGATTATTTATCATTTCCCATTACCCTTATCAACTCATCAAGCTTTTCATTTCGCTGCTCATCCAATCTTGTCTTGGCATTCATAAACTTGATCACCTTAACAATAAAATAAATACTGAACACAACAAGACCTAGATAAATTAATATAGGTATTATTGCAAAAAGACCAAATAAACCATTAGCGACTTCCATTAACAGAATCCTCCTAATTGTAAAATATAACATCATTATACATTAAATTGTAAGCTTAGTGGAAAATTGTGCTTAGGGGCAATTGTTCTAGTATTATATGTATTCTAACGAGTTATTCTATATAATATTCGTTGTATACATGATTACTATTTCATCTTTTTCTATGAGTTCTTCGATACAATAGTCTGCGAACTCTCTGATAATAATACCAAATTCCTATTACACAACTCCCAATTAACAGTTTTTGTTCACCTTTGGACAATAGGCACCCATTCTAGAGTAATTTAAAAAGCATACTCGATAGTGCGAGAATTGGATATTAACTATAAAAACACTTATAAATTCGACCTCTTAGAAAGTCAGACATTGCTTAGAGTAGCAAAAGTAGTATTTCTACTTCAATGATAGTTCCTCCTAATTTAATGAGATGCCCCCATGCCACCCAACTCAGAGCGGTTATATGATTTAATAATCTACTTGCCTTATATCTACAACGAATTTCTTACTATCCATTTTAAAAACACATTAAGTCAGTCCCTTATTTCTTAAAGTAATCAAATTGTAAAAGGTTTGTCATTGGAATACCCTTGTTGTTGAGATTCATTAGTTATAAACTTTATCTACTGTTAAGGAGTGATAAAGTTGAAAGAAGTAACTGTGGATAAATTAGTTTTTAAGGAAAATCTATCGATAATTGAACAAATGTCATTGAAAGATATTATGTATAAGTGGCTTGGTAGTCCTGAGGAAGGGTTAGATAACATTCTTCCACTTGAATATACACATTCGGTCTTTGCAAAGATGGAGACACCACCGGAAACAAACTTAATGATCGAAAGTGGTGAAACCTTCAGATATGTTACTTTAACTGAAGATAATCAGATTATTATAGGTGTCTTAGATATCAACAATGAATTAAGGTTTAGAATCTTTTATCTTGAAGAACGTTTGGGAGTATAAGCATTGTAATATTCCTATTTAGAAGTTTTTTTCATTGGTTTTGTTACAATTCTAGTAGCAAAACCGATGAGTTATTAATAAAATAAAAATTCTGTCAGATTTTTATATGTTCCAATCACCTAAAAGCAATACCTACCCCCTTTACTATGTTCTTTTGTATGGAACAAAGTAAATAATTCCATAAGACATTTGCCTTTATGTTGCAATACAAAGTCCAAATATTCATCAACCTTTTTGCATCACACTTAGCTAATAGTTCCAAAGCCTTTGTATGATTGTTATCATATTTATGGGCTTCACCAATACGAATTAACGCAACGATTTCTCTTGTAAGATTCATTTCTCTGACTGCATGGTTAAGACAATACGATAAAGAATTTAATGCCTTTTTTGGTTGTTCATTTATCCTGTATAAATTACCTATAGTTCCATACAGAAAATATCTGTCATCTCCATTGCTTGACTGTAATAAGTTTTCTGCTTCATCAATAAGTTCCTTTAGTTTTAAAGGATTAGAGGTTTTTTCACGAAGATATTCATTTTTATCAAAGTAAACTATCTCATTGATAGCAACCAATCTTTCCCTATAATCTGCAAGGTTCATATCTTCTGTCCCCCAATAACAAAAACCTTTTATAAAACAATCTGGCCCGATTGATGAAGTATTGGCGCTAATCCTTTTTAGCGAATAGCGCGGGTTTACGGTATTATTGGCAAAGACAGTCTAATTGTCAAATAATCCTCTTCGAATCAAATTTGCAGTCACAGGTTTTTTCCCTAATTCACGTGACCATATAGATAATTGGCCGATATGGTGGATTTCATGGGCAATGACATGACGCATGATCTCCCCGTATTTAAAGTTTTCTGTTTCTCCGTTAGGATTATTTTCCGAAAATATTTTTGACTCCATTTCACTTGTCCATGATCTCACATATGGCTCCACATCGCTGCGATATTGCCGCGATAGATTTAACACCTTTTGTAAACTAGAATATTCTTCAAATGTAGGGTGTTTGGGGACTTGTTCTCCTCTGAGATCCAGGGTTATCCAAGCCCATTCAACATCCACGATATGAAACAGTGTGTATAGAATGCTTCCTACCCCACCCACACGTTTTTTTAATAATTCTTCCTCCGGAACATCCTTACACCATGTAAACCAGTCATCACGCACTTGCCAGTTATACTGAAACAGTTTCAACATCACAACATCCCTCTTATTTTATAGATTTAATATATAATTTTCGCCAAAGGACTTCAAAATCCTCTTTGATAATAATTTCAAAAAACTCTGTATAAATCCTCAACAAACCGGCCCTTTAGTTTATGTACATATCTTCACAATCTTCACTATACAATTTATCATGTTATTCCACAATCTGGCCCAATTGTGAAATAACCCTATATTACATTTACCATAAGAAACCCCTTTAGACTACTTCCAAAGGGGCAAAACTTCGCAACTTTTTAATAAACATCGTGACTTTATTTTAAATCTACATCCCCCTGTTTTATACTCTTTCGCGTATAGTATGTAGTCCTTTATTTTTAATTAGTTTATTGTTAAAGGACTACGGAAATCTGAAAAGCGCCCTGTCAAGAATACAGTAGAATAAAGTGAAACTTCAATCTTTGGGGTATTCTCCAACCCTCACAAATTGAAGTTTCTTTTTATTATTGTCTCTGTTAAACATGCTTGTTGATTGGAACGTAAGCCGTTCGCTTTCCGCGGGAGTCTCATGCCTTCCGCTCCAATCAACATAGAGCCAAAACAACAATGAACTTTAACATGGCCTTTTTATTAAATCATTTTCGTAGAAAAACATCTTTCTAAACAAAAAAACTCCTCCATTGGAGGTGTTAAAACCTAATCAAATTCTTGATTTTTCAAAAAGAAAAGAGATCTAATGAACTACTTAACCAATTTGTTCTATCAAGTAAGATGAATTATTATTAGGCGAGTTAATATCGGCTGATACCTCAAATGCTTCCATTTGTTTTGCATCAAACGGTTTTAAGTATTGTTGTAGAAAATGAGTATCTTTAATTACAACGTTTCTATTTGTATGCATTCTTGAAACTTGGTTTCTCTGCGAGAGTTTCAGCTCTAGCGTTGATCATTTTGTACCCAATTTTTTCATCATTAGCCCAAAATGGAATTAATTCCTAACGAAGATAACCTAAACGATTCTTAGTTCCATCTTTGATAACTGATAAAACTGAGTGTGAAGGGGCGATGTTATAACTGAATTGATAATCATCATTAAAAGGAGCTTGAATGTCAAAACGGTCAATTATTTCTTCTATATCAGTGAACAAAGTAAAGCGTCCACATAATTTCACCTACTTGTATGGTTAGTAAGATTGATTGCAGAAAATGAGCTTGTGGGTATCTTATTAACGCACTAAAATTCTAATATCCGTAAATGGTTGGTTGAATAATTCGCTGTTTATTAATAGTGCTCCAAGGACATCTCTTTCATCTTCAGCTTCAATTATGTCTGATAAAATTATCGTACTACCATTCTTAACCGTAACATTATATTCGTTCATAGAATCCTCCTGAAAGTAGTTATATGTATTTCTGGATTGAGCATACCCTAGTATGTAAATGATCCCTACATAAAATGTATTCTCAATAATTTTTCCTGGTTCATATTGTCTTATTAAGCCTTCCTTCATTTTACTCTTCTATGTATCGAATTTCCATAATTTCGTTATTTATTACAACCGTTTGATCATTCGAAAAAACGTGCATTATTTCAACTTTCTCTATTTTTCACACCTTATACCACTTAATACCTTCGACACTAGATGATTATTCCCTTTTAATTTCTATCTTTTTCACTAGGCATCTTTCTTCCCTTTTAAGGCCTCACGATATATTCACTTTTCGATTTCCACAAGTTTCCATGTCAAATTTCCTGGTAAATTTAGTTATATGAATTTCTGATTGATTTTTCTCTATACCCCTTTCCAAAATTTCTTACTCATTTCATTCAAGAGTTTGTAATATAGCCTTTGTAAAAGTTGTATAAATATTTGTAATGAATAAATCCTTTTATCTACTTTATAAACTACAATTCAATTATAGAAAATTATTGTTCGAAAGAAATAATTTGTAACACATTTTTACCGGTGATTAAAGAATCTTTTGCAAGAATAGAAAAGTACGGTTAAGAAAGGCGGAGTTACTGGTGATTCTAGATGTGGCTAAATTGATAAACTTAGGGCTAAGATTTATCTTAGAAATTTGTGCACTCGTTGTATATGGATACTGGGGCTTTAAGATAGGGAACTCTGGATTCATAAAGGGGTTACTATGTATTATTATCCCAGTGGGAATTGCTGTTATTTGGGGGGTATTTGGCTCTCCAAAAGCGAGTATTCAATTATCTGAACCACTTCACTTAGTATTAGAAGTAATTATATTCTTAGTACCAGTAGGATTACTTTTCAGCTTAAATGAGATAAAATTAGCTATGGTATATGGAATTATTGTGATTATCAATAGAATACTCATTTATATTTGGGGTCAATAAGTTTTTGTTTGAATCAGTTGAACTATGAGAAGATCTATAATAGTATTTAAGGAAGGTGACAAAATGTACTTTTCGCTTACGGTGGAACAAGTTCACGAGTATTTAAATGAACAAGACTTCACAGAATCCACAGAGCAAGAGTTTAAGACTGATCGTGAACAACATAAGGGTAACGGTTTATTAGAGACTGTTTGTTATGCCAATAACCACAATGTAGAGAGATATTTACCTTCATATCTTAAAGAGAAAGTGCATAGGAAATATATTATCATAACACTCCCGACAAAACGATTAGAAATAAAGGCATGGGGATTCTAGTAAAAGGCTTAATTAAAGGAGGCTAATAAAATGAGAGATGTTATCCATGATTGTTTTGTGGATGTACTTGGTACAGCTCCATCAGAACAACAAATTGATGAAGTGTTAAAAAATCTACCATCTGAGATTAATTTACTTATCGAAAAAGATGGAGAAGATAATCAGAAAGTTAGAGATAATATATACGTCTGGGTAAATGAGAATATTAATGATTTCATTTAAATTATTTGATTGTTCAAAGTATATACTTGCACCTAACTCTATCAATCGAGACGACGTCCTTTCTGTAAGACATATGTTAAAGTTATCATAAAAACAATTAGCCACATTAATAGAACAGGTTCTCGGTTAATTTAGGGTGATAAATATGAAGTTGTTTAAATTAATTGAAGATTATCGCACTATGTACAAAAAAGGTACTAAATTCTTTGTAATTTCCGAATCGGAATTCATTGGAGCGAAAAGCTATGTACTGCAATCTGAAGATATGAGAGGTAAGATCGTAGTCTCTGAGGAAGAATTGAGAAAAAAATTTATGTCTTTAAATTAAATGAATTTTGATTTATTAGCAGTTTATGATACTTATTACAATCTTCCGCTATACTGCCTTCACCTTTTGACATCATAAAATTCTCCTCCCTTTCTTCAGATTCAGCTATATTTGCCATATATAAATTAGTTTTTTCTGTTTATATAAATAGACAAGGTATGTTAGATTCGTAATTCTAAAATACCTTGTCCATATTAACATATTAAAATAGCCGGACAAATTTGGAAATTCCGAATATACCCAAGTCAGTATTCGATACTAATACAAATCGATTAGACAATAAACAAATTGATGCTGTAATGAGAGATTGACCAGCACTTAAATCGCAGGGTTTAGCGCTTCCGATCACTGTAGCTTCTACAATTCTAGGTGTTAAAGGTGTTAACAGATTTCTTTGCCAAAGTATAGTCACTACATCAGGGCGTCTAGGAGTAATACCAGACATTTAATTCACCTCTTTCTAAATGGTTAATATAATTAATGCTAATTCGGACAGCTTGGCTCATACATTTATCATGCTGTATTAAAAAAAGGCGAATTTTGTACCACTCCCTTCAAAACACCAAAAAAACACAATCTAGCTTGCAGGTATGCGTAATAAAACAGGCAATCTATCTCGAATAAGAAGGCAGATCTACAATACAATTTTATAGATTATTCCACGAGATGTAGTCTAACCTACCATTTACTAGGAGTGCTGTTTAAGTTAACTTAAAGTGAAACTTCAATCTATGGGGGTTTTCTTCATCCACCACTAATTGTTAGTTGAACCAATTGGGGGTTTACTGCCCGTTAATGCGGAATAAACTGGGGAAATACTACCGTTATAGGTTTGTTACAATTTCCCAGGGAAAAATACATCCTAGAAATGTTAATTGACATAATATTTGAAATAGGTGTAGTAACTATTTAAACTTGATAAACTTCAAGATACATTTGGAATTTTGGAGAGGAAACAACACGGGAAGAATGTAATCATATTCCTGTTTGGCTTCTAAAACATTCAAGATTAAAATAGAAAAAAAGTTTGCCCTTATTGCAAGAGCAAACTTTTTTCTATTTCCACCACGTATCATAAACCGTTATCGCATGATTTCGTTTATGTTCCGTTTTCTGATACCAGCCTTCGATTTTTTCAGCCGTAACTTCTTTGATTTCCTTGCCCTCAAGGTAGTCATCAATGTCCTCATAAGTAACACCTAGAGCTACTTCGTCTGGAAGTTGTGGCTTGTCATCTTCTAAATCTGCTGTTGGTATTTTTTTATATAAACGTTCTGGAGCGTTCAGATATTTTAGAATCTCTCTTCCTTGTCTCTTATTTAAGCGATAAAGTGGGATTAAATCTGCTGCCCCATCCCCATGCTTAGTATAGAAACCAGTTACTGCTTCTGCCGCATGATCGGTACCCAAGACAATGCCACTATAAATTCCAGCTATATCGTATTGAGCTTTCATTCTTTCACGTGCTTTAACATTTCCTTTTAAGAAATTGTTCAGCTTCTCGCCTGTGCCGTCTTCTACAGCTTTAACTGAAGCATCGACTGCTGCTTTAATATTAATCGTAACCGTCTTACTTGGCTGAATAAATTGTAATGCTAATTGACGGTCATCTTCGTCAACTTGGACACCATATGGCAGACTGACAGCGATAAATTGATACTCTTCCTTACCTAATTCTTCATTCAATTCATTCACTGCTGTTTGAGCCATATAGCCACATAAAGTGGAATCTTGCCCACCTGATATCCCTAAGACAAGACTTTTTAGAAATGAATACTTTTCGAGATAATTTTTGAGTAAATCGACACTTTTTCTAAATTCTTCTTTTGGATCAATCGTAGGCTGTACTAATAATTTTTTCACAATTTCTTTCTGTAAAGGACGCATAGTCTCCTAAACCTCTCTTCCGGAGTTCATCTAGCCCGTAGCATTTCTTTTACTTTAGTTGTCGCTTCCTGAATGTTCTTCATCTTATTGTCCCAGCAGGCTTGACTTAAATCAACTGGGTATTCTTCAGGATTAAGTGCACGTAAATATTCAGGCCATAGAACAGATAAATTCTCTTTCGAAAATGCCCTTATTTGTTCAATATGCGGCAATTCATAAACAAGTTGACCACTAATAAAAATATCTTCATGTAAATCAACTGCGATGAAATCAGTGACGAACTTGCTTAAAAATGTGTGAACAGGATGAAAAAGCTTTAATTTCTCCTCAGTTTGAGGATTCTCGTTTTCCATAGCGATATAATCGCCTTCTGAATGTAAGTTTATAGAATTGATAATACGATAGACACGCTTTAACCCAGGAGTTGAAACTTTTTCTGGATTTGAAGAAATTTTAATCGTATCGATCATATTCCCGCTTTCACCTTCAATTGAAACCATTTTGTATACGGCTCCTAAAGCTGGTTGGTCAAAAGCTGTAATAAGTTTTGTTCCTATTCCCCACATATCTATCTTTGCACCTTGTTGCTTCAAATTAATGATTGTGTATTCATCTAGATCATTTGAAGCAACAATTTTCACATCAGGATATCCTGCTTCATCAAGCATTTTTCGTGCTTCTTTTGATAAATAAGCTAAGTCGCCACTATCTAATCGAACGCCAATAAAATTAATTTGATCGCCAAGTTCGTTTGCAACCTTAATCGCATTAGGAATACCAGAACGAAGTGTATCGTACGTATCAACTAAAAATACACAATCTTTATGTGATGTTGCATATTTATAAAAGGCAGTATATTCATCCTTGTAAGCCTGAATCATAGAATGGGCATGAGTTCCTGAAACAGGAATACCAAACACCTTTCCTGCCCGCACATTGCTTGTTGAATCAAAGCCAGCTAAATAGGAGGCCCTTGCACCCCATAAAGCCGCATCCATCTCTTGAGCCCGTCTTGTACCGAATTCCATCGCCACTTCATCGCCAATTACTTGTTTAATTCGAGAAGCCTTCGTCGCAACTAGCGTTTGATAATTTATTATATTTAGTATTGCAGTTTCAATAATCTGAGCTTGCCCAAGTGGAGCCTCTACGCGCAAAATCGGCTCATTTGCGAATACAAGCTCTCCTTCCTTCATACAACGAATATGTCCGGTAAACTTCATATTTGCTAAATAAGCAAGGAAGTCTTCTGCATATCCGATTTCAGTTCGTAAATATTCAATATCAGAGTCTGAAAACCGAAAATTCTCAATATAATGAACAACCTTCTCAAGACCTGCAAAAATCGCATAGCCACTATTAAAGGGAAGCTTTCTAAAATAGACTTCAAATACGGCCATTTTATTGTGAATATTGTCTTCCCAATAGGTTTGCGCCATATTGATTTGGTATAGATCTGTATGAAGTGTATAGCTATCGTCCAAATATGTATTCCCCATAAAAATATCCTCCCGCAGAGTAACTCTAATACTTGTAAGTACTGTCCCCTGCTACGACGGAGAAAATCCCCCTTTTTTAAGAACAACCAACATTCTTTGACGAAGCATACCATCATCCATGTCGTCAAAATATCCACAGACTTATTCGAAATAAGGTGTGGTTAGGTTTTCTATTCCTATTTATTTTTAATTAGAGCAATTTAGCTCCTAGTGAATTTTTAAAATGGCGTAAAGCCCATTCATGCCCTGCTTGATCAAATGATGCTACTGCATCTTGGTAGATCGAGATTGAAAATCCTTGATTGTACGCATCTACAGCTGTATGCAATACACAAATATCTGTACAAACACCTACAAGATAGACATCTGTAATACCCTGTTCTCGTAATTTGATACTAAGATCTGTTCCGGCAAATGCTGAATACCTCGTTTTATCCATATAATGAACATTTGCTTTATTCTTATTCGCTTCATATATATTTTGTAATGAACCAAACAAATCTCTTCCTATTGTACCTCTAATATTGTGAGGTGGAAATAGATTCGATTCTGGATGATATTGGTCATTTTTTTCATGAATATCAATGGCAAAAAAGACCTCATCACCCTGATTAATAAACTCTTTCGTTATATTTACGATTCTGTCTTCCAATTCCTGGCCGGACTTACCACAAGTTAACGCACCATCATCGGTGACAAAATCATTTGTATAATCAATATTAATTAAGGCTCTTTTTCCCATTACCTCACTCCCCAAAAAACATAATTATTATTATACTATACTCCTTACACATGTTTTTCAATAACTTTAGCCGCATTCATGCCTAATATAAGGCTTAACAATCGGAATTGGCCGAATGAAACAAAAAATGAGGCTGCCTAGAAAAAGAATTAGGTCAGGCCTCATAACTACGATATTTAGACTGGGTACACCCCATGTTTTCTCTGTGTAAATGAAAGTTGTTTACTGCTATATGTTGCAAACCTAAGAATTAGTTCTGATCGGAGTTGATTAGGCTGGACGATTTCATCGACAATCATTTCTGACGCAAGCCGATATATATCGATATCTTTGCGATATTCTTCACGCTTTAATTCGATAAATGTCGCTCGCTCCTCTTCAGGTAATGCATGTATTTTATTTGCATAGACAGCATTGACCGCTGCTTCCGGACCCATGACAGCAATGGAAGCACTAGGCAACGCCAAACAGCAATCTGGTTCGAAAGCTGGACCAGCCATTGCATATAGCCCAGCACCATATGCTTTTCTGACAACTACCGAAATCTTCGGCACCGTCGCCTCACTCATTGCCGAAATCATTTTAGCACCATGACGAATAATCCCCGCTCTTTCCACTTTCGTACCAATCATGAATCCTGGAATATCAGCTAGAAATAAAAGTGGAATGTTAAAGGCATCACATAAGGTAATAAATTTGGCTGCTTTATCAGCAGAATCATGGAATAAAACTCCACCCTTTACTTTTGGTTGATTGGCGATAATGCCGACTGATTGGCCACCTATTCTTGCCATCCCTGTAATAAGTTCAGCAGCAAATAATTTTTTAATTTCACAAAAGGAGCCCTCATCAATGAGCTGGTCAATTAAATCGTACATATTAAATGGGGCATTTTGGTTGGCCGGAATCAGTTCTTCAAGTGTCTTTTGTGATTTTTTCGGTAGGCGTATTTCAGCTACAGGGGGCTTTTTCATGAAATTCCCAGGGAAGTAAGACAAATAACGCCGAGCAAATTCAATTGATTCCTGCTCGGTATTCACAAGCACATCACCACATCCGGAAACACTACAATGCATGCGTGCGCCGCCCATTTCTTCTTCGCTCACTTTTTCACCGATAACCATTTCGGCCATTCTTGGGGAGCCGAGATACATCGATGCATTTCCATCTACCATTACAACAATATCACAAAAGGCAGGAATATACGCACCACCAGCCGCAGAAGGTCCAAAAAGTAAGCATATTTGCGGGACTTTGCCAGACAGTTTTACTTGATTATAAAAAATCCGCCCCGCTCCCCTTCTTCCAGGAAACATGTCTACTTGGTCTGTAATACGTGCTCCTGCAGAGTCAACTAAATATAGTAGTGGGACATTTAATTTCTCTGCAGTTTCTTGGATACGGATGATTTTTTCAACCGTTCTAGCTCCCCAAGAGCCGGCTTTAACTGTAGAATCATTAGCCATTACACATACGGTTCGACCATCGATTTTTCCAATCCCAGTAACGACTCCATCAGCAGGTAGACCATCACTTTCACAGTTTGCAAAAAACGCATCTTCGATCTCCATGTCGTCATCAAACAATAAACGTAGTCTATCGCGAACAAAAAGTTTTCCTTTTTCCATGTTTTTCTCATGGTATTTTTGTAAGCCGCCTTTTTTAATATGCTCTGTAGATTGCTGTAATTTGTCTACTATTGACATACATGTAGCTCCTTTCATTTTCCGGTGAACACAGGACGTCTTTTTTCTTTGAAAGCTTGAAGCCCTTCCAAGCGGTCTTTTGATTCAATAATCGTGTCATAACAATTTCTTTCAACTTCCAACCCTCTTGCTAGATCCGAATCCATCCCTTCATTGATCGCTTTTTTTGCCGCTCTTAGACTTAGCGGAGCATTTCGTGAGATTTCACAAGCGAGTTCATATGCTATATTCATGAGTTGATCAGCTTCGGTTATCTTATTTACCAGCCCCAACTTCAGGGCTTCCTCGGCATCGATTCTTTTAGCAGTGAAAATAAGTTCTTTGGCTATAGAAACGCCAACAATTCGAGGTAGACGCTGTGTTCCACCTGCTCCTGGGATAATCCCTAATGATGTTTCAGTTAAGCCCATTTTCGCTGTAGTCGAAGCAAGCCTGATATCACACGCTAAAGCTAGCTCCAATCCTCCTCCAAAAGCAGCACCGTTTATCGCTGCAATAACGGGTACCGGCAGATTTTGAATAGCATCCATCGTACAACGGATTAATTCGACTGTCCTCCTTACCTGATCCCCATCCATCCCGATTCTTTCTTTCAAATCGGCTCCAGCACAAAAATTAATACCAGCACCTGTAATGACTACACAACGTACCGTTCTATTACTTTTTAATGAATCTAACACATTATTAAACTCTTCCAAAAGTTTGAATGATAATGCATTGGCTGAATTTGGACGATTTAACGTTAGAACAGTTACATCTTTTTTCGTATTTGTGATTTCGATCAGATTAGTCATTACATCCACCGCAACTCATCACTTTTCATCCTTTCGAATCAGAATACATAGCCATTCTATGACTTGGTAGTGTTTTGTTTAGTTTTTCCTGAACAAATAAAGCTGAATCTACTAGTGCTTCTTGATTCACACCTGTATGGATGAGCATTTTATCAAACATGTAAACCAAATCATCTGTGGCTACATTTCCACTAGCACCTGGCGCATAAGGACATCCACCCAGCCCTCCAAGAGACGAGTCAAAGGTTGTGATGCCATAATCAAGCGCCTTCACAATATTGGCAAGCGCCATTCCCCTCGTGTCATGAAAATGCATGGCTAAACTCTGTGGTTGATATAGTTTAAGCGCCTGAATTAAAAAATTCTCTACCTGCCTTGGGGAAGCAACACCGATTGTATCACCTAACGATATTTCACTAATCCCCATTGTAAATAGCTTTTCACATATATTTAGGACTTGATTGTAATCAACCTCCCCCTCATATGGGCATCCAAATACCGTTGAAATATAGCCTCGAACTGTTTTTCCTTCAGCTATTGCCTCAGCTATTACTTCTTGTAATACAGGAAATGTCTCTGAAATGGTTTTATTTATGTTTTGTTTATTATGTGTTTCACTTGCTGAGATAAAAACGGATACTTCATCAACTGAACAAGCAATCGCTTTTTCAAGTCCTTTCATGTTTGGGACAAGAGCCGCATAAGTGACCAATGGATTTTTCTTGATATTTCGAGCGACTTCTACTGCATCTGCAAGCTGCGGGATCCATTTTGGGTGAACAAATGAAGTCACTTCAAGATAAGTAAGTCCTGTGAATGATAATTGATTAATCCACTCAATTTTGTCAGCTGTAGATAAAATCTGTTTTTCATTTTGCAAACCATCCCGTGGTCCAACTTCCTTAATCGTTACGCTTTTGGGCCAATTCATTCTATAATCGCCAGGACATCGCCTTCATTTACAAAATCGCCTTCCGTTATATATATCTGCTTTATCTTGCCCGATGTTACTGCTTCAAGTGGTATTTCCATTTTCATCGATTCAAGAATGATCACTTCTTGTCCTCTGCTTACGGTGTCTCCTTCAGATACAACTATTTTCCAAACACTTCCTGCCATACTTGCGACTACATCTGACATATAGATTCCTCCTAAATAGTAGTGCTATTATTCTTTATATACCTGTCGATAAAATCTGTAGTCGTTTCACCTTGTTTGTATTTCTCATGGACTGCTATTTCTTTTAATAATGGTAGATTCGTCTTAATACCTTCCACTTTGTAAAGATCTAAGGCTTCAATTAAGCGTTGAATGGCTTGTGATCGTGTACTCCCTTTTACAATCAATTTTGCTATCATCGGATCATAAAAATGAGACACAATAGAGCGATTATCAACAGCTAACTCATGACGAATATATTCCTTCTGTGGCACTTTTAACGCGGTAATTTTTCCTGGTGAAGGTAAAAATGTAATAGGGTCCTCGGCATAGATGCGAACTTCAATACTATGACCGTCTCTATTAATCTCTGCTTGTGTAAATGCTAATTTTTCTCCTTGAGCAATCCTAATCTGCTGTTCAACAAGATCCAGACCCGTTATTTCTTCGGTAACAGGGTGTTCAACTTGTAGCCGAGTATTCATTTCTAAAAAGTAATAATTTTTATCACTATCAACGAGAAATTCGAATGTACCAGCATTGTAATAGCCAATCGCTTCAACAGCTTTTACTACTGCGTTTCCCATTGCTTTTCTCATTTCATCATCAAGAAAAGGTGACGGAGCTTCTTCAAAAACCTTCTGGTGCCTTCTTTGGATCGAGCATTCTCTTTCCCATAAATAAACACCATGACCAAATGAATCTGCAAGCACTTGAATTTCGATATGTCTTGGCTTTTCAATCAATTTTTCAATGAACATCTCACCATTCCCAAAAAACATAAGTGCGCGCTTTTGATTACCTTCGTATATTTTCAATAATTCCGCTTCACTATTCGCCACCTGCATGCCGATACCACCCCCGCCAGCTGCTGCTTTTAACATGACAGGGTATCCAATCCTTTTCGCTTCCACAACAGCTTCTTTGCTGTCGACAAGCGGACGTGACAAACCTGGAACTACAGGCAGACCACATAATTCCATCAATTTACGTGCGGCGACTTTATTGCCCATTTTCTCAATTACATCCGGATGAGGACCGATGAAAATTAAATCTTCTTTGGCACATTTCCGTGCAAAATTAGCATCTTCACTTAAAAAACCATAACCGGGATGAACAGCATTACAATTTGTCAGTTTAGCAATTTCAAAGATTTTCGTTGCATTTAAGTAGCTTTCATTAACTCGAGGCCCACCTAGTAGATAGGCTTCATCCGCTTCAGACACATATGGGGCGTCTTTGTCGGCTTCCGAATAAACAGCTACAGAAGCAATTCCCATTTTCCTGCAAGTTCGAATGATTCTTGAAGCAATTTCACCCCGATTTGCAATTAGAATTTTTTTTATCATCGTAATCCTCCAGATGAAGACGATTTTAGTTAAACTCGTTTATTTTTTTAGGATTTTTTATATTTCTGTATATGGTCATTAACAGCCAAGCTGCCTGGCAATCACCAATCTCTGAATCTCAGAAGTTCCTTCACCAATTTCAAGCAGCTTTGCATCACGTAAATATCGCTCAACTTCATATTCACGCATATACCCTGAGCCACCATGAATTTGGATTGCTTGATTGCTCGCGCGGAATGCGGTTTCTGTCGCAAACAATTTGGCATATGCGGATTCTTTTGTAAACGGTTGCATTTTATCTTTAAGCCATGCTGCTTTGAATACCATATTGCGTGCTAATTCAATTTCCATGGCCATATCAGCTAATTTAAATTGAATCGCTTGGAACTTTGAAATTGATTGACCGAATTGAATACGTTCTTTTGAATAGTTAAGTGCCCGATCAAATGCCGCTTGTGCGATACCGACTGCAAGAGCCGCAATGGAAATTCTTCCGCCATCTAGCGTATGCAAAAATTGTTTAAATCCCTTTTCTGCATCACCAAGCAAATTTTCTTTTGGAACTCTGACATTGTCTAGAACAATTGCACAAGTGTTCGAAGCTCTAACTCCCATTTTTTCATAGTTGCATGTAATCGATACTCCTAACGTATCTGTTGGCACAATAAAAGCTGAAATAATATTCTTTCCTCGGCTGTCTTTCCCAGTAACAGCTGTAATTGTGACGGTTCTTGAATAGCCAGCGTTAGTAATCCAGCATTTTTCACCATTAATCACATACTCGTCACCTTCGAGTATAGCAGTCGTTTTCGTTCCTCCTGCATCAGAACCAGCATTAGGCTCCGTTAATCCAAAGGCTGCTAACGTTTTTCCTTGAGCTAACGGAACGAGATATTTTTGTTTCTGTTCTTCTGTACCAAAGTAATAGATTGGACTTGATCCGAGTGAAACAGCTGCTGCATAGCTTAACCCAGTCCCAGCGCAAGCCTTGCCAATTTCTTCAACAGCAATGGCATATGAAATCATATCACCGTCTGAACCGCCATATTGTTCCGGAAACGGCAGACCTAATAAACCTAGTTCGCCCATTTTTTTGAAAGCAGCTTCAGCAAATCGAGAGTTTTCATCAAGCTCAATCGCTATAGGCTTGATTTCCTTTTCTGCAAATTCTCTAACCATTTTTTTTATCATCTGCTGCTCTTTCGATAATTCAAAATCCATAATTTTCCCCCTTTTAGATTAGAATATCAAGAACCCTAGAGCTAAGACCGACTAGTTGGTCTGTTTAACATAAAATTAACTTTTTTATCATGTAACACCTAATTCAAGTACCAGTAGGTAAACGGTTATGAAGGAAGTATGACTGAAATTCTGGATTTTGTTTCGCTTTTTCTGTCAGAAGAGATTGAAGAATAAAGTCGACATACATATCAGCAATTTCTTCAATCGTTTTCTCGCCATCCTTTTTGTACCATTTGTACGACCAATTAATCATGCCGATAATCGACATTCCAATTATACTGACTGAAATTTCAGGTCTAAATTCACCTAAATCGATTCCTTCTTGAATCACCGCAAATATTAGATCTCGATATGTCTGCCGCTTTTGCTTAATGGTTTCTTCATATTTTGGTTTTAAATACGTACTTTCCTGATAAAAAACTGAGATATGTGCTTTGTAGAGGTCAAATACAGTAACAAAGGATTTGATAATTTTTTGTAGTTTGTCTGTGGGGTATGTACTAGATACAATTGCTTTTTCTGCATTTGTTAATACATATGAAATAAAATAGTCATGAATGACAAAAAGAAGCTCATCTTTAGATTGAAAATGGTGATAGAATCCTCCCTTACTAGTACCGCTTGCCTTAACAATCTGGTTTACAGATACACCGTGAAAACCATGTTTTTCAAAGAGGAATAGTGATGTGTTAATAATTTGTTCTTTTAATTCCGTAGCCATCCCCTCCTACTTTTTTAATGTAAAAATACTCTCATTTTTACTGTTCAATCTTTTGAAATTATCCGGTCAAGTTTATTTTATCAGAAAATTATGAATTGTCAATTTTCAATAAACTTATTACTTGATTACTGTGTTATCGAGACGATTGCTTGAAACTGGAATTTTCAGCAAAAATGGGGGAGTACTCCCCCACGATTTCACTTTAATCGTTCAGTAATGGTTTGATTTTTGCTTTAGCGAACTTCCATTCCCCTTTTTTATAAGTCCATTTTGATTCAATAAGCGCAATACCATCCATTTGATCTATTCCACTTACTAACTGAATTCCAACTAGCCCTTTACCATTTCCGATAAATTTTGCAGGTTTTAAAGTAGAAAAACCATCAACCAAAAGTTCTGTCGCTTCATTCAAAATACCATTTGAATAGATGCCTAATTTCTCATAGTCTACTTTACGATCAGTTAAATCGATGACCACTGGCTTTTTCCCAGTTATGGTAAGCTGCGCCTGATAATTATCTAGAAACTGAGCTGTGATTGGTACGGTTTTTGGAACTGGTATTTCATTTATCATGTGATCCTTAAAACCGAATAGAAAGGAATTCAATATTCCGCTACTTCGACTAGTTTCTGTTGTTATTAACACTTCTTTAACACCATCATTATTCACATCAATAAATTGAACGGTTGGCTTATAACCACTAGCAAGCGGTAATTTAAACTTTTTCTCTCCTGTATCGACATACAATGTTATTTCCTTTAAAAATTCAGCATCTTCTTCGTATTTAAGACCTTTAACCACCAATCGATCCTTGATACTATCACCAGTGATATCTTGTTTTTCTATATCGAAAATCGTTTCGTTTGATATGCCATGGTCCTGTGCTGAAACTGCTTGGTACGTAAAAAAAACGGCTAGTAGAAAGATTAAATATTTCAACATATTTGTTTTCATATTCATGTAAACACCTTCCGAATTTTTTATTAAATCTTTATTACCTCTCTTAACCATTTCATTCATCGATTGATATTTCTCTCAGCAAAGAAGTTCTCATCCCCATTACTGGTTAGGTCCACTTTACTTACGCTAATACTCTCCCTAATCTGCAGAAAAGAGTTTTACTACAAAACTTGGAAAAAGAGGCGATTTTCAGCCCTCAGACAAGCTAGGTGCAACAGCTAAATTGAGCTGTTAAATCTTTCTCTTTTTTGCTTAATTTTTTCTCAACAATGTAAATGAGAACTAGTATCTCTATAGTTAAGATACATTCCCACTCATATATAGGACATGGGAACGAAGCTTCGCGACTAACCGATATAGTTAATCTACTCTTCAGATATACACATCTAATTAAGAAAGTACTTCAAAATTCGGCTCCGCATTGCCACGATTGTGATTTGGTGAGTGTAGCGTGCTCAATGATAGATCTCTATTAATAAATGGTGGCGTTTTAACGCCATATTTGTTTTGTAAGTTTATTATTACCAGACAATGAAAAAGTATGAAAAAAAATCCTGTACAAGGAATTTACACTTGTACAGGATTTTTATATAACTATTAAAAATAAGTATACGATTTAGCGGATCCATTTTTTAAGTTACAATTATCAGGAATCTGGATTCGTTTTATCTCTTTCTGCACTAACCTTCCAAATTTCTTTCGCTTTTCCTGTCTCCGATTCATCTACTATAAATGAGCCGTTTGTATAGCGATCTGTATAACGTAATCCGTTAACAAGAACAGATTCAATAATACCTTTTTCTGTTTCAATATAAATCTCATCACTCGGTACGACTGTTTCAAGACCGATTACTCGATGCGGATTTGATTTAAGTTCTTTTAACATAATGAGACCACGTTTCGCTCGCGTAGATTTATCAAATTCAGTAAGTTTCATTTTCTTAACTGCTCCGCGCTGTGTCACAATTAAGATGGCATCAGATGTTCCTTTGTCGAAAATTTTACCCCCCGCCACAAAATCTTCATCCTTTAAGTTTATACCTTTAACTCCAGCTGCTCTGACTCCAATCGGGCTGATTTCTTCCTCATCGAACCAAAGTGAAAAGCCCATGTTCGTTGCTAAGAAAACATCACTGTTCCCGTCTGTTAAATAGACATCCACTAAAGTATCGTCACCTTTTACATTGATGGCAACTAAAGGCTTAGAATGGCGTTGTGCTTTATAAGAACTTAACTCGGTCTTCTTCACCATACCGTTTTTTGTAATAAATAACAAATAATGTGGGTGTTCAAAACTTTTAACCGGAATTGCTTTTACAATTTGTTCATCTCTGTCAATTGGAATGATGTTAGCTATATGCTGACCCGTTTCTTTCCAGCGAATATCCGGAAGCTGATGAACTGGGCAGTATAGATAATTTCCTTTATTCGTAAATAATAGAAGAACGTCCGTAGTATTGACCTCGAATTTTTGCATAAGACGATCTGAGTCCTTCATCCCAAAATCTAGACCACCGGATGCAGTATATGATCTGAGTGATGTCCGTTTAACATATCCTTCATTCGTAACGGTTACTATCACATCCTCGCTTGCAACCAAAACCTCAAGGTTAATCTTAATTTCTTCAATTTCACCTTCAATAACTGAACGGCGTGGATCATTATATTCTTTTTTTATAAATTTTAATTCTTTCTTCATAACCTGAAATAGAGCTTTTTCGCTTTCAAGAATTTTTGTTAGCTCTTCAATTTTCTTTTTCAGCTCTTTTTCCTCTTCTTGGAGTGCGGTAATATCAGTATTCGTTAAACGATATAATTGCAACGAAACAATTGCTTCAGCCTGAGGCTCCGTAAAGCCGAACATCTTCATTAAATTATTTTTAGCGTCTTTTTTATCTTTCGAGGCACGGATTGCTGCAATTACTTCATCAAGAATGGACAACGCCTTCATTAACCCTTGAACAATATGCGCTCGATCATGTGCCTTTTGTAGCTCATAACGTGACCGGTTTTCGATAACTTCTTTACGATGATAAATATAAGCATCCAAAAGCTTTGGCAAAGTCATCAAAGTTGGCCGTTTTTTATCGATGGCAACCATATTAAAATTATAAGCCACTTGTAAATCTGAATTTTTGTATAAATAATTCAAGACCCCATTGGCATCCGCTTCTTTTTTTAATTCAATTACAATTCTAAGTCCTGTCCGGTCCGTTTCATCACGAACTTCTGAAATGCCTTCTACTTTTCGATCGAGGCGGAATTCATCCATTTTTCTAACAAGGTTTGCCTTATTCACTTCATAAGGAATTTCTGTCACAACAATTTGCTGTTTACCACCGCGAATGTCTTCAATTTCAGCTTTTCCACGAATGATAATTTTCCCTTTACCTGTCTCATACGCCTTCTTAATACCACCGACACCTTGAATAATTCCTCCTGTAGGAAAATCCGGTCCTTTTAGAACTGTCATCAATTCATCAACCGTGACCTCAGGGTTATCAATGCGCATTATGGCAGCATCAATAACTTCTCCAAGTTGGTGTGGCGGCATTTCTGTTGCATAACCTGCTGAAATACCCGTCGATCCATTTACAAGTAAGTTGGGGAACATCGCTGGCAGCACAACTGGTTCAACAGCAGTATCATCAAAATTCGGTACAAAATCAACCGTACGTTTATCAATATCCCGAAGCAATTCAGATGCAATTCTAGAAAGCCTCGCCTCTGTGTAACGCATTGCTGCTGGTGGATCACCATCAAGGCTTCCGTTATTTCCATGCATTTGGATCATGACATTTCTTAATTTCCAATCCTGACTCATCCTTACCATTGCTTCATAGACAGATGAATCACCATGAGGATGGTAATTACCAATAACATTTCCGACAGTTTTCGCCGATTTACGGAAATTCTTTTCATGGGTATTTCCTTCAACGTGCATAGCATAAAGGATACGACGTTGAACAGGTTTTAATCCATCACGTGCGTCAGGTAAGGCACGATCTTGAATAATATATTTACTATAACGACCAAACCGATCGCCAATCACTTCTTCTAAAGGTAAATCAAGTACTTTTTCCTCAGCCATCTCTTAGTTGCCCTCCTCTGAAATCGACATATTTTCGTTATCCAAAATGTTCGATTCTTCTTCGAGACCAAATGCAACATTGGATTCAATCCACTTTCTGCGCGGTTCAACCTTATCCCCCATTAATGTTGTCACACGACGTTCTGCTCGTGCACCATCATCAATCTTGACACGAATTAAAGTTCTTGTATCAGGATTCATTGTCGTTTCCCAAAGTTGATCAGCATTCATTTCTCCAAGCCCTTTGTACCGTTGAATAATATAGCCTTTTCCGATTTTATTAATGGCGCCCTGAAGCTCTTCATCACTCCATGCATATTCCATTACTTCCTTTTTACCTGTACCTTTACTCACTTTGTATAACGGCGGCAGAGCAATATATACTTTTCCAGCTTCAAAAAGTGGCTTCATATAGCGGTAAAAAAACGTAAGCAATAATACTTGGATATGTGCACCATCAGTATCTGCGTCAGTCATAATCACTATTTTATTATAATTCGTATCTTCTACATTAAAATCTGGTCCAACGCCAGCTCCAATCGCATGAATAATCGTATTAATTTCTTCGTTTTTAAATATATCCGAAAGCTTAGCTTTTTCTGTGTTAATGACTTTACCCCTTAAAGGAAGCACAGCTTGGAATCGCCGGTCACGACCTTGTTTAGCAGAACCACCGGCAGAATCACCTTCGACGAGATAGATTTCATTCTTCTCTGGGTTTTTCGATTGGGCAGGTGTTAGTTTTCCAGAAAGAACTGAATCTGATTTCTTACGTTTCTTTCCACTTCTTGCTTCCTCTCTTGCTTTACGGGCCGCTTCTCTTGCTTGAAATGCTTTTATTGATTTCTTAATTAGCATTGTACTCGTATTCGGATCTTCTTCAAAAAAATAGGCAAGATGCTCAGAAACTATGGAATCGACAGCAGAACGGGCTTCACTTGTTCCTAATTTCCCTTTTGTTTGACCTTCGAATTGCAATAGCTCTTCTGGAATCCTTACAGAAATAATCGCAGAAAGACCTTCACGAATATCTGTTCCCTCCAGATTTTTATCTTTTTCTTTTAATAATCCTGTTTTTCTCGCATAATCATTAAAAGCACGTGTCATCGCAGTTTTAGCCCCGACTTCATGCGTTCCACCATCTTTAGTACGAACATTGTTTACAAAACTCAAAATATTTTCTGAGTATCCATCGTTAAATTGAAAGGCAAAATCCATTTCGATTCCATTCTGAACGCCTTCAAAGCTAACTACACTTTGGAGTGTATCTTTTTCCTCGTTCAAATATTCAACAAAAGCTTCAATCCCATTCTCAAAATGAAACTCATCTTTTTGATCATGTCGCTCATCAATCAGCTCAATTTTCATACCTTTTAATAAAAAGGCAGATTCACGTAATCGCTCAGACAAAATATCATAGTTGAATGTTGTCACTGAGAAAATAGTTGGGTCTGGTTTGAAGTGTATCGTTGTCCCAGTTTGATTTGTCTTTCCTATCTTCTCAAGGGTTGTTTCGGGTTTTCCACCATGATGAAACCGTTGTTCATAAATAAAACCGTCTCGTTTAATTTTAACGACTAACCATTCAGAAAGAGCATTAACTACTGATGCACCAACACCATGTAAACCACCGCTCGTTTTATACCCACCTTGTCCAAACTTTCCGCCAGCATGTAAAATCGTCAAAATAACCTCTGGCGTTGGTTTACCCATTTTATGCATCCCAGTTGGCATGCCTCGTCCTTTATCCGTTACACTTATACTATTATCTTTATGTATTTTAACAATAATAACATCTCCATAACCGGCCAATGCCTCGTCAACGGAATTATCGACAATTTCATATACCAAATGATGCAATCCTCGCGCATCAGTGCTTCCGATATACATTCCCGGCCGCTTCCGGACTGCCTCAAGCCCTTCTAATACTTGAATGGCTTCATCATTATATTCTATGTTATTTGTAACTCTTGCCACAGAAATTCCCCTTTCCTTCATTACCACAATTTCCGGGCCATATCAAAAAGATGAAATGACTGAAAATATTAAGAAATGCGCTAGCTTTCAGTTCAACCGTATGCTAGATACCTCTAGCATGTAAGTTATTAGCTAAATACTAAAACTCATTAAAACTTATTCATTTCTCTTTGGAGAAGCGAAAATGAATGGAAATGATAAATAATATTATGAACTAATTATAAATGAATTCACTCAAAAGAACAAACGTTCTAATTTAAAAAGTTAAAAATGCCCGATCAAAGGCATATCTATGTTTATTGTAGCGAAATTTTTCAATATAGCAAATTTGCTTGTTAATTTAACAAAATAACTACTATGTATACAAATACGTAATTATTCAAATACAGTGCAAAAAAAAGGAGCGCTAGTCCGCTCCTTTTTCCATTACTTTGTAAGGGCATGTTCGACTTTAATGCACCGGTCCATTATGACAGTATAACCTTTTTCCTTTAAAAAATCATACGCTTCCTGATTTTCAACGCCAAGCTGAGCCCAGAAAATATCTGAATCAATTTCGGCAAATTCTTTTGCAATTTCAGGTAGAAATTCAGAGCGTCTAAACACATTGACAATATCAATTTTCCCCTCTATATCTTTTAAAGAAGAAACAGCTTTAACCCCTAAAACTTCAGTTACTGCTGGATTTACCGGTATGATATCATACCCGCTTTTCTGCATTGCCTCTGAAACCATGTATGAAGTGCGGTTTGGGTTATCAGATAGACCAACTACAGCGATTCGTTTTGCCTTTTTTAATATGATACCTATTTCTTCTCTAGTAGGATTCTCAATAGCCATTACAATACCTCCCCTTTTGTTGAAAATTCGCTTCATTATGATCCAATTCCTTGTTACTATGAAAAATAGTTTTAATAAGGAGCAATATCCTATCTTTTCCCCATATTAAACTGTTTTAAAACTTAGTATTGTTTTCGTTTATAAATAAATTTTGTCCATTGGTCTGTAATAATTGACAAAATCGAGCCAAAAATTAATCCATTATTTAATAATGATACTACAATCGGAGGTAAACCTGTAAATGCGCTAGCTGGAACAAACATAACGCCTACTCCCCCAAGGAGCGATATCCCAACCACTGTTCTCACTCGGTTAGATTCTTCTTCTTTTTCTATTTCTAAAAATGCCATGCCGATCATGCTTGTAAAGACAACAAACATAACAGAATACCCTACAGGAACTGGAATGGATGCAAGAAAATTCATGACACTTGGCATAAAGCTAGATAGTATTAGCAGGAGGGATCCGATTATAAATGGCAATTTTGCCGCGACTTTTGAAGTAGCTATGAAACCCGAAGCCCCTGATAATGGTACGGGTCCTACTGCACTAAATACCCCTCCCAGCATCTGACTGATGCCGGTAATATATCCAGATGCACGTAAATTTGTTTTCGCTTCTTTTTTAATGATCGACTGAACCGCAAGTTCAACTACTCTTATGCTTGCGATCAAATTCGTGAGTAAAAGCAAGGTTACAAACACCGCCGTTATGATCATTCCACTATCAAATGTCGGTCTACCGTATACAAATATTTGAGGCATATTGAAAATTTGCACAGGTGTGTATGTATTAGGTTTAATTGCCCCAAAAACGGCAAACAAAATCCAGCCTACAGCAAGCGAAATTAGCACTGCATATTGGCGGACTATACTAAGCTTATGCCTCGTAAAATAAAATGTCAAAAGAACAGTTACAAAACTTAAAGCAGCAATTTTCAAATCCACTTTTTCGCTTACATACCCTACACCTAGCATACCGTTTAAAAAGGATTTACTCAATTGGATGACAAGTAATAATAAATAAATTCCAATTACAGCTGGTGTAAACATCTTGCTAATTTTATCAATAAGACCAGCCATACTTAATAAAATGAAAAGAAGGCCACTTGCAATTAACGCTCCTTGAAGAGCTTGCAATGTTTCTCCTGCCGAAGAAAAAAGTGTTGTGCTAAATCCCGCATAAATTGTAAAGACACCCCACCAAAGTCCAGCTGGTGCTTCATTTATCGGTAATTTATGCCCGAAAAATATTTGTAAAAGTCCAGCAAGCGCAAAAATAAATACTGTTCTTTGTACAAAATTAGCAGCATCCTCTCCTGTTAATCCGAATAAATCTGCAATTGCAATCGGAGCAACGATTGATGAAGCAAGCATAAAAGCCACCCACTGGATGGCTGCAAAGACAGTTTTCATAAATTCTCAAGTCCTTTCATTTCCTATAAAAAAACAGAATCGTCTTAATCCTCTTTTTCAGAAATTTATTTGCTGTTCTAAAAGCCATAAAAAATACTATCATTTTTTCTCAAAAATTTCTAGCACACGTCTAATACAATCATTTCCCACTATTTTATGGCAAATGAAAATAATTGAGAAAAGAGTTAATAGTTCTATAGTCAAACGAATATTATCAATTTAGCTATTAAAAGACACGAAAAATCTATCATACAGCTTCTATAGTAAATATTTTTTTCTACACCCATAGTATTTTTAAGAAGAAATGATAAAATACATAACAGGAACCTTCTAAATTTTGATGAGAAAGGGCTATAATATGTTTACTATTATACTAATTTTAATTCTTGCCTATCTTATAGGCTCTATTCCTTCTGGTTTAATTATTGGCAAAACATTTTATAATACTGACATTCGGGAACATGGCAGTAAAAACCTTGGTGGAACAAATACATTCCGAACGCTTGGTATTAAAGCCGGTCTGATTGTAACGAGTATGGATGTTTTAAAAGGAACACTCGCAACACTGTTGCCGCTTATGTTCGGGGCAGATAATCTTCATCCACTGATTCCTGGAGTCGTCGCAGTTATTGGACATATGTACCCAATTTTTGCTCGCTTTAAAGGTGGAAAAGCAGTTGCTACTTCTGGTGGTATTTTACTTGGTTTTTCCCCTATATTATTCGGTATTATTTTGATTGTATTTTTTCTAACATTATACTTAACAAAATACGTATCATTATCATCGATGATTACTTCGTTCATCTCAATTATATACGTATTGGCTTTTCAAAGAGAGCAATGGATTTTATTAATTGTTGTCTCTGTACTCTTCATATTTATATGCTATCGTCACCGGGCAAATATTAAACGTATTATTAATAAAACAGAACCAAAAATTAAGTGGCTTTAGCATTCCTCACTTTATCTAGTTTTTTCTCCTGAGACTGTCTCAAACGAAAGTGTCAGACCCCAAACTACAATATATAGTTCAATTGATGTATATATAACTCGATAGACTGTGTATAAAGTGTGAGGTCAGACTCTTTTGAGTCAGACTCTGCCAGTAAATTTTATACATCTCTTTATAATTACTTTTATTGTTGAATACAGATATCATTGAAGGAGTGATTAGCTTGAAGCCATTACAAATTTCACCTGAAACAGCAATTAAACTCTCGGAAAAACTAAAGCTTCCAATCGAACAAATTTTACATATGCCTTCTCATATATTAGTCGCAAAACTGGCAGAGCTAGAGCAAAAGCCTCGCGAAAAATAAAGGAAGACTAACATCAGTGGTAATTCATCTCTCAATAAGGTTAGCAGCTTTACTGTAGATATATCAAAAACACATCATAATAAGCAATATATGTTCAACACACTTCATTCGTATCATTCGCATCTTTCTCCAATATGCTTTATACTACATCTATCCCGCTTTAACGAAGTGGAACGGAGATATTAGTGACACTAGAACGGGACTAACAATCAGTGAGGATGAAAAGCCCCCCACTGATTAAAGTTTCACTTTATTGCATATTGGAAGGAGATTACGATGAATATTATTATCTCTGATAAGGCCATCACGTGGTATAAAGAAGAATTAAATTTAAAAAGTGGCGATAGTGTTCGTTTTTTCGCAAGATATGGAGGCCATAGCCCGATCCAAAGTGGTTTTTCGTTAGGTGTAAACAGCGATCAACCAATTGATATAGGTGTATCTGTACAGAAAGATGACATTACTTTTTTCGTTGAAGAAAGTGACTTATGGTATTTTGATGGTCATAATTTGAGAGTAAATTATAATGAAAAATATAATGAGCCTGAATTTCATTACGAAAAATAATGATTGAATTAGAAGAGGATGTCTCAATGCATTGAGACATCCTCTCTTGTCTGCAGACGCTTACATACGAATAAGCTTATTTACAATGCCTTCTGTCTTCAGGATTTCACGTTGTTTTTCACCGAGAAGATCGTAATGTGAGTACCCATCCTTCCGATTGTGTATCCATTCTTGCTTAAGCCCATGACGTGCTCCCCACTCTGCTAACTGCCTCATATTCTTACAACCTACTTTTGTCACAGTATCGCAACCTGGAAATCGATCATCTAGCCAATAGTGGGTAATAAATGCTATTTCTCCATTATCTATTTTCCGTTTCCATTCAGTAATATCTTTACGTTTTATGCCGAATGCCAAGACACACACCTCCATTTTTTGCTTGTGTCATTACTACGCACGCAACTGCTTGTTATTTGTAAAGTCTTTTATCCCGCTTTTACGGGCAGTAAGACCCCCACCTCAAGGCTTAGAGGAATCTAAGAAGCATAGGTGGTGGACACTGCCCGTTAAAGCCCGATTGGTGAGGTCCAGTGAAACTTACCGATACACGAGCAGAAGTTAAGTTTGCGCCCACAGAATGTGGGTCACACAGACGAAGACATGAGGACGCGGCGTACTTAGTCTATGATTCATTGATTCGGGTTCGTACTGTCCGATTGATCGAAGCAAAAGCGAAGATCTTAGCGACAGTGGAACGGGATTAACAACCAGTGGGGATGATGCCTCCACTGGTTGAAGTTTCACTTTATTGTTCAATATCCTTTTTCTTGTTCGCTTCATAAACCACATGCCAATCCGGTAAAAGTCGCTTAATTGAAATTGGCCTGAAGCTTTCCTTTTTCACACATACATGAGCAGAACTAGCAGAGACAGCTAACTCTGCATTTTCGGTCAGAATTTCATACCCATACACAACACGAAGTCCATCATATGACTCAATCCATGTTTTAACAATGGCAATTTCACCGTAACGAAGTGGTTTTTTATAAGATACCTGGATATCAATGACTGGAGATAAAATCCCATCTGCCTCCATCTCTGCATAATTAAAACCCAAATCTTTTATAAGCTGTGTTCTCCCAATCTCCAGCCAAATCACATAATTAGCATGGTACACAATGCCCATTTGATCCGTTTCTGCATATCGAACTTCAATTTTTTTTTCAGATACTAGCATTACATTTCACTCTTCCCTATTTTTTCTGCTGCTTTTCTTAAGTCTTCTGTCATTAAAATGGTCAAGTTTTGTGAATTATTTTCGATCGACTTATTCATGATCCGCATCGCTTGTTCTTGTATAGCTTCATCAACTAAACTTGTTGCAAAACGACCATTCCCTTTAACTAGATGATTGGTTAAATATTCATTCAACCAACTAATTGCTTGATCTTCCAATTTGTATTGGTATTGAACCGCATAATTTTCGATAATTTGTAAAAGCTCTTCAGCTGTATAATCAGGAAAATGGATGAATTTTCGAAATCGAGAACGTAGCCCCGGATTGCTCTCAAGAAGACGGTTCATTTCCTTACTATATCCAGCAAGAACGACAACTAGATTTTCATTATGCTTTGTCATTTCCTCAACAAGTGTATCAATGACCTCTTTACCAAAATCATTTTCCGACTTACTGAATAAAGAATATGCTTCATCAATAAATAAAACTCCGCCTAGTGCTTCACGAATTTTTTTCTTCGTCTTAATAGCTGTTTGTCCGACATATTCACCTACAAAATCGGAGCGACCAGCTACAATCATATGGCCTCTTTTAAGCAGACCTGTCTCTTTCAATAATTCTGAGTAGATTTTGGCAACCGTTGTCTTACCTGTTCCAGGATTCCCCGTGAACACTGTATGTGATTGAATTGGTACAGCTTGAAGACCATAATTGCGTCTGAGTTGCTGCATCTCAACAAATGCAATAATCGCTTGTACTTCTTTCTTAATTTCGTCTAAGCCTACTAATAAACCTAGCTTTTCTCCAGGAGAGATAGTAGGTTTTAGTTCATTTCTCCGGAAGTCTACTCCTGTGAGTGACGTATAATGGAGAATAGGATTTTCATCTAAGTCTGTACGAGCTCCTCTTTTAAAAATTGCGTCATTGACAATTGATCGTACAGTTCTAGCATTCCCAAAGGTTTCATCTACTTTTTCGGCCTCAATACGCATCTCAAGTTCCATCTTTGCATCCTTAGTCATTAGATAATCATTGTCTCGTGCCATCCCTTCCGCAAGTTGAAGCAATTCTTCAGTTGTGTAGTCTGGAAGCTGGAAATGATTGGACTGAGGGAATCTACTTCTTAAACCTGGATTAGCCTGTAAAAATTGACGCGTTTCATCAGGATATCCAGCTAAGATTACGGCAAATTTACCTGCGTATTTTTGATTACTCATCAGTGACACAAGTGTATCAATTACTGTTTGTCCGTAATCATTCCCTGATTGACCTTCTCGCTTTAAACTGTATGCCTCATCAATAAATAACACACCGCCGAGAGATTTTTCCACAGCATTTTGCACTCTTTCTTCTGTTTGACCGATAAATGAGCCTACTAGTTGTGAGCGATCCACTTCTATCACTTCTTCTCGTGGAAGAACACCTAATTCATAATAAATTTTAGCAAGGAGGCGAGCAATGGTCGTTTTGCCTGTTCCCGGATTCCCGGTTAGCACCATATTTAGACTTAACTCATCTCTAATTTGCAGACCAAGTTCTTTTCTTTTATTTTGATATTGCAAGAAACGATAATATTCATTCATTCTATTTTTCACTTCAGCTAATCCAATCATTGATTGCAGTTCGGCAAGTGCATCTTTAGGTTGAGGTAAGACGTCCATGCTCGTTTGAAATAAAGCATTCCACTGTTTTTTCACTTTCATTACACGATCCAAATGTTCCTTCATATCGTTGAAGTGTGTCGCTGTATGGAATACACCTGAGATGGACTCCTCATATTCCTTTGCAGCCTGAAGGAGCTCTGTAAGCTCTTCTGATGCTTCTGAAAGCAAAGTAATAGCTGTTTTGTAGTTTTTGATGGTTCCATCCTCAACATGATTATTTGCCTGTTTAAGTGATTCTTCAAGTTTGCTACGCTGTTCCATTATACTTTCCATGTATTTCCCACATAAATAAATATATTCTTCAGCTACTTTTTTCTTTGCTGTTCGATTATCTGTTTCACGTATTAGCGGAAATTCAATAACAGAGAACACTTCACTATATTTCTTCCAACCAGAGCTTACAAGGAGCTCATTCGCCCGCTTATTGTTCGCATCAGAACGGACTGCTTCTCTGAGCCATGTTTCATATAGTGAGTCCTCACCATGAAGAAACTTCTGGCTTTTAGCAAGCATACTAAATAACTCAGATTGATAAGAAGCTAATGATTGAATGTTTTCAATCTCAGCTAAAAGTGCCATGATTTTATGTAAGTCATTTATATACCCTTTTTCATTAATCTCTTCCGTTAATTCTTTTATTTTTACATCATAATCATGATGTTGATGTTTATTCCTTGTATTCATTCTTATCCCATCTTCCAATAACAAATTCTTTTCCATCTTATCATACTAAGTCGATTTTTTTCTCGTTTGGAAGAACCGCCCTCTTTTTTCCATAAAAAAAGAAGAAAGAATTTCTTCTTTCTCCTTTTTATTTACTACTCGAAGTTATTTATTCATATCCATTCTCTCTGGCTTGTTTTTCATCTTGAATTTCATTTTTAAAAGACTCTATACTTTCTTGTCTTCGCTGATTTTTTTCTTTTATCGCATTTCTTTCATCTCCAGAAGCAAACTCCAATGTTTCTTCAGCTGCTTCTATATTTTCCATTGTGTTCTGAATCATGTCTTCAAGCTTTTCTACGTTATCACTGCGATCATCAGGATTATGCTTATAATTCATCGAAATGGCCTCCTAATAAAAAATAAATTTTATTAGTTTACATAATTATTTTATGTAAACTAATTTTACTATTCACCCTTCGTTTGAATAACTTGTGGGTGCTGGCCGCTTTGATCTTGCATTTGTTTACCTTTATTTCCACCTGCAGAACGAGATTTCATTCCAATTTGATTCGGTGCAAAATGTTTGGAATCTTTTTTTGGATTGCTCATCAATTTTCCCCTCCTCAAGAATAGGATGACCGAAGGATAAGTAAACATTACCGGAATTATTTGTTAAATATTACTCTGCTTTTTGTAAATGTCTCCGCTCAATACGATCTTCAATTTTTGCCAAACGATCCTCATCTTGCAACAACTCTTGTTTATTTTCGTTAATTAACTCTGCAAAAGTCTTTTTCTTTCGTTTCAAACCCTTCACCCACCTACCCAATTGTATTTAACATTACTATTACCAATTAATAAGTGGTTTATAAGTGAACTTTCAAAAAATTCAATTAGCTGTAAAAAGTACCTAAACAAAAGGACCAGATCCCAAACATCTATATATCGTTTAAGACGTGATGATGACACGATAAACGGTGTATAGAGTGTTTAGATCTGACCCTTTCATAGACATTCTTATTTCATATCCGCAATAAATTTTTCCATTGACTGAAGAGAAACTTGACCAATATGTTTCCGGCTTATAAGGCCTTCGCTATCAATAAAATATGTAGTTGGCATAGCCGAAACTTTATACCGCTTATTTACAGCATTTTTTATGTTTTGAGAATCAAGCAAGATTGGGAAAGTAACGCCCATTTCATCGACAAAAGTTTGAACATCATTCTGTGAATCAATGTTAACCGCAAGTATTACCGTATCTTTACCTAATCCGTTTGAAAATACCTCCATATCAGGCATTTCCTCACGACACGGTCCACACCAAGTAGCCCAAAAATTGAGCATGACCTTCTTTCCACGATAATCCGATAACTTTACCGTCTCACCATTTAGTGTTGCCAATTCAAAGTCGGGTGCCTTTTGGCCGCTACTAAGATTGCTAAAGCCACCATTTTCTGCTTCTCGTTCTTCTCTTGTGTCCATAGCCTGAACAATAACAACGATAATAAGCGCAAGTAAAAAAGTTGCTGCCATTATTCTTTTGTACATATGTATTCACCTAATTCTATTGGATAATTTAATTAGTATTTGGTATCGACTATATCTTACCAATATTCATTGAAGTAATAAAGGTTTTTAATGAGCAGATTACGAATAAGTAGATTCCTTATAGATATGACATTAATAAAAAAGAATGCCCCTTTTTAAAGGTGGACCCCGCCATGCAACATTCAGTAAACTGTGTGCTGCAGGCGAAGTCTCCTCTTTCTAGGACATCCTCTTTATTAAGGTGAAATTACCCTTTTAATTTACCACGTAATACCATTTGTAAAATACCGCCATGACGGTAGTAGTCAATTTCAACTTCAGAATCGAATCGAACAAGTACTTCAAATTCTTTTTTGTTTCCAGCTTCATCAGTAGCTGTAACTTTTACGATATCACGCGGCTTTACAGATTCATCAATTTGAACATCAATTGCTTCTTTACCCGTTAAGCCAAGTGTCTCAGCATTTTCACCTGCTTTGAATTGAAGTGGTAGAACACCCATTAACACTAGATTAGAACGGTGAATACGTTCGAAGCTTTCAGCGATTACTGTTTTAATGCCTAGAAGGTTTGTACCTTTTGCTGCCCAGTCACGTGAACTTCCCATTCCGTAGTCTTTGCCGGCTAAAATAGCAAGACCAGTACCATCTGCCTTATACTTCATACAAGCATCATAAATAGCCATAACATCACCAGTTGGCCAGTAAGTAGTATAACCACCTTCTGTACCAGGAGCTACTTGGTTGCGAATACGAATGTTTGCAAATGTTCCACGCATCATAACTTCATGGTTGCCTCGTCGTGAACCATATGAGTTAAAATCACGTGGTTTTACGCCATTTTCACGTAAGTAAATACCGGCCGGTGTATCTTTACCGATAGCACCTGCAGGAGAAATATGGTCCGTTGTAACTGAATCACCGAATTTACCTACAATACGTAAGTCAGAAAGTGCTTCAACTGTACCTGGTTCTGGTGACATTCCTTCAAAGAATGGCGGATTTTGAATATATGTTGAAGTTGTATCAAATGTATACAATGCTTCATTACTTGTTTGAATCTCATTCCAGCGCTTGTTATCGTTAAATACGGTTTCGTATTCTTTTCGGAACAATTCTGGTGTTACAGTTGCTTTAACAACAGCATTTACTTCATCTTGAGATGGCCAAATGTCTTTTAGATAAACATCATTACCGTCTTTATCTTTACCTAATGAATCGTTTTGGAGGTCAAAATCCACTGTTCCAGCTAGAGCATATGCTACAACCAACGTTGGTGATGCTAGGTAGTTTGCTTTAACCAATGGATGGATACGTCCTTCAAAGTTACGGTTACCAGAAAGCACAGACGTTACAAGCAGATCGCCTTCTGCAATGGCTGCTTCGATTTCCGGAGCAAGTGGACCCGAGTTTCCAATACAAGTTGTACATCCGTAACCAACAAGGTTGAAGCCTAATTGATCAAGATAAGGCTGTAGACCAGCATCACGAAGATAGCCAGTAACAACTTTAGACCCAGGTGCTAGTGATGTTTTTACATAGTCAGGAACAGTTAAGCCTTTTTCTACCGCTTTTTTCGCAATTAAGCCGGCGCCAAGCATAACATACGGGTTAGACGTATTCGTACAACTTGTGATCGCAGCAATTGCGATTGCCCCAGTTTTCATTTTGGACTCATGACCATCTGCGAAATTCACAGTTACTTCTTTATCAATCTCAGAAGACCCTAAACCAAAGCCTTGGTTCCCCATAGGAGCATTAAGCGCTTCTTTAAAAGATTGTTGCATTTGAGAAAGTGGAATCAAATCTTGCGGGCGCTTAGGACCTGAAAGATTCGGTTCAATTTCAGATAAATCAAGCTCAATTACATCAGTGTAAATTGGATCTTCTTTGTCAGGTGTAAAGAACAATCCATTTGCTTTAGAATATGTTTCAACTACTTGAATTAAAGTTTCGTCACGACCGGTCAGACGAAGATAATCAATTGCTTCTTCATCAACTGGGAAGAAACCACAAGTAGCACCATATTCTGGAGCCATGTTTGCAATAGTTGCACGGTCTGCTAATGGAAGTTTAGATACTCCAGCCCCAAAGAATTCAACAAATTTACCAACTACTCCATGTTTACGAAGCACTTGTGTCACTTTTAATGCAAGGTCAGTAGCTGTAGTTCCGTTTGGAAGTTCACCTGTAAGTTTTACTCCAACAACCTCAGGTACTGGGAAGTATGAAGGTTGGCCAAGCATGCCTGCTTCTGCTTCAATTCCACCTACGCCCCATCCAAGAACTCCAATACCATTAATCATTGTTGTATGAGAATCTGTACCAAATACAGAGTCTGGATATACTTCTAAGTCCCCATTTGGAGTGTCAACAGATTGAACAACATTGGCTAAATACTCAAGGTTAACTTGGTGAACAATCCCAGTTGCCGGCGGAACTGCACGATAGTTATTGAATGATTTTTGAGCCCAACTAAGGAATTGGTAGCGCTCAGCATTTCTTTCAAACTCAAGATCCATATTCACTGCAAGTGAATCTAAAGTACCTGCTTTATCTACTTGGACGGAGTGGTCAATAACTAAATCAACTGGAATTTCAGGATTGATTTTATCAGGATCTTCCCCAAGAGCAGCCATTGCACCGCGCAAAGATGCAAGATCAACAACAGCCGGTACCCCTGTAAAATCCTGTAGAATAACACGTGCAGGTTTGAATGGTACATCAATGTCTTTTAATTCGCTAGTCCCCCACTTAGCTAAATTATCGACATGTTCTTTTGTAATAACTCTGCCGTCTACTTGGCGTAGTACCGCTTCAAGCAGAACTTTAATGGAATATGGAAGACGAGAAACGTTTCCAACTCCTGCTTTCTCAAGCGCTTCCAAATTATAATAGTTATAGCGCTTTCCATCGATTTCAAAAGAAGAGCGTGATTGATACACATCATTTTTTGTCATCAGAATATTACCCCCTAAAAAACTATACGAAAATCATTTGAACATGAAAAATTATAACATGTTAAGTAAAAATCCCCACATTACCATGTTCTTTTTCAACTATATAAAAAAACCCCTTTTTTGTCGAAAAGTTTGAATCTTCTCCCATCAAAACTTTTCTTACGAACTAATAGTAATATAGAAATGAATATAAGTAAATAACAAGAAAGTTATTGTTTTTGATAAGTTTTACTTATATTAATCTGTTTCGTAATTATTTACTTCCTTATTATGTATAGTATTCCCTATATAAACTTAAACAGTCTATTAGTTTTTTTGTTATAACGTTTCACATTGATTCGGAAGTTATGTGGTCAATTATGTGGTCAAAGTATAGTTAACATGTGGTCAATTTTATTTAAAGTGATTCTCTTTCTAAAAGGCTGTTTTCACATACTTTGTTACTTTTCAATCATTTTTACACTAATACCCGGGTTGATTTCCGTTGCAGGTCCTCGCTTTCCGCGGGCGGTCTCAGAAGCCTCCTCAGTGCTTTGCACTTGCGGGGTCTCCCTCAACACGCTTTTCCCGCAGGAGTCTCGCACCTTCCACTACAATCAACATCTGTTCGAATTGGTTTCTTGCTAAAAACAACATTCTTTACGAAAAGAGCTTTCTAAAAAGACTTAAATCACCCCCAAACAACTTTCAACCCATTCAATAAAAGGGGCATGATTTGGATTAGAATATAACCTAAATCAGCGTTCTGTATACTACTCCATGCTCTATCACTTTTTCTTAACCTGAAGAATAAGCATGCTCCTACAATAATTACAGAACAAACTGTAAAACATAGAGCAAATATAAGATCAATCAAAGGATCCAAAGTATGGGCAATTGTCACTAATGTCTTACACATGTAGCTTTGAAGATTGGAAGGGCTTTGAAAATATAAGTGTAGAAGAATTATGGGGATATCTTGTCGACGAAAAATAGTTTTCAAATTTTTGTCTCACTTTTATTAAGAAGCCTGACAATTTCCCAACTACGTTACTCCATATTCGCTCCCTATAATGGAATAGCTAAAATATGATTTCAATCATAATATTACTTATTTCCTCTTTCACTAGTCGAGTAGAAGGGAACCTCTCTACCTTGCGGTAGATTGTGTTCCTCCCCCCTCACAGAACCGTGCTTGCGCTATTTACGCACACGGCTCCTCCTAGTCACCATTCACAAAATATAGGTAATCTCTTCCGTTCAGATTTTGCTAATTCTGCTATCCTTAATAGTTTTGTTTCCATTTATTATCCCTACCTCTGCGTGTAGTAAATGTGTCCCTAGTAAGGGTGATAACTTGGTAGCAGCCTTTCCTCCATCGGCATTACCCAACTTCATTGGTACTACGCTGCTATCCGACTCCCTACAACGGCATTTGGCTTCCTTGCTTATTATCGCTTGTACACCATACTCTTCTATAAGAAGAAAAGACCGGTAGGGTCTCCCGAGTTGCCGTATCATATCAATGTGTGACGTGCCAAGGTCTCTGACTCCAGAGAGGTTTTATCCTTCTTGCCTTTAACGATGGATAAAATATAGCTTTCTGCTGTGCTTAAGGCATCAGCCCTCTCGATTTACTAACATTATGGAGCTCAATCCCTTCAACCATTTGGCTTTCGGCCCGCCACCTAACTGTCTACGCTTAAAGGCTAATGTTACCATTAGCCCTCCAAGACTCGCTACGAGTGAATGGCTAGTTCTTTCTCGACGGGAATCCCCCCCGCTATATGATACGACCTAGGCTCGGCCGCACAAGCACCTGTTAGTTTAATAAGAAACCCTTTACTCTTTATTTATTACACCGTATCTATTTTGTTTCCCCATCCATGAACTAGCGTCCCGCCATTTCAAACTCTTGGCAGAAATCCAGCTATTTGTATGAAGAGAATAGTCTTCAGGTTCCCAATCATAGGCATCAGCCCAATAAAATAAACCTTTATGTAAAATCAGTTTTGCATCATAAATGATTGAATCGTAATTAATTGGACTTGGAACAATGTGAAACTGAGTTACACCTTCAAATAATAACTCAATTGCGGAAGGGTCACGAAACTGCCTTTGGAAAAGGATTCGTACATTAGTATCCAGTTCTGTTGATACCCCCATCGATAAATTCTCATCCACATAACTGTCAGTCCACATATATAATTCCTTTAAACAACTATCATGAAAACCACCAAATTTATCCAAGAGATTTTCAATATCTTTACTATCTTTACCTTCTATCCATTCCATCGGATACCACCAGCTTATTAAGTATTCTTATTTTATTAAATGATAGCATATTTTACCACTTCCTTCTTAAACTAAACTACCCGTTTGTTCAATAAGAAAAAGGCTGCCGTAGCACCCCCTTATCATGCTATAGCTACGCAATAGTTGAAGAAGAAATCATTCGTTGAACCTTAAGATTTTTACATAACTATATAATTAGTTAATAACCCTAAAGTTAATGCCCCAACAATAAAAGCACCTATGTGAATTAAAATCTTGTATCTCAGCTTAGTTTTCAATAAGAAATATAACCGAAAGGTGTAATAAAGTATTATCAAATCAATAGGTGTCTTAATTAATGAAATAATAAATTTATTATTAATGTGGAAGTGTTCATATAAAAACTCCCTAAAAAAATAATTATTTACCATACCAATAATAGAAAAAACGACTTGATAAACAAATAGCTTAAAAAGATTCACACAATTCAAACTCCCCTAAACTCATATCTTACTGAGGAGCACTATTATTTTTTTCAAAGTTGAAAAATAGCGATCTAAAGGAATGCTAAACTGCTTCGTAGTCGAACAAGAAAAAGGAGCCGTAACTACAACTCCTTGTTTCGCTCAAGCACCCGTTTGTTCAACAAAATATGAATAATTACAACCCGTTATTTCTCCCATAGCTCAACCAGTCTACCTTCAGGATCTTTAATCCAAATAAATTTACCAAATTCACTAATCTCTTTTTCCTTTACAATTGGTACACCAATTTGTTCAAGATGCTTAATAGTCTCGTTTAGATTATAAACTTGGAAATTTAACATCACTTGCTGTTCTGTTGGGAAGTAAAGGTCATCTTCAGTAAAGAAAGAAAAGATAGTTTCATTTTCTGAATGGGGTTTAATAATAGTCCCATTCCAATTATCTATTTCAATCTTCAGCACTTCACTGTACCATTTTTTTATAGCATCTAGATTTTTAGTCCTCCAAAATATTCCCCCGAAGCCTTTTATCATCATAATAAACTCGTTCCCTTCTCTTTCTTTAATTTTTCGATTAAATTAGATATTCAAGAAATAAAATCAAATTCCTTCTTCAACCTACCTGCCCGTTAGTACAAAAAGAAAAGGATTGCCGCAGCAACCCCTGTTTAACTCTTGCACCCGTTAATTCCATTTGTATGACCTAAAATAAAAAGACGGGCTTATGACGATTAATTTTAGGATCCCCCAAAAACATCAAGTTTAATTGAGAGGCAGTTGGACTGTCACATATGTTTATTTATTCTTGCTTTCTTGGGCTTTTAATGCTACTTTTTCAAGTCCATCATGCGCAAATTCTACATCTGTTTTAGGTAGAGCATTATTATTCTTAAATTGCTTATTCTTCTTTTTAGACATTTTTTCACCACCCTTGTAGTTTGATTTAGTTATTTCACTAGGATGCCAACAATTATAAATGCACTATATAAAGATATCAGAGTAGTATCTTTTCCGTATTTTTTTGTTATTGGCACCCACTATTTTAGTTTGCTTTATTTTTTGCAGGCTATGCTATTTGAGTTTCTTCTTTAACTAAATTGCCCCGTTACTTCAATAAGAAAAAGGGTTTACTCATTAATCAAGTAAAGCACCCATTCGTCAAAGTAAGTTTTCAAGAAGCTCTTTGTTTCGTCCTGTTTCGGTCAATTGTCTTAATTTTTTTAATGAAATAATAATGTTTGTAGAGGGCGCTCACTACCAACAGGACTTTCACTAAAAGGATATCCACATAAAACACAGAAATTACGATGAAGAAATCGGCAATTAAATTGATTCTAATTTTCTCTTTTAGAGTCATCCCTTTTTTTTGTAGGAATGCTTCAACGTATTTCTTATATAATGAGGTGCTTTTGAACCAGTTTTCAATCGACTTGGAACTTTTTGCAAAGCAAAAAGCAGCAAATAAGTAAAACGGACCGCCCGGCAGAACAGGTAACACAGTCCCTGCAATGCCAATCACAAGGGATATAAATCCAAGAAACAAAAACAGTATACTTTTTAGTTTTTTCATTGTAATCACCTTTTTATTTATATTGTATTCCCTTTTAACGTTCAGAGGTAGTCCAAATGATTAACATCACTGATTAGTATCATACCATTTTCTAATTGAACTCACCTTGCAGTTACTTGAAGATAAAAGGGCATTATCACTGATTTCTAAAATCTAAATTATCATTTGGCACATCTAATATATGTCCGTTTATTACCACTGTATTATTGTATGTCCAAATAATATTTGCAGTATCTTATCGATAATTCCGATAGATATTTTTTGTTTTATTTCCTTTTCGATTAAATACCAACTCACCACGAACAGAATAAGAAGATGTAGCCCCCCATGGTTACATATGCTTTTAACGTGTATTTTCCATCAGTTGATTTTTCTTCTGTAAGATATTCTCCCGTTGGTAACCTTTTCATATCAAAGAATGCCCAATAAACTCCATACCCGACCACTGCAACAAATAACAAACCAACTATTATAAATCCCTTAAACAATTTTTTGTAAAAACTTTTTTTCTCAAATTCAACATTCACTTCACTATTTTCCAAAGACACAATTCCCTTTTTTGAAAATGTCTTCTTCAGATAATTTGCTTCATTAGCTGAAGATAAGTTGTTCTTGAAAATAACCCACTTTTTAAAATGTTTATGGTAAATTAAGTTTAACAAGAATTAAGGAATAATACTTGGAAAGGTGGTTAATAAAAATGGAAAACTTTTATTTGTTTTTAATTATGTGTATTTTTCTCATTATTTTACCTGGTCCTGATACTGCTATCGCTACAAAAAATACCCTCACTGCTGGAAGAACAGGAGGTTTTAAAACAATGTTTGGTACTTGTTGTGCACTACTAATTCATACATTGGCTGCTGTTGTAGGTCTTTCAGCAATTATTGTGAAATCGGCTTTATTATTTTCTGTCTTCAAATACGTCGGTGCTGTGTACTTAATTTATCTAGGCATCAAGACATTATGGGCACTAAAGAACAAGAAAGCAGCAAGCACCACCGAAATGACTTTCGAAAGTAAGTATGAAAGCAAGTCTTGTTTTAAACAAGGTTTCCTTACCAACATCCTAAATCCAAAAGTCGCTATCTTTTTCCTAACCTTCTTGCCGCAGTTCGTGGATTCGGGAAGCAATACTTTTTTACCGTTTCTATTAATGGGAATAACTTATTCCGTTTTAACCGCCGTCTGGTTTTTGTTCTATATCTATTTACTTAACCAGATTAGTGCTTTTATGAAAAAGCCTAGAACCCAAACGTTTATTGAAGGAATAACAGGTACCATACTAATAGGTTTTGGTGTTAAACTGGCTCTAGAAAAGGCTCATAATTAGAATGCTTTTTAGACCCCTGGATTCTAATCTAAGGGTCTTTTCTCTTCATAACCACAAAATTTTCAACAACCTTATGAACTAACATGCCAGTTACTTGAATAAGAATAGGGTTCTACTTCTATTTAAAGTAAAGCATCCCGTTTGTTTAAGTAGAATTCCTCACAATACCTCTTCGTATTGAACAACATATGACGTGAACAAAAAATCAACAATTACTATAAGAAATCCTGTACCAATGGTCACAAAAACGTTATTGAAAGGAGAAAGGAAATTCATACCCATACAAGACACGTAATAAACATATACTTAATGATACTTGTGATCAGATTAGAAAGGAGAAATCAACTTTGACAAAATATCGGATCATGTCCTTTGATGGAGGCGGTACCTTAGGTGCATTAAGTTTACAACTTTTGAACAGACTGGCTCAGCAAAACCCAAAATTAATTAGTCGAACCAATGTTTTTTCGGGAAATTCAATCGGTTCATTCACTGCCCTTGCGTTAGCAAGTGGAAGATCGCCAAAGGAGACACTCCAATTTTTTAAGGATAAAATCCTGCCGGCATTCAGCGTTTCCCGACCAGGTGGACCTGTTTTCAACCAACAATTACCATATTCTGGTTTCATTAAAGCAGTACAAACATTTTTTCCACCAGATCTTCTCCTCAAAGACTTAAAAAGACGAATTGTTGTCCCTGCATTTCATTTATTCTCACCGGAGCTGAATCGTTGGACTCCTGTGTTATTCCACAACTTTCCTGGCTCTCCCTATTTTAATGAGAAAGCGAGTGATGTAATACTACGGAGCAGTGGTGCTCCCGCGACGCAAAGAGCCTATCAAAACTACGTGGATGGGTATACAGTTGCAACTAACCCCAGTACAGCCAGTATCGCGTTTGCAGTGGGGAAAGCCAAACAGCCGCTCGATCAAATTGCGGTATTATCCATTGGAACAGGTGAGGAGCCGACTCAATTAAGAAGAGATACGGAGGGGTGGGGGATGGTGAGTGCGGATAACATACGCCCCGAAAATATGAAGAACCTTCCCCCAAATTGGGGAGTTCTTTTGGACCGATCGCCCAATGAACCTTTACTGCCATTTCTTCAGATTATCTCTAGTGGATCCGGTTACTATGAATCCATGGTCAGTTCTCTGCTTCTAGGAAATCGTTTTTTTCGGTTAAATCCACGGATTCCTAATTTCTCCAAAACGGACCCAACTGTGGTTCCCGCTGTCATTTCAATTGCTAACAGAACAAATTTACAACCTGCAATTCAATTTATAGAGAAAAACTGGAATTAATATAACTATCCATAAATCTGATTAATTTTTTCAATAATTTGGATTTTTTACAGCCTATCTGGCTGTTTTTATTTATTCTTTCAGTTCTTCTTTAACTAAACTCCCTCTATAAAGAAAGGAATAACTCTGGATTCCTCGCTTATTCTTAAGATTTCATTATGATCTGTATTAGATAGCCATTAAATCGGTGGATGTAAGTTGAAAGTAAGGGCAATTTTGGTACTGTAGAGAAAAAAGGACTTTAGCTACTTAGCCAACTCTATCCAAAAAATAGATAACTAGTAAAAGTACGTTTACACTGGTGGATGTCCACATGTCTTATGGAGGTCAACCCTCCCATGTCTCACAGAGTCTATGCTCCAAAATTCCTTCGTCCAACTTTTCCATGAGGTGGATGTCAGTGATGCTAACCGACAGGATCAAAGTCCGTACTTTAGTTGTTTTACTGACTAATCCGTGCTTCAAATACCTAAATAATAATTCCTAAAAAACCTTTTGATTAGCAACTAATGAACCCTATACTGCATTCTGTAATGGTGCCAAATATGGAATATCCTTCAACATTCTTTCTTCACTAAATTCACATTGTTTTGTACCAATTGTAAAAAGAATACGTATGAGCTTATTACATATCGCTATAAGAGACTGCAATTCAAGGTTAAAACATTCTGTTTTTAAATGACTGAAAAAACTTTCCATACTAGCGTTATCCCAGCAGTTTCCCTTTCTAGACATACTAGCTTTCATTTTATATTTTATGAGTACCTGTTTATAGTTATGGGACGTGTATTGGTATCCTTGATCACTATGAAGAAGGATACCAATACACGTCCCTTCATTTTATGGCTTTTTTAAACGTATCCAAAACTAGTTTATTATCATTACGTCTACTAATTTGGTAGGCAACGATTTCATTATTATATAGGTCTTTGATGGCAGACAAATACAGTTTCTGTACGTAATATCAGTTACCCACTTTTCATTAGGGCGAGATGCGTAATATGCTCCGAGTTAATGAATCGTTTATACAAGCCCAAAGGTATTCCTAAAATAAACCTCACTAATCAGCTGCAGTTAATCCCCTGGATTAGCTTTCATAATATTAATCTCAAATCCTCTCAATCACTATTTATTCGAACTGTGCAGTAACCTTTCACGCCAAATCTGTACCTTATATCAGTATCGTAGTACATATTTCTCTTTATTAACTGAATGTTAACTTTTTTACAAAGTGTCAGATTGGTTATTTTCTTTATAGAACAATGTGAGGTGTTTCGACTGATTCCTCTTGAAGTACACGGATTCCCCCGGCTACTTCATAAGCTGAACCAATTGACACAAGAAAATCTCCTGTAATAGCGAGTTTTTGTTCTCGCAGAAGTTTTATTATATCGGTTTCCCCTATTTGACTTGATACAGAAATAGCCTCTAATATTTGGCCAATCGTCCTAATCAATGCACCAGTTAGTATTTGTTGTTCCCCTGATGAATTTGCATCTTCCTCAATATGCAAAAGCCCTGATAAGCCTTTAACTTCAATAATCTGACCTATTACTTGAATCCACAACCCCAATTCAATTTCTTTTTCCAGTTCTAAAATTTTTTTACTTTTTTTATCTTTGAAATCTTGTCTATTATTGCTTTTATTTTTAGGATGTTCCATTAGTACCAACCCCAGAACTCAAGTTTTCCTTTATTTTATGTGAATCTAATCCTTTTGTGTTGATCTTCGCTGTGGTCAAACTTAAATTTCGTTATTAGTTTTCCTCCTTCAAATTGGTTTATTGCATAGTCTGTGTCTACTACCTATTACATCGTTCCGAAATGATCGGAACCTCCGAATAGCTCACAAGGACGTTCCGAATCATTTAAAACGATGTTCCGAACCGTTCGGAAGTTGGATTTGTATCAACCTAGACTAAAAGATTCGATCTGCCTCAAAATGGAACCCCACTGGCAATCTTCCCTGTAACTCATCCCCCCTATCTTCTGTATCTAAAGTAAAATCCATCATGGAATATAAATCATCCACTTCAAACGAACATTCATAGAGAACTACGCGGTTGAAATCGACCCACATCTTTGAATTGATTGCTATATCAATAGGAGACCTCGTAAAGTGAACATAATATTTCCCTCTACCTAAAGAAATTTTTCCAATTCGAAATATATCATATGTAATCCCTCTTATAATTAGTTTTCCACTACAACTTTTCATATTTCATCGACGGTTGGTGGTCAAATTTATTTTTGATGTCGAAAGTGGTTAGGTGAAAAATCACTTCTCTCCATACCATTAGAATTGGAATTGAATTAGTAATAGTTCCAATTTTAATACCATACTAATTTTTGATGAATATAATCAGTTTCATACTTGCAAAAATGCTTACAGCAAGCATTGCTCCTCCTTAAAAACTTTTCCATACTATAAATAATTTATTTAGATCTACCTGGTAAAATAACGATGAAGAAATATTAACTCATTTTTCCATGTACCCCCTTTTTTATAATTGCGTATATGCATATACCTGAATATCTTCCTTTCACGATCGGGTTATTAGGAGGCTCACATTTTCTGTCTTACATGTGGATATATATAAGCAGACTTTGTTAATTTGTTAAATTAGGTAACCGTCTTTCTTCTCTAATTTCAGGAGGATTCCTTATTAGTCAAGCATTTATTCTAGTTCATTAGCCATCTCTATTGTGTATGGTATTGGTGTGCTTTTGATTCTTAGAGAACTTAAAACCGATTTATTTTAATCATCATTTTGTGATTTTATTTGCTAAACATTTTGTGTCATCTAATAAATAATCCAACAAATTAGAAACGTTCTGTAAAGATCATCTTTTACGGACTGTTCTACCTTTTATCAATGTTTATATCTACATAGAAACCCCATTTATGACTAATGCTATAAGTGGAGGTGATCTACATGACTAAACGTAAAGCGGAGAATATTATTAGATTGAATGCAGCTAAGGCAAATGGGAGTGTGGCAGGATATACCGAAGAAATTTCACAACCTTTGACAGAAGAACAAAAACAAAATAATAAAAAGCGAAAGAAAAACCAGTAATCAAAAAACCGCCAGTAAAACGTTCAGCTGGCGGTTACTTTTGTATGAAGGAGATGGGAACTGGGCTTCATGACTTGCTAATATTACCCATCTAATTGGCAGTTATACGTACTCATTAAGAAAGTTCTTCAAAATTCGCCACCATTGTAAATAGTGTCCTGGATTAATCTTTATTACGATTGTTCGACTTCATCGAGCATACTTTGAAGATCCTGTTGATACTGCTGCAGTTGCTCCCGCTGATGCTCTGAGGCAACTTGCAGCGCACTTTCAATTTGTTGATATGCTTCATTCATTTCTTGCTTCACATGTTTAAGTTGACTTCCATAATCTGGTCCCTCTTTAACAATTCCATGTATTGCTTCTTGCACTTGTTTATAGCTTTGATCGGCTGCCTGAAATGCACGCCTTTTATCTTGTTTATCTTGCAATTTTGCCCACTCCTTTTTAAATTATAAAATTGCGATATAGGAGTAGGTTTTACTTATTGACAAAGATTATACGATAATTAGAAAGTGAAATCGTGTATATTCTATATATTCCTGCTCATCATAATTGATAAGAGGAGGGATCACACATGAACAAAAATGATGGAAAAGATATAAGGAAAAATGCTCCCAAAGGGGATAATCCCGGACAACCCGCTCCTTTAAGCGGGTCACATAAAGTAAAAAACAGAAATCACAGTCGCCAAAAACACAATTCTAGTCACGACATGTAAGCTAAATACTGGAGAAGTGTCGGACCTCATACTCTAATATACAGTTCCTAAATTTCGAACTAATATTAGAACTAGTGAGGTCCTACTCTTTCATTTTGTTGATTAGATAAGCTCGTTAAAACGTTGACTGATCCGCTATATGCTGATTTTTAACAGCCTTAAAGCTTCACCAAGTATAAAGCGTTTGTCTACTGAATGTGTCCGTAGTTAAAAGATGAGTTCTAAAGTTAAGGCGATCATTGGAACGATCGTCTCTTCGAAATTCAAATGACTACTGTGATAGCCCTTCTTCTTTTATCTAGTATTAATTTGAAAATTGAAATTCTGTTCTGCTCCCTTTCTGAGTTGCAATGACTTCGAGACGAGCGTCAATTCTTTCTTTAAGCTCAGGTACATGAGAAATAATCCCAACAAGACGGCCACTGCTTTGAATATCCATCAAGGTTTCAATCGCATGATCTAAAGATTCCGGATCAAGTGTGCCAAAGCCTTCATCAATAAACATCGTTTCCAATGAGATTCCTCCTGCATTTTGCTGAACAACATCCGCTAATCCAAGAGCTAATGCCAATGCTGCTTTAAAACTTTCCCCTCCTGACAATGTCTTTACATGCCTTTCCTGTCCTGTATATTGATCATACACTGACAACTCTAATCCACTTTGAATGTTTCTTCTAGTCGGATCCACTTTCCGTAATAATTGATATCGTCCACCTGTCATTTTCACTAGTCTTAAATTCGCTTCTTTTAAAATATCATCTAAAAAAGCGGCAAGGACATAACGTTCGAAAGTAATACGAAATGGATTTTGCCCTTTGGATATCTCATGGAGGTGACCAATAACTGCATATTTTTCATCAATTTCTTTTTGACCTTCGATAATCAAAAGGATTTTCTCTTGAATAACGATATTCTGTTCTTTTGATGTAAAGATGAAATTATACAATTTGCGATGTTTCTCTAAATCTTCATCTACAGTTTGAATCGTTTTTTGTAAGCCAGAAATGTCAGGTTTAGTAACACCAGTTAACTTCAATTCAAGATCATGATGCAGACCAGTTACTGTATGATATTGTTTATCATATTCCTGAACCTGATTCTCTAAATTATTTAATTCAGATTCTGTTTTTTTTGAAGCAGTATATTGTCCGTAAGAATCGAACCCTTGCTTCTTTAAATCTTCTTTGAAACGAATTCGCTCTTTATCAAGCTCAACTACTATTTTTTCCAAATCTTCAGCAACGGAATTTCGTTTAGTTTGGATGATCGTCACTTGCTCTGTTGCTGTTAGCAAGGCATGTTGAGTGCTTTCAAACGCCTGTTGCAGTATTCTTTGTTGCGTTATCGCTTTGTTTAGCTCATTCTGATATCCTTCAGGCGTCCGAACTGTATCCGGTACCGCATCATTCAAGGATGTGAGTTTGGCATTTTCCTCTAGATATGCTATACGGGAAGAATCTTCAGTTTTTTTCAAGTCTGCCAAGCGCTGTTTCAGTTCAGCTTTAGTCACTTTTAACTTAAGAAGCTTTTCGGAAATTTGCCCAAGTTGTGCTTTTTTATCTGCAAGTGTCTTTAATCGGCGTGCCAATTCGCTTTTAATCTCTTTACATTCATTTTCATTTTCAGCTAAGCTGTTCAAGTCCATTTCAGGAATTCGCTCTTGAACTTCCGCTGCTCGCTCATTGTATGTCTCTCGGATTGATTCATATTGTGATTTTACTTGATAATATTCTGTTTCTGATTGCGCTTTTTTCTGTTCAGCAGCTCTGACAAGATTCGTTTGTCTATCGATATCCGCTTCATTCGGCATATCTTCTTTAAAATGAGCAGGATTAGGATGTTCCGCCCCTCCACACACAGGACAAGCTTCGCCATGGACGAGCATTTGTGCTAATAATCCAGCTTGGCTTTCACGCCATTTTTTGTTTAATAAGTCCAACTGCTGCTTTTCATTTTCAAGCTTGCTAACTGAAGTTGCCAGAATAACCTGGTTGCGATCTAATGCATGTTTAGCTTGATTCATTGTTGTTGTTACTTCAATTAGTTTAGTTATTCCAAATAAAATTTGATCATTGAGATCCTTTTGCCGCTCCAATTCTGCAATTTGAATAGCCGCTTGTTCCGATTCTTGTTTAATAACGTTCAAAGCATCTTCTTCTTTTTCGAGCGAGCTGAGATCTGTTTCTGCCTTATTCATTTGGCTAGCTGTTTGCTGCCATTGCTTTTCCAATTGTGATGTCTTTTGAATTTGAATTGTTAGATTTTCAACTGATTCCTTCAACTGCTGTAGTTGATGGACTGCAACCGACGCTTCTTCTCGTTTGTTAGACTTGGCTAACTCTTCATCATATTGCATTTGCAATTTCTTTTTCTTTTCTTCACTTTGTTTAAGTTCCTTTTCTAATTGCTCTTGAGTCATTTGTAACTCTTTCACTTGATTACCAATTCTTAAATAAAACTGTTCTTGTTTCTCAGCATTCGCTGCTTTGTATGCGTTAGAAATTTGTATTTTCAGCTGATCAATTTCCACTTTGACAGCTTCTAATTTTTCTTTCTCTATGGTTAATTTTTCTAAATCCAAAAATCGTTTGATTTGTTCTTCGGCACGAAATAATTCTTCTTTAAGCGAATCACGAGATTTTTGTTTCTTTTCAATGACAGTTTGCAGTTCAACTAATTGTAATTCGTCATTTATTATTTGTTTTTCTAGAAGTGGCAGGACCTTTTGCTCAGTAGGTTCATCTTGATTTATTTCGATTATCAGCTCTTCATTATCACTTGCTATAATTTCTTTCATATAACGAATTCTATCTAACTTGCTTTTCTCGCTTAACTTTTTTAATTCAGACACTTCTTCTTTCAACTTGTCTTCAATCGTTTTATATAATTCGGTATGAAATAGCCTTTGAAGTATCTGTTCCTTTTCCTTACTTTCCGAAGTTAATAGCTTTCGGAATTCACCTTGTGGAATCATCAAGATTTGACGAAATTGATTTGCGTCAATCCCAATAATACTCTTAATCTTTTCATCCACTTCACGAACATTTGCACCTAGCAATTTTTTTTCATCGTTCGATTTGACTTCATATAACTCTGCTTTCGCCGTAACCGTCGTCGTCCCCTCACCAGACTTCTTTTTCCGCTCTTGCTGAGGAGAACGCCAGATATAATACAATTTTCCACGGAGCATAAATTCCAAACTTACTTCTGTCAAATGATCATCTGCTGCAAATTGACTCCTAAGCTCCTGCCCATTTCGATCTTCACCACTTGCTTTCCCATATATTGCATAGCTTATTCCATCAAATATGGTCGTCTTACCAGCTCCAGTTTTCCCAGAAATTACAAACATTGTTCGATTTCCTAGCTGTGAAAAATCGATCATTTCACTACCTGCATATGGTCCAAATGCCTGCATCATTAATCGAAGTGGCCTCATTTCAATACACCTTCTTTTTTTACAGCATTAATGACTGAAGCCATTAGATCTCGCTTCTTTTGATCAAATTGACGATCTGTCATTTCAGCATAAAATGTTTCAAATAAATCTAATTCTGATTTTTTTTCATCCTTAATAGAAGAAAACGATTCTTTTCTGCGGATGTCGAGCAAATCCCATTTTCTTTCTAAATGAAGAACATTAGGATACACTTTTCGAAGGCGATTAATCGGATCAATAATTGCTCCTTCATCTAGTAGTGTAATTTTCAAATAGTCATCCGTTCTTTGAGATAAATAGAATGATGAATCAAGAAGCTCGTCCATATAGCCTTCCAGCTCTCGCATATCCTTCTTCGGGGAAAGTGAACGATATCTCAAATCAAAATCGCCATTTTCCTCCATTTCCACAATTGAAATCGATTTATTTTGCTTTGCTTCTGAAAATGAATATTTCATTAACGAGCCTGAATACCGAACCTTAGGATGATTGAGAGCATTAGGACTATGCAAATGACCAAGAGCCGTGTAGTCGAAAGCATTAAAAACTTCTGCAGAAACACATCCCGATCCTCCAACAGAAAGAACACGCTCAGAATCCGTTGTTTTCCCGCCTAATACAAAAGCATGTCCAACCAAAACATTGGGTTCATTTGGATTAATATGTTGTTCTATTTTCGAGGTAATAGCGGCCATTGCATCTTGATGAGATGTGATTCGATCATCTTGCAATACTTGCCGTACAACACCAGGCTCCGCATAAGGTACACAGTAAAAATTCACTCCGTTTACCTGAACTGGCATTAAATCCTTATTAAGCTTTCCTTGGATAAATAGATTACTATGACGATACCAAGACGATCCAAAAGATAATCGTTCAGCACTGTCATGATTTCCCGAAATCGCAATAATTGGTTTATTCATTTTCACATTAATTGTATATAAAATTTCATCAAGCAATTCTACGGCTTCTGTAGGTGGTACGGAACGGTCATATAAGTCACCCGCAATGACAATTGCATCGGGATTCTCTTCTTCAATGACATGTACTAGTTGCCATAGTGTATGCCTTTGATCTTCTGTCAAATGGACACCATGAACAATTTTACCTAAGTGCCAGTCCGCTGTATGAATAAATTTCATAAAATCACTCCGTTCCTTATCGTATCCCCATTATACCAAAACTCGGATATAGTTGGTTACGCCACATTTTACATATCAAAGAATTACTAAAAACGACAAAAAAAGCAGACAGCCTGTAAACTGTCCACTTCATCATGTTCAACTAAATAAATGTTCATATGGATTCATGTTAATTTGCCGTTCGGTTAATTTTTTTCGTAAAAACTTATGATCTCGTTTAGGTGTCGCGATAATATAGCCTCTAACAACTAGATCCTGAGTAATTGTTTCTGACTTTTCCTTTATAGCCAATTCTCCAATTTTACCAGCAATTTTCTGTCTACCAACATCTCTAAACAGTTCTGGAATCGGACTTACTAAATCTTCGAGTAATTCTTTCTGTTCACTTGTCCACAAATGAGAAGTTTGACTTACATAATATTCTTCCCAATCCATATCTGATTTTCCATCTTCTTTAGGAAAACGTTTAAGAAATTTGCGAAACATGAAGAATCCGCCAATTCCCATTAATGTGATCAAAATGACCGTCCATGCAAGGATAAACCATAAAAACCAACCTTCAAGCACGTCATTCACCCCGAATTTTTTAAATATTTAATACTATTATTATAGTCATTTTGCTAAATCTTGACAAGCAGTACACCGATTATTTCATTGGGTTCTAATTTTGTTGTATTCCTGACTATGAACGTTATTGGATCTTTAGACTCTTTATTCTAACTAAATCATTTAGGTTTTTATGAATCCACTAAAAAAGCGGCTAGCAATAGTTGCTACCGCTTTTTTAGTGGATTTATACTTTTGCGATTTTACCGTTTCCAAAATGTTTATTATGGATTTTGCGATATTGAAGATACATGCCAATCCGCCATGGTACAATCATTGCATAGGCAAGAAGAAAGAACATGCCACCTAATTGACCGACTTCGATTGATGAGCTTAAAAAATATTTAGCAACCAATCTGACAATAAGTAATCCGATGAGAATAAAAGCAAATGCTTTTGATCGCTTAATATAAATCTCATTATTCCGAACTTCAAAATTAGATGTTTTAATAAGGAATATAGAAAATAACATCCCCACCAACACTGCTTCAAGGACTTCTAAACCAGTTAAACGGAACATTGGAAACAGAAACATAAGAGCTCCAGTGCTCATAAAAATCGGAGGTAATACTATTTTTTTCAAGTTAACCGGTTTTTTTGACGCTCTTAAACGAACAATAAGTACTGTGATGGCCATAAGTAACGCCACAGCTGATGATATATAAATCATAACCATTCATTCCTTTTATTTAATAAGGTATGTTGCTTGTGACCTTATTATATCTTACTACAAACAATTATCAAAAATTCTTTCCCATAGTAGTTCATACTGTTTGGCTTCACCGCAAACGAATACAATATTAAAACGACATCATTCACCTTGAATGATCCATCCTATAGCACGCTACTCTCATCTAATCACAATATTGGCGGTACGGAATCGGATATTGAATTACTTTCTTAATAATGTATGTATATCTTTCATGTAGATTGGCTAAAGCACTGTCCCATTGTCCTTCAAAAAAAAGTTAATTACTCACCCTGCTAATCGCTTCAATCACTCGATTTTCATCGAATGGTTTTACAATAAAATCTTTCGCACCGGCTTCAATAGCCTCAACAACCATTTTTTGCTGTCCCATTGCTGAGCACATAATTATTTTTGCATGTGGAAACTCTTTTTTTATTTCTTTCACTGCATCTATGCCACTCATAATTGGCATGGTTATGTCCATAGTAACGATGTCTGGATGTAATTTACGGTAAAGCTCAATTGCTTCTTCACCGTTTTCCCCTTCGCCAACCACGATATGATTCGCTTTATTTAATATATTTAAAAGGGTCATTCTCATAAATTTCGCATCATCAATTACTAATATTCTGGCCATTTCTTAACCCTCCTAAATCATACAACAAGTAAAAATAACACCAAAAAAATCAGCTACACACTTCGTTAATTTTCATTAATACATATTCTTATAGAGTACCTTAATATCAAAAGATATTCAAATATTCCACTCACCAGAATTTTCCGTTTTTTATTAGTGGATTGCTATTAGAATACTAATTAAAAACCTTGAAAACCTCCAGTAAGATTGGTAAAAATAATGATAATTTTCGTCATCCAATCAAAGAAGAGCACAATTCCCATCAGAATCATAATATATCCACCTGCTTTGACGATACGGTGGCTATGTTTTTTGATCCATTTCATTTTCCCGATAAAGAAAGACAAAATAAAGAAAGGAATTGCAAAACCTAATATATAAGCAATCATGTATAACATAGCGGAATTTGGGTTATTAACACCCATTGCTAATACTGCGGTTAATATTGGCCCTGTACAAGGTGTCCATCCTGCAGCAAATGCCAAACCAATTAATGCTGAACCTACGTAGCCACTTGGACGATTTTTGAATTCAATTCGTTTATTTTTCATTAAGAATTCAAAATTAAAAATTCCAACAATCACTAAACCAAAAAAGATTATAATGATAGCACCTATTTGGCGAATTAAATCTTGATAATTCTCAAAAAATTCACCTAAAAAGGAAGTAGTGAATCCTAATGCGATAAATATTAGAGAAAAACCCAATAAAAAAAATAATGTGTGAAATAAGCTTCTCTTCTGCAACATAGCGTTCTCTGTTTTTAGTTCATTGACACTCATCCCTGTGATGTACGATAAAAAGGCTGGGTAAAGTGGCAAACAACAAGGAGAAATAAAACTCAGGAACCCCGCTCCAAAAGCTAGTAAAATGCTAACGTCACTCAATCATGTCAACTCCTATGTATAGCAATTTACCTTTATTCTACCAAATGATCCAAGAAAAAGATATTTACTGAATTGTGAATATCTCAAAAAAAGCATAAAGTTAAAAATAATGAATAAGTGTTTGAATTTATTTCCACAAGCTAGTATAATAAAATTTGTAAGTATCATACATATTTAGGGATAAGATTACATCAGGTAAAAACACCTCTCTATTAATGTTTAGAAAGGACTAGCAGTTGTGACCCGATTAGAATTTCTCGAGCTTATCGAAAAAAAACGAAATGAGCTCATTAAAATCGTTTCTAAAAACGGTCTTAATTCTCAAATAACTATCGTATACAGCCAAGAATTGGACATGCTGCTAAATCAATATAACCAATTGTTCCTAAAACAAATTGGTTAACTTAAGCAGTTAATCATTCAAAACATACAACCCGCCTTTATGACTTATATAGGCGGGTTTTAAAATTTTTCCACAACTATTCTAAAGGAATAGCGAATTCGCCATTTTAAGGGAAATATGTATTCTTAGTAAAAGATTATTATATGGTCTTTTACTCTATCTCCAATGCCTTTTCGTTTTTTCTACACCAGCAAGACACAAAACTCGCATCATCTGAAAATATTAAATGCCAATACAAAAAACACAAAGATGTTAGTATTGAAATAGCAGTAATGATTAATGGCCTCGCAATATTCCAAATGTTAGATTGTGTGAATAGTACTGATGACATGAGTGTAATATTCCTTAAGTGTGATTGGTACTAAATTACTCCAAATGAATGTAGAAGATAAAAAACTATCCACCATGTTTGATGTGGATAATAATTGCTTTCTAGTTTCACGTTGATATTTCCATTCCATGATTGTACGGAAGGATATCATCAAAATGTATTAAGGTAATAAAATATATGCTGAATTTAGAGAATTTACATACACAAGATACATTAGAGTGATTAAAAAGAAAGATAAGATTATCCACTCGCCACGTTTATGCTTGTTGTTTACGTGTGCATTGGAAAGTCCCTCTTTTTGATATTGAAATTTTTTATTAAACCCTTTTCAGATACAGTTAACAGTATGAATGCAGCTAAGATTAGACCATTTAAAGGTGTCAGAATACATCAATCCATTATATGTAAATTCACCTTATTTTACCGTGAGCGATAAAGCAAATATATTAACCTTATAAATAGGTTATGAATACTCATTAAATGATTATTCATAACCTATTTATTCGTTTTGTTTAAACGTTTTTTGCTTACAAATACTGTGACCAAAGCTACTACGATTACAACAGGAATTGCATAAAGTTGCCCAACAAACAATTTCCAACCTACCGTATTATAACCTTCTGATGCTGGTGATAATACAGCAATTATACAAATAATTAAGTATGCTAAAAATGCCGGAATAATATATTTCATTAGGCTCAGCTCCTTCATCCATACATTCAAATATCGATTCTCTATGTAAATTAATCAATTTATTTATGAATGTATTCTTCTACTGTATGTTCTACACGCTTAACTAGATTCCCTTCATCATTGTAATATTCATTGATAATTTTATGGTTAGGTTCCAAGTTGTATTTTTGAATGAGGTAGTTAACTTTTACTATTTGCTGATATTTAATTTTTCGATTAGGTTCTATAACTCCTTCTTCATGAAGATTGGATAAATAGTTATTAGCGAATTTAATATTTTCTTTGATTACGATTTGTTTCAATACAGATTCTCCCCTTACCTTTTTAAAGTATCTCGTACACTCTCTATAGTTATGTAGGAAACGAAGAGATATTCCTTTTTATATTTGTAATTACAACTCCGAATCGATAAGTTTTCTTCTATTTTCCATTTCTCCCCCTCATATAGATCTCTTGTTAACACTTACTATCAAACTCTGTTCCTATTCGTATTCCCCTTCCCTCTCAAAGTAATAATATTCACTTATTCATACCTCCTGAATGCTTCTCCGATTAAAAAACGTTCATGGTTCATTGGATTCTCAATTTTTACAGGTATCTTAGTCGAACATCTCCAAAAATATTAATATAATTCTTAGTTACATGTATTTTGGCCTGAATCCTATGCTCTTAATACATTCGTGAAGACAGTAAACTAGTCTTATTTATAATTGTGTAAATTTTAGAATTTATTGGTAGCTATAATCTTTTTATCTACTTTATTGACTACATTACATTTATAGGAGATTATTGTTTTTTTAGGAATAATTCACAATACAAAGTAACGATTAAATAATCAATTCATTGAAAGGGATTGTATAATTTTATAAGGAGGGGTTGGAATGAACGATAATTCTTCAGCTGAGTTAAGAAAAATTCGGATAACTCTTGTTATCTTAACTGTTATACTTGCTCTTGCAACTTGTAGTCATAATGAATCAAACCCAGTTTATTATGATAATGAGCAGACATATCCTCAATTTTCTTATTCAAATATAATTGATTTCGGTGATGGAGATTTTGGTGTTTTAAGAGGAGATTCTAATTCTAATGGTGAAGAAATTATTATTATTTATCATTTTGATAAAACATCAAATAATATCACGTTTAAGAAGGAACAATTACTGAGTGAATTACATGAACGATAATGAGTTTTGAACTTAAACTTCTGGATAAATAGATAACTAAAGAGAATTCAGAAAAATGCTGTAAGAAAATTGAATTCAAGCTAATAATAAGAAAATCTTCCCTTAACAAAATGAAACTACTGAGTAAATTTAATCACTCAGTAGTTTTTTATTTACCAAAGAAAAGCTTAGGAATCAGATAGAAAGCTAATAGCTCCGAGACCAAGTAATATCCCCTTTTCCGTCTCTGACAGCCATCTCCTATGTACACGATAGGTGCTAGCCTTTCTCACCTTCCCTATTCTAAAACCTTTATTTGATTCGTATAGTGACTTTTCTGTTACTCTTAGGTGAACTCCCTAAGGAGTCCTTTGTTGTTCGTTGAGTTAGTTTCCTCGTTCGATATATCTCCACGATCTTCTTAAATTTATACTGATCCTCTAAGTTAAACATGTGACGTCCCTCCGCCACTAAATTAGGATTCTGTTCCATCCACAATTCGTTGCTATGGGCAAGTTTCCAAGTAGGGGATGGGAGAATAGGGATTACAAAAAACCACCTTTACTGAATCATTCATCCAGAAAAAGTGGTTTAAAGTGTAAAAATGAAAGATAAACCAAGAATCATAAGAAATCAGAGGAAAGATACAGTCTAGATAATCCTTCTCCTACTTGATTCTATTATGATTTTTAGATATATCTTCCCAAAACGTTGATATAACAAGGTTCATAAGGTTTTCTTATTTTACCTGTTTGTTCATTGCGCTCATCATTTGATTGATTTTTTTCTGAGATGGTTTTTGCCCCATTTGCATCATCATCATGAAGAAACGTTGATATATCAAGGGTTATACAAGGTGATTCCGTCTTTTTGTGACCACCTTTTCTGATGAGAAAATTTTACCATATATCTCACCTATATGTCTATGATTATTAAAAAAGTGGTTTATCATTCTACAATATTCTACTTGCCTTCGTCATCTTTCTTCCTATTAACATCATCGTCTTTTCTTTCAATACAAGTAAGTATTTTTTAACAAAAGCAGGCATCGTAACACCCATCTGAGCAATATTCTCAACGAATAATAGTCCTCCCATAACAATAAAGAATGAAATAGCACCAGTTCTAGCAACTCCACCAATACTTGTAGGACCCACATTATTATTGAATGTTTAATTATTGTTTTAGAGATGTCCCCATGGAAATATCAAGCTTTTCTGTAAGAACTGACACTGCATCAACTGTATTTGCATCCACCTTTGTTGCCTTTAAATTGTCTGTTTCAAATGTCCCTGCAACACACTCTGACGTGTGAATGAGTCTGCCTACCCCATCACCAGCATATGCTCCTAATGAAAATGTGGAAATATGCCCCCTACGTCCTCAACATAAAAAAGAGACCCCTTAAGGAGTCCCTCACAACTACTTTGCTTTTAGTAACCTCTTATGGTTTTTGAAAGTATTAAAACTACTCAAAATGATAAAATCGCTTTAGCTTTTCATCAAATTCTTTCCAAGTAAATAATGTGTATGGTGCTTCCATATCCAATTTTATTTTTACATTCTCAGCTACTACTTTAATCCGTTTTGTCGGGTCATCTCTTTTTCCAGCTGGGAAGATTGCCAGTTTGTTCATTTCTTTATTTCCATTTCCCAAAGTCCACTCTTTAAGTGGTAGTTGACTTATATGTTCTTTAGTAGGAATTACTTTGCCTTCCCAATCACATATTTCAAAAAGAGGGTATCTATCTCCAGTCCATTGTTCAATAATACCTATGACCTTAAGGATAATATAATCCCCTGTTAGTAATTGATAACTAATGGCATCACCTGTTTTTAAATACGTGTCAGTTACAAACCTCATTGGTACTTTTTTAGCTTTGGGTTGTGGAGAATTTAATTGTTCTTTTAGTTTAAGTAGAACCGCTTCACGCTTCTTCTTTAATTTAGGGTCTTCTTCCCAACGTTCAAGGTCAGTACCTCTATCAATAATTTGAAGTGCTTTATTTTTTACTTGTTCTTGAAGTCTTCCTAATTTCCATTGTATTAAAGCAAATGACAACCAAAAAGCCGTGATTTCTTCATCATCTAACTCATTCTGAAATTCTTCAATCACAATTTTACTTGCTTCTTCATTCGAGTAATTATCACCCAATAAATCCTTATATCTAAAGCTAACATCTTCGGCTATATCATCTGATAATACCGCTACTCCCCAAGCACCCATTTTTTACTCCTCCAAAATAAATTGTCTTAAATTTTTTAACCAGCAACTGATAAACAGTTAGTATATACTTTCAACTTTGATGCTCAAACAGTTCATAGAACTGAAATTTGTACTCACTGGGTGCTTTTTCGCTTGAACGATAGATTTCTGCTCTTAACCCTGTTCTTCCTTTAATTGTGACTTGTTTCTTAGTTAGACGAATACTACCCAAAACGTAAGGAACATTAAATGTTTCGAAGACCCCAAGAGGAATTACACGCTCTTCTCCTGTTGCCTTTTGGAAAATTTGTAAATTATAACTGGCTTTTACGTAGTTTCTGATGATATTCTCTCTTGTTACTTTATATTGAATTTTCACCTCATATTCTTCATTTTCTTTTATGGCATAAATAAGCGGTGTTTGCAGCTTATGCTTTTGGATATACTTAATTGCACTTTCAATTTTGTCCTTTTCTAAGTGGTCAAAATCTGTAATATACCTTAGTCCTTCAATTAAACTATCTAATAATAATTGTTCTTTCATTTCTAGTGATGATTGTTTAAATCGTGTGTAATCTAATATTGCATGAGTGTACTGAAACCAGTCTTCCTTACTAGTGCTAATATCAGTGGCTTCTTCTATTGTAGTTACTAAATCGAAATAAATTTCCCGATAGCTGGGTAAACAAATTTCATACCTGTGAAGAACATTTGAAAAGATAGTTTCATACATATTCTGATAGAAATAAACATCCTCATCATCATTAAATCGAAAATTGTTAATGATACGTACTCCTACAATCTTAGTATCCAACGGTCTAGGATTCTCCCTAAAATTCTCAATTATCCTTAATTTGTGATTAATAAGATTTTGTATAGTAAGTTGCTGTTTGTTGTCCTCCAAATGTTTGAGTGCTTCTTTGGAATGTGGGGCATCTTTTGCAGCCATACTAATATCTCTCAAAAGTCCTTCAACATCAAAATCAAATTCTTTTTTAGTTGGGGCATTTGGTATACGAGGAATTGCTTCTTGCAATAAACCTAGTGCAATATGAAATGTATCTACACATAATTTTCTATTATCTTCAAAACGGGAGAGAATCTCCATCGCAGGATGAATCCCATAAGGCATAAGTACTTTTGCCTCCCTCTTCTTCGGTGGGTTATTCAAAAATTTAAATGATATACTATTGTATAAACTACTATAATTATTCATGATTATGATTTTGTTAAGGAATAACTTCAGAACTTCCAAAGTCCTGTTTGATTCACTTTTATCTTTATAATCATGAAAATAAATATCAATTCGCAAAATTATACCCCATTCCACTCTTTTTTCGACAACAAATCTTAATTTCATAATACAAGGGGTTAAAGTCTTGCCGCAAGTAACAAACCTATTTGTTGAAGTGTGAAGCAATTGCATTTATAGATATATGTACAAATGACTAAGATTCATATAGGTCATAACCTTATTTCTAAGTCGCTTAGAATCGCCTTCTGCAACACTCGAATTTTCTGTGACGTGTGGATGAGGCTACCTAACCCATATCCCAACAATTAACCCAGTGAAACTGTGGGAATATACCCCCATATCAATTGCAAATGAAAAGAGACCCCTTGGGGAGTCCCTTATTAACTCACTTGTTGATGCTCTTTAAATAACTTATCTAGGGTTGGTCTCGATACTCCTAGTTCTTTAGCAAGCTGAGTCTTTGATACTTCTCGATTCATATACCGTTTATAATGCTTATCGAAATCTGGGATTGATACTTCTCTTCGCCCTTTGTACTTTCCTTCTGCTTTAGCAATTGCTATTCCTTCACGCTGTCTTTCAAGCATATTTTCACGTTCAAAATCGTTAATAGCACTAATCATCTTTAACATTAGTCTACCTGTTGCTGTTGAAGTGTCGATATTCTCTTTAATTGATACTAGTTGAACTCCTTTTGATTCTAATAGTTCTACTAGCTCTAACAAATCTTTCGTGGAGCGTGCTAATCTTGAGAAGTCTGCAACATAGATTGTGTCTCCTTCTCTTGCAAAGTCTAACATCTCTTGTAGTTTTGGTCTGTCTGTATTTTTGGCTGAGACTTTTTCTTGATACACCTTATCTATCTTGTACTGTTTCATTGCTTCGACTTGTCTTGCTTCGTTCTGTTCAACTGTTGATACTCTGATATATGCTATGTTCAAGTTCATCGTTCCTTCCATACTTATCTGATGAATCCAAGATAGCATATTGTAAAATTAGAATCAAAGACTTTATTTACATTTTGTAAATTAATTATGATACCAATTTCAATTTTACAATACAGTAATGCTTATCGGTTGTAAACTTAAGGCACGCTCTAGATTTACATATAACTTATCGAAAACAATATGATAAAAGCGGCGATATCTTTCCTTAGGTAACACTCAACAGGTTACACCCTGTTATCGATTATTCTTATCGAACTGTATCAGTATATCTCTGATTGTTTTATCGCTTTACTGCGATAAATCATGTCGATTATTTGAGTCGTGTCGAACAATTATCGAATGCTTGTGTGTAGATGAGCGTGGTTTCAGTATCATCAACACCACAGCGATACATAATATCCTCAGTTTCAATCCTCTAAGAGCATCTTTATCTTGTATCTTGTGCTTGTGAGACCTCTTAAAACGCCACCAAGAGCAAATACTGAGCGTGTGGGAATATGTGCTTTACGGACTCACTAAACTCATAAAATGGACTCTCTATGATTCCGATTAACGGGTTCAGTTTTAAGGAGAGAAACAGAACAAAGTAGGGAAGTAACAGGTCGAATCACGCAGGAAATCACTTTGTAATAGACATTAAAAAGAACTTGGAGAGTCCCCAAGTCCCTTTCATTGTTAGAATGTTAAATCATTAGTATTCAATAAGAAATCTATTCGTAAAATCTTCCCGATACGAGTATTTGTGCAAAATCCTTCCAATTTGGTTTGTCTGATAACTTATTTGCATTAGTCATCCAAGCTTCAATAGACTCTAAATATGCTTCTAGTGTGGTATTTTCCCATTCCTCTTCATTTGTTTTTAAGTCTGTTCTTAACAAATTAATAAACGATATTAAGTCATCTTTAGTTCTTACATAATTACATTTATCCCAAATATCCATTTCATCTTTCTCTAAGTCCGATAACCAATTTTCATAATAATCATTATCATTTTCCTTTGAGAAAACAAAAGCAGGGTATTCTCCGATTTCCTTCATCAGTTCCCTCGCTGTTGTTTCTCCATAATCCTTAATATAAACTTTTTTATCCAAAGGAAATTCGCATACTTTGAATTTTGCTATCTCCTCGTTAGTATATCCTTCTACATCTCTTAACCAGAAGACAGCAATGTCTTTACTATGGCTGATAACAACTTGAACGATTTTAAGTTTGAAATCATCACCGATTGCAAATGCTTTTAACTCTTTACTATTTTTCATTGTTATTTCTCCCTATGTACATGCTCTGATATTGTTATAATACTATCCTCGACCACATTAATGAAAAAACGTTCCTGCTTATATCAGAAACGCTTTTCGTTTGTTAAATACGAATTTATTCTTTATCAAAATCATCAGTATCTTCTTCTGAGATAATAATAATGAATTCTTTCAAATTAGGGGCAATTTCTTCAATTTCAGCATCTTCGTGATACCAGAGATAAATTTCATCGCCCATTTTTCCGTTATTTATTTTTAAACATAATTTATCTCCTGTACCATCATCACCGATTGCAATAAGGTCTTTCGACATATCTTCCTCTCTGACTTCAGTGTTTTGTCTTACAATATCATCCCAAGTCTTTTTTGGGTTTCTATGGTCTTTAATAGGATAAAGTATCCATTCACCTATTTCGGCATGATTAACTAACATGAATAATTCTTTATATTGTTCTGGGAAATCTGCTCCTATCTGTTCTTCCGCTGTTTTTATATCTAATTCACCAACTCCTATTTTCCTTGTAGGTATTAGGTCTCTTACTTCTTTCAAAAAAAACACCTGCCCAATTAGTTTAAAGAAGATATTCAACTTCTTTTCAGCATTTCCTTCTTTAGCTAAACCTCTTTCTTACCACAATACAAAAAAAGCGTTCCCGTCTTGTTACAGAAACGCATTAAGTTAGCTTAATAGGTATTTATTAGTAAAAGAACTTTATATTCTCAATAAGTTCATCCAGTACATAATGTCGGTTTTTTACTTTACCCGTATCCCTAATGTTATTAATTGTTGTTATAACTTCATCTACACAAGGTAAATCAAAAATTTGAATGGGTTCATCCTCATAAGGAAGAGCAGCATTTTGTTTTTTACTTAGTCTTAATATCACTGCTAACGAATTAACACAAATTACTTTATGTTTGAAATCCAAATTTAACCAAGTTTCAATATCCTTCCAAGTGGGATTTGAATAAGCAAAAAGATAGTCCCACCCTTCATATGGTAGTTTTGCATTCTCCTGCATCCAAACAATAATATGATTTGCTCTAAAATATTTTAAATGTTCATTTGCTCCAAAACCATCAAGCTGTTCTTTCTGAACATACTCTAAAACATAGGAGAGTCCTTTTTCTTTAGGTAAACATTTCGAACTGAGGTAAGAACGCATCCCAGGAACTATTAGTTCATTCTCACTTTCCCATAGTGATTCCACCCATTCACTTACTTCATTTTTCAAAATTTCCCCCATAATGAAACATAATAATTTTTGTTCCAAATAAGAAGTTGTTTTCATTTTCGATAAAGTTAAATTAAAAAGTAAATCTTTGGGGATTGATGATAAGATTGTAATTTCATTTTTCCGTAATCTATTTAAGCTAAAAATCAATTCAAAAATATCATTCAGATTAGTAATGTCAATTTCTTTATCATTAACATTGATTTCGTTCTCAAGCCATTGTTTCCATTTCAAAGCAATTTCGGAGGTTGAGTCAAGACCATTCCGTCCTAAAAAGTATCTAAGTTGCCAGTGTTCTCCTCCTACAAAGTGTAAGTTAGTCATTTCCTGTAAAAACAAATCAAAATTTGAGGCTAAAAGTATTTCGGTCTCTTCGTCATCATCCCAATATATAATTCTTGGGTCATCTGATGAGGATGCCAAATCAAAAGCGAGAAAATCACCATTAGCTGTATAGTGAAAAACTAATTTATCCGATTGTCCACCTCTTGTACTAACTATACTTACCTTTGCAAATTGCCATCCTATTTCTCCAGAATAAACCTCTTCAATAAATTTAGGAGCATCCAATTCATAAGGAAATTTCCAGCTGATTTGAACATCTTTTGAAAAATCAAGCAGAGCATTAGTAAATCTAAATGGCAATTTAATACCTAATTGTTTTTCTTTTAATACGATTTCTTCATTTGTTGCTTTCATTTCAACTTTACAATATGTCTCTCCACCAACACTCTCAATTAAACTTAATGTATTTTTCCACTCACCTAAGAGATTCTGATACATAACATTACCTCTTCTTTTTAGTCTGAATTCTTTCTTCCTTTACTGGGATACAACTCGCACTACTAATATTCTACCTGCCCAATCGTTAATCCTTCTCTAATTGTTTCGTACTCAACCATAGATAAACACAAGAAGATAAGCACAATCTAGAATCGTGGCTTATCTTCATACTAGAACTATTATCATTTTTCAATTCACCTTAGCATGTAGCGAGGGAGTGAAAGGGATTGTTACTCTTATTAAAATCAATATTTCATTAAGAATTGAGTAAAAATAAAAGACCAAGAACAGAGAGCATTTCAGTTTTCTCACTGTCTTTGGTCTTTTAGGGTAAATAATTTTGAATACAGTGAGGACACCAGTATCCCCTTTCTGCCACTACAAAACATTAATATATCATTGTTTTTCGCTGCATTTTCCTCTTACTTACTAGCAATAGCTATAACAGCTTCAGTTGTTAAGGTCATTGCAGCCACAGAAGCTGAAAACCTTGATATAATCATGTATTACTTATCTTCAACTAGCACTAACCACTTCTCGTGATAAAGCTTCATTTCAAATTATTAAGTAGTGATAGAAAACTGTAAAGTGTTCATAAAAGGCAGTACCCTCTATTCATACAACCTTTATTTCATACTGCTTTTAGGTTAGAAAAAGCTACTCAATCATGTTTCTAATATCAACATGATAAACGGCATTTTTACAAACTAAAAACAGCTTATGCTTTCTCCCTACTGCATAATCATAGTTAATGATGTCATTTTCTTCATTCACAGGAAAATAGCTTTGGATTGTCCTACTTTTTAATGAATAAAGATGAATTTTCCCTTTATCATCATAGCCGTGTCCAAATAGGATATTATCTTTCCAAATTGAAAAAGCATGGCTTCCTTCAATCGGCGATTCTTTAAACAGTTTATCATTATATAACTCGTAGTCTGTCTTATTATGTAATGCTAAAAAAGGGAAGTCCGAATAGTAATACAAATATATAGTTTCATTTGAATAAACATTCAAAGCATAACAGTCATCCATGAAAGGAATTTCATTATTGCTAGGTGTTTGTACAAATCTTACAAAATCAAATATTTTTACACCTTTTTTATCAAAGCAAAGTAACCCGCTTGCTCCAATAGAATCCCCAAACACTCCTTCATCAAAATAGCTAGTCCAAATATCACCATTCTTGGTAGTTTGGACATCTTCTATTCCATCCCCCATATGAAAGGAAGACATCACGTTCTTATTTTCATCGTATACAAAGGCATTATGTGTTTTATCATTCTCTACACGGCCGTTAACAAGTAGCCAATTATCCCCTAATGGTTGAGCATAATGAAATTGTTCTTTTACAGGGGGAATTATAATTTTCTGTACTCCCCATTCTGTAACATGAAAAACCGAATGATGGTATTTCCCGCTTTTTTTAGTCGAAGTCAGCAAAATTAGATTACCATCGTAATCAATGCAGATATTATGTGTGTCATGATTTACTGCTATATGGTCAATGTTTAATTTATGAATGGCTTGTATTTGGTTTACCAATATTATCACCTTCTTATTTGGTCTTGGAATTAATGTTGTAAATTTTCATCATAGGTTTCTGCAACAAACACAAATTCTAACTCCTCTTTACTAATAAATACACTTGTCTTAGTAGGTTTACCTGTTATCGTAGAAACGATATCTACCTCAACAAGGTCAAAACTCACCTTATACGCTTCTTCGACTTCAAGACCACTAATAAGAAAATGTATTCCATCCCCAAATGACTTGAACACAAGTGCCTTATCTACCAAGCTACTCATATCCATTTCAATCCATTCTTCGTTTATTAAAACTTTGAAAAAAGGATGCTTCGGTATGCACTCGATGTGATTTATTCCTTTATAGCTACTTAATGAAAACATATAAGTGTGAGTTTCATTAAGTTTAACATCAATTCCATATTTAAAAGCAAAAGTTTTATAAACCATCTCATAGAATAGTGGCATTATAATATCATCCCAAGAATCATAAGCAAAAGCATGAATCGGTATTAAATGCGGGTACAAACTAACGATTGCTTTTTGAAAGTTTATTAAAATTGTTGTATCTGAAATCTCTTGTAAGGCATCCTCTATATCATGGTCATTATCTCTTATTAGTCTTTTATCAATCACATCATCTACTCCTTTTTTCAATATGTATACATGTTATTCCATGATATACAATACTTTCCCTTCTTCAAACTAATTAACACATCAATACGTACACAAATTGAAGACACCGCATAAATTTATGTGATGTTGTTAAAACAAATGCTAAAACTGTTGCGATTTAGATATACTAGACTTATTTTTTTGAAGGTAACTTGAAATTTTATGTTAAAATAAATTTAAATATTGTGAAATATTCCACTTAAACTAACGGGCAGTTTAGTGAAAGAAAAAATTGTCCCATAAACACTATATAATAGTCTTATAATAAAGATAAAAAGAGTAGGTGTGAAACCAATTGTTTTCTTGGAGGATAACAAAATATAATCCTAAAAACAGAGATGAAAGAGGCTCTTATCTTGATGGCAAGGAATGGACTTGTTTTTCAGAGGTAGGAACTAAAGTAAGCGAAGAAGATTATTTAAGAACAGAATCAAATTACATAAACGCAATCACTACTTTTATGGATGAGATGGGTTTAAATAAGGTTTATTTAAATGCTTTAGAGATGTGGTCTGACGAGGTTGCAAATCAAAATGCTTCTGGCTTTTTATCAAAAATGTGGGTGGGCAAAGGTGTAACTACTCAAGAAATCAATGAGTTGGCAAAGTTAACTTTAAGGAATGTTATTTGGTGTAAGTTAAGTTACAAAAATGATTTTTTTGTTCATTTCGGATACGATTACTATATGTACATTGGAGCAAATAAGGATTGTCCTAACGCCCGTAAAAAAGTTGGAGATTCTGGATTATTTGTTGAGAATTTTAATTCTCCTTATTTAAATTAGTACCACAATTTCAGTGAGATTTATACGAAAGTTATTAAACTAACGGAGTGCCTGAGTTTAAGAGGGAGTTGCTGTGGCACCCCTTTTTCTTATTCAAGTAATGGGGCAGGATAGTTCAATAAGGTCATTTATAATATGGGAAAAATATTGGTAAAAAGTAGATGGATGGAGAGGAAAATAATGAAGTTTGTTGGATTTCAAAGTTTAATGAATGATACAAAATGGGAAGAGATTAGATTAGAAATGGATAGGTATGAAGATGTGGATGGTGTTATTACTCAATGGAGGACAAAGTATGTTAAAGATGGTTATATTTGTCCGTGGTCAAATGATTGGTATGAATATTTTAGACTTGGAGAATACGAAACAATTGAATGGTTAGAGATTAAAGTGGAAAGTGAAGAAATAAAAAATACAGTAGTAAAAATCCTTAAAGAGATTAATGTACCAGGTGAGGTATTAAGTAATACTATAAAGGTTTATGGTTATATAAAAGAAGGTACTTTTATCGATTATATTTAACACACCTTACTCAACTAACGGGTGCTTTAGTTCAATAAGAATGGTGAAATATTACATCAAAAAACGCTCATATTCGTGAGCGTTTTTACTTGTCATTTATATTGCCAATTTGCTGTTGAAATATATGCTGGTTAGTATGAATTTTACTTTGTTATTGGCATTTTTCTCCCCACCAACCGAACCCGTTAAACTCCTTGGGGAGTCTCTTTAGTTTGCCCCATATTCCTTAACCTTGCGATAGAATGTAGCCTTAGTCATACTTGATTGCTTCAACAGCTGTGATTTCTCCTGCTTTCCATTCCTTATAAGCCAGTTCAAATTCAGATGTAATAGATGTTTTTGGTCTTCCTAGGTGTTTACCCTGTGCCTTTGCCGATGCTATGCCTTCAGCTTGACGAGTCTTAATCTTAGTTCTCTCTTCCTCAGCAACCCATGGTAAGACCTGTAATATCAAGTCCGCTACAAAAGAACCCATTGAATCATTGTATTTCCGTGTATCCAATAATGGCATATCAATTACGACAATATGTGCTTTAATGTTCTGTGTGATATCATTCCACTCGTTTAGAATCATCTCTTTGTTACGCCCTAGTCTATCTAATGAATGTATAATGTATCTCCTTTACGCAAACGCAATTTCAAAGCTTGGTATTGAGGTCTATTGAAGTCTTTACCTCTTTGCTTATCAATATGAATATCACGCTCAACAATTCCAAGAGCATACATGCTATCCATTTGTCGTGCTTCATTTTGGTCTTTACTGCTTACTCGTACATATCCGAATTCTTTGTTGTCCATGGTTAATTCCGCCTTTGTTATTTGATACTCTCATCTCATTCGATGTGTATCAAAAGGTCAACGGTAAATATGATACGTTTCATAACTGTATTTGATACCATACGAGACTATACGAACCCTTATTCTACCGTTTCACAAAATGCGTTGCAGAAAGTGTACCTTTTGAAACTTATGCATATAAGATAACAACATTAAAAAACGGTGTTTTTTCCTTTAGTATCACATATAAGGTACTTCTCTATCGTCGGATATCATTGTCGAACTTAAATAGGTTATTACTACATGTTTTATCACTTTTCTGCACTAAAATGCAGCAATTATTTGTGTCGTATCGGAAATTTAATGGATTCTTGTGTGTGGATGAAAGTGGTTTCTGTATCGTTAACCTACAAACAAACCAACACCGCAGTGAGTTTAAATATGCCATCAGACTCCATCCTAAAAACAAAACTACCATCAATCCCGTAAACGCTGCCACGAATTGGCATGTGTGTATCAACTAAAAAGCTTCCAACTTTTTGACAGTGTTACAAAATATGCACACTAAAATATACCATTATGCAGTATAATTGACCTATCAATCATCTTGGAGGAATATGGCTATGAATTGGATAGAAATACTTGAAAAGACTATACCTGTTTTAACAGGTACATTAGCAGGGGGAGGCATAACTTACTTTGTAACTAGGTCAAATCTGAAAAAACAGAACAAAGAGCAAATTAAAAGGGAGACAATCAAAGAGAGTAAAGAGGATAATCTTTCTTTAAACATCATCTATCATGAAATTGCTTACAATGTAGAGGTATTAAATAATTTGATAAAGGAAAATGACTCTATTGCTATTGTAAATGCACTCGGAGGTAAGCCAGATACTAAAAAGCGTGCCAATTTTGACCTTTTAGCTGACAGCTTAGCTACAGAAAAATACAATAATCATGACAGCATCTTATATAAATTAGGAAAAGACCCCTTACTATACTCTATAAAGAGTTTCTACAATGGTATAGATAAAGTAAAGAAAGGTACTCCTGTGGAATTTAGAGGAATTGAAAAAATGGGAGTTAATGCATTAGCTGAGTTATTTCAAATTTTTGTCAATGTGGATGACTTTTACTTAATCAACTTATCACAAGAAGAAAAGTATGAAAAGCAGGCTAAAAAGAAAGCTAGAAAGATGAAGCTTAGAAGAAGTGTATGGAAACTGAAAGGAAAGTTAAAGTTTAAGTGGGTAAAAAAGAAAGATAAAATTCAAGTGAATGAACAGGAAAAAGGCTGATTAATTTCAGCTCTTTTCAGTCGTTTCGCAGCTCAAACTGCCTCAATTTTTTGGGTTTTCTTGCCCACTTTTTCTTAGGCATTTCTTCACCTAATATCCATCTCCCCTCTTGTGGCTATCTACTCTAAATTCATACCAATCATCTTGACTCTTAGGTGCTTTTTCATCAAGGTAAAGAGTAACATTAGCCCCCTTACCCATTCGATTTTTCTCCTGCAATAAGGTCGTGTAGGCAACTTTAATATCCTCAATGCTCAAAAACAACTTTGCATTATGACCTCGAAGAGTATTGGATTCTTCTGCATGTATTATAGCTTTATCAATTATACGTAAGACTCGTTCCATATTATCAATATCTTCCTGCATCTTTAAAAACTCTTCCTCAGTCAGCATATACATTTTTTGAACCATTCAATTCCCCCCTATCTATAAATACTTTAGTTTTGTGTTTTTCATATTGACCCAATTAATACTTCATTTTCATAAGCGTAAACATCGTTTCCCCCGCTAATTCACTATATCTTGTAATACAATAAAATCAAAATAACATTATGTTATCGAATGCAAATTTTTATGTATTAGTTTACATTCGACAACATAATGCCTATTTTTAAGCGAAAGAAGACTTCACGCATCAGATATTGCCCTCGAACTGCATCAGTCTATTACAAACATATTTACCTACCCAGTATTCTCCAGTAAGCCAATTATGAGAGTCGTATCAGAAATTTACCGAATGCTTTTTTGTGGATGTGCATGGTTTCTAAAAATCAAACTAACACACTAACATAGAACTCCATCTGGCTAACATAATGCCCATAGATTCAATATTAATAACCTATTTTTATCATGCTATTGTTAATCATTTCAAAGTTTACCTTCTCTCTGCCCACTTTACAACCGCTATCTCCAAAACATCCAATCTTGGTAAAATTGAACGATACCAATGGCTTGCTTCATCACCAGGGAGACATTTAGCAGAAACCAAAAATGCACGCCTTTGCCAATTAGGAAATTGCATTATATTCCTCTTCCTAGTCTTAAACCACGATTGTTGATTTGCTTGACCGAGTGCAAATATTATTTTCCTTCTTGAAAAATCATCAAAATATTCATTGTAGAATGTTGCCAGTTTATCGATATTCCATCCTTGTCCATTGCTAAAAGTTTTAAATAACCACATTCTATGATACTCCAAATGACCAACAATAGAATCATCAAGTATGCTAATTAGTTTTTCACTTACAGCTTCCTTTTGTAACTCATTTAATTCTAGTTCATTTAGGTACACGAAAATATGTTTAAAAGATGTATATAATTTATCAATATTCTCTAAAACTAACTCTAACGCTTCAGTGTTTCTCAACTGAGCCATCCTTCTCAAAACGAACCCAACTATTTTCGAATCGGCACTTTCTGAGTCAATTTGTTCTTGAAGAATTGCCATAAGGTTCAAACTATCGATTTGTTCTTGAATGTCGTCGGGTAAAAAAGAATAATTAATATCTCCGTAAGGGTCTTCTATCCCCATCTCTTCAAGTATTTCCCAAAATTTATCAGATAATCTCTCAATCTCTACTGATTCTTTAGATTTTAAGTATTCCCTTCTGAATTCATCCACAGTCACTATTCTAGTCTTATGCTGTTGTAAAGTTAAACCATGATTTTCAAACAACATTTCTGCTAATAATGCTAACTGTTGATAAGCCTCTTTTTCACTAGAGCAAAATATTCTAAAATCATCAACATATCTGCAAAAATCAACACCTTCACTAAGCAATCCTTCATCTATATCATTAAGTGTAAGTTCGGCTAGTAATCTTGATGCGTCCTGCCCAACAGGTATTCCGTAAGAAATGCTATAATTCCAATTGTTTAATAAACGTTTAATTGCAAGGGCGTGATTAGTTTTAGTAGTACAAGAACTTAAAGCATTTTCCAATGGATGTAAGTATAATCTAGGAAAAAAATCTGCTATGTCTGCTACTACAACATACTTAATGTTTTCATCACCTATTAATTCATCAACTTTCTCTTCGCAGTAATTCAAGAAACTTCCATAATGAATTTCTGAATCAAACATTCTTCCTTCATCATTTGGGTTAAATCTATAAGAAAAACTTACGTTCGTATCTACAGGAATCCTCTTTGATTCAATATCGTGACCAATCTCGTAAACTAAAGCTAGATAAACTAACGTATCCAACGGGTCTAACTGAGTGGATAGCCGAAAACCATATTTATGTTTTGGTGTAAGACTCCTTCTAAAGTCCCTTACTTTCCACTGTAACATATCTTGATTTCTTAAGTACTCTTTAAGAGTCGTGCCATTAGGTAATTCTCTTGTATTAGTATCCCATAAATACCTAATTGCTTCATATTCAAAAGGAACTGGGAAAATATCGGTATCACCATAATTCTCTATATGTTTCAATGCCCATTCTAATGACTCCGTTCTTAGTTTTAACAAATTATCTCCCCCAATAAGTAATAGTATGGATTTCGACAAACAAAGTATAAAAACCTCCTAAATTTTTAATGCAAACATAAATGATATTCAAATCAATATGCAAAATACTTGTTATGGCTTTTTCTGTTTATACAAGTTAAGTTTCTATATTTGTCAGACAAAATAAAAGACGGGTTTTATTAGTTTGTATGACAATGCAATGAATTCAGACCTCATGTTCAATCATCCGCTCCAATATACAAAAAAAGAGAGCCTCGATTTAGAGACCCTCCTATTGGTTTGCTATTTGGAGTCCTACACCGTACTTATTTGCACACTACTTTTTTGTCCATTTTTCCCAAAGCATTTTCCAAGCAAGATTCTTTTTAATCATTAAAACCCAACAAAGAGGAAGAAAAATGAAGGTAATGGGGGTAGGTGTGATACCAAGTAAAGTCGATATTATTACTGATATAGTACACCCTATTGTTCCTGCAACAAGCAACAATTGTATTTTAAATATAATATCCATCTGTAATCACCTTTATTTGTACAATCAATAGGTAATCAAACGCTTTTACCTTTTTTGAAAATTATAACAGTTACATTCCATTATTTTCAATACATTTACAAAGATTTTGAATTCTAACCCATGTTCATTCATCCGCTCCAATATCCAATAAGGGAGAGCCTATACTAGGTTAACTTTCTTGTTTCAATAAGTGTAATCCTAATTTTCTCTAGTAACATTCTTACGGTAACAATCCAAACATACAGAAACCCTTGTCACTACTGTATTTGTAAAATGTTTATTATCGTTACCATATAAGTACACTCATTCGGTAACTGTTATTCCAAAGTAAAAACCATTACTGGAGTATGGCTTTTACAACATGATGCTCTTATTGAGTCTAGTACATCTAAAACCGCCTAATCTTTTGATAAATAATGAGATAAAAATTGATGTAATTATGTTTATTCTTAGTGTAGATAGGCTCAACCAATTTTGAAATCTAAAAGAATATGTGAATCTTTCTCTTCAGCTATCGTACCTTCTATTAAAAGAGGCACTTTTTATTTTACCGTGCAATATCGCTAGCAGGTTGGTACAATATTTTACAGATAAAATAAATAAGTTTAATAGAAGGAGAGTAAACATGAAAGGTTACATTGGCGTTACTACTAGGGAATGGTTTATGTATTTATCAAATAACGAAAGTCTAAAAGAAGTGAATTTTTGGCGTAAAAACACCAATAATTTTAAAGTATTAGCACATGGTGAACCGTTCTTTTTCCTAGTAAAAAATGAAAAGAGAGTTAAAGGCGAAAGGGCGGTATTAGGTAAGGCTACATATGAAAGATATGAAGTATTAACGGTAGATGAAGCTTGGGATAACTACCGTAATTCCAACGGTGTTGAAGATAAGAGAAGTTTCGTTAAAAAAATGAATGAAATGTTTGATACTGATACATATACGGGAAAAATAGGTTGTATAATTCTTAAGGATTTTCAAGTATTTGATAACCCCGTTTATCTAAGTAATATAAATGTAAAATTTGATAATGGCACTATGTCTGGGAGGCAAATAACTGATTCAGAAGTAACTGCAATTTTAGAATACGGCTTTAGTACAGTTGATGATGTTATACGTAAACTTAATAAAGTTGAAAGTGTTGGTTTTACAGAAGATGACGAGGGGTTTCCAGAAGGGAAGCTGATTTTAAAACAGCATTTAGTAAGGGAACGTAATACCGAAGTTATAAAACTTGCAAAGGAGCGGTTTATGCAACGGCACGACAAGTTATTTTGTGAGGTATGCGGATTTGATTTTAAAGCACATTACGGTGATATAGGCGAAGGGTATATAGAAGGGCATCATACAAAACCTATTTCCGAAATGGCTGAAAATGAACAAACAAAGGTAGAAGATATAGCCTTAGTTTGTGCTAACTGTCACCGCATGCTACACCGTAAAAGACCTTGGCTATCAATTACCGAAATTAAAAGGTTATTAGTTAGTAATCTAGTTAAATAAACGTAAAAAAATACGGGTTTGCATAACGCTTGCCCGTACTTACACATTACCATTAAGTCAAATTCTCCTTTATGGATAAATAAAATCAAAAATTTATTAAGTTTTAAGTATCATAAACATACAGACCTTTTAAAGAAAATAGAAAGGGGAATTATAAAAGCTCCCCTTCACTTACACCTATTTCTCCCAGCAAAAGCCTTTTGAACGTACAAGTTATCTAGCTTGTAATGCAATCATCCAATCATCTTTTTTAGTTTGCTCTGTCTCTCCATATAATTCTGGAAAAATATCTTCTAAACCTGTCTTAACTTTCTTTTTCTTTGTACCCTCCTTACTTTCCAAATGTTTTTTTCTGTATGCCGCTTCGTAATCATGGAATACACTCGTAGGTTCGTTCATTAACTTTTCATTCGCTCTTTTTTGTGCATCCACCAGTCTTTTACGCTCAGTTGCTTTTGAAATTATATTATTCGAGAAGTACCCACCCCACCCAGACTCTGGAATACCATTATTTCGACAAGTAAATTCCAATTCTTTGGTACCAATGATAAGTTGGTCTATTCCACAGATTTCAATTGCCTCATCTATCTTTGATTTAGTCCCCTTATGCATTGCTAATCCAGCTTTTATAAAAACCTCTAAGGCTGTGTCAACGGACGGGTCAAAACCAGTATTATTACTTTTTTGTATATTAGATATATCTACAATTTCTTTTTTTGCAACAACAGCAGCTCCCTGTTGTTTCTTTCTAACCTTAGAAATACGACCTGTAATTTTTGCTTCAGCGGCCGCTTCTATTAAATCCTCTCTATCACTCCAACGAGAGTATATGTTATGAGATTTATCTTTAATGTTAACTGTTTCAATGTAAATAATTTCATTTTTTGTTAGTATTTCATTATACCTAATTACAGTCTTTCTATCGAATCCTGTTGCCTCAGCGATTTGTTCTATAGTAGGATAAGAAATTTTCCTTTCTTTTCCACCCTCATTTACCATACCAACAATGTACAAATATTGTAACATAAACATTTGTTTACATTCTTTCTCTTGGAAGAAAACTAATTTGTTAAAATCCCTCAAAGACATTTTTACAAAATTGTCCTCTACTAAAGGGACTTTAGCATAGAAGTATTGTGAGCCTTTCAGTTCCAACAGGTTAAGACTTTTCTTTAACTGAAAGTCCGTGTAATATTCAAATCCTAAATTACTTCCTAAATTTTCTAATGATTGCTTAATCTTATTTCTGTTTTCTGTCCTATTACCAATACCAAGCATTTCTGCTAACTGCGGTAAATGCACCATTGCACCACCATCAAGAAGGGAACTCTTACTAAGGATAGAATAGATATAAGCTTCATTTGCCCCTAGGTTTAAAATTGTTTTTGAAATTTGAATGTGTAAATCGTCTTGTTTTAACAACTGTAAAACTCCTTTGTAATGTAATTTTTTAAATTGACATTACCTCCTCAGAGTCATTATTCATTCCCCTTGTTTTACCCTTTACCATTGATAATTTCCTATTATTATCATATTTGAAGATGAAGAGAGAAAAAAGAAAGCAAACAATAGCTCGCCTGCGAGCGTCTATTCTCTTATTATTTGTTTCTTTCTTATTACCTTGTTTTTTTCTTATTAGAGTACCGTTGAGTGTGTATATTTCTACAGTCAGTGATACCATCTAGATAATTGAGTGTAGATATTTATACACTAGTTGATTCTAACTTTGGAATGAGTGTATTAATTTCTACAGTCATTATTAATTGACTAAATTGTTAACTTAACAGGTCTGATATTATTATATCAAATCGATATATTGATAAATTAGGTCTAGAACCCTCATAAAAAAGCTGACGTTTCTCATTATAAATTTCAAAATATCGTGTCAAGAACTTTTTCACAAAAAGTTTCGTCTTTTGTATAAGTGTTCTAATTCATATCGAAGAAATGATAATATTTCACAAGGGAATCTGCGTGTAAACTAATTGAAGAATTTTGGAGAATTTAATGGTTTGCATTGAAAAATCTATTTAAAGTAAACACTATTAATAGAGTAACGTAGTTATTATCCGTCTCGAATCGAGATTTTTCACACCAGATTGGTGTAGATTGAGGTGCTACCATGTTTTTTTAATCAATGCCTCAAAGCAATAATCTCAGTTACAAAAAAGTAACCCTCCCTCGCCAGTCGCATGGTATGAAGGGTTGAGTTACTTTTTTGACTTCTATCAAATTTCGTAATACTGGCTACCACATCTTGTCGAAGTGATAGTTAAGCGTTCGGCATTCATAGTGCTGAACGCCTTAGTATATTATACCATTTTTTTAATTGAGAGCGAAGTTTTAGTAATTAATTACCAATTCATTCGTTTCATAAATTGCTATCACCTTTATTTATTATTTCCATATTCATTAATCAAGAATTCTTTCTTCCCTGTCTTCCATAGCTCGTGTACGCATTACGGTTTTTCCGATATATATAGTCTTTGTCTTCGTATGAAGATATATCGGGTGCATTCTCAAAGAAACAGGTTGCACAGACTTTTAAATCACATCTCTAAAGGTAATTGTTTGCATGCCAAGTAGTTCTCCACATACTGGACATAGATTGACTTTTCTAGTCGCATATGGAATTTTTCCTAGAACCATTGTTTTAGTGTTTATAGAAGAGAACATCTAATAATTTAATTCTCTCTATTATCCATTTCATCCATTGCCTTTAGCATTTCAACTGCTGCCATGGTCAAAATATCACTTCCCCTAAAAGTGACAAAGACCAAGAAGCCAATTCTAGAAGACTCTCCCGAAAAGCGAAGCGACTCGGGTGCGCCTTAAATTTCTCTCTATTTATATTCTTCTCCTCTTCTTACAGTACCAAAATGGGACGATTATCGTCCTCGTTTTCTTGTGCTGTGGCTGTATTCACAGGTTACCACATATATTTCTATTATTTTTCATCTTCTTATTTGTGTCCCGCACACTCCCCTTTTTTTGCAGAGTTCGTCCCTAGCCTCACTCTCCCAAGGGTTACAAACATTTCGGTAATGTTAATTGCTCAAACTTGAGTAGACGGATACAATTATATATTCTAGCGAGTATTATTATAAAATAACGAATTGTTCAGTTACAGTCGGTAGGCTATTTTGACAAGTCCGACATTTTAGGTCATTACGCCTTCACCATATAGCCACCGTGAGACTTAAATAGAATTAGTGGCTGCCCCTGCCATCCAGAATGGCTCGTAGAGCCTCATTACGTGCGCTAGAAAGGCATCTCTTGTATTGAGATGTGTCTCTCTCGCTCTCAATTTATGTTTCTATTTTAACAACTCGGTTGCTTGGGCAGTCATCCAAGCCTCGACATCTTTAAATAGCAAATCAAAAAGTTGCTTATCTTTGGTTTCAATAATAGTAATCATTTCCAACCGCAATTGCCATTCAATTTTCTTCCTAAACTTCCTAACTCCTTTTCCATTACATAGATTGCTATAAAATGGTTGTTTAACTCTATCGAATCTCGAGTAGTGCATTATGTCAATCATGATAATCCATAAATCTCTAGTTTTGGACTCATCACCGTAATATCTTTCCATTAATTCATTCCACAATGAATCTTGAATTAACACATTGTCACACCTCCAACCAATTGTAAAATGGGACATCTTTAACTGTATGTAACTGACCTACTCTATTAGGTTCATATTGCTTTTTAATGTCGTTTCCGATGCTTCTTGAGTATCTTTCATTCCACTTTAATTCAAATCCAGTGACAAAGAAGCTAGGCGGTCGTGCGATACTACCTCGTTTAAAACATTCTGCTTTGTAATGTTCAATGGCTCTATGTATATCTATTGCATCAAATTTATAAATACCATTCTCAATCATAAGCTTTAAAGTGCTATTGATTTGCTTATTTGATTTCATAATGTTACTAGAAGCAATCTGATTTCCTAACGATACCATATTTCCTTTAATTTCCTCTTCTTCTTTTTTTGAAAAAGGTTCGTTCTCTAAATAAACTTGTTCCTCTGTTAAAGAAGAAGAAGATTTATTAATAGAGTTATTCTCTTTAAGATTGTTTTTACTAGAGTTATTCTTATTAATAGAGTTTGATTTCCGAACTTCTAAAGGTTTGATTTTCATACTTCTAGGAGTTTGATTTTCATACGCCTGCGTGTTTGATACTGGCTCATCCTTACTCTCGGTAAAGAAGTTTGATTTTCGTACTTCTGCCTTCTTATCTTTTTCGTTAGAGTCGTCAACTACGTCTTTAAATGACTTATTAACCTCGTAAACATCATCATCTGTGTATTCAAGTTTCAATACATAGGTCTTGTCAACATATCCTTGACCTGTTTTCTTAGTTTTGATTAGACCATAATCTCTTAGTTCCTTTTTCAATTTCGCCAACTTTTGTTTAGCACATCTAATGAACTCCATAGCCTTTTCATCACTGAATTTGATGTAATAGTGACCTTCTTTATCTTTCCATCCATTCATCATTGACTGCTTGTTCAAGTCCAAATAATACATGTACAAAAGCTTGGCATCATTTGACATATCCCTATATCTTTCCGCAAGCATTAAAACCTTTGGCATCTGGAAATAAATTAGGGTTTGATTGTCTTCTATTGTAAAAAATCTTTCCATTAAAAATCCCCCATTTAGAAGAGAAAAATACACCAAACACTTAATACAAATGAGAAGATATGATATAATTATCAAAGTTCTACTAGCGTTAAGTATTAGCGCTTTTTCCCATCACCCTAACCTTCCTACTCGCCAAAAGTTGAAAAGGTTAGGGTGATTTTCTATTTTTATTTTATTTTTTTACCTGTGTTCATTAACGGACTACTAGACATTGCCTTGTCAAAAAGTTGTTCATCGTTTAAAGAGTGAAGATATTTTTGTGTAGTGGAAATATCAGCATGACCTAATAAGCGTGACAACGAATACACATCCAAATTCCCACTAACTAAACTCTGAACCGCATAAAAATGACGAAATGTATGAGGACTTACCCTCTTTCCCTCTACGCCTGCTCTTCTCCCTGCTTCCTTGATGACATTGTATAATCCTACATGCGATATTCCAGTTCCAAAGTACGTGAGAAAATAGTTGTCTTCCATTGCTACTTTTTCAATGAAATATTGCTTTTTCAGTCGTTCATACTTGATTAGAATTTTCTTTAATGCAGGAGAAATATAGGCGAATCGGTCTTTAATTCCTTTGCCATTAACAAGAATCGTCGTTTCCTTTACATTTGCCGACTTTAATCCTCTAATTTCCATTGCTCTTAGACCGCAATCTGCCATCATAGCGATAATAGCTTTGTTCCTTGCCTCTAAATAATCGTTGAAAGAAAAAGCTCCTATCATGGCTTGTACTTCTTCTTGCGTGAATCCGTTCAAAACTTTTTTAGGAATTTTTGGAATCTCAACCTTTTTCATGGGATTCTCTACTAAATACTCTTCCTTTACGCACCAGTTGAAAAAGGCATTAATCATTTTGTACATGGACACAATGCTTTGTGGCTGTAATCCTCCTTTCTGCTTAAGTCTAAAATAGGCTCTTAATTCATGGACGGTGATACTTTCTAGTTCACTAACAGCCCTTTTATCTATCAGATATTTCATGAAATGTTTATATTCTTGTCGTTTGTTTATCATTGTCTTTGGCGTAAATCCTTTGGCTTCACAATGGTAAATATATTCTGCTAAAATATCCTCCAAAAGCACAAAAAAAACCACCCTTCCTGCTGAATCATTCAACAGAAAAGATGGTTTTTAGTTTTAAAAAGAAGGATTAAGTAATTTCGGTAAAAAATAAGGAGAATGATTCACTCATAAAGTAATTAGATGAGCTTTCCATTTCATAATTCATTACCTCTATCACCTTGTAAACCCCGTCATATCAATGTTTTTAAGTAAAATTTATTTTACCTGTTTGTTCATTGCGCTCATCATTTGATTGATTTTTTTCTGAGATGGTTTCATTCCCATTTGCATCATCATCATTTTAAGCATTTGTTCATTAATCGGTGGATTTTTCTTAAGGTAAGTCATCATATATTTTCTAGCGATGAAAAAGCCAAGTGCTACACCAGCGATTAAAGCCAATACTGCGGCTAAAATTATTTGCCAAAGCATATTATTTCCTCCTTCATGTTGTCTACATTAAGTGTACTAGACCAATCGTTATTATACAATACTCCATGTGGTCATGTCCTCCTTTTATCCATATTTTCTTTCTTTTATCGGTTTTAACCAACCGTAGCGTTTATTCTCAAAATCAATGGCAAGGAAGCTTGCCTCACATTTACGGATGCATTCAAAAAAAGTAGTTTCCGCGTCAAAGTCACCTTCAGCTTTTAAAATAATGGATTGATCATGTATATAAACCGTAGCTTTACTATTACTCTTTACTTTTAAATAATATACCCCATTTTGGGACAGATATCCTTGTTTACGTTGTAAACTTTGTTCGAATGAATAATGAATGTTGCTAGCAGGAATTTTTTTTGTAATATATTCGATTTGTTTTTGCAAAATATCCTTATGCCAGTTAGATGATTGAATATACTCCAAAAACAAATTGAAAAAAATCTTTTCTCTACCAAAATAATGTCGGGCAAACTCATCTTCGATTAAATAAATTTGATAGCTTCTCATTTAACTGCCTCCTAACATTCTTTTTTGTATTATATTCTTGAAAGTGAAAAAGATATGTTGTTTGATGGAGAAAAAAGCTTGTTTTTTTGTCGAAATCATCATTTTTCTAAAAATTATTACAATTATAGTACATATTACCAAAATAAGAAAGTGATTAAAATTCTTTTTTTGAATCAATAACCATTTAAACAGCAAAACAAGGATATCCCAAATACCATTGACCTCATTTGATATAAGCAGCTTATAGTGTTGTAAACACCTATTTTAAACTACGTATATTGAAGTAGCAGGTTTATTGAGACATCCTTGATTCTAAATTAATTTTCTAAAAGTGCTTTTACTCGATTTACAACATTCTCAACTGTAAATCCGAACTCTTCCATAATTTTATTACCAGGGGCTGATGCACCAAAATGATTAATTGCAAGAATTTCCCCTTCATCTCCTGTATAACGATCCCAGCCAAATGGAGCCGCAACTTCGATAGCCAGACGCTTTTTCACTGCGGGATTAATGACACTTTGTTTATATTCTTTAGATTGAGCTTCGAATCGATCCCACGACGGCATACTAATGACTGCTGCGTCAATTCCTTCTTTCGCAAGGTTTGCTTGAGCTGCAACTGCTAAATTAACTTCCGATCCTGTTGCAAGCAGTAAAACATCTGCATCTGCTTTGCTAGAAGGAGAAACGATGTAAGCACCTTTTTTAACACCTTCATTCGCAAGTTCAGATGTATGTTTTAGAGTAGGTAGATTCTGCCTTGTTAATATTAGCGCAGTTGGTTTATTCTTAGATTGAATTGCTTCTCTCCAAGCTGCTGCTGTTTCGTTTCCATCAGCAGGACGAATAACACCTAGATTTGGCATCGCACGCAAAGATGCTAACTGTTCAATTGGCTCATGAGTAGGTCCGTCTTCACCAACCGCAATACTGTCATGAGTGAATACATAAGTTACCGGAAGTCCCATCAAAGCAGCTAGACGAATTGCTGGACGCAAGTAGTCTGAGAATACAAAGAATGTTCCACCGTACACACTGACTCCCCCATGAAGTGCCATTCCGTTTAATGCAGCTCCCATTGCAAATTCACGAACACCAAACCAAATATTACGACCTTCATATTCACCTGGGACAAAGTCTGTAGCCGCTTTAATCAATGTGTTGTTTGAACCGGCCAAATCAGCTGAACCACCAAGGAAACTTGGTAGATTAGAAGCAATAGCATTCAATACTTCACCGCTTGAAGCCCTTGAAGCCAGACTTTTCCCTTCTTCGTATACTGGGATGTCTTGATCCCATCCCTCAGGTAATTCGCCATTGATTGCTGCTTGAAGTTGCGCCGCTAATTCGGGATATTCTCTTCTGTAATCACTAAATAAGCTTTCCCATGCGGCTTCTTTTTTAACGCCTTCTTCTACTACCGCTTTCTTAAAATGTTCATATACTTCATTTGGTACATGGAAATCTTCTTCAAATGTCCATTTATAATACTCTTTTGTAAGTTTTAATTCTTCAGCACCTAATGGAGCTCCGTGAGAGGATGATTTACCAGATCGGTTAGGTGAACCATAACCAATAACAGTTTTCACTTCAATAAGTGTTGGACGTGATTCATCTGATTTCGCCAATTCCAAAGCTTTAGCGACTTCACTCAAATCATTTCCATCTTCAACACGTATATACTGCCAGCCGTATGCCTTAAAACGACCTTCAACACTTTCACTAAAAGATTTGTCCAAATCCCCATCAAGTGAAATGTCATTTGAATCATATAAAACGACCATTCTACCAAGCTTAAGGTGAGCAGCTAACGAAGCGGCCTCTGAAGACACACCTTCCATTAAATCCCCGTCTCCACAAATACCATATGTATAATGATCTACTACATTATATGAGCCACGATTATATGTTCCTGCTAAATGACGTTCAGCCATAGCCATACCTACTGCCATTGCAATACCTTGGCCTAGAGGCCCAGTTGTTGCATCTACCCCTGCAGTATGTCCATATTCAGGATGACCTGGTGTTTTGCTACCCCATTGGCGGAAATTTTTAATATCATCCATTGATAAATCATAGCCTGATAAATGCAAAAGACTATACAATAGCATCGATCCATGTCCAGCTGAAAGAACAAAACGGTCTCTATTAAACCAAGTTGGATTTTTCGGATTGTGATTCATAAACTGGGTCCAAAGAGTGTAAGCCATCGGAGCAGCGCCCATCGGCATTCCAGGGTGTCCAGAATTCGCTTTTTCAATAGCATCAATTGACAGTGTACGAATTGTATTGATTGAAAGTGCATCAGTTTTGTTTAACATAAAACCATCCTTCCTTTATGTATACCCTTACTATATTATAGTGTCATTTTGATAAAAACAACAATAATTCAGATACTTTATTAAAGTGCCCTGTCTTCCTTCAATAATCCGCTCATTCTTCAAACAAAAAAAGAATATCGAAACCGATATTCTTTTTATTTCATCTATTAATGTAAACGATTTTTTGAATCTTTAATACTTTTAAGCTTTTCAGGTGTAACATCGTTTCCTTCTGGGTCAATAATTGTCAAATGCTCGATCGTATTTGACATAGATTTCCGAAACGTTTCTAAGTACTCACTTCTCAGCTTAGATTGTTCTTTCGCTTCTTCCACTGTCAATGAGCTGGACTTGGCCTTCTTAGCCAGTTCATTTATACGAGCTAACTTTTCTTTCGATAACATATTTTCGCTCCCTTTTACTTTTAATAGTGTCATGTTATAAAAAAAAAAGCGAAAATACAAGTTCTCTGCTCTTGATTAATCTTCTTTTACAGCTTTGTATTCTAAATATCTTCGATTTATTGTTGCTTTTGAAACTTGATAACCAAATCCTCGTAAAGTTGCTGCAATTTCTGCAAATGTAAGTCCGTTGTTTCGAAGTTTTACTATTTCTTCAATTGGAACTTCTTTTCTTTCTCTTCCACCACTCATTCCTTGATTGGCCAGATTTTTTTGTGGTCGAAATCCATTTTCAACTGCCCGCTGCATACCACGTTTAATTTTAATATTATGTAACTTCCGCTGGTACTCCTCAACAATTCCGACAATATTAATGACCATCGAATCTGAATCAGATAGTTCAATTTCCCCATCATGTGATAAAGAATAAATTTTTACACCTTCCTTAATAATTACATGAAAAAGGGCAATTTTCGCGTTTCCACGACCAAGCCTCGTTTCATCTTGAATTAATAGAACGTCAGCCTGCTTCTTTTTTAAGATATCTAACATTTCAAAAATGCCATCACGATTAAGTTCGTAACCGCTTGCTTGTTCTTTAATAACAGAAACAATTTCAAATTCTGATTTACTTGCTAGTTTTCTCAACTCTTCTTCCTGTCTGACTAAAGATGTTTCTTGTGATTCTTTTTCTGTACTAACACGGCAGTATATAATTGCTCTCATTTATTTCCAACTTTCTTATTGCTTACTTGCTAAACTTAGATTTGTTTTAGTTACTGGTATAATAATAGAATCTCCTGGTACAAGTGAATTTGCAGATATTTCATTATGAGTAATAATCCAGTCTATGAACTCATCTCTCGATAAATCTTCTGTTTTGTATACTTCAGCCATTTTCCATAGAGTATCACCATGATCTACTGTAATAGAGATATATTTGTCAAGGTTATCATAATTTTTATTCATTGAGAAAAATAAAGAAAAAATAAACACGATTACTGCTAGTGAAAGTGTATAAGTATAACTTTTTAATAGTTTTTTCATCGTTATTCCCTCCAAAATCGAATGCCTGTTCGCAATTTGTTAATCTCAGTATATACCGAACATCTGTTTTTAGTCAACATTATTCGAACTTATGTTTGTATCTTTTTTTTTCGCGTGATATAATAAAAACAAGAATAAGAGAGAAGGGGTGAAAGTATGTCTAAGCTTTCAAAAAGGCAAAATGATATATTGGATTTTATTAAAGACGAAGTTCGTACTAAAGGCTATCCACCTTCAGTGAGAGAGATTGGAGAAGCTGTTGGTTTAGCTTCAAGCTCGACAGTTCACGGTCATTTATCAAGATTAGAAAGTAAAGGTCTTATTCGTCGCGATCCTACCAAACCTCGTGCCATTGAAATACTAGATCCATCTGAAACGCACAATATACCAAAAAACAACGTCATCAATGTGCCTTTACTCGGAAAGGTAACAGCTGGTCTACCAATTACTGCAATTGAAAACATTGAGGAGTATTTCCCACTTCCAGAATCGATGGCAACACATGACGAACATGTCTTCATGCTCGAAATTATGGGCGATAGTATGATTGAAGCTGGAATCCATGATGGCGACTATGTTATTGTGAAGCAACAAAGTACAGCGAATAATGGTGATATTGTTGTTGCTATGACTGAGGATGATGAAGCAACGGTAAAACGCTTTTTTAAAGAAAAAGATTTCATCCGTTTACAGCCCGAAAACTCCAATATGGAACCAATCATTCTTGGGAACGTATCAATTCTTGGAAGAGTAATTGGACTTTACCGCCAAATCCATTAATGTTTTTTCCTCCTGTTTATTACAGGAGGTTTATTTTTTTATAACAACTTATCTTGAGTACTCCCTACAGCGCATGTAAATAAATAACATTAAGAAGAAATTGGATGCAATTTGTTCCCTATATAAAGCCACGTATTAATAAAGCTATTTACATGAGATTTCCCTGTCTTTTTGGACAACCTCACTTAGATCATTCATATGAACCGTTTCTTGGAATTATTACAGATAATTAATCACTTCTTAAATTTGTAAAATATTCATTTTAAGTGAATGCTAAAGATGATGTGGAAACTCCTCATGAAACAACAGCTAACGATGTAGCGACAAAAAATCTAAGAAGTTTAGATTTTTCGATATTAGATCACCCATAATATATCGATATATCTATTCATAGGATTATTTTTATATAATCGATGTTTTGATAAGTGGTATATTATATGAAAAAACTTTCTATTGGACTACTTCCGTTAGTCCTTGTAACTACACAAGTTCCTAAAGTAGATGCTCATCCAGGGCGTACCGATAGTAATGGAGGGCATTACAGATGGACTAATTGTAAAATGGAGGTTAAGTTTCGGAGAGTAATTACCAATGGACTTGGTTCATCAAAAACACTATCTAAACCTAGCACATCTAAACCTGCAACTGTTAGCGCTAGCGTTTATCTTAATTGTGGAAAACAAAGCTATAATTTAAGTGCCTACATAATAACGGCACAACACCCATTCCAATGACCAATCTTTGAGGCATTAGATGTTACTGTACAATTTGAAAGTAGCACTAAAAAAGTTACTGGATCTAAAGTGCAAAAACGATTTTTTAAATATCGGCAATAGAAAAGCTAATATTAAATCAAATGGTAATACTACTTCGTTTGATTTATCAAAACCTGCGGAATAACCAATGGCTCAACTATGGTTCCATTACGCATTACAAATGAATCATTGGGTGGCAATGTTCGATGGGATAGTAGTACTAGAGAGTAAAGATTACAAAGTAAAATTTAGTGGCTGTCCAAAAGCATTTGCTTTTAGACAACGGCTTCTTTTTACCAAAAAAATTGGACATAAATAATATTAATATTCTTTATATTATAGGGAGGAGATTGCATTGAAGATGAAAAGAACTGTCAAGAGTTTCTTGACAGTTAAAATAGTTAATAAGTGGTGATCCCTTCGCCATGTTGAATCTACAAATCTATAAAGATTCTTTATTCAGATTTACCCAAATACACTATTGAGATCTTTGTTTGCATTCTCTATTTTCTTTTGATCAATTGTTAATTCATTCTCTTGCAGAAATGCCGTTTCTAATAAAGCATCCATCGCATCCTTAAATGAATTTTCATCTAAAAAGGTCTTAATCATCATCGAGTCTTTTTTCCCTGTTTGTAGATTTTTTGAAGTAACTAATGACCATTCCCCTTCGTAAATGTACACCTCATTTTCATTTCGACCGATAATTGGGCCTTTATACGAACGGCAATCGAACTTTTTATTATAAAAAGAATAATGATGTTTTTTTAGGTATGAAATGATTGGCTTTACCTTTTCAGCTCTTTCGAGAAATTTTTGTTCTTGTAGCTCTAAAAGTTTGATATATTCCTCTTTTTGACTTACAATCAACAGCTCATTACTTTCTAAACGATCAATACTTTCAGAAATCAACCTTTCGTCCTGTTCAAACATTCTATCCCCCCTTGTTTTTAAATTATATTATTTGTATATCAGCTTTATTAGTAAAATACTGGAATTTTTTAATTGATACGAACCTTATTATTGCTTTTACATAACATGCCTATAGTTAATAATAAGAGGTGAAACTATGTTATGGTTGGAAATATAGATTATACATCACCAACAACTCAATATACTTTTGACGTGAATAGAAGTCCCTTATATAAAAAAGATAATAAAAACTATATTAACGTATTAGGTATTAAACAGTTGAATTCATTAGAGAATGTGTCTCTGTTAGACATTTTTCTTAGTGTAAATAATATTGTGGAACCGCATTATCACCAAAATGCAGCAGAGTTAGTCTATTGTATTTCTGGTGCTGCTACAGTATCAATTCTGAACCCATATACTAAAGAAATTCTCCATTATCCTATTACACCTGGACAAGTGGCGAACGTTCCACAAGGTTGGTGGCACTATGAAGTAGCTACAGTTGATAACACTCATCTCTTAGCAATTTTTGATGCACCTACTCCAGAAGTAATTTTAGGTTCTGACATCTTAAAATTCACTCCTGCAAATATCATGTCAAATACCTATTGTCTCGATGAGAATCAATGGAAACGAGTAATTTCACCAGTTAAACCAACAACATATATTGGGCCATACAAGGACTGCAGCAGACAAAAGGAAAATACACCTTATTATTTTCATCAGCAAGCACAAAATATGGAGCAACACCAACAAACCCCTTACTTTCCTTATGATCAACAATATTGGGGATATTAAATAAAGAGCACTACCGACATGGATTCTCCATGTCTTTTTTTTCATAAGGTGGATATTAATTTATAACCTTTTTCATAGTAAATACCAAAAAAATCATTTAGAACTTTCTTAGAACGTAGGCTAATAACTACTGGCCCACTAAATAAAGAGACATGCAAGGAACCATCCCTCATTAGGATAAATGTTTCCAGTACACGCCCTAGAATTACAACAAACGAATACGTCATAGTAAAATACCATTATGGATGTGAAGTATCGTTTTTTCATAATTTTAGTGATCCTTATGCCATTAAAGCGCCCGTTAACGGAGTAGTGAAAATGATTCTAATATGGGGTACCGTAAGAAAAATGCGAATTACAACGATAAGGAAATTCCAATACTAAAAAGCCCAACTTCTCCGTAAATTTATTGAGAAATTGGACTTTTTCATTACTTCATTAAAGAGCCCGATTGTTGAAGATCGTTATTGAAGTAAATCACCCTTTTAATTCAATTGATTTGGCTTGAAACTATTATCACCATATTCATAAACTATTACAATTTCACCAATATAACTGGCTAGAGAAATTTGAGCGCTTACTTTCACAATAAGTTGATTATCTTTTACTTCGTAATCAGTAATCCCTCCAAGCTTTATCCTCAAATAAGTTGGTTTTAGATGCAGCAAGACCTGGACACTTACTTTATAAGATCATTAGGCATAGATTTTTCTAAAGCTAATTTTATAAAATCAATATATACCAGAACTTCTTCTGGCAAAAAAACATCGTTTCGTTTCACCAAGCCCACTTGAATCAGATTGCCACCTTCCAATGGAATAGAGATAATATTCGGGTTCATGTAATTATTCACGATACAGCCTGTTCCTAAATTGTAGCTATCTGTATTTGACAGGAGATTATTCATGGCCCCTCTATCCTTGAGATATACTAATTTCCTGATATTGTCTACATTGAGGGCTTCTTCCGCAAAATGTAACAACATGTCATCCTGCTGATAAGTCAGATAAGGATAGTCCCTTAATTGCTCCAATGTAATGCATTCGAGATGAGCCAAAGGGTGCTCTTTTCGTAGAAAGACGTGCTGTTTCAATGAAGCAAGGGGAGTAAACGTTAGTAATTTTGAGGTGAAGTAACGCTCAAAAAAATGCTTGTTTAAATCGGTCAGAGATAAAATTCCAAGAATACTTCTACTTGAATACACGTCATCAATCACATCGGTTGTCTTACCTTCCCGAATTGCCAACTCATATTTCCGATCAGCAAAATAATTCATTAGATTCGCAACAGCCTCTATAGCAAAGCCATAATGTTGAGATGAAATAGAAAACTTTGTTAAGTCTTTTTTTTTCTCTTTATGAAAATGATGGGCGACAGACTCCGTTTGTTCCAGAAGCATTTTAGCGTAAAATAATAATTCTGTGCCATCTTTTGTAAAGACTACCCCTTTGTTCGTTCTATCTAGAATCTTAATTCCTAACTCAGCTTCCAGATCACGCACTGCTTTGCTGATACTGGGTTGTGTCACGTAAAGTGCGGTTGCAGCTTTACTGATAGAATTATGCTTGGCAATCTCCACTATATAACGAAATTGCTGAAGAGTCATGTCCTCACCGTCCCTTGTTTTTTCCTGCTGCCTGCTTTGCCATAACTTTAGTCTATAGCAGGTGGTTAAAAAGTTCAATTTTACGTTATACATGAAGAATTCTAAAATAAATGAAGAAAAACAAATTTAATATGAAAGGAAGAAAAAAATGATAAGGGAAGCAACTTCAAAAGATTTAATGGATATTTTAGATATATATAATGATGCCATTCTTTATACTACGGCTGTATACGACTATAAACCCCAAACGCTTGAAAGTAGACAAATTTGGTATCAACAAAAGAGGGATGAAGATTATCCAATACTAGTTTGCGAACAAGATAATAAAGTGGTTGGATTTGCGACATTCGGTCCTTTTAGGGTGTGGCCAGCTTATAAATATTCAATTGAACATTCTGTTTACCTAGATAAGGAATACAGAAGAAAAGGAATTGGCACTTCTTTAATGAAAGAATTAATCGCTATTGCCAATGAAAGAGAGTATAAGACCTTAATTGCTGGCATTGATGCAGCAAATGAAAAAAGTATTGCTATGCATAAAAACTTTGGCTTTGTTTATTCAGGCACAATAGAAAAGGCAGGTTTCAAATTCAATAGATGGCTTGACTTAGCTTTTTATCAATTAGAACTTAACGGACCTAAAGATCCTGTAGAAGTATAAAAATATTCGTTGCGATATTTATAAATAGTTCATTACTGAAAGGTGAAAGCTATGCCAGTATGGAATCCATCAGCTAAAGAAAAAGATTATGTGCACCGTCATTCAGAGAAAATAATGGGTTATATCTATATCTCCTTATCTTACTTGCTCTGGGGGTTTCTAGCATTATACTGGAACGCCCTGGATACCGTCTCCTCAATGGAAATCTTAGCTCACCGAATTCTGTGGGGATTTATCTTTGTGGTTATTATTATGGCATGTCAGACTAAAAAGCGTCGGGCTTTCTTTAAGCTGTTTAAAGAATTTAAAGTAAACTTCAAACAATTCTCTTATATCTTTGTAGCATCTCTTGCGATAAGTGCAAATTGGCTAATTTTTATTTGGGCAGTTAACTTCGGTTATATCATGGAGGCAAGTTTAGGACTTTATATTACGCCTATCGTTAGTATGGTTTTAGGCGTCCTTATAGTAAAAGATAATATACGAACAGGCACTCTTATATCGATGATAATGGCTTTTTTAGGAGTATTGGTTATTACTTATGAATATGGTAAAATTCCCTGGGTTGCAATCTCTTTAGCTATGACTTCTGGGATTTATGGATTAACGAAAAAGTATATCAAGACCGATACACTAGTCGGAATGTGTATAGAAACAATCATGGTCATCCCTTTTGCATTGCTTTTTTTAGTGTTTATTCAACGCAATAATAAAATGTATTTTGGTTCAGACATTCATTTATCATTATTATTAATTAGTGCAGGTATCCTTACTGTTTTACCTCTTTTATGGTTCACAGAAGGTTCAAAAAGAATGTCTTTAACAACAATCGGATTTTTTCAGTATATTACTCCAACTATTACTTTTCTCCTCGGGGTATTTATATTTGAAAATACAATCACTTTGATCCAATGGATCTCCTTTAGTTTTATTTGGTTATCACTTGCTGTTTTTTCCTTTTCATCGTGTAAAGGTATAACAAAAAAATGAGGATAGATATGATTATGTTTTCCAAGGAAGTATGATAAGGATAAAGCTATCTTTTCATTAAGGGAAAGATAGCTTTTGCGATGTACTATGTATACAAAATATCGCTTACTTAAAGAATCCTTAGTATCTAACCTTTCCCATTCGTTTAAGTACATATCCTTCACAATCTCCATTTTTTATTCTAACAATTTCGTTTCATTTCTTTCTAAGTGATATTCAACAATCCAGCCCTTTAACGGAGTAACATATTGAAGTTTTCAACATCGGCAAGAACATAAAAAGAAAAATCCTGTTTAAATAATACAGGATTTTAATCAAACTTTATTACAAATTAGCAATCTTTTTTATCAATTATCGGACTTTGTTATAAAGCTACAAATATAACTATTAATGTTCTGAAAATGATTATAACCTTTGCCCTTCCTATTTAAATAAGATTAAAGCTGACTTCCTTTTAAAAATATGGGTAACTCACTTAAGAAGATTTTAATCATTACTGATCTTGTTTTTCAATTTCATGCAACTTCACTTCAAGAGCCTTTATGTCACCTGAGTTTTCAGAAATTAATTTAAGCAAGATACTCCGTAAACGATTTACTACTACCGCTACTTCTTCCCTTGTGATTGAAGCTCCCGGTCTTGTACCGTCAAAATAGCCGTTTGCTACAGCCTCATCCCATGAAGATTGCGCCCAATTGCTCACTTTATTTATATCTGTTTCTACCACTTTTGGTTCCTCTTTCGGCACTGTCGTTTTTTTAACTGGTAAATCCAAATATTTCGCTACACCTCGCGCATAAGCTGATGCCATATCTTTAATGAAATCTCTATTCTTTAACAATTCAGCGTCTTTGGAGTCAATAAATGCAATCTCAGTTAAGACTGCTGGCATATTTGTTTCTCGAACAACTGCTAAATTCCCTCGTTTCTTATCATCACCATGTGCTCTTAGCCCGTATTTTTTAGCCGTTTCAAGTGCCTCTGCATTAACTAGAGTTTGTAATTTCTCAGAATTAGCACTTGCCTTGGTGTATATATAAGACTCGTAACCAGTGCCTCCACCAGCGTTAACATGAATTGAGATAAATACATCAGCATTGGTTCTGTTGGCAATATTAGCGCGTTCGGAAAATGCTATAAAGACATCAGTAAAACGCGTAAGAGTGGTTTTATGATCTGTATATTCTTCGTCAAGATACCTTTTCATTTCTTTTGAAATATCTAGAACGATGTTTTTTTCTTGCAGGTCATTAGCTACCCCACCTGGGTCTTTTCCACCGTGTCCTGGGTCAATCTTTATTTTTTTTACCATGCTTATCACCTCAAAATTATTTTATGATTAGAGAAATAAATATCCTGTACTATTTTCTAGATTTTTTTCTTAATCCTTTTTAATCATGTACTTCCTCGATTACTCCAGATTAAGGGTTAACGAATTCCAAAATAGCTAGCACAATATTTGATCTTCCCAATACCATAAAAAAAGATAAGGAAGGCTGTCAGGAACCCTCCAATCTTTATATTTAAATAAGACTTTTAAACAGCCTGAGGTTAATTTTATTAAAGCATAACTACATAAAAACCATACTCGAAAATAATTTGTATTAGTAATTTCCCTGTAAGTTTACCCACCCTAACATATAGCCGATTAACATACTCCCCCCATATATCTGAACGGATAATAAATAATTGTATCAATATTTATCGGGCTGTAATTATCTCCACCTTAATCAGTGTAGAGAACAAAGAAAAACAAGGAGAATTTCTTGAAAATTCGCTTTTTTTGTGTGATTTTCCTACAATACTAAAACATAGAAAACCCTGAATAAGGGGCTTTTCACGCCCTTATCCAGAGTTTTCTATGTCTATTCTGCTAATTATTTAATGCGATCTCAGAAGTGGTTTTAACCTACAGTTAAGTAAACTTCCCCGCGTTATACTTACTTAATAAATTCTCGCGTATGTACCGGATGCAATCAGGAGATAAAATTGACCTTTGTGGATGGATTAAATCGCCAAAAGGCATTCCATTAAGAAATTTTATTTCCCCAGAAAATTCTTTCCCGAGATACGCATCGTACCCCATAACTTTTACAAATAAGGTTTTGTGATCTGTGTTCATAAAATCAATAACATTTAATATATGCTGATTTATTTCCTGCACTATTATCCCCCCTAATTAATAAATTAGTATTCTCAACTTAATGAATGAGTAGTTCATTGCACATGATCCCCCCAACACGTTAGAAATCTGGCTAAAGAATACAATTGCAGACATGCTAGAAATTTCCTACCGTGGCTTATCTAAATGAGGTTTCGAGTTATCCTAGTGGTCTAGTCTTTTAAAATAATTATAAATCTTTTCTAGTTTTTTCATTTGTTTTCCTTTTGGACTTTCCATATTCCCAAATTCAAAGATCTTCACTTTCTTGATTCCCACAAAATTAAATAAGGCTCTTTTCATTAAAATTTTATGTGCATTATTCAACCAAAGAAATGGATAGTGAGTAGGACCCTTCATGGTAGATACACATACAACGGACTTTCCTTTCAGTAGCCCTTCCGGGAAAAGTCCCCCCTTATCTTTATAAGCAAAATTGGAAGCAAATAATTGATCTATATATCCCATAAGCATCGCAGGAGGTCTTCCCCACCAAATAGGATAGATAAAAACAATCTTGTCAGCCCATGTAATTTGTTGTCTATATTTTTCAATATTAGGATCAGTATGCATATCACGTCTTCGTTTTTGCTCGTTAAACACTAAAAGTGGGTTAAATCCCTCATCATATAAATCTAAGACCTGTATCTCCTTAATATTGGGATTCTGTTTACTGCCTTTGATAACGTTTTGTAAAAATACATAATTTAAACTATTATGATTGGGATATGTATAAATGATTAACATTTTCATTAGGCACCTCTTAATTATCATTTGATAACTAAATTGTAGCATCATTAAATTTAATTATCAATTGATAATTGTATTTTGATAACCATTTTGTTATCTTGTCTTTAAGAGGTGAGAGAATGGACAAAAAAGAACTTTTTTACAAACTCGTATCATTTACAACTTCTGTTCATCGTGTAACAAATAAATTAACGAAAAATGCAAAGCCAAATTCAATCTCGCAAGTTCAATATAACATTCTTGAATTTATTGCAGTTAGTCAACCTGTGACTCCTAGTGAAATTAACGATTGTCAGAATATGTCTATGTCAAATACTAGTCGTGAGCTTAGCAAGTTAAGTGACAAAAAATTAATTGAAAAGATAAATGATAGCAAAGACCGACGAAAACAATATATTCATCTATCGCAAGTTGGGGAAGTTGTAATGAACGAAGCATTTGCTACAATTGAAACCCGATTTCTAAATCGAATACAAAATGCTTCTAAAGAAGATTTAGAAGAGATTGAACGTGCAATCGATACTCTTCAGGAAAAATTATTTCATCCTTAAGCAAAGTTAACTATCAACAGCATCATCGATTGAAAGATAATTATACAATACCAATAACTTTCAATCGATGAAACTCAATACTTTTTTTATGATCCTTGTTTAATTATCTAATTTATTTATTTTACTAAAAAGAACACCTTTCAATGTGAAAAGTGCCCTTTAATAGTAAAATACTAATTAATTACCTCATTTACTTATGGTACGGTTAACCGTCATGTATGTAAATGAGGTTTTCGTTGTTTCTGCTTTATTGTAAGTACAACATAATGGATGTAGAACTTCCATTTTTCTGGTCTCCAAAACTAGTAACATATATTGTGCACTTTCTTTATAGGAGTGTTCGCGAACAGCTTCAAGGCCATCTTTCTTAATATTTTCAATTTCATTTGGGTGTCGAAGCAAATGATGCACTAATAATGCCCCGCATCGATAAAACCATGATTGGTAATTACCAATCATGGTCAATCCCTCCTGATACCATTTTGCATCTAAAAGGACAAATAGCAAAAAATAACCGCTAAGAAAGGACTTTCTTAAGGGCCTGTGCAAAAGAAGATGCTGGATAAGCCTCCTTTTGTTGTTATAGTGTGCAAGTAAAAGTAGCACTCTGGGATACGGAAGGAAGTCCATCCACAGCAGCCGAGGTAGCAGTAATGGTGACAGGTTGTCCAGGTACTGGAGTAGTTACTGTAGCGCTAAAAGTACCACACTTGCACCTGTCGTAACTAAAGTTGGAGAAACCGTTGCCGGACTCGTTATAGTGAGTGTGATTGGAACTCCTGAAACTCCAACGGTATCATCATCATGCAATAACTGGGCGAGGGACTCCTCGTTCACCCATTTTTCCTCACGTTGGGAAAAAAGCGGGTCCTTCATTAGAATTATCGTTTAGTAAACACTTTTGTTTCACGGTCCATTTTTATTTCTTCGGCAAGTCTAGGGAACATCGCGTTGCGGATATAGAGACCTTCCTCATCAAAATCCCGTTTTGATCCAAATGCAACGACATCCCTTTTTTATTTAGCACTTTTCACAATATGCTCATATTCGTCGCGTGAAAACGGCTTCCCTTCCGTATCGCTATTGAACCAATATTGGCGAAATTCCGGCCCTATTTTTTCTAAAAAATAACGCATCCTGCCAAGCGCGGGATAGTTGCGTAAAATCGAGTGGGCTTTTTGATTACGGTCAAATATGTATAAGTAAACAAGAAAAATAATAAGTCCGAGAACAATGAGCGCTCCTAAGCCAATCACAATGATAATCAAAATATTTTCAATATTCATCTGAATCCAGCCCCTTAAAAAGACATATGGAATTAATTAATGCAGATTTTAAAAGTTTATACATTTCTACATATTTCTTCCTTTGTGAGGGAAAATAAGCAAACGAAAAAAAATTGGAAATGGGGGCGATGAATTGAAAGCTTCGGATTTATTTGTGAAATGTTTAGAGAATGAAGGGGTTAAATACATATTTGGGATCCCCGGCGAGGAGAACACTGATTTCGTTGATTCTCTGATTGAGTCAGATATTGAACTAATCCTGGTTCATCATGAACAGGCGGCCGCATTTATGGCTGATGTATATGGCCGCTTAACCGGTAAACCCGGTGTTTGCTTAGCCACACTTGGGCCAGGTGCAACCAATTTACTAACCGGAATCGGGGATGCCTTTCTTGACCATGCACCGCTTGTCGCCATCACAGGCCAAGCGAGTTTGGAGAGAATCCATAAAGAATCCCATCAATATGTAGATATTGTCGGTGTTTTTGATAAAATCACCAAATGGAATCAACAAATCCGGGTAGCCCACACGATTCCGGAAATCGTCCGTAAAGCATTTAAACAAGCAGTACTGGAGAAACCTGGCGCTGTTCATATCGAGCTTCCTGAGGATATTGCCATGCAAGAAACGGAAGGAAAGCCACTTCCAGTATCGCAAAAGCCATCTTCCAGTCCTTCAAGAAGTTCTTTGAACAAAGCAGCCGAGGCAATAAACCATTCGAAAAAGCCAATTATTTTAGCAGGAAACGGCGTGATTCGCGATGAGGCTGCCGTAGAGTTAAGACAGTTTGCCGAAGCAAAAAATATTCCGGTCGTAAACACCTTTATGGCGAAAGGCGTTCTGCCAGCCAATCATCCTTTAACACTATATACAGTAGGAATGCAAGCCAAAGACTATGTTCTTTGCGGATTTGATCAAGCGGATTTAATTATTACGGTTGGCTATGATTTTGTAGAATACTTACCAAAATATTGGAATGACGAGGCCGGGAACAGAATTGTTCATATTGACAGCCTTCCAGCGGAGGTCGATGCCTACTATCCACTTGAAGCTGAATTAGTTGGAAATGTGAAGGAAGCACTAGAGGCGTTAAGCCCTTTGGTTGAAAAGAAAGAACTGTGGCCGGCAGTTGTGAAGTTAAAGGAGCAGCTGGTGGAAAAATTGCATGCTGCCGATGAGCTGTCAGGAAGCCCCGTGAAACCACAGCGAATCATTGCCGATATAAAAAAAGCAGAGAAAGGCGAAGCCATTATTATTTCAGATGTTGGGGCCCATAAATTGTGGATTGCCCGCTTGTATCAGCCTGAAAAGCCAAATCATACGATTATCTCAAATGGCTGGGCAACGATGGGTATTGCCGTACCTGGAGCCATTGCCGCGAAACTTGCCCATCCGGAAAAACCAGTAATTGCGGTAACGGGTGATGGTGGTTTCCTCATGAATGGGGTCGAGCTTGCAACAGCCAAACGGCTTGGACTAGCGTTTGTGGTCATTATTTTTCATGATTCGAAATTTGGCTTAATCGAATGGAAACAGCTGAATAAATTTAATCGGTCAGCGGATATTGAATTTACAGATCCAAACTTTTTAGATTTTGCCAAAAGCTTTGGGGTAAAAGGGATGAAAGTGACTCATTCTGATGAATTGCTTCCAATGCTTGAAAAAGCACTATCGAGTAACGAAATTGTGCTGATTGATGTGGATGTTGATTATTCGGAGAATGTCAAGTTATCAAAAACACTTGGTGATTATATTTGTAAATTATAGGAGGTTTATCAGGTGAAAAAGAAATGGCAATTGTGGATCGGCGGAAAATGGCGAGAAGCAAAAACGTATGAACCTTTATATAGTCCACATACAAATGAGTTTCTTTCAGATATTGGACAAGCAGAGCCAGCAGATGCCATAGAGGCGATTGTCGAGGCAAATGCGGCTTTTCAAAAATTTAGGAACTATCCGGCGCATGCCCGTGCCAAAATTTTAGCAAAAGTCGCCGACATCCTGGAGGAACGAAGCTTGGAATGTTCGGAAATCATGGCGTTAGAGGGCGCCAAATCCATCCGTAATGCTCGCGAGGAAATAAATCGCACAGTGCAAACCTATCGTTTCGCAGCAGAAGCCGCCAAGAGTAATTACGGGGAACAAATTCCGATGGATGCAGCTGAAGGCGGGGAAAACCGCTTTGGATTTACGATTCGCACGCCAATTGGTGTGGTGACGGCTATTACCCCGTTCAATTTTCCGTTTAATCTTGTTGCCCACAAGGTCGGGCCGGCCATTGCTGCAGGGAATGCGATCGTGTTGAAACCAGCCGAACAAACGCCGATTTCTTCTTTATTTTTAGCAGAGGCTTTTAAAGAAGCGGGGCTGCCGGACGGAGTGCTAAACATTATTCCGGGCAAGGGGGATGTTTTAAGTGAGGCATTAACCACCCATCCCTATGTAAAAAAGGTGACCTTTACGGGGAGTGTGGAAGTCGGTCATATCATTCAGCAGCAGGCCGGGTTTCGCAAACTCACACTTGAACTTGGGTCTAATTCACCCTTTATCATAGACGAAGGTGTCGATATTGACCAATTGATAGAGCGATCGGTCATGGGGGCTTTTTCCTATAATGGCCAAGTGTGTATTTCAATTCAGAGGATTTATGTCCATCAATCCTTATACGGCGAATTCTTGGATCGATTCGTCAGCAGAACGAAGCAACTGGTGATTGGTTCACCACTGGATGAAAAAACGAATATCACCGCGGTTATTTCGAAAAAGTCTTTAGATCGTCTACAGAGCTGGATCAATGAAGCCGTTCAGGAAGGCGCGAAAATCGAATGCGGTGGAACGGTGGAAGGCAATGTTTTGGCACCGACGGTTCTAACCAATGTGAACCGTGATTCAAAAGTGTCTCGTTTTGAAGTTTTCGGACCAGTCGTTTGTATTGCACCGTTTGATACCCTGGACAATGCAATAGCCGAAGCAAACGATTCCCGCTACGGTTTGAATTCCGGAATCATCACGCCAAGCATTGAACGTGCCTTCTATGCGGCCACCCGCTTGGAAACAGGCGGTGTCATTGTGAACGACATTCCCACCTACAGAATCGACAATATGCCCTATGGCGGCTGGAAAGACAGCGGCGTAGGCAGAGAAGGCGTTAAATACGCCATGCGCGAAATGATGGAAGAAAAATTCATCAGCTTAAAATTCAGCGACAACAATTAAACCGGGGAAGGTTCGAAACAAGCTATAACCTTTCTTCCTAGGCTTTTCTAAAAACATATTAAAAAATTCAGGCTATACTTTTTCTATATATATACCAACATTAGCTTAATCAAACTTTCAAGCACTCTTCAACCATGGTGCATTTCAGCATTAAGGGTTCCATTTTGAGGTGCTTTTCTTAAAATATGTGCCGAAATAGCAGTCGTATTGGCATCGTTATTGGTATATAAAAAAGTAAAACTCGCCAAGCATGGCGAGTTTCTTTATTAGGCATACAAAAACCTTATTTATATAAAACCTCACTTACTTATGATACGGTTCACCGTACATGATCCTAAACTATACTGCCCCGTAACTTTAAGTACAAAGTTTCACAAACTCGTCTAAACTTTCACCTAGATATTTAGGTGTTATTCAACAATCTGGCCCGATTGTGGAACAAGAAAAAATCCTGCACATCAACACAGGATTATTAATCAATCTTAATTTTAAATAATCGTACTTTATTTTAGATGATCAAACTTTTTTAAATAACTACACCAAATTTACGAACACACATTTCACTACTCCTTATTGACGTTGTCAAATCAAGGCTCAACGTCTCTGTTGTCTATTAATCAGAATGAAAATCTATTTTCCATTGCCAATGCTCGCGGCAGCCGAATGGCTCGTAGCGGTCTATATTCAAAGATGTTCACTCATTTTTTGATAAAAAAGATCATGATGCGATAGCAGATGGTCCTCTCCTTGCTTTTATCTTCATTCCAAGATATTCAAAACCAATTCGGAACCAATTGTGAGGATTCGGAAGTGGTCGTCTGAACTTAAGTGGGAGTTCACAGTATGGCAATGATTGTAATGTCATAAAAGTCCAAAAATCATTTATGAACGTTCGTTGATGTACATTGATTTTATCGAACTAATTTATTGAAAAAGGTAGAGATTTTTAAATACCTAAATATGGGTATTTTTGACTATCTTTCATTTCTGAAAAAGGGTTAAGCATCTACTATAGAGAATTAACAAGTTAATCTTAGTCATGTTAGAACGTACCATTTTAAAGAAAGAAGGTAAGTAATATGAATGGAAATTTTTTTGCTAACTATAAAGATTTTATTATTTACCCTTTGGAAGAAGATAATCCGAAAGAATTTGATCCTCAAGATTATGCTACACATTATATTCTCACGTTGTCACTATATGATTCTCTTGTATCAAATTGGGGAGAAGCAAATAAATATGAAGTAGACGTAAAAAAAAGTATTGAAAAGGTATTAAATGAATTCAATAATACCCAGAAAGAGAGTTATCACCTTCAATTACTTGAACTTGAAAGTGATAAATCGTATTTTGTTCTGTCACTATCGTGTAAAACTAAAATTGAAAATTCGGAAGCAAACGATCGCATTTCTTACATCATCGATAAGATCATTTCAAACCCTTTTTATGTTGGTCAATCCTGGTACCAGCTTATCGGTGATAAAGGAAGAATTACACGTAAACTCTTCTGCTTTTCATTCAAAGAATATACACATATTATAGAGGAGAATGAAGTTGCTAAGCTTTCTACTCTGGCATGAACACATCAACATAGTAGGACGCTATTCGCTCCCATACTTCCTGAGGGATTAGAGATGGCCGATTATGTACATTAACACATGGACCAGTTTACATAACCGAATAACATTAAAAAGGATTCCTATGCCCGCTAAATTCATAGGATTCCTAGTGTCCGCCAATATTTAATTCATGTTGGTTCCATTGCTACACTAGCATCAAGTGATACTGTTTCAGGGCTTAATAATGTATTACATCCTACCCCGCCATTTAGCATTCAGAAGATGATACTAGAACAAGTTGTTCTTTATTTTAATTCTTCCTTAAATTAACCCCTCTTTAATATAAACATCAGATCTACGATTAGTTATGTAGTTTTAAACTCCTTTTGCTTTATGTATTTCTGAGGTATCAATGGTGGTGATAATGATTTTCTCATTATTAAAAGCTTCATGTAACGACTCTCAAGGATTGATCCTCCCTAAAGCTTTAGCAGCTTTGTATGTATTGCCATAAAAATTACAGCTTTTAGAATAAGCGCTATTTCAAGTTCCTTTTTTGCTTGTTTCAACGGAATGAAGATGATTTTTATGGTAAATAAAAAGAATCCATTTTGATTGATCAAAATAGATTCTTTTCTAGTAGATTTATAAAAAAGTTTGATCATTTCCGTGATCATTATGCCATTAAAGCGCTCGATTCTTGAAGAAGCATCTACCTACTTTTAGCTATTTTGCTGTAGATCGTTAATAAAGGAAAGCACCCGTTAGAGTTTAAGTGAACTAATTTACAAAGTACATTTCCATTGAAGAACGACAACAATCTCATTTATTTTAGACTTTAAAAATGTATAACCCCGTCCTAATAATAGGACAGGGTTAACGTAAAGGTGTTTAATTTTTGATAAAAACCACTTCACCGAACTTAATACTTGCCAATAAAATCGTATAGAACTAGGTTACTTCTTCATGAAGTTACTTCTGCACTATCTGAATAAGGTTGCCGCATGTATCATCGAATACAGCAATTGTGATTTGGCCCATTTTTGTCGGTTCCATAGTAAACTTTACGCCTTTTTCCAATAATCGTTTGTACTCTTTGTGAATATCTACAACGCCAAACATTGTTGCTGGGATGCCATCGGCAACTATCTTCTTTTGGTACTCCTTTGCGGCAGGATGGTTATTCGGTTCGAGCAAAAGCTCGGTACCGTCTTGATTATCGGGAGAAACAAGGGCTATCCACCTAAATTCTCCAACGGGAACGTCATGCTTTTTTACAAAGCCCAGCTTTTCTGTATAAAACTCCAATGCCTTGTCTTGATCTTGAACGAAGATACTGGTAACAATGATTTTCATAATGTTATTGCCTCCTTTGATATTTTCGACGTATGGTACTCTGCTAACAATCTGGCTCCAAGCAGAAAAACCATACATTCGTCAGAAGTTTTTTTAATAAAATTACTCTATCCATCCCTTCAGCAAATTGTTAAGTGGTTCGTTGTTGAATATAAGTACTCGATATTTTCCCTTTCGTTTCGATTTTACGAGCCCAGCATCTTCCAATACAGAAAGATGTTTAGCTATCGCTTGTCGCGAAATGGAAAGGTCGTGCTTCATAATGAGACGTATCGTAAGTTCATACAACGTGAGCTCGTTGCGTTCGGATAGTTCATCTAATATAAGCCGCCGAGTCGAATCGCCAAGTGCTTTGAATATAGCGTCTTTGTCCCAATTCATATATCGAGTATAAGCAACTCTACGGTTGCTTGTCAATCACAAGCAACTGTAGAGTTGCGTGACAAAGGAACCGTATCATGCAATCTTAACAACACTCAGAGGAATTACTACATATACAATTGGCCTTAAAGATTTTTAGACTATTAAATAAAAAGGCTGTTTTCGTAAACTTTGTTGCTATTCAATAAAGTATTAGCATCATGATATAATGATTTAACAGAAAATCATTATTGGAAATTTGGAGCGAATTAAATGGAATGGGTTAAACTTTTCGAGTTAATAGCAGCAATTAGTTTCGTTGGAGCAGTAATACAGTTATTACGTTTTAGAACAGAATTGAAAAAAATTGATAAAGACCAAGAATTGACTGATGAATTAGCAAAAAAGTGGACCAAAAAACTTCATTGGGTCATTTTGTTTGGAGCTTCGGGAGCCGTTTTTGCGGTTATTAGTTATATTTTTCGTATTTTTTATACTAATTGAAATTTATGAAGCTCTAAAATAATCTGTGGTTGAGTGATAGATTTTTTGCACGCCGAAATAAGCATTTGCCCCACTCGATTTTCAAATGCTAAGTTTTTACCAAGTTCAAGCCATCTGAACCAGTAGAGGTAGTTATCTAAATATTTTGTTGCAACTCCTTGGAAACGCACCATCCAAGTTTTCAAGCGATTATGAAAGTTATTAACGTGTTGCACGTGGTAAATTCCTTTCTTTACACGCTGTTTTTGACGTTCATTGACTGTTTCGTGCTGTAATCCTTTCATTTTGGCAAACTTCTTATAATTCGTTGCGGTATCAGTGCATAACAAAGCAGACGGGTGAATAAACTCACCTATCACAGCGTTAATTTCTTCGGCTTTTACTCGACCTGTTCCTGCTTTTCGAGCAATTACACTACCATTGCGTTCTTGTGCCACCACAACGGCAATTTTAAGGTTAGAGATACCTCTCTTTTCGCCTTTTTCGCCACGCTTCTTGGCTTTTCTGTGCGTTACTTCTCGACCTTTCATAGACTCACGAAAGAAGGTTTCTTCACTCTCGACTATTCCTTGCAGTTGATTAAAACCAAGACTTTCTAATGCGTTCAAGATTTTATGTCTCCAATAAAAAGCAGTGGAGATATGAATTTTCAAGCGTTCAGCGATTTTTGGCAGGGTATAACCTTAAACCATTAATTCAATGTATTTCAACCACTTTTCAGGGTAACGAGAGCCTGAAAATGGTGTGTTTGTCATATCATTGAAAAATTTTCCGCAATCATTACACAGATAGCGAACGATATTTACCGTTCCGTTTAACCGATGTGCTTCCACAATAAACACACCCCAAACCAGAAGCGAATCGGGCTTCACGAATACTTTTGAGTAGTTTCGTAATTTTATCTGGTTCATCTGGAAACAAGTCTTGTTTCATCGCATTATATAACGCTATTTGCTCCGATTTGGTTAATTCGCTGACGTCTTTCCACATACTCGAACGCCTCCTGAATGCCCATTATTTCAGCCTTTTAACAGTATGGTCAAGAAAGCCACAATCTACACGAAAACAGCAATAAAAACTTTAAGTAGAAATGAAATAGTTAAGAGCCCGTCAAAAATTATTTTGAGGGGCTCCAAAACAAAAGGTTTATCAACATTATGATGCAACTTTTTCAGTTCTATTTTTAGAAACACTATAATTCTTTGTGACCACACTTACAAAGATCACCGATTATATTTATAGTAAGTGCTATGATCCCACCTTCAAGCGGGAATTGGAAGAATAGCGGCAATACCAGCAAGGAACGGAATGATCGCCAAAATTTTGATCAGTTTCAAAATACATCCTCCTTTTATTCTCTTAAAAGTATCTTTTACTAGCATTGATAGCACTTAAAATATTGCAAAGACCACTTGTTTTTTTAATTATAAAAAATATTAAGGAAATTTAAATAAAAATGTTTACGTATATTTAAATTATCTTTACTATGTTCTTAATAATGGAACCTCCTTGTCATTAAAGCCAGTAGCAATGATGGTTACTATAATCTCATCTTTTAAGTTTTCGTTAATGACAGAACCGAAAATCATATTTAACTCGTGGCTTGCAGTAGAAGTAACAATGTTTGCTGCCTCTTGTACTTCATATAGACTTAAATTGGTGCCCCCTGTGACTTTCATTAGCACACCTTGAACTCCATCAATAGAAGTGCCAAGTAACGGGCTGGAAATAGCTCTCTTTGCAGCTTCAGCAGCACGGTCTTTACCTGTTGCGCTGCCAATTCCTATTAAGGCAGATCCTTTATTGGACATGATCGTTTGTACATCAGCAAAATCAATGTTGATTAATCCTGGTACAGCTATTAAATCGGAAATACCTTGGATACTTTGACGAAGAATATTATCCACTTCTCGAAATGCTTCGACTATGGGTGTATTTTTATGTATAATCTCCAATAAACGATTGTTTGGAATAACAATTAATGTGTCCACTGCTTTCTCCATTAAGGCGATTCCGATTGCCGCTTGTTTTGCACGTTTACGGCCCTCAAACGAAAATGGGAGTGTTACAATTCCAATGGTCAGTATGCCAAGATCACGGGCAATTTGAGCTATAGCAGGGGCAGCACCTGTACCTGTACCGCCGCCCATTCCTGCTGTAACAAATACCATGTCAGTGCCTTTTAATACCTCTTGGATCTGCCCTTTGCTTTCTTTTACTGCTTTTTTACCTACTTCTGGATTTGCCCCTGATCCTAATCCTTTTGTCAATGTTGCACCGATTTGTATCTTAATCTCTGCTTTTAATAAATTAAGAACTTGTGCATCTGTATTAACAGCAATATATTCTACACCCTGAACTCCATGCTCGATCATACGGTTAATAGCGTTATTCCCTCCGCCGCCAACACCGATTACTTTAATGTTGACTAATGAGTTTACTCTTGTATCAATCTCCATCTTATCGTTCCTCCTAGTTCATCGAAATTACCTTTTTTTAAACTATTCATTCAAATATCTGAAGCACTTATTTCTTTTATTTAGGCTGTGTTAAATTTGCCTGTTGGTTAAAAAATCAACAATGCTCTTTAATTTAGCCTTTATTAAAAAAATCATTTTCTTTTATTTAGTTCTAGCATAGAAAAAGGCATTGTCGTTAGCAGTTCCGTAAAGGAAGTTACTAAAGACAATGCCTTTCATTGAATCTTACCACTCTTCACTGAAAAGTCGGAAGGATTCGACACCCAAAAAAGGGAATCCCTACTTTTAATTCTAAGATATTTCCATCCTTAATTCAATTTACATATACTAATATGCTAACATAGGAAAAACTGTGACAAGCCGAAGGCAGACACTTAATACCCGGCCAGATTTTTTGGCGTGGTTTTTTCTCCTCTTTGCTCGAAAAAATAATAGTTGATTCTTCTTGAAAATGGTTTATTCATCATACTTATTTTGAATCAAGAGAACCTGAAACGATTTCTCCTTTGAACATCGTTGCTACACGATTAGATCTTCTTGCAACGGCTTCAGCGGAACAAGAAGCTTCAACAAACACAATACTCGCTTCGTCCCCAATTTGCGGCCAAACTTGATTTCCTTCAGAATTAAGCGGTATTTTTCCATCGGTAATAAACTGGAGCGTTTGTGCTAAAGAACGTTCATCTGCCCATCTTGAAATCTCCGCCAAACGACCAGCTCGTTCTAATACGTCCCCATTTCCAAATGGTGACCAAACATCAAAAATATTATCACATCCAACGGCAACCGATACACCTTTCCTGTGTAATAAGCCAACAGGCGGAAACCTTCTATCAAGAGGAACACTCGTAATAATGGTGATTCCTGAATCAGCCAATAGTTCTGCCATTTCTTCAGCTTCAGATGGAGGAATATCCCCAAGTGCAAATGCATGACTAATAGCCACCTTACCTTGAAGACCTGCTTCTTTCGTTAACTGCGCCAATCTCTTTATTGTAAAGATACCTAAATGATCCCCGTCATGCAAATGTAAATCAATCCCCGCATTTTCTGTTGCAGCAAGTTCAACCATCAGTTGTAAAGATGCTTCAATATCGCCATCAACGGTTGCAGGATCTACGCCACCTACAAAGCTCGCTCCTTGACGGAGAGCCTCTCTTACTAAATCTTTTGACCTCGTACGCAATAAACCGTGTTGTGGAAAGGCAACTATTTCATAAGCTATCTTTCCCTCAAACGTTTGCAACGCTTTATGAACTTCTTCAAAATTCTTCAAGCCAACCTCAGGGTAAATATCAACATGTGTACGTATGTGAGTTACTCCGGATTTCAAATAAATATCAAGCAACTTTTCCGCACGTTCCTGAGTAGTAGTTTCTAAGTTCGGTAGAACTCCTTTCTCAATTTCAAGTCGTTCAAAAATATTGTTAACAGGTGTTACTGAACGCCAACGGTCACCCAGCAATGTTTTATCTAAATGACAATGTTTTTCTATAAAAGATGGAAGAACCAACAATTGTTTCACATCTTTTTTTGGTAAATCATCTGTAATAGTTTCATCAGAAGATACGATCTTCGCAATTTTCCCGTCCTTGATCAATAGATGGTAACATTCCGTATTTGTACCCGTTATGACGCCATTTTCAACGTCGTAACCACTCTCTAATCGTGCATTTGTTAGCCAAAAAATAGAACTCATCTTATATCTACCCTTTCTATATTTTTATTGTAGAATGTGGTGAGAATAAAAATTTACTAATTCACCGATTTAATGGATTTATGCCTTTAATCTAAAGATTTATTTTTGATTTAAGTGCCCCAGCGACTATATTTCCTTTAAATAAAACAGCTATTCTTTTTGCTCTTCTAGCAACAGCTTCAGCGGAACAACTGGCATCAACGAAAACGAAGTCCGCATCGTCTCCTACATTTGGCCAAATACGTTCTCCTTTTTTATTTAAAGGGGTTACCCCTCCTGTAATAAACCCAAGAGTTTGTCCTAGTGATTGTTCATCACTTAAGCCGAAACGTTCTGCTAACATCCCTGCTTTTTCTAAGCTGTCTCCTTTTCCGAAAGGAGACCAATGATCCGTAATGCTGTCATCACCGAGGGAAATTTCTACTCCTTTTTCCTTCAAGAGAGGAATCGGAATCGTCTTTCCTATAGGAACGGATGATGTAATCGAAATCCCCTGATGAGCGAGTAATTCTGCGACTTCACTCGCTTCTTTAAGCGGGATATCACTAAAAGCAAATGCATGGCTTATGGTAACTCTCCCTTGCCATCCAGCTTCATCCGTTAGAGATGCCAATCGCTTAAATGTAAAAATACCAAGATGTCCCGGGTCATGTATATGAAGGTCAATGTTTGCATTTGCTTCTACGGCAAGTTCCATTACCATTTGTAACGATTTCTCGATATTTTCGTCAATTGATGCAGGGTCAACTCCACCTACTAATGAAGCTCCGTGTTTTAATGCTTCTCTAACTAGCGAAACTGAATTGCTGCGTAATAATCCGTGCTGTGGGAAAGCGACTATTTCGACAGCAGCTTTTCCTTTATAAGCTTCCACCGCTTGTAAAGTTGCTTCGAGGTTTTTCAATCCGATTACAGGATCGACATTGCAATGTGTGCGTATGTGAGTTGAACCTGAATGTAGCAATAAATCTAATAATTTTTTCGCTCTTTCTTCTGCAACAGGCAATAAGCATGGGAGTAGTACCTCCTCTTCTTCTAACCTTGTCAAAAGACCCTTAGTTGGAATCGTAGGCGCTTTCCATGGACCTCCGTAATATGTTTTATCAATATGGATGTGCATATCTCTAAATGATGGAAGCATTAAATAATTATTCGCATCCCGTTTAGGTAAAGTAGTTTCTAACTTTTTATCAGCAAAGACAATTTCATTTATTTTCCCATCTTCAATTCTCAGATGGAAAAGCTTCGTTTCTGTTCCCGTAACTGTACCATTTTCATAGTGGTATCCAGTTTCTAATCTTACATTTGTTAACCAATATGCTATATCTGTCACTTTCTTTAACCTCCTTTTATTTTGAATTGTATTTAATTTATTCATGCCTTGGCATAGATTTTAAAACTTAGGCGAGTTACGCACTCGCATTTCTTAGTATATTTTCAATTTCTCGGAATTCTCGTTTCCATCTTTAAGAAGCTTTAGAGCGTTCTCAATATCACCTTTCTCTGCTGCTATTATTAATTGTTGGTTCATGGCGTCCCCCATGGAGAAACTAAGTACAGAAGTTTGCCGCATGACTCCAACAAGATCAGCAAGTAGCGCCATGGTGAGGTAAGATAAAGCAGAAAAAAATATTATTGGCGCAAAACTTAAAATCTAATTAATCTTTTTCTCTTTAACAATTATGTTATCATCTGAAGTTAAATATGAAAAATATAAAAAAAATCAATTTTACTTAACTTTTCCATATATTAAAGGCGTCATATTATAATTTCTAGAGGTTTCCGCTCTTAAATCTTTTTGGCAATAAATACAAAAATGAACGTGTATAAAGAACGTTCGTTTCCATTGCATTTATTCCATTTTATCAGTTGTGTTTGTGTGTTACTCCCACTCAATCGTCGCAGGCGGTTTACTTGTCACATCGTACACGATGCGGTTCACATGCTTCACTTCATTTAGCAGAATCTGCCCCTGTTAAAGGACCAGCAGCTTTAGTTGCTACTTTAATAGATGTAATAGCAGCAGAGTTTAGGTTAACCACACCAGCAGTAGCAGCACCAGTTACTTTAATATCTGTTGCAGCTTGATATCCAGCTACACCATCTGCATTGATGTATAAGAAGTCATCAGATGTAGCAAAAGTTGGGAACGTATTGTCAGTACCTTTAACTTTAATACCGAAAACAGTTGTAGTAAATATTGTTTCTACAGTAATTGGCGTAGAAAGAGTTAGTACTACTGATTTACCATCTGCTTGAACTTTAACTGTTGCTGGAGCTGCACCAATCGCCGAACCTACGATTTTAGAAAAGTCATAGTTAAATACAGTCTCAGCATCAGTTACGTCAACTTCGTTGCTAAATTAAATGTCTACTTGTTTAGCATTAATCGCACTTTCCATAACTTATAAGGCAAATATAAAAAGCCTGAAACCCTTATACTTCAAGGGTTTCAGGCTTTTTAATAAAATGAACGGAAACAAATTACAGATCGGAAGGAAAAAGGTGACTCTCCGAAGAAAAATAATAAACGGACTGCCTTAAGAAAAGGTGAACTTGGAGAATACAAAATTGATATTCAATTATCTCAAATGCCTAAAGAATTTATGTATTTAAATGACTTATTAATAGAAAATCCTAAATCTAAAACTGGTTATTCCCAAATTGATCATGTTGTTATAACTCCTTATGGAATATTCGTAATTGAGACAAAGAATTATCAAGGAACAATTTATGGAGGAAAAGATCGAAAAGCTTGGTTAATTAATAGGAAGTTTAAAATGATGAATCCATTGATGCAAAATTTTGGTCATATTAATGCCTTAAAAAATGTGATTGAGAAGAAATATGACCCTCATTTTATTTCAATTGTCTCTTTTACTAAACGGTGTACATTCAAACTTGAGGAAGGATTGCGGAAGATAAGCTCAGATGAATTAGTGGTTTATTGTGAATTTAAGGATATCCTTGCCACCCCTTGATATCAGTATGTTTACACGATTAATTTATAAGAGAAAGGTAAAAATAAGACATACTTCTTAAATCCTACTTCTTACTTTAATTGTTTTTTGAAAATTCAGTCATTAATATCCTTAAAAAAATCATTTAGGCAAGGGTATACTTAAATGATTTTTAAAGTAAATAAGACAATAATGTGAAGTTTCTGTTTCTCTAAGGGGAGTATTTTTATGGCTCGAATTAAATATTCTAAAGCTGAGAAATTAGCCATTCTACACCTTTATAAAGATGGTCATCATTCAATAGCCGATATTAGCGCTAAATTTTCTGTAGATCCCGGGACTATTAGAGAGTGGATTAGAAAATATGAAGTAAATGGTGAAGACAGTCTGGAAGAAGCACCTTCTTGGAATTCTTATTCGAAAGAGTTAAAGTTAGCTGCCGTCACTAATTATCTATCAGGTAAATATTCTTTAAGAGAAGTCAGTCAAAAATACAACTTATCTACTACGTCGGTTTTGAGAAAGTGGATTAAAAAGTATAATAATCATAGAGAATTAAACGATACCAGTAAAGGAAGAACAAACTCTATGACAAATAGTAGAAAAACGACGCTAGAAGAACGAATCCTTATTGTGAATTACTGTCTACACCATCAAAAAAACTATCAACTCGCAGCTGAAACATTTGAGGTTTATTACCAACTTGTGTATCAATGGGTCAAGAAATTTGAAGCGAATGGTGAAGGAGCACTTCGAGATAAACGTGGTCGAAAGAAAGAAGAGTATAAATGAACAACTGAAGAAAAATTCAAACTGGACATAAACGTTCCTTCGTTGGGGGTTAATTCCTTTCTGGGCTAAAGATGAAAAGATTGGTTACAAAATGATTAACGCAAGGGCTGAGACGATTGCTGAGAAACCAAGTTTCAAAAATGCATACAAAAAGAAACGTTGTTTAATACTTGCTGATTCTTTTTATGAGTGAAATAAACACCCGAACGTAAAATTCCCATGCGAATCAAACTTAAGACAGATGAACCCATTTGCTATGGCTGGATTATAGGAATCATGGAAATCACCTGATGGAGGATCGATTTATTCCTGTTCCGTTATCACTACAACGCCTAATGAGCTGATGTCCTCAATTCATGACAGAATGCCTGTTATTCTTAAGCCCGAGGATGAGAAAGTATGGTTAGATACTTCTATACCATGCTACCGCTATCTGCAACAGTTCCTTGAACCATTTGCCGCACTCAAAATGGAAGCTTTTGAAGTATCATCCGATGTAAATACACCAAAGAACAATTCTCCTAATTCAATCCAACAAATATATTGAGAATTCACCCAAAGAGTCAATTTTTAATAGGCCAATTCTTCACTGACCCAGCTCTCAATTTATTAACACCAAGTTCTATATGATCCTTCATGATAGGCTACAAAAAAAGGCTACTCATAAAGGGCAGCCAATTTTAGTGAAGGTTACCCCATTATATGTAGCCTCATTACTCGCCCGTTCTTCATAGAACAGTTTCTGTCCGAATCGTATATCCCTGACACAAGTGTAAAATGACAATAAAGTTATTTAACTTTAAAAGCTTAAACAAGAATACCCCCGTTCTAAACTTAGGACGGGGGTAAATATATAGTTGTTTAATTTCCCATGTGAAATACTTCACTATACAAAAAGATAAAACAATATAGTCGATTTTATTCCACAATCGCGATTCTTGATTACCTAAAAAATAATCGCAACCCTATTTATAGCATTTAGAATACAAACTCACTTAATATCTCTTGAGATTCTTCTTAATTTTTAAGTTACACTCTTTTTAGCGAATCACTATAGTCATCATTATCATAAGATATATACTCATTACAAATAAACAACTAAAAAGAAAAGATATAATAATCGATGCTTTTTTGAAAAACGATAACACAATTAATCCCATAAATAAAATGGATAGGAAAAAGAAGCATACTGTATTTAAGTTCACAACAAAGCCAATTGTGCTACCAGAATCTATTATGCCATCGTGAAATAGACGGAATAAAGGTGATACTGCATCACTCGTTAAATAATTGCCATGAGGTGGTGATTGTTGTGAAAAAATAGCTGTTATCATAAAAATTACAAATAAAATAAAGCCTTCTACACGAATCCAAGGAATGGGATTAAATGTAGCATTTTTTGATATCATAAATTTCACAATAAAGCCATTCACCAAGGCATAAAAAACAAGCGGCAGTAGGAATAAATGTTTGATTAATAACCCTTGTCCATATGAAACCAGCCACGAATCAATATACCCATCCACCATTACATCCATCAAGAACATACCACTAAGAGCTGTAACAACTAAACAGCCAATAGCGACACTTGAAAACCAGCTTAAATATTCAAGCCAATTTTTATGATTGAGCGAACACCAGCCAATAACAAGTAAAATTCCAACCCAAATACTAACAGCTGCTATATGAAGAAAGTCGCTTATAGTTCCTATAATTGGATCAATAACGCTTGCATGGCTTGACCAAGCAACTGTTAATATTAATCCAAATGTTAGTAATGCTCCTAAAATAGCGAAATTGCTCTTTTCTGTTGTCTTTACCGAGACAATTAATAGTATTAACACACCGGAACCTAGAAGGGTAAAATCCCATGCAGTCCCAACTGAATAAGTTGTTAAAACAATTTTTAACGATTCAAATAAACCTAAGCGTGGAGCAATATACAACGTAATATCAAGTACAGGAATAAAGGCGAAAACAGGTAGCGTAATGGCACTAATAAGTAATAAGCGCTTTGAAATCTTTATATCAGGACGATATTCGTTTGGGACAAGTAGTAGAAAAAAACTTCCTACTAAGACCGAAAAACATAAATATAAAAGCGTCTGACTAATAATTACTAAAATATCCATTCATTATTTCTTTCTTTTAATAAGTATGAAGAAACCACCTGCTACAATAACAACTAAAAGAACAATTAGAAGAACTGTCATAGAAGAGGATTCTTTCTCTACTTCATCCGCTGAAGCTACATCTTTTTGATCTTTTGTCGATTGCTCAACTGATTCTGTTATTTTTGACGGTTCCTCCGTTGGCTCTTCCACAGATTCAGGAACTGGAGCATTGACTGTAAATGAGAAATTACCTTCTAATGGATGACCGTCTGCACTAATAATACTCCAATTTACTTGATATTCGTCATTTGGAAGTGGCTCAGCAACAGTACCTATTAATTTACCATCACCAATAGTAATTTCTTGTAGATCAATGGCCTGCCCCTTTGAATTTTTTACATCTATATAGCTACCTTGTTCAATTTTCCCATCAAATTCAAGAACAATTTCATTTAATGGCTCCGTTACAACATCACCATCTGCTGGATTTGATCCTCCTATATGCGAGTGAGCAAATGCACTAGTAGAAATAGACATTGCTAGTAAGATTGCTGTTAATACGGTAAATATACGTTTCAAAATAAACCCTCCTAAACTTATCACTTGGGAACAGTATGAATAGACAATCATTTTATATTTGCCTTGCCTAATCTTTTACTGATTTTAGACCCTATTAAAGTATCATCTAACCATGTTAAAACTTGTCATTCAACTGGTACATTTTGTCCCCCTCATAAAAGAACATGAACGATGATTACTTTATTTATATAGTATCTATGTTGAAGAATAAAAACAATCCGGTATATGGTGAAATATGTGATAAATTGTTGAACATTAACCCTTTTCTCAAAATGCATGACTAGTCAACTTTGATTGTCTAAGTCTAAATCTTTAATTTCTCCTCTAACATTCATTATATGAAGAAGGAAAAAGGTTCTTATCATATTTTGTTCAAGTTTTCAGGTCTCTATTTCTTCTTTTTAACATAACAACAACAGATTTTCCGTCTAGAATATCCTGATTCTTAAAAGTACCTACCTCATGATATCCTTTATTTTGAAATAATTTTGACCAAGCTTATTTAATGGAAATGTAAAAAAGCTAGTTTATGAAAATCATGTTTAATGGCAATACTTTCGATGGCTGCCAGCAACAAACTTCCTATACCTTTTCCTCTGTACTCCCTAGCAATATGTACAGATACAGATAAAGCTACTACTCCAGCAAAAGCACAACGGTTATTATATTGATTTAAAGAAGACCATCCTAATTTTCCCCACCTCAACATCAATAACTTTGTACCACCCTCTATGCTGTTCAAACCATTCTTCCAAGTATTGTAAATATTTCATTTCAGTTTCTAAAGTTGCTATGTTATCTTCAATTCCTTGATTATAAATTCTCATTATAGCTTCTAGATCCCCCGAGTTTACATCTCGAATTAACGTCATCTTTTTACCTCTAATTAATGTCCTTTTGTTTAGTGGCATATGTATTATTTTTAGATTTAGTATTGGTTAATATAGAGAGTTTTGAGGCATTTATATAGCGGAATCACTTGTCGCAAAATTTTTATTGTTGTAATTAATCTTACAACTTATAATAAAATAGGTTTAAAATTAATTAAATTCATTTTGCGACATTATGACCGTGGAGGAAAAAGAATGTTACTATCAGTAAGTATTGCGTTAATCGTTCTCTTAACAAGTTATGTTGTTTATTACACTTTCAGAAATAGACATAGGCTTACATCCATGACCGGAATGATGGTAAGCATGACAAATTCGATGATGTCCAGTATTGCTTTAGGTACAATATTAGGAGCCTATATACAAGACAAAGATTTAACCATTCCTACCATTCTATCTGTATCAATAGGTATGCTTGTAGGATATTTAACTGGTAGGCCTGTTTCGTCCATGGCTTCATTAGATGGATTAACAGCCGGCATAATGGGCGGTATGATGGGTTCCATGTTAGGCGTGATGTTACAGCCCAAATCCGTAGAGGTAATGATTTACTTTATTGTTGTAATTTTCGTTTTAGTGATAGTACTACTCATTCGATTAATTGATGAAGAAACTAAGAGAAATAATAAAGAAAAAACCTTTAATAAAAGGCCTTTAGTAGCCAATCCAATTGTACTAATTGTTTTATTAGTATTTATGAGTATCCTTGTATTTGGAAAGGGTACGTTATTTCAAACTAATAGTGAACAGGCTTCAAATGAGGTAGAGGATATAAAATTCACATCAACAAGTAGTGATATATATGAAGTAATGGTAACTCCAACCGAATACACCCCAAATAACCTTGTAATAAAGGCCGGCAAACCATTTATAATTAACTTTAAAACAGAAGAAGTTGGCTGCACCGGCATTATCTTATCAGATGAACTTGGGTTTAATATTGCATTAAATGAAAATACTAACAACTACATTAATATTGATGCATTAAAGCCCGGAACATATCATTATGCTTGTGGAATGAATATGTTTAAAGGAACAATAACTGCGGTAAATTAAATTTAACTTATTTATTTTTATACCCCTTTTGTAAAAATATGTGTGTTTATTTCTTCTAATAATTTAAAAAGCAGCGAATTGACAATTCGCTGCTTTTTACTATTCATTAATTTCTTATTCTTTTACCTTCAATTCCCTCAAAGAGTTTGCTACAACAATCAAGGTAACTTCCAAGCGTTGTCAGCTGTTTCTAATGCCGTATCTATCCACGATCATAGCGCCTTACCATAGTATTCTCATAAATTCTTAATAGATGCTAGTTTGACTAACGGAAGAAGCTCTGCCTTCACCTCAAAGCAAATATTATAAATAATTCAGGTATTAAGTAATGTTCATTCATGGTTAATGTTCACAATTTTATAAATATATTCAACTATAGTTTTTCTATATATTTCCATCCTTTTCTCCTAAATAGAAAGAATAATTGATAGGGTATACTACGTTAATCCCCATTAATTGCTTACTTTTGTCCTTCATGACAATGCCTTTCTTCTTTTCACGCACAGCTTGATTGTTGAGACGTGTTTGCGTTTGATCGTCTGTTAAACGATGGATAATCACACGTGTTAGAAGCTTTTGTTTTTGTCCAAATAGGCTTCAGGAATTTCTAAAGTTTCACCAGCTACCAGCTCTGACATCATGTTACCATATCAAGTTGAATGTATATAGTTGCGTAAGAGATGTACTGTCGACTTCTTGGTTGGGCCAAATGCAAAGGTCGATGAGTTCATCTGCTTGATACCTACTAGATCGCTGCACAAAACCAACCTGTTTAGCGATTTTTTGTAGAACGATTGGAGATAGTAAACGCTGTAATTCTTGTGAGAATAGATGTAATTCTTCAGAAAGCGAGAGGTCCATGAAAAAACATCAGCAACGAGATTTTTTTACCACGACTCATACTCATTCTTTCCTTTCTATTCTTGCTTGTTTAGTTTTCTCTAGCGCATAAAAATTATGATTTAATTTCACTATTTACTGTTTGTGAATCATTCTGTTTATAAGGAACTTCTACTTTCTAGGTTCATTTACACCTATTTGCTGCCGGATTTCATGGAGGATATTTTCCAGTGATGTCACGACTCCTTTGCTATCTTTATAACTAATATGCTTCGGTTGAAAATGAACGGGTGAATCCAAACCTGCTGCTGCTGAAATTCGAAATAGTCCTTTTCGAAGTGTCACGAGAAAATTGACGACGCGGTATTTCTTTTCGTCAATTACGAGAGCCTTTTGCAATTCTGGGTCAGTTGTCGCTACCCCAACTGGACAGGCATTGGATTGACATTTCAATGTTTGGATACATCCTATGGTAATCATGAATCCACGCGCAATATTGACGAGATCGGCTCCCATCGCCAAAGCAATCGCAATCCGGTCAGGGCTGAAAAGTTTACCTGAAGCGATAATTTTAACCCGGTCGCGCACCCCGTATTTTTGAAGGGTCGAGACAACAATTGGTAGGGCTGATTTAATCGGCAATCCGACACTATCAATTAATTCTTGATAGGAAGCCCCTGTACCGCCTTCCCCGCCATCTACGGTGATAAAGTCCGGCCCTTTGCCTGTCTCCTTCATATATTTGGCTAGTTCTTCGACGCTATCATTACCACCGACAACCATCTTCATTCCAACAGGTTTACCTGTATGGTTACGAATTCTTTCAATGAATTCACACATCGTCGGTATATCACTGAACTGATGAAAACGATTGGGACTATCAATCGACTTGAATGGTTCCACTTTGCGAATTTCGGCAATTTCTGGCGTAACTTTTTCTGCATCAATATGTCCCCCGCGAGTTTTGGCACCTTGAGCGAGCTTAATCTCAAATGCTTTTACTTGAGGAATTTCACTTTTCAGCTTTAACTCGTCCCAATCCATTTCTCCAAATTTATCACGAACTCCGAACATGGCCGGGCCAATCTGCATAATGATATCGACGCCACCTTTTAAATGATAGGAAGATAGCCCACCTTCTCCAGTATTCATCCACGTACCTTTTGCTAACGCTAATCCTTCTGATAAAGCTGTTATAGCATTATAACCTAATGAACCATAGCTCATCGCCGACATCCCAATCAAACCTTTTAATCTAAATGGATGCTTTGTATTTGGGCCAATGACCACGGCATCATGGTCATGCAATAAGTAAGCACACGATTCCTCATCCTCCCATTTTTCCTTTCGCTGCGAAAAAAGCGGATCCTTCAATAAGATAGATCTTTTGGTTATCACCTTTGTTTCTCTATCGAATTTTTCTTCTTCGGCTAATTTTGGGAATATATCATTTCGAACAAAAAGACCTTCTTCATCAAAATCACGTTTTGAACCAAACGCAACTACATCTCGCATATACTTTGCGCTTTTTACGATATGTTCGTAGTCATCCCTTGAAAACGGCTTTCCTTCATTATCACCGTTAAAAAAATATTGCCGCAATTCTGGACCGATTTTTTCTGAAAAATAGCGCACCCTGCCTAGTACTGGGTAATTCCTTAGTATGGCGTGATGCTTCTGATTTCGGTCAAACATTAATAAATAGATTAGAAAAATGACAAGTGCGATTAAAGCAAGTGCACCAAAAGTAAATGTGATGATGATTAAACGACTTGCAATATCCATTTTACCCCTCCTGGTAATAACCATATTGGGTTTATTTTATTCGAACCTGAATCTCTTTATTCAGAGGACAAATGTCGGATTGGTTTAAGGGTACCGTCAAGAAAATGGGCTTACCGTTGTAAATCCGCATTCCTGACGTGATCCATGTCCCACGCACCAGTTAGTTGAAGAACAAAAGTTTTAGATTAACTCACCTATAAGCCATATCTCTCCACCGAAAATTTCTTCATCAACCAATTCAACATCCTTTATTTCTTCTTTTTTTTTTTAAAACCCAGCTGGTATAGTTAAGCCCCATTCTTTTGCTAAGTTTCGATTAGCAGAAAATGGTCTAATCCTTATCAAATAGACAGCTATAATAAAGTCTAAGCAGCCAGTGTGTTTCGATTTTTAGATGGAGTACACCAATTTGGATATTAACCTGAATATTTGATATACGGGACAATCCTCTTAAACCCTTGATAGGACAGGATTGGACTTTTATTTATGGGTATCATGTTCTAAGGGAAAGTGCGATTAACGCTAAAACGTTAAAAGTTGAATTCAACACTGCTGTTGATACAGCAAAAGCTGTAGTTAAGCATGAGCAAAAATATTAGTTGTACATTGTATAAATTGTTCATATATTTTAACCCTCAAAAAAAATTCTCTGACTTCTTCAACTATAACAAAGAATAGTTTTTAATAATTGGTCTGTTCAATACACTAAAAATTCAATACATTTGTGTTAAACTGACCATTTAGTTGATGAAAATTCTGAATACCATCCATCTTCTATTAGACTATTCAATTCCTTTTAAGCCGCATTCTCTTAAATGACCAAAAATCCCAATAGGTCTATCCTATTGGGATGGTTACTTTATCAATATATTCTTATTTTAAAAGGATAAGAAAAAAACTTTCTCATAAAATTATATTATTATAGAAATAATACTTATCTGAGAAGTTCTAATCAAATATGCTTTCCCAATGTTCTGTATTTTAGAATTTTGGTGTTATAGGCCTCAATGTGAATGGAATCTTTCTTAACCTAGTCCTTAATAATTTCACGTTCGTTTAAAGGCTGAACAGGACGATGATTATCAGGGAAAATTTGCTGAAATGCTTGAATTTGTTCTTTTGACATTTCAATCGGATTTTCGAAAATAATCCATTTCACTTCTTCGGTACAAGGTGGCGTCGTTAATGAACCGTTATAATAGAAAAAGGTTTGATCTGAAGGGAGTAAAGCTTGTAAATCAATAGGTTCTTTTATGGAAATATCTTTTTTTGTTTCACCATTTGGTAAAACACTCCAAATAGATGCCAGTTTTTCATTTTCTTTTCCTTCTTGAATCATTACACCTAGGACAGCAAGCTCACCGTTCGCATCTTGGTGTACAAGATGCAGTTCCATATCCAAGAGTTGACCATTAAATTGATGCTCGCTTGGTGTATGGAAATGAAATTGAGCAAGATTGTATTCCTTTCCTTCAACGATAATGCTATTGCTTGGTGTTGCCGCGTTAGCCTGTACTGTATGACCGTTATTGACTATTGAGAAAGGTGTCGGTTGATATTGAATTTCAATGTTTTCTATTTTTTTACTTGTTTTCAACTGAGAGAATTCAATATTGATCGGTGATTGTTCACTTCCATTGATACAAGCTGAGTATGTGGGATTCAATTCCCCCCAATGTTCAGGTCCTGTTTCTTCTTCATAAGACCAGTGAGTAGTGGGTGTATCATTTAACTCTGTTGCTTTGTTTTCTTTCGTGTCAGTTACTTCTTCTTTTTTTGGTATAGTTGTTTCCTTTGACTGATCTGAGCAAGCTCCTAATAAAAAACTTAAAGATACAACTATAAATGGATAAACAAGATGCTTTTTCATATTTGGCAACGTCCCTTCTACCTTATTTTTCTATCTCTTACATATAAAATACAATAATACTAAATATTTCATAAAACACAAAACATTATTTTCCAAAAACACTTGCTTTTTATAATACAGTTAATATATACTATACGATCACAAAAATAACCAATAATCTTATGAATTAATACACAGTGCTTAATGACTAGTTTCCATTTTAATGATAAGCATTTTTTGTTTTTTGACATACTGAAAGGAACTAACTTAATACACCGATATGGTCTACAAAACCTAACTATTAATAAATATCGAATGAAATTTATTAGGCTGAAAATTACTAATTTACGTACATGACCTTCTTATTATTCTAGAAGCGTATCTTCACCCAGGGATTCTGAGTTGGAAAATATTAATATTCTGAAAATTAGGCATCATAGGGATCTTATATCTGAGCTTTCTGGATTAAGCTGAACTGATAAGTTCGATCATTTTAAATATGATTCCTACAATATTACTTACCAGATTTTTTAGTTTTCAATAACAAATCATAAGCGTTAAGTTATGCCAACATAGTCAAGATGCGCCTCTATTTTGAAGCCTTGCGCATGTCCGTTTTTAATTCCTTTCGTTTGTTTTATAAGTAAGTAAGAAAACTTATTAATAATGCTCCAATTCCAATTAATACACCGATTTCTATTGTCATTTGGTAATCCCTTTGCAAAATAAAAAGAAAGAGCCCTAGAACAGGACTCACTACATGTAATTATTTAATTTCACCTACTAGATAGATTACATAATTAAATTCCTCGGCTAATTCCATAACGCTCTTCTGACTTTTTTTGCAAAAAACTAGTGGATCATCAACATCTTCAATATTAACGTAAATCAAATTTGGATTATCAAACAACCACTCGTTGTGTACTGACGAAACTTTTATTCCTTAATTAAGAAGTGCAGCAACAAATCCACCTACTTCTTTTTGTAAGAGGACTCTTCTGCCTAGACACAAGGCTCTTCCTGAATTATCTCTCGATTTGAATGAGAAAGAAGTTGTTACTCTAAAACGTTTTTTCAATATTGTTACATTTATATCATCTCGAATTATTGTTACCATGCATTTTCCACCGTCGAATCCTTCTTGGCCACCGATAATTTTTGCGAACATTTTACAAATTGACTCATCATTAATCTCCATAAATTCATTCCCTCCTTTCACCAATAGGTTATGAATTTTGGACAGGACCTAATGGACATGAATCTTCTATTAATACATCTGACATTACCTTGATATAATTCTGAGAATTTTTGTCTGTACGATCAAAGCAGGAAATATTATCTATATAATGATGATCATGACGTCTTTTTGTCCCAATTTTGTAATTTACATTGCTCTTTAGCATTTGCTTCAAAATCCTTTTGAAACTTTTTGGATTCTAGCTTTGTAATATACCATTACCATTCGTCCATTCCCTTTCTAACTCCCCTATAACTATGCAATATCACCTCAATTACCTAATATTACTTGATTTGGTATCTTTCATATTGCCACTGTGTTAGACTTGATTAAATCGAGGTGATTTAATTGGCTATTTATAAAGCAAAAAAGAGCAACCTTACGACCCTTTTGAATAAAAGCAATATTGATTTTAAAACTCTATCTGAAAATACAGGTATCCCATTGGTAAATCTTTCAGATTATAGCAAGAGAAAAATAATGAGCATAAGTACCGCAATGACAGTCTCAAAAGAACTAGGCTGTACTATAGAAGAGTTATATGAATGGAACAAAACAGAATGATTAATTTCATTCTTTTTTATGTATAAAATTTATCCAACTAATACAAACTACTCATGCAACACCATATTCTAAAATTCTAAGGAGATGTACATCATGACAAGTAACAACAGTAACAGTAATAATCTAGTTGTTCCGGGAGTACAGCAAGCATTAGATCAAATGAAATATGAAATTGCACATGAGTTTGGAGTTACGTTAGGTGCTGAAACTACATCAAGAGCTAATGGATCAGTTGGTGGAGAAATAACTAAGCGACTGGTGCAAATGGCTGAGCAACAAATGGGTGGATTTAAGCATTAAAATTTAATTGATTATTATATGAATTATTGAGGAGAGTCTTCCATCTGACCTGCTCTCCTCTAATACGCACTTATTAAACACTACGTAAATCTATATTGTTATTTATGTAAATTAATTTATTTTAATTTTCCAAACTAATCTTAATGTCTCGACCATCTATAGTAGTATAGAAATATTGAATTCATATTTTGATTCAATTAGTTTTAGAATGTCTGGAGTGACATTTATGGTTTGCTCTTCAGGAGCTGCATCTAGAACACGTATTCATTATTAGTTAATCCAGTTTATTTTACATAAGCCTCACCAGTCGGATATTCTTTCCATTGTATCAATCTCATCTTTGGTGACAGTGTTCCCAATTGTTTTTTAGATTTGATTATGTTCCCTACTTTAGCTTCTCTTTAGCCCCTCTAATCAAGCTAAACATAAAAAACATTAGTGACAAAATAATAACCGGGACAAGAGCGTAACTTTGGAATTGTCCTAAAACTCTTCTTACAAACTCTAACAAAACCCATAATGGTGTAGATTTTGGTCCCATAGAATGGAGTGGTTGACCAATTACTCCTGCCCACGCTATTTCCATAGGACTAATCCCATATTCGGAAGCTGAATGGGCGGGAACAGGCAAAGCACCGAAGAAGAACGCATTATTGACATTAGGAAACTTAATGACAAACTGATTAATGCAACAATAATTGTGTGAAGAATGGCCCTAATGAATCAGGGACAATTGTCAGCAAGTCTGTAGTCATTGAATCTACCATTTTTGTCTCAGATAAGAAAACTGTAAAAATAGCAGCACCCCAAACCAACATAACTACTGGTACAGCATGACTTGCATTTTCTTTAATGACGTTTTTTGTTCTGCAAGATTTAGGATGGTTGACTGAAAGAGCTATTACAAAACCTATTATAAATATAACAGGCATTGTCGCTAACCTTAGAATAAGAGCTACCATAAGCGATAGCGTTAGCAAGAAATTAAACCAAACTAACTTAGATGTCTTATCTTGAGCTTCCAAAAGTAGCTACCAATTCTGAATTCATTTTCATTTCTTGTTTGATTTTTTTCTAATTGTACGATACCAAGATTGTCCATATTAGGCACTAAAAATAAGACAGCACCCGTTACATCATCCAGTTTAGCCATTTTCCCCAATGGTATACGACCTATATATCCTGGTAAAATCCTTGATCCAGTTGCTAATCCTTCTATGTTATTTATTACGTGGTATTACTTTCAATCTACTTAAGCAACATTTGATTCACTTACTTGATTATTCTCAATGTACAACCGATAGCCCAAACAAATCCAAGCAACTCTCTAGCTACAGCTACAACAGCTACCTTTCAACCTTTTCCTTTCGTAGAGATACGATGATATTTCATATGAAGACGGTGTTGAGCCTTCCAAGCAATACGTTTTGCCCCCGGATCTTGACCTTCCTGACGTTTAAGCAACTCACCCTTAAGAGATGGACGATGACGATAAGACCAACAAACTTCTACTATGGAACGACGAATTTGAGAGTTTCCTGTTTTCATAATAGAGCCTTGCCAACGGTTGGACCCACTTGAGTATTCTTTAGGGACTAGACCAGCATATGACATCAGTTGTCTTGGATTAGAAAAGCGAGAAAATTGTCCAATTTCAGCTAGCAAAGTAACGGCGGTTCCCTCTGCGACTCCTCTTAGTGTTTGAAGTGCTTGAATGACGGGCGCATGTTCACTTTGAATAGCCTCTTCATGTATTTGAGTTTCAAGTCGTTTCATACTCTCCTCAACCTCATAGATGGCATGAAGATATTCCTGAAAAACGATCCGTTGTGAAGATCTTGCAAAGGTTAATTTATTTAACCACTCACGATGCTTTACAGTCCAATTACGGACTCCTTGAGGAGAACGAATTTCATGACGAAGTAAAAAGTGCACAAGTCTCTGACGAGAAACAGCAATCGCGACAGCAATAGTAACTTTAGATACATCTAAACCAACAAATTTTTGTACATCCTTCATAATAACGGCTCCTTTTCGTGTGTAGTTCTACACTTAGTTTTTTATTTGGGTAGTAACATTATGACCAAGTGCAACCTACGTTAAGCGATGGGGCCGTTTCGTTCATTATGACTAACTGATGCTTTAGTTTAACAAACGATTATCCAAAAGAAGCCCTCTCAATTAAGAGAAGGGCTTTTAGCATATGAATCACAGGGGTGTTTATTATTTTCCCCATTCAACATAGAAGCAAACATTAATCGAGTAAGATTTTTTATTGTTTATCCTCTTTTCCACAACAAAGCATGATAAGCTTGAATTAAAACTCCTTAGAGATGGAATAGCGTTTAATAATAATCTTGCTAAAAACATTTGCTAAATAGAAACATCCAATAAATAATAACCCCTCTAACGAGTAAGGGGTAAGGTAGCACCCAATCCAAAATGAAGATCGAGAGGGATTATATTGTTTATTACAGTATTCTTTTATGTAATGGCTCCTCTGTTAGTCATTAGAATTGCGGTATGGGGTTTTTCGATGATAAATGGAAAATTTGTAAAAGATGTTGAGCAAATTCTAGACAACTCTAAGAAATTTAGTTTTTTCAACCTACCTGAAACCATCGGATACCTCATTGTTGGTATTTTTGTAGTGATTTTTCACCTTATATTACCGAAGAAAACCGCAAATATTTTGGTAAAAATCACATACTTTTTAATCGGACTTCTATTCATTATTTTCGCAGTATTTTTCCTGTATATAATAATTAAAGAGGGAAATTCAATTATAACTGATGTTAAAAATAATAACTTGTAAATTCCATATAAAAAAGAGCATCGGTGGATGCTCTTTTTTATGCTGTTTATTGGTTTAAATCTTTTACTAATTTCAGTGTTAATTCGTGAGATATTTTAAATTTCCCTCCCTAACGGAACCCCTTTCTCAATGAAGTGACCCCAAAAAGTTAGACACGGTTATTTCATTAGGCAGCTTGTTGGGCATAGATTCGGTATTGTACCGGACTCATGCCTTTTAATTTTGCCTTAATTCGTTGATTGTTATAATACTTTATGTATTTCTCCATTTCTAGTTTAAAATGTTCCACACTTTCAAATTCTTTGAAATATAGAAACTCTGATTTCATAATGCCAAAGAAATTCTCCATAACGGAATTATCGTAACAGTTGCCTTTACGAGACATGCTTTATGTAATACCTCTTTCTTTTAAAGAGTGGCGATACTGTTTCATTTGATAGTGCCAGCCCTGATCGGAATGCATTAGAAGCTCATCCTCTTCAGATAAGTGTTCAAACGCCTTTTCTAACATCTCTGAAACAAAGGAGTAGGTGGGTCTAGATCCGATTGTATAGGTAATGATTTCACCGTAAATAAATCTAAAACAGGCGATAAATAGAGTTTCTCCCCGAATAATTTAAACTCTGTAATGTCTGGTACCCACTTCTGATTTGGCTTATAGTCACAGAAAATAATCCGGCAAGAATTATCGGAAAAGAAATTCGTTTTACACAAGATTTTTAAATTTCTAACGTTAGCAATTTAATCAAATAAAGTGGGTGACGGCTCACTTTTTCTTAAAAAGTAGGTTCTGAAACATTCTAAAGGTTTCGAAAAGGGGTTCTAAAAGGTTAGTACGAGTAATTCTGAACGAATCGAAAGGAGTTTCGAAATGATCTATTTGTACAAGTATAAAAAGAAAGGATATGCAAAATACTTCTCGGAATACCGAGTATTGCATAAGGACCCTTTCACAAATAAACAAAAGGAAAGATCAAAGAAAGGGTCCGAAAGTAAACCAGAACACAGTTAGCAGCTGAAGAAATGGAAAGGCAATTGCGAGAAGGTTATGAGATAACTAACGAATCTTAGAAAACATATCTAAATACTTGGCTGGAAGAGTATAAAAAACCCCTTTCTTAAAGGAACGGAGCATTAATGAAATTAGTATATTTTTTCAACATGAGATCCAAAGAGGTTCTGTATATATGTTGTTCCACCTGACACATTTTCAAAACTGGATGTCCGACTGGAACACCCAAACATCGAACAGTGTCTTCTTGGAAAATGTCACCTGTAGTTTTATACATCAAAATTTGGTATGAGTTCACATTGTCATCAAGTACATGCAGTGCTGAAACGACCTCACGATTTTCAAATGGGGTCTCCTCAACATTAACCACTGTACCTTGGAAAGTTCAATTTTTTGAAATATGGTTGAGGGTTTTTATTTAAGTGCCTAGCTGTTTGGACGAATCTGCTTTTTGCTTTACTTCAGTAATTGTTTCATCTGATATAGCTGGATAATTTGTGATTTGCGACAATATAATCATAAGATTCTTGGGATAGTTCTAGTTAATGGTCTGTTAAAATCTATATGTCTTCTTTAAACACTTCAGCGTAAAATGCCTCCTGGCTAATTACCGGTTTATTAGGAGCTTCTTCATCAGCTATAGCCTCTGTATTAGAAGAAGCTTTGTTATCGTCTTTTTGTGGCACATTTGCTTTTTGGTCAGATCCACACGCTGCTAGAATAATAGTAAACATTGAAACTATTGCTAAAAGCCAAATCTTTTCCATATGTACATCCTCCTATATTTTCATTTTTTTCAAATTATATCCCAATTCACAATACCAGACTACACTAATGGTATAAAAGACTCAAAAACAGTCCCTTTTAGAGAAGGTCTTTATCTATATTAGTTTTTTCCTTTTTATACAATGGGTAAAATTAACAAAAAATAGGTATTTACATCTAAGTGCCATAACTGGTACTATTTACTCTGAAAGGAAGGTATTATATATGAATAATATTTTATTAAAAAAAGATCTATCGGCCGAACAGTTGGCAATGGTTCAAAGTGAACTAGAAAAGAAACAAAAAAGTAAAGGGCTTGCCTATCTATTGTGGTTTTTCTTTGGTGGAATTGGTGGTCATCGATACTATGCTGGGGATATTGGTATAGGGATTGGGATGACGTTAACTTTAGGTGGATTGGGACTTTGGGCATTAATTGATGTATTTTTTATTGGAAAAAGAATTGAATCAAAAACCAATCAATTGGAAATGGAATTAATTCAGCAAGTCAAAGCAACCGCATAATTTACATAAGAAGAGTCCCGCATACATCGAATAGGACTCTTCATTTATCTGTTTACACAAGTGCTTCTTCCTCTTTATTTATTAAATGCAATGTTCTTGGTTTACCATCTTCCCAGTCCACAATTCCCCTATTTTTCAACATAATTATATGCCCCATAATTGTGGATGACGAACTTAACCCAACTTCATTTCCCACCTCTTTAATAGTTGGAGGATTTCCATTTTCTAAAGTTATATCCTTAATCGCCTTCATTATATTAATCTGTCTTGTTGTAAGTTCACTAAGCATAATTTACTCCATTTCTTATCCGTGGTTTAGCGACTGACAAAATGTTGGCTTTGATAAATATTCTAGGCTGCCTTTTTGTTAGGCAATAAGCACGGATAAATTTCTCCTCTATCCTCTTAACAATAATCAATCGATCCGTAATGACTCCCTTGTTATTCATATACATAATTTCTACAGGTATTTGCTTTTCAAGTGACGATATAAATAATCCCAACATTTTACCAGTTCCTTTTTTACCATTATTTTATAAGAACATTAGTTCGGTTTTGAGTTGTATCCGAACGAATGTTTGCATATAATATTAATATCGAAGGAGATGGTCATATGATTCGTGATAGAGGAACAATTAAATGGACAGCTATGATGCTTCCAGAACATGTACAAAGTCTAAAGGATGTTCTAGTTGATGAACAACGGATAAAACAACCCATACTTGATGAACAAGAAATTGAAGAAATAGAAATAATCATATGTGAGGCAATGGAATATAATACGCCTGTCACTTTTAAAGTTTTTAATAATGGTTTTGTAGAGTCGATTACCGGAACTACTCATTACATTAATCAGTTAAAAAGCCAAATTATTTTCCAAGACTTAGATGGTTACTTTCATCACATCCCTTTTAAAAATATTATTAGCGTGCAAGAAGCATAATGGAGGGAAAAATGATGGATTATAGTCAATTTCCTAAACGTGCTATCTTATGTATAGACATGAAGGCTTTTTATGCTAGTGTTGCAGCAGTAATGCTTGGACTTGATCCAATGAGTTGTTACCTTGCTGTTGTTGGCAGCACGGACCGTCAAGGTAGTGTGGTATTGGCGGCTTCACCGAGAATGAAGAAAGACTTTAAAATTAAAACTGGATCTCGGCTTTATATTCAGGGTTTTTTTAGAGATAAATTAAAATAACCTTTTTTATCAATAGTTATCATAATTTTCCTCCACGTTTTAAAGAAACGGCGCAAAATTAATTTGGAAAACTCCTTGTTTTAGGAATTTTTGTTTGTGGTTTTGGAATAAAATATATATTTGTTGTAGCTCTCTAATAAAGAGAGTTTAATTAAGGGTTCAAATAGAGCAGATGTTTTCGTTGACGAACTGAGATTGTTTTCTTCCAATGCGAAACAATTCCTTACGTCTCCATTTCTACAATCAAGGCAATAATTCCTCCAATACGAAAAGGAGGAGATTTTTTTGTTATTATCAAGAACTTGGGAATTATATGGATCGGATAAAAAGATCGAAGGATTCTCCCCTCAGACATTAAAAGCATATAATCTCCAATCTAAGCTACTTATCCAATACTTTGACGATGTGAATATTGAATCATTGACTACTGATCGGCTGAAAGAATACTTGGAAAAATCCAGTGAACACCTCAAGCCATCAAGTATGGCTCATCGAATTCGATTTATTAAATCGATATTTCGTTGGTCACACGAAGAAGGGCACATACCGAAGAATCCTGCTGCAAAAATCAAAGAACCTAAACAAGGAAAACGGATTCCAAAATTTTTAACAGAGAGAGAAATAGAACATTTGAGGGAAGCATGTATTACGCCAATGGAAAAGGCGTTATTTGAATTTATGTTTTCAACAGGTTGTAGAATAGGGGAAATTGTTTCTCTTGATAAAAATTGTATTAATTGGTCAAATCGTTCCGCCATTGTGCTTGGGAAAGGTGATAAGGAAAGGGAGGTCTACTTTAATATACGGTGTGAAATCTGGCTCAAACGATACTTGGATCTTCGTCAGGATAAAGACCCAGCTATTTTTGTTACTGAACGGCACCCACATAGAATGAGTATTGGACAAATGAGATATATCATAAAACGAATATCAAGTCGAGCAGGGATCGACAAAGAAATTCATCCACATCAACTACGCCACAGCTATGCGACACACCTATTGAACAACGGAGCTCCTATTGATGTTATTCAAAGTTTACTGGGACACGAAAAAAGCGAGACCACTAGGATTTATGCTCAGCTAAGTGGAAGTGTTAGAAGAGAATTTTACAGAAAATATTTTTAAAAGTGAATGGCAAAAGGCAACGGATTCTCCGCTGCCTTTTCACTATCGCACCCGTTAGTGTAAGTACAATGTTTCACAAGTTCCCTTCATGTACTACTATCTTGTCCAAAACCACTTTTAAAAGGAAGCGAATTAGCTATAACAAAGCATAAACATAATCATCTCAAAAACGTTCATTTTTGAGATGTACCTTCTCTTCTGCTTCACACTAAGTTATTCTCAATCACTTTGCACACCGAACATGTTTTAAGTACATAAAATACCTATATATTTCTTATGTAATGAGGTGAAGAAAATTATGACTTTATATATGGATTACACATCACCATCAACTCAATACACATTTGACGTAAATAACAGTCCCTTGTTTAAAAAGGATAACAACAACCTTATTAACATATTAGGTGTGAACCAGTTAAATACATTGGAAAATGTATCTCTGTTAGACATTTTCCTAAGTGCCAATAATGTAGCAGAACCTCAATATCACCCAAATGCTGCCGAGTTGAACTATTGTATTTCCGGGGCGATAACTGTTTCGATGCTGAACCCATTTACAAAACAAATTCTCAATTACGCTATTACCCCCGGTCAAGTGGTAAACATTCCACAAGGTTGGTGGCATTATCAAATGGCTACTGCTGATAACACTCACTTTTTAGCAATTTTTGATGCACCAACTCCAGAGGTGGTTTTTGGTTCAGACATATTAAAATATACTCCTACAAATATTATGGCACATACCTACTGTCTTGATGAAAATAAATGGAAAGATGCAATTGGACCGGTTAAACCATCAACAGTTATAGGTCCTTACACAAACTGCAATAGTAAAAATGAAAATTTCTCTCAGCGGTATTTAATTCAACAGTATCAACAACAACAATATAATCAACAATATCCCTACATGCCTCAGTATCAGCAATATTGGGGCTTTAGATAAATTAAATAAATAAATCTATCGGCATGGCTAAAACCATGCCTTTTCTGTGTACCTGTTTCGCTCAAAAGCAACATGAAGGAGTTATCTCGCTTTTTCAACTAAACTGCACCGTTACTTTAAGTGTAATCCTTCACAATCTCAATTGCATTAGAGATAAATATTTGTTTACTTTCCTCAACAATATGGCCCGTTTGTTGAACAAAAAAAATCCTGCATATCAACACAGGATTTTTAATCAAACTTTATTATAAATGATCAATCTTTGTTTTAAATAATCGAACTTTGTATTAAATGATCAATCTTTTTTATAAAACTACATCCATCCCCCTAATGGTCTTTTTTATGGCTATTAGGGGATATTTTATTTTTACAGTTGTTTCTATACGCGTGAAAAACGTTATAAATTATAGGAATTACCCAAAATATCAATATACCTAGACCAAATAGAATATATAATGGATTTTCCTTGAATGTTTCCCAAACTTTTTCCCAAAATGTAGGGACATAGGTATCTTCATAACCCATTTTATAAGCCTTCAAAGTGTAAGGTATCAAATAATCAGCTTTTTCGTCATCTATTTCTCCGGTAAGCACTCTATTGTGTAATATATCTTCATATTCTTCATAACGATTTTCACCTTTTCGGCCATCTTCTTGACCAATTGGGAACACAGTCTTATATGTACTTTCCCAAGCGTCCTCTAAACATTCTCCAGAATGGCAGTGATACGTGCCATCATCTGTTTTATTATGGCCACCATACGAATCCGTTCTTCCACTGTGTGCAGATGTTTCATGAGGTAGTGACAAAACTAGTAGAAGAAAACAAAGGATTATATCCAATTGTTTCATCTCTACATTTCCCCCTAGAATGAGTTTTCAAGCCAATTATATAATGATGGATATGTATCTTTCTTAGTATCAAAAAATTCCTTTTCACGTTGTTTTCTCATAGTAATTTGACGTTTATTTTCAGCATATAACTCCGGCAATAATTGCAATTACTATTGAAAAAACTTTTTGTATTGTAGTTGATTTGTTCGCAATTCTAACCTGATTCAACTTATTATATATTTCTATTATACCCTCCAATTCTTCAAACTTATTTTCATATCCAGACACAAGTAGCTTGAGAATGTCGAAAAGAAGCTTTTTCTCGAGGGCCTGTTAGTACACATAGCCGATGATCTGCCCGAAGTACTAATACTTCTTACAATTATCCCACTTAATCTTACTTCCTCCTATGAAGTATATTACCAGAATACGGTTGTGATTATTGCTCTAAACTGCCCATATAGTCTATGTGAAATTTTTCGGAAACACAATTATCTTGAAATTATTCATCTATTAAATGTCCCTATAACGGAAAAAAGCGATCCTCTTTATTGAAGAATCGCGCCCTTATATGGAAGACTTGATTTCAAGATAATACAATTACAATTTCCATTGTTCCCCTGTTACTTAAAAATAAGAAAAAGGGGTTGGTGTTGGTTTAAAAAATAAAGTTTGTCGATCACCCGACAAACTGAATTAGACTGACTCGTAAAAAAAGCAGTGACGGACTAGGAACTCGAAAGACCTAGACTGCCGCTGCTTTTATTGTGCTAACGTAATCCGGTTAGCGTAATCTATTTTAGGTGACAAGGTCATCTACCCGTCTGGTAAACGAGACCTATGGCTCCAGAATCAAATGTCTTGTTTTCGATAAGTTTAAGATTGATCTTCTCCTTGAGACCTTGGAATAACGGCAACCCGCTGCCGACCAGGACGGGAGAAACCGTAATTTTATACTCATCAATTAAATCAAGCTGCATAAGGTAGTGTGCGAATCTAGGACTGCCTAGGATGACCATATCCTTGCCTGGCTGCTGTTTGAGGTTCTTGATCTCTTCCTCGACATCTTCTTTCACCAGTCTGGAATTGTTCCATTCGACTTTCTCCAGCGTCGTGGAAAAAACGATTTTGGCTGTCTTTTCGATCCACTCGGCATGATTCCGTTCATACTGCGAAGCTGATGGGTTCGAAGGCACAGATGGCCAGTAACTGTGCATCATCTGATAAGTCCCACGTCCCCAAATGACAGTGTCGGCAGTACTCAGAATTTCTTTCGCGTGTTTCTCCAAATCAGAATCGTAGGAAACCCAGCCAATGTCCATTTCACCGTTTGGCCCTTCTACAAAACCGTCAAGCGATGCGTGCAGAAATAGAACGAGTTTTCTCATTTTCAGTTCTCCTTTGTTCATGAGGGATGTCACATTATACTTTGCAGTTTTCATTAATGTTATGTGCAGAGTCAAGTTTAGCACACATAACAATCAATAATTTCTTCTAGATTGCTAAATTTCTTTATTAAACAATTTGGCCCGTTTGCTGAATAAGGTTTCTAAGGAACACAACATGAATGCTCTATACAAATCTAGTTATCATAAAGTCACTCAAGGGGTTCCGAATCGTCCGTTTTTATTGGTTATACATGATTTTATACATGGTTGATGAATCAATATTTCCGGCTTCTTCAGAAGCCTGGTAGCTGCATAAAAAAGGGGTATTTTATACAAATTCTTCTTTCACTAAAGCACCCGTTACTTTAAGTACACTATTTCACAAAGCTATTCTAAAGGTGATAGTAAATGTATTTGATTTATATTGTAAGGTGGTGATGCTGAATTTTCTTCTACACAATTAGCCACTTTATTTTTTTCTATTACGGACGCTCAAAGTGATAAACAACAATAAAAATATTAATGCCAATATTAATGGGAAAAAGGTTAAAATCCAAGATATTGTAGATATTTCACCATTTCCAATTGGACCAACCTTTGGGCGATTCAATTGATAAATATTGAATATAAATAACGCTATAAGGAAAATTGACCCCAATAAAAATACATTTTTTCTCACTATTTCCCACCTCTAGTCATTTATCTATGTAGGTAATTCTCCAAAACAGACTAGTTTTCCTTTAACATCTTATTAACCTTCCACGTTAGCTCAATAAAAAACAGGATAGCCTCCGCAACCCCGCTGTTCAATTAAAGCTACCCGTTTTTTTTGCAATTAATCTTCACGATTTCGTCTTAGAAAAGCGTACCCACATTAAAACTACCAGAGCAGTAAAGAAAACTCCAAGAAAGAAAAAGAGCATAAACAATAAAGTTAGCAACGAAGCACTCTTTGACAATGGTTCTATGTTTGTAAGAACAGCAAAATAATTTGAAGCACTCTTGGTACTCACAATCATTACAAAAAGCACCACAATACAAGACATAAAAATAAATACTTTTTTCATACACGTCGCCTCTTTAGTAATTAAATGAAATTAATGTCAATATTAATATTAACAATCTAACCTTCTTTTACGGTTGATTTTTTTGTGATTGCTTATTAAACTATCCTGCCACGTTAGTAAAACAAGAAAAGCTCCCAAAATGACAGCATTAAATCTTAAACTTTTGCACCATTTAGCTTAAAAAGGGTTGTCATTATTAACCACTTAGAGAATTTGTCCATGTAAGATACGGGATAAAACAAAAACAATTAACCCAGATATCAGTAATTTTACATGTCTTGATTTACTTTTCTTTTGTTCACTCTTCTTATTCATCGTATCTATAATCCACATATTAATGACGCTAATAAACATAATTAAAACACCTAAGAATGCCATTAAATAAAATAAAAAATCTTTTATCAAAGAATTCATCTTTTCTACTCCTATTTATTGTATTAAAGGATTCCATTTACTTTTATTCGTTTCTCAAAGCGTTTTAATTATCCCATATTGAATTAAGCTGCCCGTTACTTGAAGAAGAGATGCGTCTTCACTATTTTAGAAACGCACCCTGTCAGTAAAAAATTACAAAATCCTGTTTAACAATAGATCTAATAGAAAATACAAAATGGAGAAACCAACAACAAAATAAATAAACCTAAGAAGATGTTTTCTCCAGTTCGTTTTTTCCTTAAAGAATACAGTTAGGAATATTAAGATACCAACAATCCAGATTTGAATGTACATTTGCATAAAAATCACCGTTTATTTTTTGTTAATTTTATTCTTAGTTTTAACTATAATCTTCAATTATTCTATCCGTTGGTGGAACAACAAAGAGGCTGCAACAGCTACCCAGTCCCCAGCTCTTGCACCCGTTAGCTTAAGAAGAAATTTATTATTTAGGCTTAGATAGCTTAAAAGAAATTGATTTTGCAGCAATAAAATAACCAATGTCTTAAATAATGTTCTTGTTTCTTACGTCGTACACAATAACATCAATAATTAACATAACTAAAAAAACACCCATATAAATCGCTATTATTAAAGCAAATGTTCTATCTATTCCTTTACTATTTATCTTCAGTACCACATCTAAAAAAGTAAAACTAACGAAAGTAACATAAGTAAATAGTTGCATTAGAACTGCCCATACTGTGATTTTACGATTAAAAGGGATTAAAAATAAAAAAAGCGATGTCACTTTGTTTATATATATCATTAAATTAGTTGGTCCATTATCTTTTGATCCGAATCTCGCCGCGGTTAGTATACTGAATAAAAAACATATGATAATCATACCGTATATTCCTTCAGAGCCACTTACAATTATTTCATAATTACTTATCATTGAAGCAGTCCTCCACGCAACCAAGACAATTACGGTCGCTCTTTTGTGATTTCTATCATCTTCCATTGTAATCGCTTATACTTGCTCAATCATACTGGAAATTGAAGGGACTTCCATAGGAATTCCTGCAAAATGCAAATAAAAAAAGGGACCTAATGTGGTTCCCTTAAACATCCATTGAGACAAATGACGGTTGTTGGATATCCGATGGCGGCGAATTGCCTTCTTCAACTAACGCACCCGTTAATTGAAGAAGATGTTACTTTACTTCTTTTTATAGTTCACTAACTCAATTTTATTATCTGTTTTTCCTTCTTCATTTTTAATTCCTACTTTTATGGTCATATAATCATAATGGTAGATATCTTTTACAAGATTATCAAAAACTTGAATTGAAAAATCAATTTCATACCACCCTTTTAATTTTTCAGAATCGTACTTAACATTTAGAACTCTATCTATATTCCAATGTTGTTTAGTTTTATCATAGTTCACATTAATAATTTTATCCATTTCAGGAAGAAGGAGTGTGAATAAAACATCTTGAGTAGTTACATATGGTTTAGGAAATTTTTCTGGTGAATTTTGTTCAGCAAAAACAAGGTGACTATTGAGATATACACTTATAAATAAACTAATTAAAATTACTCCAACTTTTTTCATCTTTTCGCCCCTTTAATATTAAATTAAAGAGTATTTTTCCTAAAATCTTATTAAACTATTCTGCACCGTTAGAATTCCTGTAGATGGTTAATATTCACCTTTGATAAAAATAGAGCCCCTCAGTAAGATGATTATACACACACAACACAAAATCATTCTTAGGAGGAAGCTCTACTATGAAGTTTAAAATGCAAGACAAACAAAATCAACTGATTGAAAGAATTTCTAGCCAACATCTCGTTGTCGGTGTGGATATAGCACAAGAAGTTCACGTCGCTCGTGCTGTTAACTTTCGAGGGATTATAGTCGGTGATCCTCTCTCTTTTAATAATAATGAAGAAGGATTTGCTAGATTACTACAATGGATGAACCAGTTACAAACCCTAAAAGGATTTGATTCTACAATAGTTGGTATGGAACCTACGGGTCATTATTGGATTAACTTATCAAAATGGCTATATGAACAAGATATTGAAGTAGTAACTGTTAACCCCCATCTTGTAAAAAAGAACAAAGAAAACCGAGATAATTCCCGTTCAAAAAGTGATAAAAAAGACGCTCTTGTCATCGCTGATATGGTGAAGAATGGTTACTATTCCTTTATTCGTCCTGCTTCAGAGGCCTTTGAAAAACTACGAGTTTTAATGTCTAACCGTGACATGACAATTAAACGACTTGTTAGTGCTGTCAATCAAATCAATCGTTGGGTAGATATTGTTTTTCCTGAACTTCGACAGGTATTTAAAGATGTTAAAGGAAAAGGTGCAATTGCCACCCTTCGATTATTTCCAACACCACTTGAACTTCGTTCAATGAAAGCACAGGATATCGTTAATGGCTGGAAAACCCAGATGAAACGCCAAGCTGGATTAAAAAAAGCACAATTACTAATTGAATTAGCTAAGCATTCTGTTGGTACTCACCAAGCTCTTGATGCTTATAAATTACACCTAGAACAATTAATTGAAGAATTTGATCTAGCAACAATCCAACTTGAGCGAGTTGAAAAAGAAGTCACTGAGGTCCTTAAACAAATTACTTTCGCGAGAAAGTTACTTACCATTAAAGGAATCAGTGAAATTGCACTTGCAGGCATTTTAGGTGAAGCAGGAGATTTAAGTGGGTTCGCTCATGGTAATTCTTTATTACGTCATGCCGGTTTACATCTAGCAGAGGCTAGTTCGGGTAAATGGAAGGGTCAAATTGTCCTTTCTAAACGTGGGAGGTCCCGTTTGCGGCGTTTCTTGTACTTAGCGACAATGAGTCTTGTCATGAACAACCCTGATTTTAAAGAGCTACACTCTAACAATGTTCATGTAAAAAAGATGAAAAAAATGAAATCCATCATGAAATTAATTAATAAATTTGCAAGAATATTAGTAGGAATGGCGCGAAAGAATGAATCCTATCGCCCTGACGAAGTGCACCCTATCACACCATTGGCAGCCTAACGTAAACTTACTGCAATTCTTTTATAACCATATCAAAGTAGCTGATAGCTTTTAAGATTAATATCTTTCGAATATTGGCTTATTCGTAGGATCTCAAAAGAAAGTACGAAGTACCGGATTTATTGTGCAAAAGGGCTCTGACCCGTTGAGACATGGGAGTGAAAACCTCCAAGGGTGGCGTGGAGAATACGTACATTATATGGAAATCATTGGAGCTATCACTGCCTCCTTTATTTAAGTACGCCTTCATGTAGCCAAATTGTCAAAACTCATTCAATCAATCCCTTATTTTTCTTTCAAGTGATTTGAAATCCTGCGAATAAGTGAGTATTCGAGAGATAATCGTATCTAACTGAGGGAGCTTAATAAGCTAGATTAAAAAACACCTCTTATTTTATTTCAAGAAGAGTTTACATAATCACCTTTATCGGAAGAGAAAATAAAACAAGAATAAATTGCAGGTTAAACTTTTTGTTTTAATTTTTCTATCGTTTTAAGTACTTCTTCTCTATTTTTTGAAAGTTTCATCCATGTTGGCAGCCTACTTTCAATACTCAAATAATATAATCCAGAAGGTCTTACATGTTTTTTAATATAATCTTCTATATGGGAAAGATGCTCGAAATTAAAAAACCATATATTATGTCCACAACACTGTGTTTGAAGATATAAAGGTAAACCGAAGTACCAATCAATCCCTTGTTTTTCATCAAATAGTTCATGGCTAAATGCCCACAGATTATCCCATCTTCTTTTTGGATGTATATCTTTGATAAACCCACATTTACTACATACTAAACGCTTGGATTCGTGTCCTATATACCCTGGTTCATTCTGACCTTTTGCATTGCTGGGAGTAAAAATTCTAGAACAGCTGTTACATCTAGGACAGTGAACAAGAAATAAATCCGAATAAGCGATTAATGATCCACCTACACCTTCATTTAACATTTGATTTTCACCTACTTTTTATTTAAAATCCTTAATATTATTATAGGCTATTATCTATGGCCCTATTAAATAAACATAATGAATACTGTATACAAACCTAGTTAACATAAAGGGAACTATCGGAAGTTCCGAATCGTCCGTTTTTATTGGTTATACATGATTTTATACAATGTTGATGAATCAACAATTTCGGCTTCTGAAGAAGCCTGGTATCTGCATAAAAAAGGCTGTTTTATGCAAATTCTTCTTTCACATAAGCACCCGATAATTGAATAAGAAATTCTATTTTTTCCGTTCAATCCACTTATCAAAATTAAGTTCTAGCATATCCATAGGATCCTTACTATTACTAATTTCTAACTTAAATATAAAAATGCCCTCATCTAGTAAAGTACCTTTATATACCTCTGGTAGATCAGAAAATACTCCATCTGTATAGTAAACTTCCCAAACATCTTCATCTATCTGAAATGCTGTGGCTTCGTGTAGAACTTCATAATTATCGTTTAAACGACTTATGTGATAATGTTTGTAGTCAATAATCACCGCATCTGATAAATCTAACGAAAATTCGGTAAATATTTTCTGTTTCAATTCTTCGAATGATTCTTTAACTAACCCTAAAGTAATAACGTACCCTTTTTCTACCCCATTATTATCTATCATTGTAAACTCTTCAAAACCAGAGTTATTCTGTATTTTACTCCAATTAATAATTACATCTCTTAATTCCAAATATCCCTTAAGGTGATTGGGTAAAAAAATTTTATAATTTAGCTTCATATACAGCCCCCTTTCCAATAATTCTATAATTTTCATAATAAAAATTATAGTACGTCGCGTCTAAACTTCTTCAGCTAACTTGCTCCGTTAGTTGAAGAAGTTTTTTCTGAATGTATGATTTTAGATAGAATCATACATTCGAAAAAGGCCGTCATTTGGCAGCCTTTTTATGGCGTTAACGCACCCGTTAGTTTAATAAGGAATTCTCAATTTCTATAAAGAAATTATTGGAAGTATAATTAATGATATTCCCAATAATATGAGTAATATTTTTATTATGTACCACGGAAGCAATAAAATAATATCTGCTAAAAAAGGTAGCCCTCCCACATTTCTCGATTTTTCATGGCGATTTTTGTTATGAAATATACCTACTACTAATAAAAATAATCCAATAATGCTTCCAAGAATAGCACCTGATGAAATATATTCACTCAATTAATTTTACTCCTTTATTTTATTGAATTTATACTCCTTACAGAAGTAACGCACCCGTTAGCTTAAGTACAATTTTTCACAAACTCTTTATAATAAAGCATTATCATTATATAGAAATTGACTGGTTTTACTCAGAAAACTCTTTGTTTTTGGGGTGTTTTTTTATGAATCAGTTTTACAATAGTTAAGTTAAGCATTAAGAATACTCCGTATCCTATAAGTATTCCGAATGTATTTAAAATAACATCATCAATGTCGGTACTACGCCCAATAAACATTTGAATAATTTCAATAAAGCAAGTTACTGTTAAACCTAAAAATAAAACTCTTTTAAAGGAATACCACTTTTCCCAAATTAAGGGGATGAAAAACCCTAAAGGTGAAAACAACAGTAAATTGTCAGAAATA
>NZ_KI632495.1:0-22608 GCF_000504145.1 Bacillus cihuensis | reverse complement strand
ATATTGATAGAGAGTGTAAAAAGGTATTAGATTTACCTTAGAAATTTCATTTGATAAATGAACATTAAAAAAGAATTCACCAGTATCACTAACTATCCCCATATTCCACCTTGGAATGATTGTTTGGGAAGCTAAACCAATAAGATATAGAACAAAAATTAACATTAGTATTTCATTCATTATCATTATTTGTTTTTGTCTCTTCTTTAAAAGAACAATTCTACCAACAACATAAAAAGGTAGTGCGACAATAATATATCCTATCATACTCTGTATGTACATTAATATTAAGCCCATATTACGTTCCCTTCCTAACGGATTATATTATCTAAATTATACCACTTCTACTTACACTAAACTGCCCGTTCGTATTATAAGGTCAGCCAGATAAGAAAATATTTCTGGTTGACCATTTTTTATATGGTTTTATTATAACGGTAGCCGGGGTAAAACGTAACTGCTCGTGGGATCTAGATCCCGTCAACTAAACAGTTTGCCCCCTACTTGTAGAAACATGATTGAGGCTGGTTGGGACTTTGATCTCGTATAACAAGCGAAGCTGTGACACTACAAGAAGGATAAGGGGTACCGGCAAAAATAAGAGATTAGGAGATGATGGAGGATGAATCCAGTCGTTGGTCTGGATATTTCAAAGGGAGAAAGTCAGGTTCAAGCTTTTTTAGATAAAGGCAAACCTTATCGTAAGAGCTTTAAAGTATCTCATACTCTTGAAGGGCTTGGTTTACTTTTAGAGTTCTTAGATCATGTGCAGAAAGAAACAGGTCAGAAGCCTCCTGTGATTCTAGAAGCAACTGGACACTATCAAACATCAGTCGTCCAATATCTAGATGAACGTGGATATTTATTAATTATTATTAATCCTTTAATTTCGTATAAGGCAAAGAGTTCAAGTCTAAGAAAAGTAAAGACAGATGCAGTTGATGCATACCTACTCTGTGAATTGTATTATAAAGAGGAATTAGAGCCGTATAAAAAGCGAGGGATTCAGTTATTAAACCTTCGTAATCTTACGAGACAACACGAAAATATTACAGGCGTTATGATTCAGACTAAGCTTCAATTTCAGGCTGTACTGGATCAGGTATTTCCTGAATATCGAGGAGTTTTTGGTGATTTGTATTCTGTGGTATCACTTTTAACATTACAAGAGTTTCCGTCATCTGAAGACATATTAAAGGCTAGTAATGAAACAATCTCGAATAAGATCAAAGAATTATGTAAAAGTCGCTCAATCAGATGGGCAAATGAAAAAACTCTAAAACTAAAAGAGGCGGCAACTCGTAATCCTTTTGAAAAGACTGTCTATCAGAGTCATATATTAAGCTTAGGTATGTACATTAACATTATTCTTCAATACAAAGAGCATCTATCAAGATTAGAGTCAGAGATAGACGCTCTCGCTAAAGAAATTGAAGAATATAATATTATCAAATCCATCCCCGGTATTGGAGAAAAAATCACTGCCACGATTATTTCTGAAATCGGTGAGATAGATCGATTTAACCATCCTAAAAAGCTTGTCGCTTTCGCTGGTGTTGATCCTAGTGTATTTGAATCTGGTAAATTTAGAGCTACCCAAAACCGTATTACTAAAAGAGGATCAAGTAGACTCCGCCGTGCCTTATATATGGCAGTTTGTTGTGCCATTCGTGATTGTCGTAAGAAGAAAACAACAGATGAAATACTCCCTAGAAACAAAAGAATGCGGGAGTATTATGATAAGAAACGCGAAGAAGGAAAACCGTTTAAAGTAGCTATCATCGCTTGCGTAAATAAACTCTTACATTGGATTTTCGCCTTATTAAAAAGTAGAATGACTTTCCAAGATATAGCTTAGTGCCTATATCTAATTAAATAAAACAAATCCTTCCAGCAAGAGCCTAACGGAAGGTTATTTAGCATGATCTTTATTAGTATATCATGGTTGTTTTATTTATTTTATTGAAAAATGTTGACAAACTATTAGCTGGTTTAGTTTAAGTACAGACCTTCACAATCTCCTCTAAGCTTAGATAGATATCTATTTTATTTTAAGGAAAACAAGAATTGCATTCTTAATTTACACTTTTTGAATACGTGGTTTAGCAGCTGATAAAATGTTGGCTTTGATAAATATTCTAGGCTGCCTTTTTGTTAGGCAATAAGCACGGATAAATTTCTCCTCTATCCTCTTAACAATAATCAATCGATCCGTAATGACTTCTTTGTTATTCATACACATAATTTCTACAGGTATTTGCTTTTCAAGTGACGATATAAATAATCCCAACATTTTACCAGTTCCTTTTTTACCATTATTTTATAAGAACATTAGTTCGATTTTGAGTTGTATCCGAACGAATGTTTGCATATAATATTAATATCGAAGGAGATGGTCATGTGATTCGTGATAGAGGAACAATTAAATGGACAGCTATGATGCTTCCAGAACATGTACAAAGTCTAAAGGATGTTCTAGTTGATGAACAACGGATTAAACAACCCATACTTGATGAACAAGAAATTGAAGAAATAGAAATAATCATATGTGAGGCAATGGAATATAATACGCCTGTCACTTTTAAAGTTTTTAATAATGGTTTTGTAGAGTCGATTACCGGAACTACTCATTACATTAATCAGTTAAAAAGCCAAATTATTTTCCAAGACTTAGATGGTTACTTTCATCACATCCCTTTTAAAAATATTATTAGCGTGCAAGAAGCATAATGGAGGGAAAAATGATGGATTATAGTCAATTTCCTAAACGTGCTATCTTATGTATAGACATGAAGGCTTTTTATGCTAGTGTTGCAGCAGTAATGCTTGGACTTGATCCAATGAGTTGTTACCTTGCTGTTGTTGGCAGCACGGACCGTCAAGGTAGTGTGGTATTGGCGGCTTCACCGAGAATGAAGAAAGACTTTAAAATTAAAACTGGATCTCGGCTTTTTGAAATACCGGATGACCCACGGATTGTTGTGGTTGACCCTCAGATGGGAACCTTTATTAAAGTCTCTACAGAAATTACAAAACTCTTTTATCGTTATGCTCCCCCATCAGCCGTCCACACTTATTCTGTGGATGAAAGCTTTATCGATGTTAAAGGGCTAGAAAAGATATGGGGTGATCCTGAGACTGTCGCTAAACTAATCCAGGAAGATATCCTAAAAGACTTTGGATTAACTTGCACCGTTGGAATAGGACCAAATATGTTGATGGCAAAACTTGCTCTAGATTTAGAGTCAAAAAAAGCGCCAAACGGTATAGCAACTTGGACATACGATGATATCCCATCTAAATTGTGGCCTGTAAGACCCCTATCAGAAATGTGGGGCATCGGCAGCCGTGTGGAAAGAACCCTTAATAACATGGGGATTTATAGTGTTGGAGGGATTGCTAATTACCCACTTGAACTTTTGGAAAAGAAATTTGGCATCATGGGGAACCAACTTTACCATCATGCATGGGGAATAGACCTATCCGAAATAGGCGCACCTATTATGAAAGGGCAAGTAAGCTTTGGGAAAAGCCAAATATTAATGAGAGATTATAAAGAAGAACGTGAAATTAAGGCTGTAGTATTAGAAATATGTGAAGAGGTTGCTAAGAGGGCTAGGGATAAACGGAAAGCTGGTAGAACGATCAGTTTCGGATTAGGTTACAGCAAAGATGAATTTGGTGGTGGTTTCTATCGCTCCAGAACTATCGAAAACCCTACGAATGTAACTATGGACATATATAATGTTTGCTTGCAACTAATGAAAGAAAGTTATCGTGGGAACATCGTTAGGCAGATATCTTTATCAATTAGCAACTTGGTTGATGATTATGAAATACAATTAGACTTGTTTGAACCAGACAGTTGGAAAAAACGAGAGCTTGGCTATGTGGTTGATAAAATCAGAAATAAATTTGGTGCTGCATCCCTGTTAAGAGCTGTATCATATACCGCGGCGGGAACTGCGTTACATCGGAGTAAGTTGGTTGGTGGACATAAGGGGTAACGAGCATCATAACTATTTCAGTCGACGATTGAGGAATAAGTATGAGGAATTATTAAAGATATAATTAGAAAAAATGAAAAGTAGTCCTTCTCAATTGAGAAAGGCTACTTTTCATTTTATTGTACCACCTGAAACCAATCCGGATACCTACCCGCAATCTCGTACAATGTTCCTCGATCTTTTATGTATTTATGGCGGTATTCATAGCACTCAGGATGCCTTATAAAATACATTTGATCCATTACCACTTGATCACTATTTTTTATATACATATCACAAATAGAACAACGATATTTGCTCTCCATAATCACACCTCCTAAAACCATTATGTATTTTATTAGAAAAATAGTTTATATTTGCTATAGGAGGGATAAAAATGATTAAATCAAACATAAAACTTTTACTTTCATTATTGACATTTATATTAATTTTTTCTTTATTTAATTTTAATGTTGAGGCTGCAAACCCTATCAGTCCAAAAGATAGCCGAGTGACACACACTATTAAAGACGCTAATGGAGTAGCTTACAAGGTGTATTTTGCAGGAGTTCAAGAATCTAAAAATACTGCGACTTTTGATAATGGTTTAGTATGGGCAGGAGCAAACGAGGGAGATTTAATTTACCACGGGAATTACAAGTTGTATGTACAAAAAGTAGGAATCAGTCATATTAAATATTCCGGGTTCGGTTATAATGATTTCACATTAAATGCCTCGAGGAAGATGGTATATATGTTCCCATCTCAGTATAAAGGACAACCAGATATTTTAGCGGTTGCGGAAACTTGGAGTTCAAATTTTGAAGTAGCAAATTTGTATTATATTAAAAATGGAAAATTAACAAGGATTTTTGATTTCACTTATACTAATAGACCTCAATTAATAGGAAAAAACAAATTTTTATACACACTATACAATAACGATACAGGAAAATGGAGTTTTACTTCGTTTACTCTTGACCCTAACAAAGGAACATTACTTGTAGCAGGTGAAAAATATGATAGACCTGCTGCAGTTTTAAGATACTGGAAAAAAAGCTGGCAATAACATAAAAGCCCATCTCTAATAAGAGAAGGGCTTTATCTATTATAAAGTTCTGCCGTTTAATACTAAATTCAAATAATCGATTTCATCAAAAGTTAAATCTTTTGCAGAAGCTTTTTTCTCCCATTGATCAGAACTTAAAATCCCTTTTTCTCTAGCTTTCTTATAAATACTTGATGCTTCTTGCCATTGCCAATCAGCCCAATTCGGTTTATTTCCACTCACTTTAGGTTCCTCCTTTATCGCTGCCACAATTTTTACTGGTAAACTCAAATAATTTGCTACACCTCGCGCATATGCAGCAGCCATATCCTTGATGAAATTATTATTCTTTAGCAATTCAGCATCTTTGGAGTCAATATAAGCAATTTCTGTTAATATTGCAGGCATGTTAGTTTGACGGACAACAGCAAGATTATCTTGTTTGCTGTCATCGTTATGTGGACCTAGTCCGTACTTTTTAGCCGCAGCAAGTGCCTCAGAGTTAACTAAGCTTTGTAATTTCACAGAACCAGCACTTGGTTTTGTATAGATATAAGACTCGTACCCAGTACCGCCACCAGCGTTCACATGATTACTTATAAAGACATCCGCAACAGCCCTGTTAGCGATATTGGCACGTTCAGATAGTTCTATAAAGACATCTGTCGTCCTTGTAAGAGTCGTTTCATGACCTGTGTAGTTTTCATCAAGATACTTCTTCATTTCTTTTGAAATTTCTAGAGTGAGGTTCTTTTCTAGCAAACCATTACCAACTGCTCCCCCATCTTTGCCACCGTGTCCAGGATCAATTTTGACTTTTTTCTTCATCTTTATCACCTCTTATTCTTATTTATATGAACAAAAAAATCCGTCCGTGTGGACAGCTTATTTCCCCTTTTTCTTTTTAAACCAGCCAGTGTGCGTGTTCTTCCACACTGCATACACATTGATAATAAAAGCAACAAAAGCAGAAATCACAAGCACAAATGCATTAATGCTTGCTTCAGTAAACCAGTCAAACTTAATACCAATTGTCCCAAAGAAAAAAGAAGGGCTGCAAGGAACCCTCCTAGTAACGTGAAAACATCTTTATTCATTTTTACATTCCTCCCCTTTTAATGATGCAAAAACTATTCCTGCAATACCTACAATCACAGCACTGAACGATAACATAACTATCATTTTGAACCTAACCTTGTTCTTTATCGGAACGACGGAAATTACATGCCAAAATCAAGTTTATTTAATTCCTTTCTCCGAATAATAAAAAAGGCTGGTATTCCTAACTTACCAATCCATTCATTAAGGCACACACATGCAGTTTTACAATTAGAAGCCGGAGCAAGTATAAAATATTTACAAGAGCGTTTAGGGCATGGTAGCAAATAACATCTGAGGTCTACTCACATATAAGCAAAAAAATCGATAAAGAAACTATGAATAAGTTTGAGGAACATTTGAATCGTGTCCTTGAATTATTTTTTTGAAGTAAAATCGAATAATAATACTACACGTATAGATGTGCCTGAAATCTCTCATTTGGATAATTTTGATGAGTCTATTAAAGGTGCTAATTTTGTAGCTCATTGGGTACCAGATAGATTTGCTGGTTTAGTTAGTTCTTTTTACCGCGAGTCAAATACTGTGGAAGAGTTTTGGAAGGTTATTAAGCGTAATAAAGTCGTAGATTATGCTAATGGAACTAGAGCTTTTAATAAAGAACAAGAACTTACTATTGCAGTCAAAGCATTTAAAGAATATGTGATGAAAGTTAAGTCAGGTATTCAGATTAGTAACATTTTTAGTTACTACAACGGCATTGTAAACAAGCTTATGGACAAGCTTTATTTTGATGTGAATTTTATGAATGTATAAAATTACCACTTACAATCAAACTCCAAAACTGGTAATATCCATAAAGGTAAAACAGGATATTTTACCCATTATATTTTAGGAGGAATTGTTTTGAAGAAGTTTTTTAAGTTTGGTTGTTTAGGTGTGATTGCTATAATTGCAATTGTTATTATTGCTCTGATTATTGATATTAGTAATGACGATGAACAGCCAACTGAAAAAGCAAAACAAGAAGAAAAAGTACAATATGAGATTGTTATCGATGAAAAATTTAAGAAAACAGAACAAAGACAAATCCGAGCTACAACAGGATCAAATGATGAAGCCGATTTTGAAACCATCACCAAGGAAATCATGAATAAATATAAAAATCAAAATCTAGATTCAATGCATTTATACATACATGCACCTGATGGAAAATCATTCGGACAATTGAAAGCACATTCCTTTATCGCTTACACACAAAAAGGTGCTGCTCAAACAGGACTGGAAAAAGCAGATACTTTTAAAATCGAAGTTGAAAAAAACAGCACAGAGACAACTTCTAAAAACACTGAAAATATACAAAAGAAAGAACCATCAACTAAGGTTTCATCAGATTCTAATAAAGTCTATATCAACTCAATAAGACCAGAAATTGATGAAATCACAGCCGAATATGACCGAATTTGGAATGATCACTGGCAAGCTGTTTGGGGAAATATGTCTAATGCTACTAATTCAAGTGATATTGCTAGTTTAAAAGATGATATGAATATTGTTTATGAAAAATACAGCGAACTATCTAAACGCATTAGTGCAATTGATTCGAAATCCGTTCCTTCTGACCTCCAAGAAAGACTAGAAACTTATAGGGTCGAGATGTCTCTGGCAACAAATTATAGAGGAAATGCAGCAACCGCTATTATACAAGCGATAGATGGTGTAGCAGATCTTAATTCAAGAATGGAAGAAGCTACGAAATCAGTGGAATTATCAGATAAAAAAATGCTATCAGCTATTGTTGCTATTACATCAATCGACCAAGAACTTGGATTACTTAAGCAATAAACTATATAATGCCTTTCTTGGACTTTTATTTCAAAGCAAAAAGGAGCCCTTACTCGCATTGGAGAGTCCTAGTTAAATAAGACAGAGGAAAAAGCACCCCCTGAATCGTATTTGTATAATACGTAACTCAGGAGGTGTTTTCCTTCTCCCCAAGAAACGTATCCTTTTTCCTTTAGATTTATTCAGATTGACATAATTGTAGTTGAAGATCTATGTCCAAGCGCTTTACCAACTTCTCTAAATGTGGCAATATTTTAAAACTATCATTCCCTTGCAAATATCATTTGCTAGGTAGTTTTCTATATGTTTTCTTTAGGAATCGCGCTCCATTGAAGGGACTAGATTTAGCGTACTCTATGTGGAGACAAGTCATTTATACGCATATAAAAAGCACCCTCGAAAGGGTGCTAAAGTTTACTACTTTTCAACATAGTCAAAATCATTATCTTCATACTCATAATCGTTTAAGTTTATTTCATTAATTGTTAACGATGTTATATTCTTAATCTGCACATAACAGCCGTCAACACCAAACCACCCCTTAGGCGCTTCAGTTATTTTGTTTTTTAATACAACTTTTGAATCTGATTTTAAGTTAAAACTTTCAGAGTTCCCATCTACCATATTAATATTTACAAAAAAGTATTTCATATGAGCACCTCCTTCTGACCTATGAATTCGACAAAAGGATATATTTTCCTGCTAAATCCCACAAATTATTTGCACCTAATTGCCCCTTTATGACGTTGTATACATCCCTGTCTTCCCCAATTAATTGGCAAAAATCACGAGGACCCAGCTTTTCTTCTTTTGGTTTCTTTTTAACTGGTGTTTCCTTCATGATCTCACTTCATAATAAAAAACACCAAATTGATTGGATGCTTTTCATGTCTATGTTTGTAATAAATAAACTTGAGAGTCTGTTATTTTTCTACAAGAAAGGATCATAATAATCACTGACTAAACCATAGATACTAGCTAATCGATCATTTTGTTTTTTTAAAACTCATATTCTTTAATCAATTTCAAATGGTTCCCCGTCTCTATTATTTCCATTCTTAAATGCAAAGAAAACCCCAAGCCTAAGCTTAGAGCTTTTGCTATTAATCTAGTAAATCCTCACGTTCGAATCAGCTTTGAAAGGACCTTCATCTTTCAGCTCTGGTTCACCCTGTACCTGACCTTCTTCCTCTTTCACATCATCAAGTGACATCTGGCAGCCGTTCCATCTGCATTGACTTTGTATTCAACTCCTTCAGGAGCCTCGTTGAATTCTTCGATAGACATTTGGGATGGCTCCAATAATAAAACAACGTTTCTACCTGCATGAGGATATAGCTTGATTATCTCCCTTTACATTAACCTGCAATACTATTAATAAAAATATTTAATGGTTTAAAATTCCAATTATTTATGTTAACCTATTAATAAATGCGGTTTACATATATAAGGAGGGATTAAAATGACTCTCAACTGGCCCCTTTTAATAACCACAGTTACTGCTCTTTTATTCGTCATCCTTGTTTTCATGAATTTCTTAGGATATTGGACAGCTAACCCAGCAATACAAATTATTTTTTTCTTTATAATGGTTGTAGCTATTTTCAACGCAGGTACTGAAACTAGTAAAAATCTAAAGAACAGGGGCTGATTGGAAAAATTCCAATCGGCTTTTTACTACACAGTTTGTGTCAACTGCCCACCAGCGTTCCGAATACTTCGAAACCCTACGAATGGTTCGGAATACGATGTTTTATTGTCCGTACCTATAACCTTCATGCCTTGACCAAAAGGAAAGCCAGTCTTTTTCTTTCTTGATTTTATCGATTACCTTTTTTCTTCTGAGCAAGGATTTTCGTAAAAGTCTCCTTTGCTTTACCGTCGACGTTTTTTTCTTGCAGGCCGTTAGCTACCCCTCCTGGATCTTTACCACCGTGCCCTGGATCAATTTTAATTTTTTTCATCTTTATCACCTCTTTTTCTTATTTGTATGAAAAAAAATGTCATCCGTATAGACAGCTTAATTCCTCATTTTCTTTTTAAACCAACCTGTATATGTGTTCTTCCACACTGCGTATACATTAATAACAAGTGCAACAAAAGCAGAAATAACAAGCACAAAAGCATTAATGCTTGTTTCAGTAAACCAATCAAACGTAATACCAATTTGTCCCAAAGAAAAAAAGAAGGGCTGTAAGGAACCCTCCTAGTAACGTGAATACATCTTTTTTCATAATTAATTTTCTCCTTTCGCAAGAATATCCAAGCGCTTATGGGCTTGTTTAGAGGATTCTTCAATCCTGGTGATACGTTCCCCTAATGTAACCATCTGTCTTTCGTTCGCTCTTAGATCGATGCGGATATCATCGACACCTTTTCCTATGTAATCTAATTGCACCTTAATTTGAGCATCCTGCTTGGTGTCTGTTTTAGTCTCTTTTTGTTTATTTAAGGTGAAAGTGAGATAGCTTAATAGCAATCCCCCAATCGCGATTAATACACCAATTTCAATTGTCATACGATCACCATCCCTTTTAAAATAAATAGAGGACCCAACCGAGCCCTCTGGATATAAAAAAAACCCCTCATGCTTGAGGAGTCTTTCTGATACGAGTTTTATCGTTCGCATGCGATACCGTCTTTATCTCGATCACTTTTTACATTAGCATCATAAATAGCTTTTGATACAAATGGAGTATACTTTGTTTTTCCACCTTTATTTTTAATATTGGCAGCTTTAGCCACTCCACCTTTGTAAACCTTATTTAATTCAGTACAATTTTTGTAAGTAACAGCTTTTGCTGCTTCCACAGGCGATCCAAAAGTGAATCCCAAAACCACACTCAAGGATAGAATAATAGAAGTAATCTTTTTCATTGCTATCACCTCTCTTCCTATAATTTACAAAATCTATCATAAGTTAAAGAAGGATTTAATTCAATAGAATATTAACTTTATTGCACATAATCTTCCTGAACTGCCATTAATAATAAAAACCCCACCAAAAGGTGAGGTAAAATCTTTTTACTTAAGGAGCTACAACAGTAACTTTTTGAACTGTTTTAGATCCATCGTTCATAACAGAATATAAAGCGTAAGATACTCTTGTACCTGATAAATATTCATCACCAAATCCGTCGCTTCCTCTGTATGTTAAATCAGCATACTTCGGAATTGTATCATCTGCTTCACCAGTTTCAGAAACTAATTTATACATCTCATAATGAGACCAATTTGGATCATTATTTCCGTCCCAAGATACATTTATTTCTCCAGAGCCGAGTGATCCAGGAATTGCTTGTAAGTTTATATCTGTATTAACTGGTACTGTTGGAACTTCTGGTGTGCTATTCTCGTCTCCATCGTTTCCGATAGCTTGAGTAATTATCACAGAGATAGTTGTTTCATTTGTACCACCACGACCGTCATCAACCGTCACTTTAAATTGAGCAGTTCCACTAGCAAGTGGATGAATTGTTGGTAATGCATTTTCTTCACCATCAAATATATCTGCAATATCTTTATTTAATGCTTCAATTGAATAGGTTAGTTCATCATCGTCATCATCAGTAAACAGCCCTATTAAATTCAAAGGAGCGTCTTCACCTACTGTGAAGTCAGGAACTGTCCATTGATCACTAACCATAGGAGGATTATTATTTGTAACGGTTATGCTATTATGCACTGAATAACCTTGACTTTGTTTATCCTGGTCAACATATATAAATAGAACTTGATAAGTTCCTACTGACTTTGGTTTCAAACTCAGAGGAGTAGCTGTAGGGATAGAGAAAAAATATTTTGAGTCATAACTGGCCACTTTTTTCATTATTGTATAAATATTTGAATTTGTAAATGTGTCATCCATTGGCGTTGCCCAAGAAATAACTTTACTTGCACTTACTACATTAAAAGCAACAGGATCGATGAGTAAATGATACTTAAAATTAGTTCCACCAGTAACAGTTATACCTGTAGTTATTTCTTTGTCCAGTGTGGTATTTACATCAGTAACCATATCAGCAATTTTATCAGCAGAATTTAATTCTAAATTCTCCGTTCTGCTTATTACATCTCTATAAACATCCAAATTCCCCTCAATAGTTGATACTGATTTCCCTAATAATGCAGAGTTAATATCATTTAAAGATATTTCACTTGCATCTCCGTCTTTAATTATTTCATCAATCTTTTTGATCGCTAATTCTTGAGGAGATAATGAAACAGTTAAGTCAAATGTTTTTGTGGTTACTCCACCTCTTCTATCATCAGCAGTTAATGTAATTGTACATGTACCCAAACTTATTCCTGTCACATATAAATTATTTCCATCTAATGAGACTGTAGCAATGTTCGTATTTGAAGAACTTGCGGTAAATGTTAAGGTGTCACCATCACGATCGGTAAAAACACTAGCAACATTAAGTACGTTTAAATGTTGATCAACAATAATTGATTTTGCTTCAATCAGGCTAGCAACAGGAGCATGGTTTTGTATTGGAAGTGGTTTTGGATCCGGATCGGGTGTCGAAATTGGTTTCTTTATTTCATCCTTAACTTTAATAAAAGTTGCAGCCACCTTAGCAACCTGTTCTCTCGTAGCATTGCCTTTAGGATCGAATTTCCCATCCTTTTTCCCACTGATCAAACCAGCCTCTACAGAAAAGGCAATAGCGTCTTTATAAGAATTAGAAATACTTCCGCTATCATTAAACGTAAGCTTTGAACCATAACCCGTCACGTCTACGCCTAACGACCTTACGAACATGACAGCCATGTGTTCCCTTGATAAGTTGGTGCCACCTTTAAATGTTCCATCCGTATAGCCTTTAATATAGCCAGCTTTTACTGCAGCTTCCACATATGGGAAGGCCCAACTATTTGTTGAGACATCACTATATGTAGAGACTCTAGGTGGGTTAGAAATATCCAATCCATTAGACAATACTAAAATTTTCGCAAATTGCTCTCTGGTTAAGGTCCCAGTAGGATTGTATGTTCCATTGCCAAATCCGCTAATAATACCTGCTTGTTGCAAAGTATTTATAGCATCTTTTGCAAAGGAATTTTCAATATCCGTAAAACTATTAGTCGCTGCATACCCATGAGTTGGTAATACTGGACTCGTTAGTAATACAGCGCTCACTACTAGACCTGCTATTGCCTGTTTTTTCATAAATGATCCTCCGAAATCAATATAGAGACACTTAGGACTAATGTACTAATTATCTCTACTGATTTATCGTCACTAGAATAATAAATATTTAGTGATTCTTAAAAATATTTTTTATTGCACATCATCTTCCTGAAATTCAATAAAAACGTGAAACCTTTTCATTTTCATACATCCTTCGTTGTATTATTAGTTAAAAAATACAAAGGAGGATTTTTTATTAATGTTTAATTATAATGAATACAAAATTACCAGAGTAAGAAAAAGTGATCTTACCACAGAAGAAATTAATCTTGCGAATAAATATCCAATAATCACAAGAGGCGAAGAAACTTCACCTTATTATTTACTAGAAATCAATAATTTTGAGCCATTCAAAGTAATAAATGATTCAGATGCACCCTTAGAGAAAGCGAGACTAGAAGGTTGCAAAATCTTAAATGAAAAATTCAATTACCCATTGGACAAACCATTCAGAAGCATTTGTTATACAAATTATGATAGAGAAAATAATCCCCAACCATCGTATTTCACAATAGAACGAAGGTAGAATAGAGAGGGTTTTCCACCCTCTTTTTAGCAAAATAAAAAAGCCTACTCTGTGTACGCTTTACCAGTGATTTCTGTATATTGATCTTCTGTAATCATTTTTGCCTTCACGAAAACCTTCAGCGATTCATCGTTGTATGAAGGGTGCTTTTCGTCATAATACCGTTTAATTGTAGAATACCACATTATAGACTACCTCCCATTTTTAACATTGCAATTTCCATAAGAAGATCACCTTGAGCAGTTTCTAATTCAGCAATTTTTGCCTTATCTGCTGCACTTTCAATAAGAACATTTCCTAAGTCAGTTTCTAATTACTGAATTTTTTTCTTCTGGTGTAAGTTGTCTATCCTCATACTCATAGTAAAGGCCGTTGTTATACTTTAATACCGGCACTTTGTCCGAGTTTGAAGTATCCGGCGTTGGTATAGCATCAACGAATACGCCTTCCTGATCCAATTCCTCTTTTGACTTACCTAAGCCGTTTTTTTCATCAAATGGCATGTTGTGGATCATTGAATACCCCGTACTCGACTCGGCATCAAATTTTACATAAATCACATCAGTTCCCCCATTATTTTAATGTTAAGTAATTCGTTAGCTTTTTAATTTGGCCCTTGCCAATATCAACCGTTATAAAAATATCAGCTTTATCCTCGTTATAAACAAGGTTACTCAATGGCACTGCATCATTTCTCATTTCAAGTCCACTAAACTGGAATGCGCAAAGGTGAAGCAGCTGCTCTCCAATGGACGGATGTGGACTTGAAAGAAAAAACAATCAATATTAATAAGTCACTTGATTTCCAAGAAGCATCTAAAAACCCTGAAGAAATGTTTGGTGACGTTAAAACATACCATTCCAAGCGAACCATTACAATTAGCCAGGGGCTTGCAAATGACCTACATTTCCACAAGAAATATCAGAATCAAAATAAGACAGCACTTAATGATAACTATCATTTTGAACATAACTTGGTTCTTTGTCGGAACGACGGTAATTATATGCCAAAATCAAGTTTATTTAATTCCTTTGCCCGAATATTAAAAAAAGCTGGACTTCCTAATCTACCTATCCATTCATTAAGGCACACACATGCCGTATTACAACTTGAAGCTGGAGCAAGTATGAAATATTTACAAGAGCGTTTAGGGCATGGCAGTATGCAAATAACATCAGATGTCTACTCACATATAAGCAAAAAAATCGATAAAGAAACTATGAATAAATTTGAGGAACATTTGAATCGTGTCCTTGAATAATTTTTTTGAAGTAAAATCGGGCAAAAATCGGACAGTAAGAAAAAATAGGCGGAAAACTATTTAATTGCCCGATGAAAAAAAAGCCCCGATACTAGTCGTATCAGGACTTTCAGCTTCTTAGTACATGTTCATGTATTGCTCGCGTTCCCATGGGTGAACTTGCGTACGGAACATATCCCACTCAATCTCTTTTGCTTCAATGAAGTGCTCTAATAAGTGATCGCCTAGAGCGTCCATGATCACTTCGTCTTCTTTTAATTTTTCCAAAGCAGCAAATAATGTTGCCGGAAGATCTACAATGCCATTTTCTTCACGTTCTTCTTTAGTCATTACATAAATATTGCGGTCAATTGGAGCTGGTGGAGTCAATTTATTCTTAATTCCATCAAGACCCGCTTTCAATATGACAGCTAGCGCTAAATATGGATTGGCTGCAGGGTCAACACTTCTTACTTCAACACGAGTGCTGACGCCTCGAGAAGCAGGAATACGCACTAGTGGACTACGGTTTTGAGCGGACCACGCAACATAGCAAGGTGCTTCATAACCAGGTACTAAACGTTTATATGAGTTAACCGTTGGGTTCGTTACTGCAGTGAAGTTCGGTGCATGTTTAATGATTCCTGCAATGAATTGGTCAGCCGTTTCACTTAATTGTAGTTTACCAGATTTATCAAAGAATGCATTTTCACCATCTTTAAATAAAGAGACGTTACAGTGCATACCAGATCCACTTACTCCGAATAGAGGTTTTGGCATAAACGTTGCGTGCAAGCCATGTTTACGAGCAATCGTTTTTACTACGAGTTTGAAAGTTTGAATATTATCACAAGCAGTTATTGCATCAGCATATTTAAAATCAATTTCATGTTGTCCTGGTGCTACTTCATGGTGAGAAGCTTCTACTTCAAAGCCCATTTCTTCTAGCTCAAGTACGATATCACGACGGCAGTTTTCACCTAAATCAGTTGGCGCAAGGTCAAAATAACCACCTCTATCATTTAATTCAAGCGTAGGTTCACCATTAGCATCCAATTTGAAGAGGAAGAATTCTGGCTCTGGTCCAAGATTAAACTCTGTAAAGCCCATTTCTCTAGCTTCAGCTAAGACTCGTTTCAAGTTGGTACGTGGGTCACCACTAAAAGGTGTTCCATCTGTCGTATATATATCACAGATTAAACGTGCAACTTTCCCTTTTTCTGAAGTCCACGGGAAAATCACCCATGTATTAAGGTCTGGTTGTAATAACATATCAGATTCTTCAATACGTACAAATCCTTCAATTGAAGAACCATCGAACATCATTTTATTATCAAGTGCTTTATTTAACTGACTTACTGGGATTTCAACGTTTTTAACTGTTCCCAATATATCCGTGAATTGGAGTCGAATATATTTCACATTTTCCTCTTTAGCTAAACGAATAATATCTTCACGAGTATACTTTACCATACACAACATCCTCTCTTCATTTTGTTTTTTGGATTTTATTTAATGAAAAAATCTAGACATATCTCCTTGACGAAGTGTTGTGCGATGTCTGCCACCATGCAAAAGTTCTGATTTTAAAAGCTTCCGCAATTCTCCATCACTGAGATCTTTCTTAATTTCTTCTGACTTCTGAATCGGTTCGTTTGGAACTTGTTCAACTTGATTTACAAATAAAAGTTTCTTTATACCGGCTAAGTTGACACCTTGTTCTAGTAGATCTTTAATCTCTAAGAGACGATCTATGTCATTCAAGGAAAACAGTCGCCTATTTCCATCTGTTCTCATAGGAGTAATTAATTGATGCTCTTCGTAATAACGAATTTGACGAGCAGACAATTCGGTAAGCTGCATGACAATTCCAATTGAGAAAAGAGGCATCGAACGCCGAATGTTGCTACTACTCATCTTCAGCATCCTCCTTATTGATTATCTTGTTTATATTATATGAGATGTTAGATATTTTGTCAAATCAATGTTATGTTTTCTAACATGGAATTATTTTATTCGTTGATTACAAAAATCGCTTTTAATTTCAATAGTTTTTTTTAGTTTAGCTTTATCCTAGATAAGCTTTTTGTCGATCAAATTATCTACTGCTGTTAACACGGCAATTTTTACATGTTCGTATGTTAACCCACCTTGAACATACGCTACATACGGCGGTCGAGTTGGGCCATCTGCTGTCAATTCTATGCTTGCCCCTTGAATAAATGTACCGGCCGCCATAATGACATCATCAACATACCCCGGCATATAATTAGGATAAGGTGTAACATGTGAATTTATTGGTGATGCATATTGGATTGCTTGACAAAACGCCACCATTTTATCACGATCATCAAATTGAACAGATTGAATTAAATCTGTTCGCTTGGCATCCCATTTCGGTGAGGTATTCATACCTAACAATTCAAGTAATGCTGATGTAAAAACCGCACCTTTTAAAGCTTGACCGACTACATGAGGTGCGAGAAAGAAGCCTTGATACATTTCTTGTAGGCTATAAAGTGACGCACCCGCTTCCGCTCCAATACCTGGTGACGTTAAACGGTATGAACAAGCTTCAACATATTCTTTTTTTCCGACGATATAGCCTCCTGTTTTCACAAGGCCACCACCGGGGTTCTTGATTAAAGAACCTGCAATTAAATCAGCACCTACATGACAAGGCTCCTTATCTTCAACAAACTCTCCATAACAGTTGTCAACAAAGACGACTAAGTTTGGGTTAATATCTTTTACAAACGATATCATTTCTTCAATTTCAGAAATCATAAAGGACGGTCGCGTTGCATATCCTTTCGAACGTTGAATACCAATCATCTTCGTTTTAGGAGTAATTGCTTTTTTTACAGCATCGAAGTCTACTTCCCCTTCGCTAGTTAACATAACAGAATTATAATCAATATTAAATTCTTTTAAAGAACCGATGCCACTTCCACGAATCCCTACTATTTCTTCTAATGTGTCATAAGGCTTGCCTGTTATGTATAATAGCTCATCTCCTGGTCGCAGAATTCCAAACAATGCAATGGAAATCGCATGAGTTCCAGAAATGATTTGCGGTCGTACTAGACCCGCTTCACCGCCAAATACTTCACTGTAAATGTGTTCTAATGTGTCTCGCCCGTAATCATCATAGCCATAGCCTGTAGTAGGGATAAAATGCGAATCACTTACTTTATTGCTTTGGAAGCTCTGCAATACACGAAACTGGTTTAGTTCCATCATAGAATGGATATCTTGATGGATTGGGGCTATTTGAGCTTCAGCCTGTTCGGTTAATTTTTTTAGTCTATCTCCATTTGTTAATAGCTGATACATGTTGAGTCTCCTTTTTAATCAAATCATTATAATCGTTTTTTAGATAAAATTGTGATGAATGACCTCATCATATCAAATCAACATACAATGTCACAATTCATTCTAAAAAACAGCCATGAGCACCTGAACCAAAGCTAACGTTGAAAAAAATTCAGGTTCTCAATATTGCATCACCTTATTAAGGTGGCGGTTCGAAGCTGATTTTGCTAAGCCCTTCCCTTTTCACAGAAAAGTCGTTTATAATCATACCACCTTCTAAACATGTTAGCAGTAGAAAACTCTTCTAAAAAACAGCGGTTTCTGCTAAAATCATATAGGTTGTCATAAAGTGAAGCTTCAATCAGTTTGGTTTTATCCCCACCGATTGTAAGTTCCGTTCTAGAGTCTATATCGAGAAAAATAGACTCTTCGATCTTATGTTCAAAGAATCACAGACTATGTACGCCGCGTCCTTAAGTCTACCGTCTTTGTAACCTCTAACTGTGAGCACAAACTTTACCACTGCTCTCGCATTGGTTAGCTTCACTGTATCTCACCATTCAGGCTTTTACGTGCAGTTCCCCCCACCTACACTCCTTCGATTCCACTTAGCATTGAGGTAAGGGGTCTTACTGCCCGTTAATGCGGAATAAAACAGAATAATGAAAGAACAGCGAGGAATTCCTATGACATGGGAGATACTAACGATAATTGGTACGATTGCTTTTGCTATAAGCGGCGCAATTATCGCGATGGAAGAAGAATATGATATATTAGGTGTTTATATTTTGGGCGTTGTTACCGCCTTTGGTGGGGGAGCCTTACGAAATCTTTTAATTGGGGTTCCCATATCAGCGTTATGGGATCAAGGTACAAACTTTATCATTGCGCTAATTTCAATAACGTTTGTTTTTCTCTTCCCTAAAAATTTATTAAAACATTGGAAAACATGGGGCAATTTTACTGATGCAATTGGGCTCTCAGCTTTCGCCATTCAAGGTGCACTTTATGCCATTGACTTAAATCGTCCTTTAAGCGCTATTCTTGTAGCTGCCGTACTTACTGGTTGTGGTGGCGGTATGATCCGGGATTTATTAGCACATAGAAAACCGCTTGTTTTAAAGGATGAAATATACGCTTTATGGGCTATTATTTGCGGCCTTTTCATTGGACTTAACAGTTCTATAGAACCTTGGCAATTATATTGCTTATTCCTAGCAATTACAGTATTAAGAGTTCTATCATATTCGTACAACTGGAAACTTCCAGCAAGAAATATTAATCAATACAACTGATTGTTATTAAGTGAAACTTAAATCAGCTGGGATTTTACTGCCCAGTAATGCGGGATAAATCGTAAATTCCAGTTAATTAGGGCTGCATTTTAGGTATTTCTTATCTCCTAAAAGCAGCCCTTTGCTTATATTTATCTGATTGTAAAACTCAATATTGATCTTTTGGTGTAGATTTTCTTTCATCTAAGCCAAAATTATTTTCTAATTAACAGCTATTTCCCAATTCCCATATATTTTTTCCGAGGTAACTCCATCAAGAACGCTGTTTTCTATGACAATTTTCGATTTGTTAATTAAGTTTAGTTTCATCTATTCTTCATCTTCTTCAAAAACAAGGTCCTGGCTCCTTAAGGTCACGAGGTCTCCACGTTCATATGAATCTTCAATCAATAATCTCATTGCTTGTGTCCTTATCGATTTTTCAATAATATTCCGAATATAACGACCGTTCGAAAAAGATACCAGTCTCGGGTCGGCTTTGATTATTATTAAATGCTCTTTCAATTTACGTTCAGCATCCCTGCTAAGTACATATTCCCGATCATCGATCATTCTTTGTCCGATTTCCATCAATTGTTCAATCGAATAATCCGGAAAGTCTACTACAATAGGAAACCTTGAATGAAGACCAGGATTCAAGGTTAAGAAATAATCCATCTCTTTTGAGTAACCGGCAAGGATTAAGATAAATTCGTGTTGGCGATCTTCCATATGCTTCACAAGCGTGTCAATCGCTTCTTTTCCAAAATCCTTTTCTCCTCCCCTACCAAGTGAATAGGCTTCATCAATAAACAAAATTCCACCGATTGCTTTTTTTATTAAATCCCGAGTTTTTTGAGCTGTATGGCCAATATACTCACCGACAAGATCCGCTCTTTCCACTTCAATTAAATGGCCTTTGGAAAGTACATTCATCTTATGAAACAATTTACCAATCAATCTAGCTACTGATGTTTTCCCCGTTCCAGGATTCCCTTTAAACATCATATGAAGAGCTTGCTGTCCAGACTTTAGCCCTCGCTCTTCCCGCTTTTTATTCACATAAATCCATGCATATATTTCTTTAATCATCCGTTTCATTTCATCTAGCCCGACTAATGCTCCTAACTCCTCTTCCATTTCCTTCAGCGCAATATGTTGAGGAGGTATATCTAAAACATGTTTTTCACGAATCGGAGGATCTTTCGGAATTGGCTTCCGCTTTTGTCCATTTAAGACAATATTAATCTGTCCGTTATTTTTTTTACGGATCGGTTGTTCCAATATATAGTCACCTCTCATACGACGAATAGAAAAAGGACGAGCCCAATTAGTGTTCGACAATTATTTTGTTTTTCCATAATTATATTCGTATCATGTCGTTTCCTGCGCTTTCCCAAGAAATAATCCCTCATTTATTTATATTCATAAATGAGTTATCTCAGTAGTAATTGTTTAAAATAGTCCTACTAAAACAAAAAGCTCCCTGATCAACCTTTGCTCAAGCATAAGGAAATAAAAATGAAAAGCATTTTGGTGAGCTGGAGACAAATACTATCAAGAGACTTGAATACAAATCTCAAATTTTTTTAATTATCTACAACCCCATCCCCCACTATATTTTTTGGATCAACAAAAAATACCCACTTAAAACAGAAGATTGTTTCTGTTTTAAGTGGGTATCGTTGTATTAACATTCCATTTACTCTTTTGCTTCATAATCGATTTGTACATTCTTTTGCGGTGCGAAAGTAGAAATCGCATGTTTAAAGACTAACTGTTGTTTTCCTTCAGATTCAAATAAAACGGTAAAGTTATCAAACCCTTTAACAAGTCCTCTAATTTGAAAACCATTTAATAAAAAAACAGTCACATATGTACTATCTTTTCTTAACTGATTTAAAAATTGATCTTGAATATTTACTTGTTTCATCGTGTATTCCTCCTCATTCTCTCTATGTATTACATATTCGCGCTAAGTGATAGCTTTCCTGCTATATAAGTAGATATTTCTTCAGAAACAAATGAATTATTTCCTTGTTCCTGAATCTCATACCATTGTACATCCATTTTATTACGAAACCAAGTAAGTTGACGCTTAGCGTAGCGGCGTGAATTTTGTTTTAAAGCTTCAATCGATTCTGCTAATGTTAGTTTTCCATCGAAATAATCGTATAATTCTTTATAACCAATTGCCTGTATCGATTGGCATTCTCTTAATCCTTGCTCATAAAAGCTCTTTACTTCATCAATTAGTCCCTGTTCGACCATGATATCAACACGGTGATTAATTCGCTGATAAAGCGCTTCACGATTCATCGTCAAGCCGATTAGTGCAGTCTCATACTTTAATTCAGAGGTTTGGTTGTCAAGTTGATCAGACATAGTAATTCCTGTGCAATAATAAACTTCCAACGCTCGAATAATGCGTCTTACATTGTTAGGATGGATTCTCTTTGCGCTCTCAGAGTCGATTGACTGTAACTTTTCAATGAGAGGTGCAATTCCATCTGTTTCAACGATAGATTCCAATTTCTTTCTATATTCTGCATTAGAAGCTGCCTCCGAAAATTGATAATCGTAAATAACAGACTGAATGTAAAGACCTGTGCCTCCAACGATAATTGGCAGTTTACCACGCTTTTGGATATCCGCTATGACGTGATTCGCTTGCTCTTGAAAATCAGCTGCACTAAATGATTCATTCGGCTCTTTAATATCCAGGAGATAATGAGGGATACCCTCCATTTCATCACGTGTTATCTTAGCTGTTCCAATATCCATTCCTTTATAAACTTGCATAGAATCTCCACTAATAATTTCCCCATTAAAGCGCTTTGCCATTTCTATACTCAGTTTTGTTTTCCCAACTGCTGTCGGGCCAATAATGACAAGTAGCTTATTGTTTGCTTGTTCCAAATCTTTCACTGCCTTATATAAATTTTACTTTTCGTACGTTTAAAGCAGTCAAACATCATTCATCATAGACAAATGATAAATCGTTTATACCTCTAAAGCGTACGAAAAGTTATTTTCTCCAGACTATACTTAAATTAGTTTTATCTTATTAAACTACATCACGCGTTTAAACATTTTCTCCATGTCGTAGCTGGAGTA